>NZ_KB898549.1 GCF_000377645.1 Thiomonas sp. FB-6 | reverse complement strand
TGCCCGTGCGCCAGGTTGATGATGCGCATCACCCCGAAAATGAGGTTCAGCCCCAGACCCACCAGGGTGAAGAAAATGCCGTACAGGATTCCCCCTGCCACGGCATAGAGCAGCAATTCCACGACTCGCCCCTTCGCGAACGGACGCACGCCGAGAACCGGGGCCCGAGGGCCCCGGCACGGTCATGCGAGGAAATGACGGTTGGCGCGAAGGCTCAGCGCTTCGGAGCCGGGTACACCGGCTTGCCGGTGGCG
Source organism: Thiomonas sp. FB-6 (assembly GCF_000377645.1). Lineage (GTDB taxonomy): Bacteria > Pseudomonadota > Gammaproteobacteria > Burkholderiales > Burkholderiaceae_C > Thiomonas_A. The sequence goes on along the minus strand of NZ_KB898549.1, from coordinate 811 downwards.
TGGTCGGCCGGGTACACCACGACGAACTTCAGGTCCTTGCCTTCGGGCACCATCTGCGCCACCGGCAGCGGCTGGCCGAGCTGGGCGCCGTTCTCGTTGATCTTGAACGGCCCCAGCAGCGTGGTGACCTTGCCCGACATGTCGTTGAGCAGGGCGCCGTGGAAGTCCTCCTGGGTGAACTTGGGCGCCTTGTCCAGCATGTACTGCATCACCAGGCCGGTGTTGTAGCCGGCGGCGTCGAGGAAGTTCGGGGCCTTCTTCTCGGCGCCCTGGAAGGCCTTGACGAAGTCGGCGGTGTTCATGCCGTAGTCCACCTTCTCGTACTTGACCAGCGGCGGGGTCGGGTAGGTGTAGGTGTAGGCCAGTCCATTGACGCCCACGTTCTTCTTCATCAGATCGAGCAGTTGGCCCGGGAAGATGGAGAAGGTCATGTCGAAGTGCAGGCCGCTTTGCGACAGCGCGCGCAGGAAGGCGATGTCGTTGGGCGCGTAGCCGAACTCCAGCACGGCCTGCGGGTTCGCGGCCTTGATGGTGTGCAGCAGGATGGTGTAATTCGACTCGGTGGTCGGCACGCCGTGGTAGTACACCGGCTTGACGCCGGCCTGGGACAGCACTTCCTTGGTGGTCTCGGCCTGCGAGGCGTCGAAGTCGTTGGCGTCATACACGATGGCCACGCGCTTGATGCCCTGCTGCACCACGAAATGGGCCAGCGGGATCGGCCACACGGTGGAGGCCGGAATGCTCACGTCGGCCAGGTAATCGGTCTTCTTGGTGAAGAAGTTCGCCCCCGAGCCGGTCGGGTCGATCAGCA
>NZ_KB898548.1 GCF_000377645.1 Thiomonas sp. FB-6 | reverse complement strand
TCCTTGAATGCTTGTCCGTATCGAGCCACGTTCGTCCTTCATCTCCGCCCCCAGGGTTGATCTATGAAGGCGACATCTATTCTGACGCAGGGGGCGTTGCATCGGCATCGTTCGACCTTGACACGGTTTCGAAGATTAGGGCTGATTTGCAGCAAATGACTGAGCTTCCCTTTTCCCAAGTTGGCGACGTGCTTGGCCCTCCTGGCGAAGGGTTGCAAGGCTATCTCGTGCGGCAAGTTTCACGTGCTGTTGCTGCGCTCCAGCGCATGTCGGCAATGCTGCGCGACAGGAAGAATCCGGAGGACGAAGCAAGATTCGAAGATGACCTCAATACCGCTGTGCGAGAGGTGCTTGGGGCCTCGCTTGCCTTTGTCAAGTGGGACGTGGCGGACCAATCTCGTGGCGGAGCAACGGCGAAGGGGAACCCTGGAGAACGGGATGCTGTCATTCGAGCATCTGGTCAGGAGATAGCCATCTACGAGGCGCTTGTCTGCTCCGGTCTAGACCGGACTGAAATGAAGAAGCACTTCGACAAGCTCTTCTCGTATGGCATCTGTGAAATCTATTTCCACGTCACCTATTCCTACGCAAGGGAGGTGAAGCCCCTTTTAGACTACCTAAGGCGCATGCTCGAATATGAGGTGCCGCGCGGCCTCACGTACCTCCGCTGTAAGCCACTTGGTCTGCCGGACTACGCTACGAGCGGGTACGTTGCAACGTATCGGGCAGACCACCTGGAGGTGGCCGTAGCGTTCTTGATTGTGGACCTTCGAGTCCGTGGTTCTGAGTCGGTTGATGCGGCTGAACCGATGCCACAGGCAGTGACATAGGTGGCCTCCCGTGCATAGGGTGAGCGGCGGTGACGCTGTCATCGCTACACGAGATGCACGACTGTTCGTGCACTCCAAGGACACCTATGACGACAGAACCCGATGACGAGGCACTAGCCGCCTTCGACCAAGCTGCCGAGCAACCTGAATCGCCAGCGCAGCGCTTGCTCAGACTGCACCGACATCCTGCAGGGCCCCCTGCGTCAGAATAGATGTCGCCTTCATAGATCAACCCTGGGGGCGGAGATGAAGGACGAACGTGGCTCGATACGGACAAGCATTCAAGGA
>NZ_KB898547.1 GCF_000377645.1 Thiomonas sp. FB-6 | reverse complement strand
GAGGCCGAGGAGGGCGCGAGCGCGCCGGCCGAGGCGGCGGCGCCGGCGGCCGGGCCTGCCGCGGCGCAGGCGCAGCAGCCTGCTGCGGCCCCGGCGGCGGCAGCGCCGGCTCCGGCGGCCGCAAGCCCCGCGGCGCCGCTGGCCTCGGAGCCGCGGCGCCCGACTCCGCCGACCGCGGCGTTGCCGCCGGTGCAGGCCGAGCCCAACCCGGCGCGCCTGCCCCATGCCTCGCCGTCGGTACGCAAGCTGGCGCGCGATTTCGGCGTGCCCCTCGACGAACTCAAGGGAAGCGGCCCGAAGGGGCGCATCACCGCCGAGGACGTACAGGGTTTCGTCAAGTCCGTGATGAGCGGGCAGGCGACGACCCGCGCATCCGCGCAGGCCGGCGGCGGGCGCGGCGGCCCCGGGCTGGACCTGCTGCCGTGGCCGCAGGTCGACTTCTCGCGCTTCGGCGCGGTGTCGTCCAAGGCGCTGTCGCGCATCAAGAAGATCTCGGGCCCGAACCTGGCGCGCAACTGGGTGATGATTCCCCACGTCACGCAGTTCGACGAGGCCGACGTGACCGAGCTGGAGGAGTTCCGCAAGAGCTTCAACGCCAGCCCGGCGGCAGCCGGTACCAAGCTGACCATGCTGGCCTTCGTCATGAAGGCCTGCTGCGCGGCGCTCAAGCTGATGCCCGAGTTCAACGCCTCGCTGGACGACAAGGGCGAGAACCTGATCCTCAAGGACTACGTGCACCTGGGCTTCGCGGCGGATACGCCGCAGGGCCTGGTGGTGCCGGTGCTCAAGGACGCCGACAAGAAGGGCCTGCGCCAGATCGCCGCGGAGATGTCCCAGCTGGCGGCCACCGCGCGTGACGGCAAGCTCAAGCCGGCCGACATGCAGGGCGCCAGTTTCACCATCTCCAGCCTGGGCGGGGTCGGCGGCACCGCGTTCACGCCCATCATCAACGCGCCGGAGGTGGCGATTCTCGGGCTGTCCAAGTCGCAGATGCAGCCGGTGTGGGACGGCAAGCAGTTCCAGCCCCGGCTGATGCTGCCGCTGTCGCTGTCCTACGACCACCGCGTGATCGACGGCGCGATGGGCGCGCGCTTCACCACCTTGCTGGGTGAGCTGCTTGGCGATCTGCGCCGGGTCCTGCTCTGAGGCGCGGCGCGGAACGAACAGCCAGGAACACGGAGACACGCAATGGCGCAGATGCAGGTGAAGGTTCCCGACATCGGGGACTTCAAGGACG
>NZ_KB898546.1 GCF_000377645.1 Thiomonas sp. FB-6 | reverse complement strand
AATACCCACGCCAGGAAGGCGCCGGCGAAGCCTCTCAGCAGCAGGCCCTGGAGTGCCTCGTTGGTCATCGCCGTCTCATGGGGTTCGCGCGAATGGCCGTGTTCTAGCGTGCGTCGAAGCGCCCGCGAGGGGGCCCGGCGCAGGCATGCCAGGACAGGTCATTTCAGGCTGTCCATGAGTTCGGCCCACCAGTCGTCGAGCTTGTTGGGGCCACGGGTCTTGAGCCTCTGCGCACGGCGCACCTCGCCGAAGGTCAGAAGACTCGGAAGCGAGCCGAACGCCAGCAGGTAGGCTGCGGCGCGGCCGACGGCGATTGCCGTACCGGTCACGGGACCCCATTTCTTCAGGTCCGACAAGACAAAGGACATCAACACGTACGACAACATGCTGAGAAAGGCAAAGCGCGCCAGGCGGCGCTCTCCAGGGCTCGTGTGCCTGTGCAGGGCCAGGCCATTGGCCATCAGCGGGAACAAGGGGCTCATCGCCAGCATTCGGGCAAAGGATCTGGGCACCGTGAGCGCCAAAGCCGCATTGACGGTTGCGAAACCCGGCAGGGGCTGCAATCCGAACGAATCCCGGAGCTCCGGATGCTTGCGCAGGCGCCGAACCGTTCCGAATCCGAACATGACTATCGCGACCAAGCCGCACAGCAAGGCCATGCCGCCTGCAAGAACGAGCGGCAAGAAGGCTTCGTCGTTCACCATGATCAATGCTTCAGATAAGGAGCAACGCGGTCGTAGAGCCAGCCACCGAACTGTCTGCCGAGTTGTTCGCCGGTGTCCATGCCATGCGCTGTGACTGAAACCCCTTGAACCGTGGCCGCGACTGTCAGCGCGGGGGATCTGAAAACGACCGCGACCCCACCGATCAGCACAATCGATGCGCCTGTACCTACGGTTCCGCCAAAGCCGGAGCCCGCCATTCCGAATCCTTCGAGGAAAGCCTCGCGATGCCAGTCGCCACCGGCCGCATATATGTCATGCACATGATTGACGCGTCGAATGCCGTCGACGACCACTAGCCCGGGACCCAGTCGATTCGCGACCTTGCCAAACCACCCCAGATGCCCTGCCTGCGTGAGCGAGCGCAGGTCCAGGCGCGTGATCTTGGGGCTGTTGCGCACACGGTCCGGCACGCGCCTTCCCGCGGGGGTCATCATGGTCGAGCGCGCGTACGAATGCTTCAGGGCGATGTTGATTTCAAGGCGGAAGGCGTCGTTCAGGTCCTGGCCCGAGCGCCGTACGGCTTCGAGCGCCTGCGTCCTGGGCAAACCCTGGGGCGCTCCGCGCGCCGTTGCGCGGCGGTAGTTGTCCAGGGCTTGCTCGTGCTTGCGCATGGCGCTCAGGAACTGACGCCTGCGTGCGGCGTACACG
>NZ_KB898545.1 GCF_000377645.1 Thiomonas sp. FB-6 | reverse complement strand
CAGGCCAACTCCCCGATCGGCGTCTCGGGCGACGCCACTACCGAGCGCAGCAACACGTCGAAGCGCCGCGCCATGCGCTCGACCATCGCTTCGTCGTACAGATCGGTCCGGAACTCCAGGTAGCCCTCCAGTCCTCGGCCTTCGGGATGCAGCGCCATCGACAGGTCGAACTTCGCGGTGTCGCCACGGATCGACCACGGGCTGCACCGCAGGCCATCGAGTTCCACGCTTTGCTGGGGAAAGTCGTCGAATGCGAAGATTACGTCGACCAGCGGATGACGCCCCGTCTCGCGCTCGGGTTGCAATGCCGCGACCACGCGATCGAAGGGCATCCGGGAATGGTTGATCGCCTCCAGTGTCGTGTCGCGGACACGCTCGAGCAGCTCTCCGAAACGGATGGCGCCGTCCAGACGCGTGCGCATGACGACGGTATTTACCAGGTAGCCGACCGTGTCGGCGAGCGCCGGATCGACCCGGTCGGCAACCGGTACGCCCACCGCCACGTCGTCCTGCCCGGAGTGATGCGCCAGCAAGAGCTGGAATGCCGCGAGTAGCGCCGTGAACAGGGTCGTCGAGTGCGCATGAGCCATTGCGCGCAAGGCCTCGGCCACGTCGGCTTCGATGCGAAAACCCACCGACAGGCCGTCCGCACCGGGCTGCGCGGGGCGAGGATGGTCCGTCGGCACATCCAGGCGCGGCAGGCCGGCCAGCTGTTCGCGCCAGTAGGCCTCGTCAGCGTCGAATGCGCCGCTGGATTGCGCCCGCGCCTGGAGCAGCGCATGCAGCGCAGTCAGGGGCGGCGCTTCGCCCAGCCTGGCGCCTGCGTACAACATGGCGAGTTCGCGGAACAGGATCGCCATCGACCAACCGTCGCTGACGATGTGGTGAATCGAAAGCACGAAGACATGGTCCTCGGCGGTGACTTCAAGCACGCTGGCCCGCAGCAGCGGCGCGCTCTGGAGGTCGAAGGGCTGGTTCAGGCGGGCTAGAAGCCGCTGCTGCAGATCGACGCCCGGCACGACACGCTCGCGGCGCAGCTTCACGGTCTGTGCCAGCGAGGGGTCCATGACGCGCAACCGCGGCCCGTCCTCGCCGGGGATGAAGGCGCTACGCAACGCCGGATGGCGGACCACCAGCGCCTGCACCGAGGCCTCGAGCTGGTCGAGATCGAGTTCGCCGACGATGCGCGTGACCGAGTCGATCACGTAATTGCGGCTACCGCCCTCGAGTTGATCGAGGAACCAGAGCGCACGCTGAGGAAAGGACACGACGTCCAGGTCTCCAGCGTCCACGGCCTTGATCGCCTCCGCCAGCGGTCCGCCGCGGTCGACCGCGGTCATCGCCTCGGTCGACCACTGCGGCCAGTTGCCCTCGAGCACCTCCGCCAGCCCGGCGATGGTCGGATG
>NZ_KB898544.1 GCF_000377645.1 Thiomonas sp. FB-6 | reverse complement strand
CGTGTACGCCGCACGCAGGCGTCAGTTCCTGAGCGCCATGCGCAAGCACGAGCAAGCCCTGGACAACTACCGCCGCGCAACGGCGCGCGGAGCGCACCAGGGCCTGCCCAGGACGCAAGCGCTCGAAGCGGTGAGGCGCTCGGGCCAGGAACTGAACACGGCCTTCCAGTTGGAAGTCAACAGCGCCCGGCAATCCGCCATTCCGCGCTCGACCATGCAGACCCCAGGCGGGAAACGTGTGCCTGATCGTGTACGCAATAGCCTCAAGATCACGCGCCTGGACCTGCGCTCGATCCAGCAGGCTGCCAATGTGTCCATGTTCGCGAGGGTCGCGAAGATCCTGAGTCCTGGACTGTTGGTCGTGGACATCGCTGCGCGAGGCCGTCACGTACATGACATGCATAAGCCAGGAGACGACTGGCATCGCGAAGTCTTTGTCGAAATAGGAGGCCTTCTCGGTTCCGCTGGCGCCGGCGCCGCTGGTTCATTCCTATCGATTATCGTGATCGGTGGAACCGTCTTCATCTTCAAATCGCCGGCGCTCTCGGTCGCTGTCGGAACTGGGGCGATTTCAGCCACCGCGCACGCGATCGATGGCGGGGACTTCTATGGAAAATTGGTTGCCGGCAAGATCTATGACCAAGTGGCTCATCTGATGAAGCGTTGATCACGATGGACACGCATTTGCCCTTCCCGGTCGCCGTTGCCTTCTTTTGTGTTGTGCTGTCCGGCTACCTGTCGATGGCCGCGTTCTGGTGGTTCACGGTACGTCGGTTGCACGGGCATCCGGAGGTCAGGAACTCGTTGGGCTGGCGGCCCCTGCCGGGCTTCGCGACCCTCAATGCTGCTGCGATACTCACCCTGCCCAGGTCCTTCGCGCGCATTCTGGGCATAGGCCCCTTGCGCTCGCTGACGGCCGACGCCGAAGCCATCCGCAGGAATACGGCTCCCTGGGAGCAGCGTCTGGGGCGCTTCGCGTTTCTGACCATGTTGGCAAGCGTCGCATGGAGTCTTGTCGGTTCGTACATGATGAACTGGGGCATGGTTACCGGCGCGGCCATCGCCGCCGGTCGCGCGGCCACCTACCTGCTGGCGCTCGGCGCGCTTCCCAGCCTTCTTTCCTACGGCGAAGCACGCCGGGTGCGAAGGCTCAAGACCCGTGGCCCCAACAAGCTCGACGACTGGTGGGCCGGGATCATGGACAGTCTGCAGCGATGACCTCTCCTGGCATGCCTACGCCGGGCCCCTCCGCGGGCGATTCGGCGCACGGCGAAGAATGGCAGCTCGCGCGAGCTCGATGAGACGGTGATGACCAACGATGCACTTCAGGGCCTGCTGCTGAGAGGCTTCGCCGGCGCCTTCCTGGCGTGGGTATTTCTGTTCGTCGTGCTTGCCTTGTACACGGTTCGGCG
>NZ_KB898543.1 GCF_000377645.1 Thiomonas sp. FB-6 | reverse complement strand
GCATCGCCGTCACCGCCGATGCCTCATAATCCGCTCGTCCTGCATGGAGGAGTTTGACTGGCCATAAGTGGGGGAATTTGAAGTGGCCATCGGGGATTTATATCTGTATTTTTGTACAGTCTATTCCTCCAGAACCCAGTCTGCAAGCCACTTCGCAGCGCAAGCTCTTGCCAGAATATCCCGCACCAACCAGTTTATTTTGCAGAGTTTGCGGGATACATTACGTTGGGGATCATTAGTGGGTTCGCTATTCATCACTTGCATACTTGTATTTGGCCTTGTTGGCTTCGCTCACGCCACGCCAAAGTGTTCTGCGATCGCGGAAGGTTCCGCTGCCTATACCCGTGCCTCCGAGCTGGTGAGCCAGCTCTCCGAGTTTCGTACGTGGTCGAGCTCACATTCTTTTCCTGTCGCCTTCGGCGCTCCGACTGACGAAGAAGTATGGGTGAAGGGTAAGTGTTACTGGTCGGTATCTGTCTTCGCTGACCGTCCAGAACGGCTTGAGTTATGGCATATATTCTATGTCCGGCTTTCCAGCAAAGACGTGCTCATCCAAGACTCAGAGGGTGACCCAATCTCTCTCAAGAAGTGGCGTATGCAAAATAAAGTTGAGGGTGTAAAACCATGACCCCCAACCCGGCAGTCGAGAGGGACTGCGCAAAAGCGCGCAGCCCCTCACTTTTACGTTGGACGACAGCTTTTCTCAAAGCGCAACGGCAGCAACGGGTCGTGACCGGCCACTAGGTCGAATCCGGCGAGCGTCCGTTCAGGCCGAGTAACCGACTTTCGGCTTTTATGGCCCGCCCGCGTAGACCCCCTGGTTGCGTGTCATGCTGCCGCCTACCGGTGGGCAACGCTCACGATCTACCAGAGTCCCAAGATCCAACCTTCCACCCCCGCCATGGCTTGCTCGTAGTCGGTCAGGCCCGGCTTCAGGGCCTTCGACAGCCTGCCATCGGCATCCGCATCGCGAAGCCACGCGGCGACCGCGTACGCGTCCTGCTGATCGCCCGTGCGGCCCTCGGTTGGATAGGCCTGGCGCCACAGCAACGGGTAAACCTCGGCGATGACGGAACGATCTGGGGCAACATTCCAGCCGTCGAACGGCCAGAAGTGCGCGCGCTCGCCGAGCCTGGAGCGCAGGAAGCGCAGCCACGGTATCCCCGCATGCGTGGACTTGGCCACCGACCCCTGCACGTCGAAGTGGAACACCGACTTCGCCCGGCAGCGCTCCTCGCAGATGCGCCGCCACTTCGAGCTGCCCGTCCTGGCCGCGCCATCACCACAGACCCCGTCGCGCACGAAGTCAACGTAGGTGTTGCGCTCATCGGTCGGCCAGTGGCGCTGGAAGTCATCGAGGAAGGCCGGCCAGTCCGGCAGGAGGTGGTGCACCTCGAAGTAGCGCAACGGAAAGGAAAAGCCGTGGTCGATGCCGACCAGGGTTGGCGGCCCATCGGCGAGTACCTCGAGCAGCCAGTGGGCGATTCCCCTGCGCGTCCAGTACTTGCGCGGGCTCGGCGGCGGCTGGATTTCGACCGC
>NZ_KB898542.1 GCF_000377645.1 Thiomonas sp. FB-6 | reverse complement strand
CTAGCCTGGATATTTCATGAGCCGCCATCGACGTCGGGTTTGGCATCGAACACGAAGCGAGTGGCATCGCGGATGAGGGCCTGAAGCCTCGACGCGCGGGTCTTGGCGAACGCAGGGCGCAGTACCCCCTTACCCCCGTTGTTCGTCAACGTGCCGGGGACAGCACTTTTCGCGGCTCAAGGGGCCAGGGCGTGGGCGGCGCTGAGGAACACGTGCTTGAGGGGATGGCTGGAGGCCAGCAGCAGCCGCACGCGGCGGGTGTTGCGCACGACGGCCGCGCCGATCTTGAGCAGCTTGATGCGGATGGTGGCCGCGCAGGCACGCGCGAGTTCGGTGCCCTGCAGAGCGCGCCGACGCAAGTGGATGATGAGCGTGTAGGCGAAGGCTGCCAGCAGCAGGCGCAGCTGGTTGGCGGCGAAGCGATGGGCGCTGGCGCGACGGCCGAACAGGTCGAGCTGGGCTTCCTTGATGCGGTTCTCGGCCTCGCCGCGCGCGCAGTACAGACGCTCGTAGAGCTCGGTGCAATCACCAGCCAGGCTGGTGACCACGAAGCGGGGATTGGGGCCCTGGGGGCCATGTTCGAGCCGGGCGATCACGCGCCGTTCGCGCTCCCAGCTTCGTGCCGCGTACGTGAACTCGCCGATGAGCCGCTGCTTGGTGCCCATGGCCTGGTACTGCTCGGCCAGGGCTTGTTCGGCGATGGCGACCTGCCATTGCAGCGTGGGGTTCTTCGCCAGCCCGATGATGTAATCGATGCCCCAGGCGTCGAAGCGCCTGAGCGCACGCGGGCGGCAAAACCCGGAGTCAGCGCGCACGACCAGGCGCACGCCCGGCCAGGCCTGGCGCAGCCGGCGCGCCAGCAGCTTGATCAGCGCACTGAGCACGCTGGCCGGGTCGCGCCAGCTCGGGCGCAGCACGCATGCCAGCATGTCCTGGCCGCAGAACACGTACAGCGGCAGGTAGCAGTAGCTGTCGTAGTGGAAGTGGAAGTGCGCCCCTTCCTGCTGTCCGTACAGCGGCACGTGGGTGGCGTCGATGTCGAGCACCAGCTCGCGCGGGGCCTGGCCACGCCCGGCGATGAACGTCTCCAGCAACACCCCATGCAGCGCCGCGGCATGCGCGGACGTGGCCGAGCGCTCCAGGCGGCTGAACGTGGGGGCCGAGGCCAACTCCTCGGCCCGGCCCACCGCCGTCTGCAGCGCCAGGTCGCGACGCAATGTGTTGTGGTCCGTCACGTCCTCCCAGCCGCAGCACAGCCCGTACACCCGCTGCGCCAGCAGGCTGTGCATGCTGTGGCGAACACTGGCGGCGCGACGGCCGTCGGCGAACACTCCCGCTGCCGCGCGCGTCAGCCCGATGCGCTCGTCGATCCGACGCAGCAGCATCACCCCGCCGTCGCTGACGATGTCGCCGCCATCAAACGCGGCCTGCACTACGCGGCGCCCGACACGCCCGAAATCCACCACGCCCTCGGTACACTTTGGCATCGGCCGCTTCCTCCTTTGTTCGTCACGTTTCGAGTCTCACTACCTCTGAAACGCACGACCGGATCAAGCGGCCGACCTACTTGCTCGCGAAATATCCAGGCTAGG
>NZ_KB898541.1 GCF_000377645.1 Thiomonas sp. FB-6 | reverse complement strand
ACTTATCCACCGCCGGACATCATCAGACCGGCTCCCATCCCTGGCTCACTATTGGGTCGGCACGGTGGCTCAGAATTGCATCGGCGCACACAGGCATGGGTCGACTACCGTCGAAGCGTAGACACCGGCGATTGGGGCAACGATCTGGACACGTTCTGGCACAACGCCAACGATCTGCTGGGCGACTTGCTGCACCGAGTTCCGCCGCCACGATACCTCGCCAACGTGCCGATCAAGGCCGTAGGCGTGTGGGACACGGTTGGTGCGCTCGGGATTCCTGTCGGGGATGACACCGGGCGGCGCACAGACCTCTTTGCGTTCGCGAGCCACAGTCTCTCGGATCGGGTGGCTTATGGTCTACAGGCTCTGGCAATTGACGAGCAGCGCATTGATTTCACGCCGACGTTCTGGGAGCCTCGCGCGAACGTCACGCAGGTTCTATTCCCGGGCGCCCATGCGGATGTGGGCGGTGGGTATCCACCGGAGGAACGTGGCTTGTCCAACGGCGCATTGCGCTGGATGATCACCCAGCTGGCGCGTATCGGACTCCGCTTTGGTGTTAGCAGCTGGCCAGCATCTGACGCGATGGGGCTCGAGCATCGGCCTTGGTTGAACACCTCGCGACCGACCGGGCTGCGGACTTTTCCTAAGGGTTTTGAACTGAGCAGCACTTGCGTCGCCAGGCTGGCGGCGCGGGAGGTTCCCGCGGAGAGTCCAAGCGCGGGTTCGCCGCCGATTTCAGCGCCCTACAGGCCAGCGAATCTGGTGCCTGACTACATACGGAAGGACTCGTGGGCGGTGCAGGCTGACGTGCGCCAAGCGGAGATCGATGCTACCGGAGGGGCGTGATGCTGCACCCCGCGGTGCGGGGGGCGCTGTAGTGCCGGCAGCCAGTCACCATGTCGTGGACAGTTCTTATTAAGACGATCGATTCTGCTGCCAGCCGAGCAGTGCACTTGGACAGACTTTAAAGAATTTCTGTTCGAGGGAGCTGATGGACAGTCTCTCTTATTGGCATCAGCGGGAAATAAAGTCGTTAACTGAAAACAAAGTCGCTGACTGGGAAATATAGTCGCTGACTGGGTTGAGCCTAGAAGGAAATGAAGTCGCTTACCGGGCAGCTGCCGCGCGCCCCGGTAGGCTACCGATCCGCCTGCCTCGTAATGGTGAAGCTGCAGCCTGGTGAGATCGCGCCGCTCAAGCACACGTGTGGATCACTTGCATAGAGTCGGTTCGACTTGGTGGCAGGCTTCAGGTCGACGCCGTCCCAACAATCGCGCAATGCCGCGGACAGGTTGCCATCACGCCGCCCTTGGTGCAGGACGTTGGCGAAGTCAGTCTCCAGGGCAGCCGCTAAGGAGTACAACTACGCTGGCGATCGAAGCCGTAGGAGCGGTCGCAGGGTAGCAACAGCCTCCGGCGGCCAGCGTTGTCTCGCCCAAGTGTTCTTTTCAGCCCCCTGGGGTCCGATGAGGGCATAGAGCGGCCCTGACCGCACGGGATCCGTCAGATACTTGCATTGCCACGCTCAGACGCTAGACTTCAAAGACGCCACCCAACCCAGCCGGCTGTCGACCGAGGCGCGGTGCCGACACCATGCGTGATCGCCGCCAACCCGCCTCCATGAGGTACGAACTGCTCGCTCAAGAATTCGAGCGGCAGATCGCTGCCGGGGTGCTGCGCGCGGGGGATCGATTGCCCTCTGTGCGCCAGACCTGTGCCAGTCGGGGCTTGAGCCCTAGCCTGGATATTTCGCGAGCAAGTAGGTCGGCCGCTTGATCCGGTCGTGCGTTTCAGAGGTAGTGAGACTCGAAACGTGACGAACAAA
>NZ_KB898540.1 GCF_000377645.1 Thiomonas sp. FB-6 | reverse complement strand
AAGACCGCCGGCTGCCTGAACACGATGGACATGGGTTGCGTGCGGCAGACGGTGGACGCGGCGCGCAAGCTCGATCAGGCGCAAAGCGACGCGGTGGACCAAGGGGCGCTCGCGGCGCTGCAGCAACGCTGGCAAGGCGTGAAGAACATCCCGGCGTCGCTGAGCGACCTGGCCTCGCTGATCCAGAGCGATCCCGGTCAGGCCGCCGCGCTGCTCGGGCAGGCGATCGCGCAGTTGCCCGCCAACCTGGTCCACCAGTACAGCGGCGAGTTGCAGGCGATCATGACGGCCTACCTGTCGGGAACGTCACCGCAGCAGTTCCAGCAGGCCGGCGCCGCGATGGCCAACCTGGCCGTGGACGTGGCCACCGTCGTGGCCAGCGACGGCGTGGCCGAGGTCGCGGGCGCCGGAGCGAGTGCGACGCTGGATGCGGTCGATAGCGGCCTGGCGAAGATGGGGCTCGGAGGCGCGGCCACGGAAGACACTGCAGTGGCAGGAGGTTCCGCGACCAGTAGTGCAGGTTCGCAGTCCGGCTTCTACCGCGACGGCTCGATCGCCGATCCCAGTCGTCCGATCTCGGCGACCGGGCCTTGGCGATCGGCAGCGGAACTCACGCCCGCGCAGGCAGATCAACTGGTGCAGTCTGGTCTGCCAGCCGGGGCTGAGGTGAGCGGCGCGAGCAGTGCCGATACACTCAATCAGCAGGCTGTGGCCAACGGCAATGCTCCGCCCTTTGTTCCGGGCTCCCAAGTAGTGGATATCACCACCACCCAGCCCACGCAGATGGTGCGGGTGTATGTTGAGACGACTGGTGCTTCGAAGGAGGTCGGCTCTTGGGTGATGCCCGCCGGCGAGATCGCGGGGCTCACGCCGCAGCAGATTGCCAGCAAGTTCGGCCTGCCGCAGGTGCCGACCATGGTCAGCGATGTGAACCTTCCGGCGGGCACGGAGTTGCAGGCGAGTGTGGCCAACGGCATCTCGCCCAAGGCCAGCGAGGGAATTCTGACGGGCGACAACGGGGGAGGAGGCGGTGTGCAGTTTGAGATTCGGAATGCGCCAGGCGACCCTGCCCAATTCGGACAATGGTTCAGCAATGCAAGGCCGCTGCCATGAATCCGTTGAACAGCAAGCAGATAGCGGTCTGGAAAAAAATCCTGCTACCTGGAGGTGAAGTCATAGCCCTTGCCAATACCTATGCGGACGGCAGCTATCTCTCCCTCCACGACATCAACCACAATGTCTTCCGGCTGAACGCCCGAGGGGAGGTGGTGTGGCAGGTGCGGCGCGACGACAGCAACCATCCGCCGGACTGGTGGGACATCCTGCATCGGCAAGCGCGCGAGCGCGGGCGTGACGGGGCGCGCGAGCCGTTCATGTACATGACCGTCGTGCACGCCGATGGGTACGTGGATCGAAACCCGGACAATCGAATGCCCAAGGATGTTCAGACCTGGGTGCCCAACAGCACGATTGTGTTGGATGGCTCGGCGTATCAGGTCTATGAACTGGACCCTGATACGGGGGTGGCGAAGAACGTCACCAAGTGGCCCGTAAGACCCTGGTGACGAAGCGCTGGGGCGGAGTTCGGCTCGATGTACGGTCGGAAGGCGGGAGCCGCGCAATGCAGAGGCTGCTCGTGACAAGCGTGGACTGGATTCCTGCCGCCGCGCCGCCACCGTTCTTTGACAATGGGAAGATAGCCTGAGCGTGCTCGCACGGGCTTGACGCGAACTGCGCCTTCCCGCAGCTACTGTCGGCCAGCAACGGCCTGCAGGACCTGTCGGGGCTGGTGCAGGGCAGGCGGTGCAGGCGGCCTTCACGGTGACGCAGGCCTTCACGCAGCAGGTGGGGCAGTTCCTGGCGACCAAGGCGGCGCAGGCCGATGCGGCCCAGAAGG
>NZ_KB898539.1 GCF_000377645.1 Thiomonas sp. FB-6 | reverse complement strand
TGTTGGCGCCGACCGAAATTTGAGCCACGTATGAGGGTTGTGCCGACCGAAAACTGGGCCAGGTGTTCGACCTACCCTGCTGTTTTTTTGTGCGGCGGGGACGACAGGAATGATCACCATGGACATGATCGGCAAGATCCGGCGCCTGCACCGTCGGGACAAGCTCAGTGAGCGCGAGATCGCCCGCAAGACGGGGTTGGCGCGCAATACGGTGAGCAAGTGGCTCAAGGGCGAAACGCCCAAGGTGCCGAAGTACGTTCGAGGGGAACAGGCGAGCAAGCTCACGCCCTTCCACGACGCCATCACGCAGGCACTGAAGGCCGATGCACGGCGGCCGCGCAAGGAGCGGCGCACGGCCAAGGCGTTGTTCGCCGAGATCAAGGCAGCGGGCTACGACGGCGGGTACAGTCGCTTGACCGACTTCATCCGCGCGTGGCGCGAGGGCGAAGGGCAAGCCGCCAGCGCGAAGGCGTTCGTGCCGCTGGCGTTCGAGCTGGGCGAGGCCTTCCAGTTCGACTGGAGCGAAGAGGGCCTGGTGGTCGGCGGCATCTACTACCGCGTCCAGGTGGCGCACATGAAGCTGTGCGCAAGCCGCGCGTTCTGGCTGGTGGCGTACCCGAGCCAGGGCCACGAGATGCTGTTCGACGCGCACAACCGCTGCTTCACCGCGCTGGGCGGCGTAACGCGCCGCGGCATCTACGACAACATGAAGACCGCGGTGGACCGCGTGCGCAAGGGCAAGGGTCGCACAGTGAACGCGCGCTTCGCGGTGATGTGCGCGCACTACCTGTACGACCCGGACTTCTGCAACGTGGCCGCGGGATGGGAGAAGGGAGTCGTCGAGAAGAATGTGCAGGACAGTCGGCGGCGGATCTGGATCGAGGCGACCAAGCGGCGCTTCGGCAGCTTCGCCGAGCTCAACGCCTGGCTCGCCGATCGATGCAGGGAGTTGTGGGATGAGGTTCGGCATCCCGAGCACGCCCAGTTCACGTTGGCCGAGATGCTTGAGCTCGAGCGGCCGCACCTGTTGCCGGCCACGGTGCCCTTCGACGGCTACGTGGAGAAGCCGGCGCGCGTGTCGAGCACCTGCCTGGTCTCGGTGGCCCGCAACCGCTACTCGGTGCCCAGCGAGTTCGCTGGGCAGATGGTGAGCACCCGGTTGTATCCGAGCCAGGTTGTGGTCGTTGCCGACGACAAGGAGGTCGCTCATCACGCCCGCTTGAGCAATGCCGGCGAGACGCGTTATGACTGGCAGCACTACGTCCCGCTGGTGCAGAGAAAGCCTGGCGCGCTGCGCAACGGGGCGCCGTTCGCCGACATGCCCGAGCCGCTGCAGCGCCTACGCCGATCGCTGCTGCGCGATACCGGGGGCGATCGCATCATGGCGCAAGTGCTTGCCATCGTGCCGAGCGCCGGACTCGACGCCGTCCTGGTCGCCGCCGAGTTGGCGTTGGAGAATGCGCCGCCCTCGGGCCGCGTCAGTGTGGAGCACGTCATCAACGTGCTGGGGCGGCTGAGCGCCGTACCGCTACCGCAGAGCGCGGCAACGACCTTGCAGGTGAGCACGCCGCCCATCGCTGACACAGCACGCTACGACCGGTTGCGCACCGCTGACGAGGGGGTCGACCATGCGTGACCTCGGCATCGAACTCAAGCAACTGCGTCTGCACGGCATGGCCGGCGCGTGGATCGACCTCGCGGAGCAAGGCTCCAGCAGCGGCGCTGACGGCGCACGATGGCTGCTGGAACACCTGCTCCAAGCCGAGATTACGGACCGCGCCATGCGCTCGGTGAACTGGCAGATGCACTCGGCGAAGTTCCCCATGCACCGCGACCTGGCCGGCTTCGACTTCAGCGTCTCGCCGGTCGATCGCAAGCTGGTGACGACGCTGGCCGAGGCCACGTTCATGGACGTCGCGCACAACGCCGTCCTGGTCGGCGGACCAGGCACCGGGAAGACGCACCTGGCCACCGCGATCGGCGTCGCCGCGATCACGCGCCATGGCAAGCGCGTGCGCTTTTACTCGACGGTCGACCTGGTCAATGCGCTGGAGCAGGAGAAGGCCCAGGGCAAGGCAGGCAGGATCGCC
>NZ_KB898538.1 GCF_000377645.1 Thiomonas sp. FB-6 | reverse complement strand
GCGCTCATCATGCCGCTCCAATGAATGCCGCAACCACTTCCGGGTCGCGCGAGGCCGCCTCCAGCGTGCCCTCGAACAGCATGCGCCCGGCCCCCAGCACGATCACCCGCTCGGTGATGCGGTTGAGAAACTCCAGCAGGTGCTCCACCACGATCAGCGCGATGCCCCGTGCCGCCAGCCGCTGCAGCAGCGCCGCGATCACGTTCAGCTCCGCCGGGTTCAGCCCCGCCCCGATCTCGTCCACCAGCAGCAGCTTCGGACGCGTGGCCAGCGCACGCCCCAGATCCAGCAGCTTTTGCTGGTTCACCGTCAGCGAGCCCGCGCTGCGCTCGGCCACCCCCTCCAGCTCGATCTCCCGCAGGATCTGCTCCACCTCCTCGGCCCCCATGCGCACCGTGCGCGCCGCCACCTCCACGTTCTCGCGCACCGTCATGTCCCGGAACACCTTGGGAACCTGGAAGCTGCGGTTGATCCCCGCGCGCGCGCGCTTGAACATGGGCAGCCGGTTGATGTTGTGCCCCTGGAAGTTCACCTGCCCGCTGTCGGCCTGCAGCAGCCCCGAGATCACGTTGATGGTCGTCGTCTTGCCCGAGCCGTTGGGCCCCACCAGCCCCACGATCTCCCCGGGCGAGACCTGGAAGGCCACGTCGTTGAGCACGATATGCGCCCCGAACTGCTTGCGAACCCCCACGAGCTCCAATAATGTGTCCGCTTTAGAAGACATCGATCCCCCTGCGCTGGAACAGCGACAGCACCCCACCGGGCAGGAACAGCACCAGCAGCACGATCAGCCCGCCGTAGATGAACTGGAAGTACTGCGGCGTGGAAATCCCGATGGCCGCGTACAGCGAATACAACAACGCCGCCCCCACCAGCGGGCCGATCACCGTGCCCACCCCGCCGAACAGCGCGAACACGATGGCGAACACCGACAGCTGCAGCGTGAACACCGCATCCGGGTAGAACACCGACAGGTTCCACGCGTACACCCCCCCGGCCAGCCCCGCCACGAAGGCCGACACCAGCCACACGATCAGGCGCGAGCGCACCACGTGGATGCCCGCCATCGCCGCGCTCACCGGGTCCTGCTTGATCGCCCTCAACGCCATGCCGAAGCGCGAGGCCCGGAAGTACGCCGCCAGCGCGATCGCGCCCAGCAGCACCCCCAGCATCGCCCAGTAGCTCAGGCTCGGGTCGTACACCTGCTCGATCTTCAGCCCGTAGGGCCCGCCCGTGTAGTCCGCCAGGTTCGGGTTCGACACCACGAAGTACAGGATCTGCGAGGCCGCCAGGTTGGCAATCGAGAAGTACGCCCCCGACAGCCTCAAGAGCGGCCCCAGCACCAGCCCCAGCAGCAGCGCCACCACCCCCCCGCCGGCCACGCAGCCCAGCACCGGCAGCTGCGTATGCAGCACCAGCAAGGACGTCGCGTACGCCCCGCTTCCGAAGAAACCCACGTAGCCGAACGGCAGGTACCCCGTGAACCCGTACAGCAGGTTCAGCCCCTGCGCCAGCACGATGAACGTCATCAGCGTGAACAGCAGCGACTCGTTGTGGTACAGGTGCGGCGCCGCGATGAACGCCGCCCCCACCACCGCCAGCACCACCAGCGCCGCGCGCAGTCCGCGCAGCGCGCGGCTCGAACTCTTGGTCTGAATGTCAGGCAAGGCGCACCGCCTTTCCGAGCAGCCCCGACGGGCGGATCAACACAATGATCAACAGCAGCGCGTACGGCACCACGTTCGACCACGACGAGTAATAGGTCTGCATGAGCATCGTGCCCAGCCCGAACACCAGCCCCCCCACGATCGTGCCCAGCGGGTTGCCCAGCGAGCCGATGATCACGATGGCGAAGGCCGTCGTCGTCAGCCCGTCCCCCAGGTCCGGCGACACCGAGCCCAGCAGGTACGGCACGAACACCCCCGCCATCCCCGCCAGCGCCAGCCCCGCCACGAAGGCAATCGTCGAGACCTTGCGCACGTCGATCCCGGTGGCCACCGCTTCCTCCCGGTTGGCCATCACCGCGCGCGTCGCATAGCCCAGCCGGCTGTGCGAGAAGTACGCCCACAGCACCGCAAGCGCCCCCACGCTGACCGCCGCGGCCACCCACCAGCTGTCCGGAAACTGCTGCCCCAGCACCCCCAGGTTGCCCGCGCCCAGCGCGTTCTGCGGCAGCGAGCGCTGGTCCGCCCCGAAGGCCAGCTGCGTGGCCGCCTCCAGGATCTGCCCGATGCCGAAGAACAGGATGAACGACAGCATCTCCGGGTCCCCGCTGCGCTGCAGCCGCGGCACCACCCCGCGGTACAGCGGCCAGCCCACCACCACCGCACCCAGCACCGACAGCGGAATCGCCCACAGCGGGTTGAACCCGAAGTGCCGCGATACCACCCACGCCAGGTACCCCCCCAGCACGATGAACTGCCCGTGCGCCAGGTTGATGATGCGCATCACCCCGAAAATGAGGTTCAGCCCCAGACCCACCAGGGTGAAGAAAATGCCGTACAGGATTCCCCC
>NZ_KB898537.1 GCF_000377645.1 Thiomonas sp. FB-6 | reverse complement strand
TCCTTGAATGCTTGTCCGTATCGAGCCACGTTCGTCCTTCATCTCCGCCCCCAGGGTTGATCTATGAAGGCGACATCTATTCTGACGCAGGGGGGCGGCGAGGTCTTGTGCCGGCGAGCCGTCCTCCCGCGCGAGAACGAGGCGTGGGCTGTACCGGTCGGTGAGCGCCCCGATGCGTCCTTTCTCAGCATGCTCAATGACGCTTCGAGCAACGAGCGACCGCAATGCGTCGGAGAGCTCGGCAGGTATATCGCAATCCGACCAACCGGCCACGGCACGTGCGAGCAAGCGCACGTGCACTCTCAGAGTTTGGGCAATGGCGTAATGGCGAGACCACTTGTCCTCATCCGGCGCTGCGTCCAACAGCTCTGCGCTATCGAAGGGGATTAGGAGCGCGTCACGTTCCGGTATCGCTTGCGCCAAAGCAGTTGCGACGAGTCGCGCGGCCAGTTCTGAGGACAGACTGCTTGCGTCAGTCCAATCCAAGTTCAGGTCGCGCGCAAACTTGGTATACAGGGCGACGATTGCGGATAGGTTGACACCGCGCGCGTTCGAGAGGCGCGCCATTCCGTCGAGGACGCCCGCAAAGCGGGCACGGGGCAGATGCTCCTCGTAGGCCGCTTGGTCGACGAGGTGCTGAAGAACCACAGATTGAACCTCTTCCCCTGCCCCTGCGACCATGCCGAGAAGCTGCCGCCCGATGGGCCTCCTGGCATCTGCGACCGCCCTCCCGCGACTAAAGCCCCCGACATAGCACCAGGTCACTAATGCCGCACACTCTTCCAGGTCAAGCGCGCGCTGTGCCAAGTGGTGGGCCAGAAGCGATAGCGCATCTTGGACTGCGAACGTCTTGGCCTGCGCTTCGCGGGCCAAAATGCGGTCACTGTCGAGCCCGCCCCCGTGCCGCCACTCAATAGCCAACTTGGTAGCCAGGCAGGCAGTGCGCGGATACAACAGCATGTCCACCAACAGCGCTGGCGCGGCATTTGCCCGGAAAAGAAGCTGTTGCAGGGCCATCGGATGTTCGGCTGCGAACGACAGCACCGTTCCCGCTTCATCCAAGACCATCGGACCGGTACCCGTCGTATCCAGCTCCGAACAAAGCAGGCTCAATGCGAAGCTCACGGAACTCGTACCAAGGTGCCGTTCCATCATTAGATGCTCGACCTCTGGCGTACCCAGCCAATCGACCCGCGACACGAGTGTCCGTGGTAGCGCCTGGCGGGGCGTCCGGGAAAACCGCATCTTCTCCAGAGGAATGTTGAACGTGCGTTCGAGCACGTGTGCATAGCGCGCGGCATCGTTATCCCAGGAATCCCAAAGGCCCTGGCGCTCCAAGACTCGATGAGCGGCCTCACGGCAGTACTGCGCTTGAGTAGAGCTCCAACCCACATCCCATCTGCCGGCGCAGCCGAGGGCGTCACACCACGCAGACCACTCAAGAAAGGCTCGGTCGACATCTTGTGCGCGAGCATCTATCTGCTGCAGCGCGCCGGCGGTCTTACCACCCGAGGCAGCTGCTTCCGCGCCCTTATTGCCGCTGCTATCGTCAACGCCAGCGATAGGGTGCGGGCATAAGCACTCCCAAAGTCGGCCCGCAATCCACTCTGGGTTTCTCGAAGGAATCTGTCTATCGAGCCACTCTTCGCGCGCTATCCGGTCAGCAGTTTCCCGAGCGCCAGGTGGCGGCGCCTCACCTCTAGGGACCAGTCTTAGCTTGCTAAGCCCCTCCAGAAACGTCTTCGTGCTCGGAGTTGGATAGGCGATATGGGATAGCGTGCCTAGAGGTGCTCGCTGCATGACCCAGCGGCCGCCGTCAGAAAACAGCCACCCCTGGTGGATGAGGTCGCTAAACGTCGGGCCACCGTCAGCAATGCGCTGCTCCGAATCATCCCAAGCCCGGGCAACGTCCGCGGCGCCACCCGGGTAGACCATTTGGTAGTGCCGGCAGAGTTCAAGGACGTGGGACTCGTCGAGCGCACCATCTGGCCCCGCGATGAGCCGCGGATGGCGTGCCCGCGACAACCATCGCTCGAATTGCTGCTTGAGCTCGTGGCGCACCTTCAGCGGCGCACTCATGCCCTCGAGCGGCCGTAGCTGTTCGTATCCCGTCACGACTCCCCCTCCCTTATGCCGCTGCTATGCATGCTACGCGGGGCCACCTTCAGCGCGATAGGTACGAAGTGCCAAATTTCTGGGCCAAAGCTCAGACATTACGTTACCTCGAACACCCTCCTCTGGGGCGCTCAAGAACTCCGGATAGCATTCTCATCTGCGCTGCTTGACGCGCAATTTGCCCCTCTTTGCGAACATGGAGTCTTCATGCGAATCCTTTTGGCGCATGCGAAAGTCTTGGCCACGGTTTTGACACTCATCGCGGCATCACCCGTAGCAATAGCGCGAGGGCATGGCAGCCACGGCGGCTTCTCGCGAAGCTATAGCTGCCCGGGCTGCAACTCCAATGACCATCGAGTCAGCGGATACACAAGACGCGACGGTAGCCACGTCGACAGCTACATGCAGAGTGACCGCAACGGCACCCACAGCGACAATTTTGACCACAGGGGCAACGTGAATCCCTACACGGGCAAGCCGGGAAACCGTGACTAGCTTCGCGCGGACTTGGACTGAAGTCCCTACAGGCATGCTGCTTGCCGGCTCCGGTCCCCCCTGCGTCAGAATAGATGTCGCCTTCATAGATCAACCCTGGGGGCGGAGATGAAGGACGAACGTGGCTCGATACGGACAAGCATTCAAGGA
>NZ_KB898536.1 GCF_000377645.1 Thiomonas sp. FB-6 | reverse complement strand
GCATCGCCGTCACCGCCGATGCCTCATAATCCGCTCGTCCTGCATGGAGGAGTTTGACTGGCCATAAGTGGGGGAATTTGAAGTGGCCATCGGGGTTGACTATGTCGATGCAGGTCACCCCGCGCTGCTGCGGATGTGGGAGCGGCGCCAGAAGGGGT
Source organism: Thiomonas sp. FB-6 (assembly GCF_000377645.1). Lineage (GTDB taxonomy): Bacteria > Pseudomonadota > Gammaproteobacteria > Burkholderiales > Burkholderiaceae_C > Thiomonas_A. Next base: position 3,169 of record NZ_KB898536.1, on the reverse strand, counting down.
ACCGTGCGATGGGGTACGTCATTTCGGGATCAGCAACATGACCGCGTCTGATCGGCGCGTCTTTCAGGAAGGCGGAGTCGAGACGCTCGGGGAGGAGCCAACCGCGCTGCCCCCAAGCCCGTCCGACGTGATCATCGTCGAGTACCGCGAGACAGGTCTTGCACTCCCGGAGATTGCTGCAAATGCCATCAAGGGCCTAGGCAATACCGTGGTGGTCTTGATCTTCCTGCTATGGCCGAGCGGCGGCGGTGCGTTGACAATGGCACCCATACGTGGCCGCGGGCCGTGGGCTGAGTTGTATCGGAATTGAAAGGGTCACGGCGAAGGGTCTTCATCGAAGACTCGACGGTCGTTGGGGCGGCTAAGCCATCTCGTTGACTCGGCGACTATCTTCGGATGACTGCACGGAAAGCGAAAATGAACGACGATATTCGCTCGAAGAAGCTGCTCTACCACCTGACTAGCCTGAGAAATATGAGGTCGATCCTCGAGCAGGGGTTGCTCCCCAGAGCGAGCCTGGAGGGGTTCGTCGATGTAGCCGATTCTGAGATCATCGCGCACAGGAAGGGCTTAGGTCTCGAGCAGAAGGTCCCATTTCACTTTTTTGCCAAGAATCCGTTTGACGGACGTGTCCAACGTAATCATCCACAAGAACAATTCGTGCTAATCGCGGTGCAAAGAAGCATTGCCAAACACATGGGTTGGCAAATTATTCCGCGGCATCCGCTGGCGGGCATGGAGATTGAGCTGCTGGACTATGACGCGGGTATGGAGGCGATCGATTGGGACATCATGAATACGCGCGATTATTCGAATCAGAACTGCAAGTGCGTTTGCATGGCTGAGTGTTTGTCTCCGGGGCCCGTCTCGGTGGGTTCGTTCCAAGCGATCTACGTGAAGGACGAAAATGCTCAGCGTGAGATTCTTGGGATGATGGATGGCCTGCGCCCGCCGCCATACGTCAACGTCGCGCCATTGATGTTTGTCCAGTGAACTACCCCAGCCTCAATCCTGAGAAGGCGCTCATTTGGCGAATTCTCCATCGTCACAACCTGCCGTGGGTGCTCAAGAACGGGATACATTGCGGCAATAGTTCCATTCGATCTCGAGAATGGGTGAGCATTGGCAATGCGGAATTGATCGAAAAACGCGCGGCTCGGCCGGTTCCGGTCCCGCCGGGAGGAACCCTGGGCGACTATGTCCCTTTTTACTTCACGCCGTTCTCGGTCATGCTGCGCAACATCCACACTGGCTGGAACGGCATCAAACAGGTGCCTAACGCCGACATCGTGATTCTGGTGTCCAGCCTGCGCCGCGTGAGCGAGCTGGGCTTGCCGTTCCTGTTCACGAGCAGCCATGCATACAGCGGCCTGGCGAGATTTCATGATGATCTGGCCCGACTGGACCAGATCGATTGGCCACTCCTTCAACGTCGGGATTTCAAGCGGGACCCCGAGGATCCGGGTAAGCTGGAGCGCTATCAAGCAGAGGCCTTGGTGCACCGTCATGTCCCGCTCGAAGCCCTGCTTGGCACCGTGTGCTACACGGATGGCGTCCGGACCGAGATCGAGGGCACAATGCGGGCCTCGGGCTTGTCGCTGCCGGTGTACACGCGGCCGAACTGGTACTTCTGATGATTTCCTACACACAAGGCAACTTGCTTACGGCGCGCACCGATGCGCTGGTGAACACCGTCAACACCGTGGGTGTGATGGGCAAGGGCATTGCCTTGATGTTCAAGGAGCGTTTCGGCCACAACTTCGAGTTGTACGCGGCAGCGTGCAAGCGCAAGGAGGTCAAGGTCGGCCAGATGTTCGTCACCGAGACAGGTGAACTTGACGGGCCTCGCTGGATCATCAACTTCCCGACCAAGGAGCATTGGAAGGGCAAGTCGCGGCTGGATTGGGTGGTGTCGGGCCTGGAGGACCTCAAGCGCGTCATGCGCGAGCGGCAGATCCACTCTGTGGCCATCCCGCCTCTGGGCGCAGGCAATGGTGGGTTGGATTGGGCGACCGTCAAGGCCCGAATCGATGCTGCCCTGGCCGAGCTGAATGACGTCGAGGTCATCGTCTACGAGCCCACCAGCCAGTACCAGAACGTGGCAAAGCGCGCGGGGGTTCAAAAGCTGACCCCGGCGCGGGCCTTGGTGGTCGAGGCGGTACGTCGCTACTGGGTGCTGGGTATGGAGTGCAGCCTGCTGGAAGTGCAGAAGCTGACTTGGTTCCTGGAGCGCAGTCTCGATCATTTGGGCCTGAGCAACGAGTTGAGGCTCAACTTCGTGGCCCACCGCTATGGCCCGTTCGCCTCGAACCTAACCCATCTGCTCAACGGTCTGGACGGCAGCTATCTGTGCTCTGACAAGCGCATCGCCGATGCCGGCCCATTGGACTTGATCAGCGTTGACGAAGGGCGCAAGGAGTTGGTGCAGGGCTACTTGAAAAGTGAGGCCAAGGATGTGGCGCCCGCGCTCGAGCTGGCGAGCGAGGTGATCGACGGCTTCGAATCACCATTCGGTATGGAGTTGCTGGCCTCCGTGGATTGGCTTTTGAGCCGGGAAGGAGTTGCCCCTGAGGTTGCGGCCGTTCTTGACGGGCTGGCCAACTGGCCAGCCGATCGTGCGGAAGGCGCCGGCAAGCGCAAGAGCGAGATCTTCGACGAACGATCCGTGCAGATCGCACTGCAGCAGCTGCTGAACAGCCCGCTATACGCATCCGTGTGAAGGGCTGCCAGCGCTGCCGAATGCTCGTCATCGTAGCCGGCGAGTAGGATTTGGCGGTGGTGCCGGTGATGCTTAATTCGCACCGAGAGACGTCATTTGGATTGCAGGTCAGGGAAGCCACGACGGCCAGTGCCAAGTGCTTGTGCTCGCCCACGATTGCGGAAAAAATCCCCAATAGATCAAGGCGTTGCGTGAGCGCGTAGGATTTTTCCAGGTTGGATGAGAATTCCCGGGAGGGCCTTCTCATCCGAGATGCGCAACCCGCTGATCTGCCTGCTGCCGATTTCGCAGGTCAGATGAGAACCTACAGAGGGTGTAGGTTCTCATCTGACTTGCCAAAATTCTCACACATGCAAAAAAATCCCCGGCCGCGAGGTTCGGGGATTTTTATTTTGAATCAACGAGATAGCATCGAACGCTCCGACCACGACCATGCCGACGGCGCGCGCG
>NZ_KB898535.1 GCF_000377645.1 Thiomonas sp. FB-6 | reverse complement strand
CGCCGTCAGCGTCGTCTTGCCGTGGTCCACGTGTCCGATCGTCCCCACGTTCACATGGGGCTTGGTCCGCTCGAATTTGCTCTTCGCCATGATGATTGCCTGCCATTGAGGCCCCTCGTGGGGACCGGATATGCGTCGATTGAGGCCGTGGGGGCAGGCTCGGGCCGGCCCCCACGGGCTGGATTACTTGGTGGAGCGCGCGCTGATGATCGCCTCGGAGACGTTGCGCGGAGCTTCGGAGTAGTGCTTGAACTCCATCGTGTACGTCGCGCGGCCCTGGGACATCGAACGCAGCGTGGTCGAGTAGCCGAACATCTCCGACAGGGGCACTTCGGCGCGGATGATCTTGCCGCCGGTGACGATGTCGTCCATGCCCTGCACCATGCCGCGACGCGACGACAGGTCGCCCATCACGTTGCCGGCGTAGTCCTCGGGGGTCTCGACCTCGACCGCCATCATCGGCTCCAGGATCACCGGGCTGGCCTTGCGGCAGCCGTCCTTGAAGCCGATCGAGGCGGCCATCTTGAAGGCCTGCTCCGACGAGTCCACCTCGTGGTACGAGCCGAAGTGCAGCGTGACCTTCACGTCCACCACCGGGTAGCCGGCCAGCACGCCGTTGGGCAGCGATTCCTCGACGCCCTTCTGCACCGCGGGGATGTACTCGCGCGGCACCACGCCGCCCTTGATCGCGTCGACGAACTGGAAGCCCTTGCCGGCTTCGTTCGGCTCGATCTTGAGCACCACGTGGCCGTACTGGCCCTTGCCGCCCGACTGGCGCACGAACTTGCCTTCGGCGTTGTCCACGGTCTTGCGAATGGTCTCGCGGTACGCGACCTGCGGCTTGCCCACGTTGGCCTCGACGCCGAACTCACGCTTCATGCGGTCGACCAGGATTTCCAGGTGCAGCTCGCCCATGCCGGAGATGATGGTCTGGCCGGATTCCTCGTCGGTGCGTACGCGGAACGACGGGTCCTCCTGGGCCAGGCGCTGCAGCGCGATGCCCATCTTCTCCTGGTCGGCCTTGGTCTTGGGCTCGACGGCCTGCGAGATCACCGGCTCGGGGAACACCATCTTCTCGAGGGTGATGATCGAGTCCGGGTCGCACAGGGTCTCGCCCGTGGTGACCTCGCGCAGGCCCACGCAGGCGGCGATGTCGCCGGCGCGCACTTCCTTGATCTCGTCGCGCTGGTTGGCGTGCATCTGCAGCAGACGGCCGATGCGCTCCTTCTTGCCCTTGATCGGGTTGTACACGGTGTCGCCCGAGGACAACACGCCGGAGTACACGCGGATGAAGGTCAGCTGGCCGACGTAGGGGTCGGTCATGAGCTTGAACGCGAGCGCCGAGAACTTCTCCTCGTCGCTGGCCTTGCGCGAGACTTCCGCGTCGTCGTCGTCATGGCCGTTCACCGGAGGGATGTCCACCGGGGAGGGCAGGAACTCGATGACCGCGTCGAGCATGCGCTGCACGCCCTTGTTCTTGAAGGCGGTGCCGCACAACATCGGCTGGATCTCGCCGGCGATGGTGCGCGCGCGCAGGCCGGCCCTGATCTCGACCTCGCTGAGCTCACCGTCCTCGAGATAGCGGTTCATCAGGTCCTCGTTGGCCTCGGCAGCCGCCTCGACCATGGCCGAGCGCCACTTTTCCGCGTCCGAGAGCAACTCGGGCGGAATCTCGCGGTACTCGAACTTCATGCCCTGGGAGGCTTCGTCCCAGATGATCGCCTTCATTTTCAGCAGGTCGATCACGCCGGTGAAGCTCTCCTCGGCGCCGATGGGAACCACGACGGGCACGGGATTGGCCTTCAGGCGCGCCTTCATCTGGTCGTAGACCTTGAAGAAGTTGGCCCCGGTGCGGTCCATCTTGTTCACGAAGGCCAGGCGGGGCACCTTGTACTTGTTCGCCTGGCGCCACACGGTCTCCGACTGCGGCTGCACGCCGCCCACGGCGCAGTACACCATGCAGGCGCCGTCCAGCACGCGCATGGAACGCTCCACCTCGATGGTGAAGTCCACGTGCCCGGGGGTGTCGATGATGTTGATGCGGTGCTCGGGAAGGGACAGATCCATGCCCTTCCAGAAGCAGGTCGTCGCCGCCGACGTGATGGTGATGCCGCGCTCCTGCTCCTGCTCCATCCAGTCCATCGTCGCGGCGCCGTCGTGCACCTCGCCGATCTTGTGGTTGACACCGGTGTAGAACAGGATGCGCTCGGTCGTCGTCGTCTTGCCGGCGTCGATGTGCGCCGAGATGCCGATGTTCCGGTAGCGCTCGATCGGAGTCTTGCGTGCCATGATGAAATCCTGTCTTTAGAACCTGAAATGCGAGAAGGCCTTGTTCGCCTCGGCCATGCGATGGACCTCGTCGCGGCGCTTCATAGCGGCTCCACGACCTTCCGAGGCTTCCATCAGTTCATTGGCCAGGCGCAGGGCCATGGACTTTTCACCGCGCTTCTTCGCGGCCTCGCGCAGCCAGCGCATGGCCAGCGCAGCACGGCGCTGCGGGCGAACCTCCACCGGCACCTGATAGTTGGCGCCGCCGACGCGTCGGCTCTTGACCTCGACCATGGGCTTGACGTTGCTCAGCGCCTGGGAGAACACCTCCACCGGATCCTTGCCGGACTTGGACTGGATGGTGTCGAAGGCGCCGTAGACGATGCTTTCGGCAATCGCCTTCTTGCCCGAGAGCATGACCACGTTCATGAACTTGGCCACATCGAGATTCCCGAACTTCGGATCGGGGAGGATTTCGCGCTTGGCGATGACACGACGGCGTGACATGGGAGTTCCTTGGATTCAGTCGGGCCTCGAGGGCCCACGCTCCGCATCGGCGGAGCACTTACTCGACCCGCAGTGGAGCCGAACAGGATGACAGCGCGATGGCGGAAATCCGCGATCGCGCCGCCGGCACACGGGGATGCGACGCGACGAAGCGCCGCGCGCACCACCCTGGATTACTTTTTCGGACGCTTGGCGCCGTACTTCGAGCGGGATTGCTTGCGATCCTTGACGCCCTGCAGGTCCAGCGAGCCGCGCACGATGTGGTAGCGCACGCCCGGCAAGTCCTTCACACGGCCGCCACGCACCAGGACCACCGAGTGTTCCTGCAGGTTGTGGCCTTCGCCGCCGATGTACGAGATCACCTCGAAGCCATTGGTCAGACGCACCTTGGCGACCTTGCGAAGCGCCGAGTTCGGCTTCTTCGGGGTCGTGGTGTAGACGCGGGTGCACACACCGCGGCGCTGGGGCGAATTTTCCATCGCCGGGCTTTTGGACTTGAGCGTTTCCGCCACGCGCCCATGACGCACCAGCTGATTGATGGTCGGCATTGTGGTTCCTTCGAAAAGAACGTGTACGAGGTGTACGTCGGTGAATCAAGACAACATGACAAAAGCCCGTCTACCTGTTTTTCACAGATAGACGGGCCCAAGATGGAGCCTGACGATGTCCTACTTTCACACGCGAATGCGCACTATCATCGGCGCTGAGGCGTTTCACGGTCCTGTTCGGGATGGGAAGGAGTGGTTC
>NZ_KB898534.1 GCF_000377645.1 Thiomonas sp. FB-6 | reverse complement strand
GCTGCGCGCCGAATACGGCGACCTCGCCATCTAGCGCGCACGCGCCGCCCCCCTTTCCTGGAGAAAATCATGCGCATCCTTCCGCTCGCCCTCATCGCCATTGGCGTATTCGAGCTGCTCAAGCACTATGGCCTCGTCGACCCCGCCTTCGTGCACCTGCTCTGGCCCCTGCTTCTGATCGGCGCCGGCGTGACGATGCGGCCGGTCCGACATCATCCAGCGGAGCCTCTGCCTCGAAGGCGTCCGCCCCACCGCCCGCACCGGGCGAGCAGCGCTGAGGCTTTCCTGCGGCAAACCCCTTGCGTTGCCCCCTCACATTCCTTCGGAGCGCACCATGAGAATCTTCCCCGCCGCACTCATCGTCATCGGTCTGGTCGGCATGGCCAGGCACCTGGGTCTCATCCCGGTCGGGATGTCCCACCTGGTCGGCCCGTTGCTCTTGATCGCACTCGGCGCGGCCCTGCTCTTTCGCCGCCCGCGCGCTTGCAGCAGGGATTGGCGCGTCCGCGGTGGCTGATCCTCGCGGCGATCGAGCCGGCCAGGCCGGCCCAACTGGCCGGGTCGTGACGATGCTCATCCATCGCCTGCTCAAATCTTGGGCAGTAGTCGAGCGCCGCTGACCTTGGCGGCACCTTTGTCAAAGGTCCACAACGGCTGCTCGCCCGCTTGCGCCGCCAGTGCGATGTGCAGGCAGTCGGCAAAGTCAGCCGTGCTTTCACGACACAGTTGGAGTGCGACCTCGAGTGCACGCTCCGATTCCAGGGTCAGCTCGGCAGCCGAAAACAAACTCGAGAGCGCCTGCAGGACGTCGCCTTTGGCGAATCCGAAGCTGGACCGCAACACCCACTCAAGCTCCAGAACGACCGTTACGGGTACGAACAGAGACAGGCCTTCGTCCAGGCAGCGCCCGATGAGGCGCTTCGCCGCCGCGAACTGCGCTGGGTCGTCCTGGACAAGGTAACGGACCAGGACATTGGTGTCGAGCGCGGGCATCAACGCCAGGGGTTCATGTCTTCGATGGTGATGCGCTTACCCTTCGGGGCTTTCAGCATGCCCGCCATGTCGCGGATGGACTGGGTCTTGGCGCGCACGATGATGGTTCCGTCGGGCATGGCGGACCACACCAGGCGCGTCCCCGGCTTGGCATGCATGACGGCCCGTATGTCTGCCGGCACGGTGGTCTGCCCTTTGGCCGTGATGGTGGATTCTGCCATGACGCCTCCTTACAAAGCATCTTACTGTAATGCGTGCGGCGCACCATGTCGACAGGACATCGGAGCAAGCCCGGCTCCCGCCCCCAAGCGCGCCGTGGCCACCGGGCACGCACAGCAGCGCGTACTCGCGCACCTTGGCCAGACGAACCGGCCCATCGAAACGCAGGCCCTGGGGCCAGACGATGGCCTGGCCCGTGGGAGGGAACATTGCCGGCGACGCATAGCAAGGGTGCTGAACACCTCAGCAACCGCCGAGCACACCCGAGCCGTCATTGCCGCCCGCGGGAGCCAGTGTCCGCAGAGGCCGACAAGCAGTCCTCTATCAGCGTGTGGTGCGCGTGCGGGCGCCCACCGCCTCGACACTACGGGCACTCCCGCTTAGCTGCGAGTCGTAAGGCACGGAGCATGTCGGCAGGACGACGGAGACAGTATTGCCCTGCATGTGCTCGTGCGAAGGGCTGCCCCGCGGCGAGGAGACTCCATCCCACGCGAGCCTGGCACGTCGTCCGCGTGCCCCCCAGACGCCAAAAAGCGCGAGTGGCGTGAACCACTCGGGCTTCGATCCTGATGTCCCCTGGATCTGCACACTCTCACCACGAGTTAGGGTGTAGCGCCCGCTGGCAGGTGACACTGCCGTTGAAGCCCCCACGGCAACCGCGAAGGCAGCCGTCAGGATCTCCTGCCCATGCCGAGCCAGCGGCTGGATGCCTCGACCGATGAAGGCGCGGCGAACCCCGAACGTCCAGCGCCGCCAGCCTCAGGCCGTCGGCCACAGATCCGAGTAGCAGGGCATCAGGTCCTGATCGACCATGCGAATGTCGATGTTGGCCGCAGCCTCGATGTGTCGCGGGTTTTGACCGTCGAAGACTTCGTCCACCACACTGAGCACCACCGTCCCCCGGCGCCTGCCGTCGCGCCCAGCCATCGGCACCAGTGCCGCGGCCTCGGGAACCTGCTGCGCCGTGATCTCCTGCGGCAGGTACAGCATCCAGGCTACTCCGGGCTTGTCGGGGAACACCCGCTCGGAGTAGCCGAAAGGAAACACCTTGACCCACAGCGGATCGAACTGCTCCACGACCGGGCGCAGAACGTCCAACAGCAACTGCGCGTCGATCGCCCCCGAACGACTGTCCAGGTCGATATACAGGGTATGGGTGTACTCGGGAGGTGCGATGTGGCAGGACATGCTGACATCTACACGAGGAGCCTGCAGCCCGTCCCAGATGCTCACAAAGGTTCGCTCGTCCTCGTTCCGGAACTCCTGCTCCAACACGGCGAGACCGACGCGCGACGGGCCGTGGGCATCAAACACCGGAAACAGCTGCGCCATTTGCTCGGTGTCGCCCTTCAGTCTCCATTTCGTCCTGTCGTGTTCCGGGTAGCGCCGTTCCAGCACCTCGATCACCTTGGCCATCCTGCGAAGCGCTTGGGCGTAATCGTGGATGCCGAGCTCAGGGTCGCGGAATATCGCGTTGACCTGCAAAGACATTTGCCTTTCTCCTCATGGATAGTGCACGAACTCGACGCCGCTTTTCAGTAGTGTGTCGCGCATCGCCTCGAGCGTCATGCGCCCCTGGAAGTAGTACTTCACACGGGTCGGCGGATGAGCCTTGGCGATCGCTCCTCGCTTTTCAATTTCCCTTCTCATCGGGTCAAAGCCCTGGAAACTCCTCTTCGCCCATTCCATGACCAGGAACTTGTCGTAATCCCCCTTTGCCTCCTGGATCAGGCACGGGTCGCTGACGAAACCATCGAAATCCTTGCCCCGCCACTGCCACTCCTCACTCCACTTCCACTTGACCTCGTCGTAGGGCCAGCCTGTGACACGCCACTGGTAGAACCGCGCAGCCCTGGTCATCGAATGCTTGGTAGGCGCCCTCCAGCCAGCCCTCGGAGGGCAATCCTTGCAAGGCCTGTCGTCGCGAGTCATCTCCTGTACGGACGTGCGCGCCCGGGTGTCATCCTTCTCTTTGCCAGCCATCTGCGCCACGCCGGCCCCTGCGATCACCGCTGCCGCGCGCAGCAGCCAGCCGCCCAGAGCCGCCACGGCCGACTCGATCAAGGGAATTGCGAAAGCCGCCATGCCTCACTCCTTGCCAGCACCCTGGTGCCTGCCCCGCCAACGCACTACGCATAAGTAGTCCGCAAAGCGCTGCGACGCACTGCGCCCCGGGCGCGTGATCCACGCCTTCACCGCCGGCTGCTCATGGAAGCCCGGCGCCGCAGCCTCCAGACGCACGAACTCACCCATCAGCTTGTCGTCGACTCCCCACTGCTGCGCCACCCGCAGCGCGCGCAGCATGCGCTGGGCCAGCTCGGGCTCGGCACCCAGCTCCGGCTGGTCGCGCAGCAACTCCAGGCGCACGCGCTCGACAAAGCTGGTCTCGTTCAGGGCCTGCAATGCCTGCCTCTGGCCGGCGTCGAATTCAAGCATGCAGCTTCTCCGGGCTGAGCTGCACGAGCTGTCCGTCGCGCTCGACCAGCCACTGCACCGCCGGGGCGACGAAGCTTGCTCGCTGGCTCGGTGACAACAAGGCCAGGATCCCCTGCAGCAGCGTCGGGTCGTAAAAGCGCAGCAGCGCCACGCCGATGCCCCGCAGGCGCACGTTCAGGCGCTCGCGCAAGGCCTGCGCCAGACCCGGCGGGTCGCGCTCGCTGATCAGCCACACCACACCCTGCGGATCCCGCCCCAACGCGAGCAGGCCGCTGACCAGTTCCGTGTTGGCGGCGTCGAGTTCCACCAGCCAGGGGCCACCTTCGGCCACCTCGGCATCCACGGTCTGGTCGAACAAGGCCACCCTGCCCGCGCCGCGCTCCAGCATCGGGGCCAAGCCTTCATGCGCTGGAAGCAGGGGATCGAGCAGCGCGTACAGGCGCGCCGACGTGTGTGCGCCGATGCAATTCTGAGCCACCGTGCCGACCCAATAGTGAGCCAGGGATGGGAGCCGGTCTGATGATGTCCGGCGGTGGATAAGTGTAGGTCGTGGCCTGGGTCGGTGATCTCCTGGTGGTCGGTTTGATCGAGGGGGAAGCCGTGGAGGGCGTAGCCCGGAACGGCTTCCCCCTCGGTGTCTTAGGTGGTCTGTGCTGGCGCCTTGCGAGCCTGTTCCCGGCTCTTGATCCGCGTCCTGGCGTCGGCACTGGAGCGCATGAAGCGG
>NZ_KB898533.1 GCF_000377645.1 Thiomonas sp. FB-6 | reverse complement strand
CGGGCGCTGGCCGCACCCCGGATCTTGCGCGGGCGTCCAGCCCGCGCTGCGATCCGGCGCACGCCCATCATCCCGATTCTGCACCAACGCGACCCCCTCCGGTATTTCAACAGCCTGCTAAAGGGCTTCACTTGTCGAGCAATGATATGCCGGGCGCGCCGCGCAGGGCGCGAAAGCGCACATCGCAGACAATGTGGATCGCGGGAGTGCCCGCCCCCTGGGCCCACCGCAGCAAGCCACTGCGGCAGGATCACGGGCAGGGGGCTGTCGATTGGGCGTGGGTGAAAATTCTTGAGAGGAATTGCGTAGTGAAGATTTTCGTCTATTGTCCGGCTAGCCTTGCGACGGGCGGGACGGAACTCCTGCATCAATTGGTGCACGAGTGCCGGCGCATGGGACTTGACGCTTACATCGATTACGTCGGAGGGCTCGGCGCCGCAGGACGCCCGCCGAAATTCGCCCATTACGATGCTCCCTATTCAGCGGCCGAGGACCGCGATGGGGATGTGATCGTGGTGCCTGAGGTCTTCACCCCGCTTGTCAGCCGCATCAACCGCGCAAAGACCTATGTGTGGTGGTTGTCCGTGGACAATTACTATCGAAGGCGGGGCGATGGGAAGTTCAGCGACATGGCTCGATCCGTGGCATCGCTGCTGTCGGGCCGAAGAAGTTCGATACGCTCACTGCGACGACACCAGCATTTGGTACAGAGCCATTATGCGGCTGAATTCTTGTCGGAGAAGGGTCTTGCATCGAGATTTCTCGGGGATTTCATTGGTGAAGAATATCTCGCTCCTTGGGTGCCGCAAGGCGCTCGGAAAGACCTTATTCTTTTCAATCCCAAGAAGGGATGGCGCATTACGCGTGAGCTTTTGCGGGGCTTGCAGGGAATCGGTGTCGTGCCCCTCAGCGGAATGTCTAGCAGCGAGTTGAGGGGGCACTTCCGGACGGCGAAGCTGTATATCGATTTCGGCCACCATCCTGGAATGGATCGCCTTCCGCGTGAAGCGGCTATAAGCGGATGTTGTGTCGTGACGGGGCGGAGGGGCGCGGCCGCGAATTCTTTGGATATACCGATTCCTGAGCGTTTCAAGATCGACGAGCGATCCATTGCTCAAGCGAGGCGACGCTTCACGGAGGTCGTTGCCGATATATTCTCGAATTTCAATGCGCGTAGCGAGGAGTTCGAGCCTTACCGCATGCGCATACGTGGTGAACGGGAAAGAATGCGCTCGGAAATGGCCGAGATCTTCAATGCGCGTTGATTCGCACCATTTTCGTGGCGACCTTTGTACGTTGCAGACAGATTGCAGTCGGGGATGGGCGCGGAAGGGGCTCAGGGAAAGTTTAGGTGTTTTCTGGATAGGTGAATATAAATCGCCACAATGGCGAATTCGGCCAGAGTTCCCGCCGCGGCCACACCCACGGACTGGAAGCGCATGGCCGCTGGGAATGCCAGGAGCAGCGTCAAGAGACCCACGAAACTTTGCGCGCGGACGATCGGCTTGACAATTTGAAAGCTGAACAGGCCCTGTACCCCAAGGATGTTGCTCACGGCGATGAGGAGTGCCTGGGGACTCATGATCCAGAAGACCCACAGAGCAGGGGCGATCGCGCGGCCTCCAATGATCTGGATGAGAACGGGCGCGGCGGCAATGACCATTAGGGTACTGACGGCGCCCAACAGGACCGTGCTGTGAAGAATGCGGCGCAGGAAGTCGATCGTGGCTTGGTGGCTGCTCTCCCGCATTCGATTGACATGGGGAACCAAGGCTTGAAGCAGGGGAGTGAGGAGTCTTTTGACCGCGTTGTTGAGGCGATCGGCGATCGCGTAGTACGCGATCTGCTCCCGTGAGCCGACGATGCCGAGCACAATTGTCAACGCATTCGTATAGAGCAGGCTTGCCAAGGTCGAGGCAAACATTTGTGCCGATTCGCTCAGTGACTTCAGCAGTTCGTCGCGCGTAGGGCGACAGGGGGGAATGGGCGCCAGGCGAAGCATCAAGGCCCAACCCCCGACCGCCGAGGCGAGGGCTATGGCCAATTCCACGCTCACTGCAGCGGGCACGTCGCCGCGGCGACGAACGATGGCAAAGAGAAGTAGCAGACCGAGGATCCGCACCACGATCTGCCAGATCACCATAGGCCTTACCCGTTGTAGTCCCTGGAAATACCAAGCCGGGTTGGCCACGCTCAACAGCACGAGTGGACTCGCCACGCGCATCAGGTGAGCGAGATCGGGAGGCAGTGGCAAGGCCCAGCTGCTCGCGACAAGGCTCACCCAGACCACGGAGCCGCAGGCAAGCTTGGCCAGAGTGGTCGAGCTGACCGTGCGGCTGAGCGCGACGGAATCGCTTCGTGTAGACGCCACGGCGCGTACGGCCGTGTACCCGTAGCCGAAGTCGGCGAAGGCGCCGAAGTAGCCGACCACTGCGAGCACTAGTGCGAACAGGCCGTAATTGCTGGTCCCCAGCACCCGAACCAGATAGGGCATGCTCACCAGCGGAAGCACGTAGCCGACCATCTGAAGAATGGCCAAGTCGGCCGTGTTCGACCATAGCGGGTTATGCCATAGGCGGGCGATCAGGTCTCTGAACTTGCCCAAGCGGTCGGGCATAGGGTTGGGGTTTTCCACGAGGAATGCGGCCCGCAGATACGCCCTGGCGCGGAGGTGCCGAGGCTCGTTGAGCTTGCAATTGTCGCGCAGGCATAGGGCGCCAGGCGAGAGCGCCGCGCGGAGATCGCTCCTGCCAAGCGCCTAGGCGGATGCGGCGTGGATCTGCAAGTTGATGGCCTTCTGCCTAGGATGCGCAATGTAGGGATGATTCCTAGGGTTTCGATCTGGAGTGTGAGCGATGCAACAACGACGTCTGGGCCGCGACGGCCCGCTGGTTTCCGCCCTCGGCCTCGGCTGCATGGGCATGTCCGAGTTCTACGGCCCGTCCGACGACGCCAGGTCGTTGGCCACCATCGAGCGCGCCCTCGACCTCGGGGTGAACCTGCTCGACACCGCCGACATGTACGGCGCGGGCCACAACGAGCAGCTGCTGGGACGGGCCATTCGCGCCCGGCGCGACGAGGTCGTGCTGGCCACCAAGTTCGGCAACATGCGCGGCCCCAACCGCGAATTCCTCGGGGTCAACGGCCGTCCGGAATACGTGCGCGAGGCCTGCGACGCCAGCCTGCGCCGCCTGGGGGTCGACCACATCGACCTGTACTACCAGCACCGCGTCGATCCGGCGGTGCCCATCGAGGACACCGTGGGCGCGATGGCCGAGCTGGTGCGCGCCGGCAAGGTGCGCTGGCTGGGTCTGTCGGAGGCGGCTCCGGCCACTATCCGCCGCGCCCACGCGGTGCACCCCATCAGCGCGCTGCAGACCGAGTACTCGCTGTGGAGCCGCGAGCCGGAGGACGAACTGCTGGACACGGTGCGCGAGCTGGGCATCGGCTTCGTCGCCTACAGCCCGCTGGGGCGCGGCTTTCTCACCGGCAGCATCCGCAAGGCCGAGGATCTGGACGCCGGCGACTTCCGGCGCAATTCCCCGCGCTTCCAGTCCGAGGCGCTGGACGCCAACCTGCGCCTGGCCGACCGCGTGCGCAGCATCGCCGCCGAGCGCGGCTGCACGCCGGCGCAACTCGCGCTGGCCTGGCTGCTCGCGCGCGGCGAGGACGTGGTGCCCATTCCGGGCACGCGCAGCACGCAGCGCCTGGAGGAGAACCTGGGCGCGCTGGATCTGCGCCTGAACGCCGAGGACGTGGCCCGCCTGGACCGCGAGCTGCCACCGGGCGCGGCCCGCGGCGAGCGCTATCCCCAGGCCTCGATGCGGGCGGTGAACCGCTGAGCGCGCGCCCGGCGTGCGGGCCCCACGAGCGTGGGGCCCATGTTTCCAGATGTCCCGCGCTTTGCAGCCACGGGCCCGGCGGCGTAGAGTGTCCCCACGACCTCAAGGAGCCGAAGCCATGCAGCCCGCACCCGTGGGATCCCGCCAGGGCCCGTTGTCCTACATCCACTCCACGCCCGACAGCCCGTGGCAGACCTATCTGTCGCAGGTGGACCGGGTGGTTCCGTACCTGGGCCCGCTGGCGCGCTGGGCGGAGACGCTGAGGCGGCCCAAGCGTGCGCTGATCGTGGACGTACCGATCGAGATGGACGATGGCTCGGTGCGGCATTTCGAGGGTTTCCGGGTGCAGCACAACCTGTCGCGGGGTCCGGGCAAGGGGGGCGTGCGCTACCACCCGGACGTGACGCTGGAAGAGGTGATGGCGCTCTCAGCGTGGATGACGGTGAAGAACGCGGCGGTGGGGCTGCCCTACGGGGGAGCCAAGGGCGGCATCCGGGTGGACCCGGGGCAGCTGTCGAGGAAGGAGCTGGAGCGCATGACGCGGCGCTACACCAGCGAGATCGGGATCATCATCGGGCCGCAGCAGGACATACCGGCGCCGGACGTGAACACCAACCCGCAGATCATGGCGTGGATGATGGACACGTACTCGATGAACATCGGGGGCACGGCAACCGGAGTG
>NZ_KB898532.1 GCF_000377645.1 Thiomonas sp. FB-6 | reverse complement strand
GTGCTGATCGGCGTGCCGATGTACTCCAACGCCGCGGGGATCATCCCGGTGGTGCAGGCTCTGCTGGGCAAGGGCGCGGCGCTGGGCACGACCCTGGCGTTCATGATGTCCGTGACCGCCTTGTCGGCGCCCGAGTTCCTGATCCTGAAAAAGGTCATGAAGCCACGCCTGATCGCCCTGTTCGCCGCCGTGGTCGCCACGGGCATCGTGGTGGTGGGCTACGTGTTCAACGCGGTGATGTAAGGCCGCATTGCTTTCCCTGTTCGTTCCACGAGGAGTTGCATGATGATCGAAGTCAAGATCCTGGGCACCGGTTGCGCCAGCTGCAAGACCACGCAGAAGCTGGTCGAGGAGGTGCTGGCCGCCAAGGGCGTGCAGGCACGTGTCGAGAAGGTCGAGGACATCCCCTCGATCATGCGCTACGGCGTCATGAGCACGCCGGGCGTGGTGATCGACGGCAAGGTCGTGCATGCCGGCGGCGTGCCCGCCCGCGCGCAGGTCGAGCAGTGGGTGGAGGGCTGACATGCACCCGCAAAACTCCCACGCCCCGCGCCCCACGCATGCCTTGCGCAAACCCCGACCGAATCCACCCAGGCACCGGATCCTTCCGGCCCTGGCCTTGCTGGGGATGATGGCCTCGGGAGGCATGGCCTGGGCGCAGGGCCCGGCATCGACCTGGGCCCAGAAGATCATCACGCCGGAATTCGCGCTGAAAGCCGCGCAGGCGGCCAAGGCCGAGTGCTCCAAGCGGGGCTGGCAGGTGGCGGTTGCCGTCACGGACCCCTCGGGGCTGCCCCTGGTCGTGCTGCGGGACCGCTACGCGGGCTGGCACACGCTGAGCGCCGCCGAAGGCAAGGCGCGCACCGCGGCGAGCTGGCGCCAGTCCACCGCCACGGTGGCCGCACGGGTGAATGCTCCCGGCTCCGCCGAACAGGCGATCAGGAATCTTCCCGGCGTGGTGATGATCGGCGGAGGCCTGCCGATCGAGGCCGCGGGGCAGATGGTCGGCGCCATCGGGGTATCGGGGGCGCCGGGTGGCGACAACGACGAGATCTGCGCCAACGCCGCGCTGCAGGCGATCAGCGGGGACCTCGAATTCTGATCCGCACAGCCCACTCGGCGGGATTCCCGGGGCCGAGGCTTTGCACGGGGTTCCAAGGCATTGGAACCTCGCCGCCCTTGAATTCGACGCACAACGCGCCGAATCCACCCGCGCCGTCAGCGGCTCGTGCGCTTTCCAACGCCGTTCAGGAGGACTGCCATGCTCACCTACGACGTGTCTCTCACCCGCGTCGACACGCACGCAGGCGTGGCGCGGTGCAAGGACGCGCGACTACCTGTCGATTCCGATCCCGAAGGACGCTCCGACGCCTTCAATCCCGCCGAACTTCTGCTCGCCGCGCTCGGCGCCTGCATGCTGAAGAACATCGAGCGCGTCGCGCCGATGCTCAAGTTCGCCTTGCGCGGCGCGCATATCGCACTGCATGGCGAGCGCCAGGATGTACCGCCCAGGATGCAGCGAATCACCTACCTCGTCTTGGTCGATACCGACGAGAGCGATCAGCGGCTGGAATTGCTGCATCGCAATCTGCAGCAGTTCGGAACCGTTTATAACACCCTTGCCGCCGCGACCACGATCGAAGGTCGGGTTGAGCGCGGCACATTGCCCAAGCGCGCCGAACTGGATCGCTGACCCCGTCGGAAACCGTGCGACAACAAGATAGCGCCCATCATGAACCTGCCCGAAGAAGTGGATGTGCTGGTGATTGGCGGAGGCCCCGGCGGCACGCCCGCGGCTCTGGCGCTGGCGCAGGCCGGCTGCAGAGTGTTGCTGGTCGAAGCCGGGCAGGGACTCGGAGGAACCTGCCTGTTCGACGGCTGCATTCCGTCGAAGATCTATCGGGAGGTCGCCGCGAGACGCATGGCGATCTCCGATGCGGCGCAATTCGGCCTGCGCGTGGCGGCGTCAAGCTCGCCAGGGGCCGTGGACTGGAGCGCGGTGCAGGCCCGGCGTCACCGCATCCTCGCGCAACGCGCGCAGGGCGCGCTGGCGAAGGCCCGCGCGCTGCCGGGCTTGCAGGTCGTATTCGGGCGGGCCAGACTGACGGGCCCGCGCAGCGCGACCGTCGACGCCGGCGGGCAGTCCCATGCCGTGCGCTTCGGCCGCGCAATTCTGGCCACGGGATCCGTGCCGGCACGCCCGCCGATCCCCGGCGTGGATCTACCCGGGGTGCTGGATTCCAAGGGCCTGATCGAAATTCCCGGGATTCCGCGGTCGCTGATCCTCATCGGTGCCGGGCCGGTCGGCGTGGAAATGGCGCAGATCTTCGCCAGGCTCGGAAGCCAGGTCACGTTGCTGCAGGGCGCGGCGCGCATTCTCGAGCCGGTCGACTCGGCGCTGGCGGATCTGCTGGCGCGGCGCATCGAAGGCGACGGCGTCACGCTGCGCACGGGTGTGCGCGTGGAGTCCATCGAGGCGCAGGCGCAAGGCGACGGCCTGCAGGTGCGCTACGCCCGGGAGGGGCGCACCGAGCAAGCGCGCTCGGACATCGTGGCCGTGGTCGCCGGCCGCCAGCCCAACGTGCAAGGGCTGGGACTGGAAAGCACCTCCGTACGCGTCGGCCGCCACGGCGTGCAGGTCGATGCCACACTGCAAACCGACGAGCCGGGCATCTACGCCACCGGGGATCTGGTCGGACAGCCGATGTTCGCGCACTGGGCGACGGCCCAGGCCTTGGCGGTTGCGCGGCATATGCTGGGGCACGATGCACCGTACCCCAGGCCCGAGTACAACTCGGCCGTGATCTTCTCCTTTCCGGAGATCGGCATGGCCGGCCTGACCGAAGAGGCCGCGCGTGGCGCGGGGCTGGATGTCGCGGTCGCCGAATACGACTACCAGGGCGATGCACGCGCGCAGATCGGCGCGGAGGCCTTCGGACGATTGCGGGTGGTCTACGAGCGAACGAGCCGGCGCATCGTCGGCCTGCACGCGCTGGTCGAGGGTGCGGCCGACCTCATGGGCGAAGCCGCACTGGCGGTGCGCCAGGGCCTGCGCCTCGACGATCTGGCCTCGGCCATCCATCCCCACCCGACGCTGACCGAGGCCTTCGGGCTGGCTGCGCTGGCGGCCCGGTGACCGCCCCGGGCTCGGCCCATCGCATGCGATGGGCGGCTTCTTGAGTTTCGCAAGGACGGCACCATCACCGCCGGAAACGCCGCCGGTCTCAATTCCGCGGCCTCCTCGATGATCGTCGCGCAGCGCCAATGGGCCGAGGCCAACGGCCTGCAGCCGATGGGGCGTCTGGTGTCCTACGGCGTGGCCGCGGTGGAGCCCGAGTGGTTCGGGCTCGGGCCGGTTCCAGCGGTGCGCATGGCCCTGGAGCGTGCCGGATGGTCCACGGGCGACGTCGGCCGGATCGAGATCAACGAGGCCTTCGCAGCCATCGCCATCGCCTGCACGCGCGAACTCGGGCTGGCAGAGGACATCGTCAACGTCGAGGGCGGATCCATCGCGCACGGCCATCCCATCGGGGCCACAGGCGCCATCCTCACGACACGCCTGCTGCATTCGATGCGCCGCGATGGCGTGCACCGAGGTGTGGTGACGCTGTGCGTAGGGGGCGGCCAGGGCATCGCGCTGGCCCTCGAGACTCTTTGACGCCTCAGCGCCGCTGCGGTTGACGCCACAACCCTTCGGCCCCGGCTACGCACGTGTGGGCATCGTCACTGGCTGAGCCCGGAAGCCCATTTCGGAAACGAATCCGGACGCCAGATCGCCTCATAGACTTCATTCCCAGGTCTATGGATTGAGATGCTTACGACTTGTGACTCGAGCATATCGAGTTCTCCATCCCGGTTCGACTGAGGTGCCGACGTCACCCTGAACCGTGCCGGCTCCGTCGTTGCCCCTGAGGCCGGGCATCCGTGCGTCAAACCAGCCCGGGAGGCGGCGGCGGTGCGCTCTTGTAGCCCCCGCGGACGCGCCAATTCCTGCGGCAAGCGCGCGGGCGGCGAAACAGCAAGGCCGCGCCGAGTGCGATCAAGAGCAACGGGCCGACCAGGTGCGACATCCCGACCGGGATGAGACCCAGGTACCTGGCCATGCCGACCAGACCGATGACGATGAGTGCGGCGGGGAAGATTCTCATGGTGCGCTCCGAAGGAATGTGAGGGGGCAACGCAAAGGGCTTGCAGCCGGAAAAGCTCAGCGCTGCTCGCCCGGGGCGGGCGGTGGGGCGGGCGGTGGGGCGGACGCCTTCGAGGCAGAGGCTCCGCTGGATGATGTCGGACCGGCCGCATCGTCACCAGCGCCGCAGTGGGAGTGCCACTGCCGCATGCCCGCGCGGAAGCGCTCGCGCTCGTCCTCGCTCAGATGGGCCCAGCCGGGGCCGAAGTGGCGATGCATACGCCGCTCCCAGCGGTCGTGCATCCGTTCACGCATATCCGCGCGCCAACGCGGGCCGCGCGCAAGCATCGTCACGCCGGCGCCGATCAGAAGCAGGGGCCAGAGCAGGTGCACGAAGGCGGGGTCGACGAGGCCATAGTGCTTGAGCAGCTCGAATACGCCAATGGCGATGAGGGCGAGCGGAAGGATGCGCATGATTTTCTCCAGGAAAGGGGGGCGGCGCGTGCGCGCTAGATGGCGAGGTCGCCGTATTCGGCGCGCAGC
>NZ_KB898531.1 GCF_000377645.1 Thiomonas sp. FB-6 | reverse complement strand
CGTCGTGGAAGGGCGTGAGCTTGCTCGCCTGTTCCCCTCGAACGTACTTCGGCACCTTGGGCGTTTCGCCCTTGAGCCACTTGCTCACCGTATTGCGCGCCAACCCCGTCTTGCGGGCGATCTCGCGCTCACTGAGCTTGTCCCGACGGTGCAGGCGCCGGATCTTGCCGATCATGTCCATGGTGATCATTCCTGTCGTCCCCGCCGCACAAAAAA
The DNA here is from genome assembly GCF_000377645.1 of Thiomonas sp. FB-6. Lineage (GTDB taxonomy): Bacteria > Pseudomonadota > Gammaproteobacteria > Burkholderiales > Burkholderiaceae_C > Thiomonas_A. Next base: position 6,091 of record NZ_KB898531.1, on the reverse strand, counting down.
ACAGCAGGGTAGGTCGAACACCTGGCCCAGTTTTCGGTCGGCACAACCCTCATACGTGGCTCAAATTTCGGTCGGCGCCAACACGCAAGCACTGCCCGCAGGCCCGGATCATCTACGACCTGTTCCACGTCGTGGCCAAGTATGGCCGGGAGGTGATCAGCCGCGTGCGTGTCGATGCAGCCAACGCGCTGCGGCACGACAAGCCAGCACGGCGCGTCGTCAAGCAGGCTCACTGGCTGTTGCTGCGCAACCGTGCGTCGCTGGGCGCCAGGGAGCGTGTTCGCCTCGAAGACGTCCTGCAAGCCAATCAGCCGCTGATGATCGCCTACGTCATGAAGGAAGAACTCAAGGCGCTGTGGACCGCGCCCGACGCATGGGAGTGGCGGCGCCGGTGGCGGCAGTGGCTTGAACATGCCCTCGACAGCGACATCGAGGCCCTGCAGCGCTTTGCTCAGCAGCTACGTCCGTACTGGCGCGGCATCCTCTCCAGGGTCCGCTGGCCCATGCACACCGGCCAGCTCGAGGGCATCAACAACCGCATCAAGGTCATCAAACGCATGGCCTACGGCTATCGCGACACCGACTACTTCTTCCTCAAGATCCGGACTGCCTTCCCCGGACATCCGTGAAGAACCCAAAAAAACCGCCTTGCGGCGGCGGGTCGGTGCGGCACGGATATCAGCGCGAGCCTGCAACCAGGGTCTCACGTTGCGCCAGCCAGGACGGCGACAACTCGCCGCGCAGCAACTGGCTGACGCCCACCTCGACCCCATGACAACGCTGTTCACCGTAGAAGCCAAGCTCAGTGTTCGCTGATCACCCGGCAACCGTCTCCGCAATCAGCACATCGGCCGGGATGCCCAGGCTTTTGTGCAGTCTGCGGATCATGGCCAGCGTCAGCGGGCGTTTGCGGCTCAGGATTTCGTAGACGCGGTTGCTTTTGCCAATGATCGGCTCAAGATCTTTGACGGACAAACCGCTCTGATCCATCCGGAATTTGATGGCTTCCACTGGATCGGGGGCAGTGATGTGATGGGGCGGATGTCCATGTTTTCCTCCGTGGCCGGTCAGGCCGACTCGATGGTTTCTGCGTCCACTGCGTCGTACTCCTTGTGGGTGCCGACAAACTTCACGTAGACGATCTGTAACTTGTACGCAATGGCCACGAGGCGATGTCCCGCTCGCTGTTGAACCGTGCTGAGGCGACGGCTCCATAGTGGGGATGCTACGCGGCTTGGCGAGTTGCTTCGACGGTGTCCTTGGGTGAGCGCTGCGCGAGGGCTTGCAGCAAGGTCTTCATCTGGTCGCAGCCACGCAATCGGCGCATGCGCGCAGCAGCGTCGTTCAAGGCGCTGGCGACCCATCGCAGCACCATGGCCCCGTCGCTCCAGCGCTTGACGTTGCGGGTGTAGGTGGCGACGAGCCCGTTGAGGTTTTCGATCGGGTTGGTGGTGCGCAGGGTGCGGTACAGCGAGCCGGTGATGCCCAGCGTCTGCAAGGTCAGCGTGTCCTCCAGGTCCTCGCGCAGGCTGGCGGCGGCGCCTGGATGCTTGGAGGCCATGGAGCTGGCCAGGCGCTGCAGTTGACGCCGAGCCAGATCGGCGTCGCTGGCCGCCCAGGCATCGCGCAGCGCGCGGTTGACGCTGGCTGGGCATCGAGGCCGCGTTCGATGAGATCGGACAACAGTGCCGTCACGACGCGGGCGGCCTCGCTGGATCCCTCGCGGATGCCCAGAATGTGCTTGCCGGCGTGATCATCGATCCCCAGGGCGATGAGGACCATGCGGTCGGCGAAGTGGATGCCATCGATCATGATGAAGGGCAGGTCCATGGCGTCGAGTCGGCGGTTCAGCCAGGCGTCGAGCTGCTGCTGGCTGAGTTCCTTGAATCGGCGCGACACGGCACTCTTGGATGCGCAGGACCTGCGCACCTTGGGTGGCAGCGGATCCAGCGTGCTGGCATAGCGTCGCGTGGACACCCCTGCGGCCACCGCCGCCAGCGTGGCCGCGTTGAGCGGGTCGGCTCCCGCCGCCCAGGCGAACGTGGGCAGCGGCAACTCCCCGGAGTCGAGGGCGCGTGCCCGCGGCCGGCGGATGTCGATGCGCTGACCGCCCAGCACGACGCGGCTGCTGGTGTGCCCACCTCGCACCGCGCGGCGCTGGGCATCGGGCACGCCCTTGGGCCCGCACAGCGCCTCCCGGTCGGCTTCCATCGTCACGTCCAGAACCCGCCGACCGGCTTCGATGCACAGCCCGTAAAACGCTTGCTGCACGTCCTGCAGAACGCCCTGCATCGGCATCGAAATCTGAACTTCGGGTTACGCGCATGCGCGCGCCTTGGACTTCGTGCGAGACTTCATCTTGGTGGCTCCTTTCTTTGCTTGCGAGGCACCCGCATGCTCGCATGCGGGCGAAAGGAGCCGCCACCTTCACACTATCCGTTCAGCTGGCGCGAAGTTGATGTCGCGCGGCCGCGCCCGCAGCTTGATCTTGGAATGCTTGGCGCCGATGGCTTCCAAGCGCTGGCGCGTGGTGTGCGACAGGCCACTGAAGGCCTCCTCCTGCATCTTGTAGGCGATGCGCGACTCGATGTAGGCGCCGTTGGGGTTGATGGGGCGGCTGCTGAAGTACCGATCCCACACTGGCCACAGCTCAGCGATGGGCAGGCTGGACAGCTCCGCGATCCGGCAACGGATGCTTGTTTCTCGTTCATCACAACTTCTCCTGTTGATAGGGGGTTGTATGAACGCGCTGTTCGGGCGGAAAGCCAAGGCCAACTTCTCTCTGTTTTGGCTCGTCCGCAGCAAGGGTGCGGACGATGGCAGCCGCAAGGATGGCGGCGATTTCGCCAGCACGGGCGCTGGCGCTCATCTCCGAGGGAGATGCGAGTTCGAGGTTCTTCATGACGGCCCCGGGGAATGGCAACCGTCAGGGATAGTGAGCCTGATCTTCCGAAGCGGATGGCAACGTAGGGTAATGCCGTTGCGTTCCGCATTTCGCAAGACTTTCTTGCGCAACTACGTTCGCAAGCGTAAAATGACGTTTTCGGAGGTGCCAACCCATGCTCGACAAGATCTCGCACAAGCTGATCGGCTTCCGCGTGAAGGCGGCGCGCGAGTCCAAGGGCTGGACGCAGGATCAGCTCACTGAAGGCCTTGGCCTGAACGACCGCCAGTCGGTTTCCGACATCGAAAACGGTAAGCGCACGCTGCGGGCGGAGGAAATGCTCGCCCTGACCGATCTGCTGGATCGGGACATCGAGTTCTTCATCGACCCCTTCGCCGTCGCGGGCGAGGCGCAATTCAACTGGCGTGCCGACCCCGGCGTGTCGGAGGAGAGCCTGGACGGCTTCGAGCTGAAGGCTGGCCAATGGATCGGGCTGCTGCGCTGGTTGCGCGAACAGCGCGACAGCCGGGCCAGCGTGCTCAAGCGTGCCCTGCGCCTGTCCACCCAGTCGTCCTACGAGGATGCGCAGGAGCGCGCGGAAAGCTTGGCCGCAGAGCTCGACCTGGGCGTCATTCCTGCCGAGACCCTGATCGACAAAGTCGAGCGCGAACTGGACATCCCAGTGCTGTTCGTCGACACGGTCGAAACCGCAGACGGTAAGTCGATCTCCGGTGCGACCTGCCATTTGGAGGAGATGGGCGTCATCCTCATCAACCGCAACGAAAGCGAGGCTCGGCGCTTCTTCGATCTCGCCCACGAACTCTTCCATGCGCTGACGTGGGATGCGATGAGGCCCGAACACCGGGAGTCGAACTCTTTCGAGGAGCGCACCAAGGGCAAGCGCGTCGAGCAGCTGGCGAACAGCTTCGCGGCTGGGCTGCTGATGCCGCGCGCCTCGCTCGACAAGCTCATCGACAAGGAACGCGTCAACGACATCGCGCATTTGTGCGAGGTCGCGGCCCTGTTGCGCGTCGCGCCGGTGGCACTGGCATGGCGGCTGTTCAACCTCAAGCTGATCGGCGAACACACACGGCTAAGCCTCTCGCAGGAGAAGCAGCGCCCCTCCGTTTCCGGCGCGCCCAAGCGGTTCTCCGCGTCCTTCGTGAATATGCTGCACGAGGCGCTGGAAAACGGAAGGCTGTCGGCGCGCAAGGCCGCCAAAGCCATCGGCATTGGCCTTGGCGGACTGACCGAGCTGTTCGGCCAGTACGACTTGCCCGCTCCGTTCGAGCTTTGAGGTGAATACCGTATGCCTCAAGTGCGCGTATTCGCTGACACGAACGTCATCCTCGAAGCATTTCGCACACGGTGCTGGACAGCCATCACCACGCACTTCGCGGTCGAAACGGTCGAGAAATGCGTCGAGGAAACCCTGACCGGCGATCCCACCGATCCACGCCATGTGGCGGTTCCGCCCGCTGAACTGCACGCGGGCCTCACGGCCCGGCATCCCGTCACCCGCAAGGAACTGGCCGCACTGGTCACCCGCCAGCCCGGATGCATGACGCTGGACGATGGCGAAAAGCACCTGTTCGCGTGGCTGCATGCCAGCAAGCTCCTGCCCAGCAACGTCATCGTCGTGACCACCGCCGACAAGGCGGCCCTCTTGGCATCGAATGGGCTGGGTTGGATCAGCTGCATGACCTCGCTGGAAGACCTCGCCCGCAAGGCGGGCGTCGGTCGCGTGAATCTCGACGCCTTGGCCTTGCAGTACCGCGAGGACTGGCTGTCCAGCATCAAGACCAAGATCATGTTGGGAGTCATCCCGTGAATGTCGAACCGCGCTGACGGTGCCGACGCAAAGGAGGCCACTCAGCATCAATCCAAGGAGCATCGAGTGGCCCCGAAGTCTCACAGGAACAATAAGCACATCGCCGAACTGATCGAGGCGATGTCCCGTTCGCTGTTGAACCGTGCTGAGGCGACGGCTCCATGGTGGGGATGCTACGCGGCTTGGCGAGTGGCTTCGACGGTGTCCTTGGGTGAGCGCTGCGCGAGGGCTTGCAGCAAGGTCTTCATCTGGTCGCAGCCACGCAATCGGCGCATGCGCGCAGCGGCGTCGTTCAAGGCGCTGGCGACCCATCGCAGCACCATGGCCCCGTCGCTCCAGCGCTTGACGTTGCGGGTGTAGGTGGCGACCCTCGAGAGTGATGAAGGGGCTGGCGCGTCACCCGGTGCCGGTCATGATCCTGCCCCGGCTCGCGGTGGACAAGGAGCATCAACGCAAGGGTCTGGGCCAGGCCTTGCTCAAGGACGCCCTGCTGCGTACCGCACAGGCCGCCGACATCGCCGGCGTTCGCTGCCTGCTGGTACAAGCCAAGGATGATGCAGCGCGGCGCTGGTACGAATCGTGGGAATTCGAGCCCAGCCCGACCGATCCGTATCACCTGTTCCTGATGCTCAAGGATCTCAAGAGCTTGTTGAGCTGAGGTGGCGTCATCTCGCGCCTGGAAAAGCGTGGCCCGGTTCCCGAGCCGGCCACCAGTGGTCATTGAGCACATTGCGGTGCAAGCAAGTCCTGCCCGCAAGACTCGCGCGACGGCGTGAACAAGCTTGGGCAAGCATCTTTCCCCTGATAGACTTTCATCCGGTTTAATCCACTTGATTCGCTTCCAACAGGCAGCGCGGACGCCATGACCACAGAACCGTGGGTTTCCGTCGAGCAGGTCGCCCAGCACCTCGGAGTGGCCAAGGACACCGTGTATCGCTGGCGCGAGCGCCGAGGGCTGCCGGCGCACCGCGTCGGGCGCCTGTGGAAGTTCAAGCTGTCCGAAGTGGACGACTGGGTGCGCGCCGGATGCGCGGATGAAGGCATCGACACCAACAAGCAAAGAGACTGAAGGCCACCACCATCATGGAACTCACTGAACGGATCCAGCGCGCCGTCGGGGATGGTCACCTGCAGCTCATCACCAGCGGCAAGACCGAGAAGATTCGCTACGTGGCGGTGAACGCCGCGGAACAATGCTCCGATCCGGAGGAGAAGGTCCGCGCCGCGTACTACGCGGAATGGATCTACCAATACGGTTACGCGGCCGACGACACGCTGGATCTCTCAAGAAAACGCCGGGCCGCCCCAAGTTTTCTTGACCCCCACGGGGGGCGGGCTGGGCGCAGCCCGGCCCTGGGGGCGCTCTCAAGAAAACG
>NZ_KB898530.1 GCF_000377645.1 Thiomonas sp. FB-6 | reverse complement strand
GCGCCGCTTCGGAGCGGCCGTGCACGGCGCTCATGCCAGCGCCGCCAGTTGCTCGGCCTGGTGCTCGGCGTGCAGCGCGTCGAGCAATTCGTCGAGTTCCCCGCCGAGGATGGCGTCGATCTTGTGCAGGGTCAGGTTGATGCGGTGGTCGGTCACCCGTCCCTGCGGCACGTTGTAGGTGCGGATGCGGTCCGAGCGGTCGCCGCTGCCCACCAGGCTCTTGCGCTGGGCGGCCTCGCGTTCCTGCGCCTGCTGGCGCTGGCGCTGCTCCAGGCGCGCGGCCAGCACCTCCATGGCGCGGGCCTTGTTGCGGTGTTGCGATCGGTCGTCCTGGCATTCCACGACCAGGCCGGTGGGCAGGTGGGTGATGCGCACGGCGGAGTCGGTCTTGTTGATGTGCTGGCCGCCGGCGCCCGAGGAACGGAAGGTGTCGATGCGCAGTTCGGCCGGGTTGATGGCCACGGTCGCCTGCGCGTCGGGCTCGGGCATCACCGCCACGGTGGCCGCGCTGGTGTGGATGCGGCCCTGCGATTCGGTGGCCGGCACGCGCTGTACGCGATGCCCGCCGGACTCGAACTTCAGGCGCCCGTAGACCCCGTCGCCGGCGATGCGAAGCACCGCCTCCTTGACTCCGCCCAGGTCGCTGTCGCTGTGCCCGAGCAGCTCGGTGCGCCAGCCGCGGCGCTCGGCGTAGCGCGTGTACATGCGCAGCAGGTCGGCCGCGAACAATGCCGATTCCTCGCCCCCGGTGCCTGCGCGCACCTCGAGGAAGGCGGCCTTGCGGTCGTCGGGGTCGCGGGGCAGCAGCGCGCCTTGCAGCGCCTGCTCCAGCTGCTCGATGCGCCGGCCGCAATCCTGCAACTCCTCCTCCGCCAGCGCGCGCATCTCGGGGTCGGCCAGCAGCGAGCGCGCCTGCTCGCGCGCCGCCTCCGCGGCGAGCAGGTCGGCGTGCAGCGCCACCACCGGCGCCAGCTCCGAGCGTTCGCTGCCGAGTTCGCGCAGGCGCTGCGCGTCGGTGCCCTCGGCGCCCAGCAGGGCGTCGATGTCCTCGAGCCGGCGGGCGGCCGCGTCGAGCTTGTCGCGAAGGGAGGCTTTCATGCTGGGGCCCGTGGGGCCAGGCGGTGCGGGTCCGGAATGCGCGTGCCCGCGGGGCGGCGCCACGCGGTGCCGCCCCGGCCGCCCAGGACACTAGGAATTGTGGCCGCAGCCGCGGTGGGGCGTCAGGAACAGGCGCTGCACCGCCCGCGTGACCTGGTCGCGGTGCTGCGGGTCGGTTTGGTGCATGGCCGCGAAGGCATTGTGCAGGAATTTCTGCGACAGGTTGCGCGCCAGCAGTTCCATCACCGCATCGGGGGAATCCCCGCGCGCCAGCGCGCGGCGCGCGCGCTCGACCTCGGCCTGCTGCCAGTTGCGGCTTTGCTCCTGCAACTGGCGGATCAGCGGCACCTGTTCGCGGTCGTCCATCCACTGCAGGAAGCCCTGCACGCGGCTTTCGATGATCGATTCGGCCTGGTGCACCGCCGCCTGGCGCTTCTCGCCGTTGTTGCGCACCAGCTCGGTCAGGTCGTCCACCGAGTACAGGTACACGTCGGGCAGCTGCGAGACTTCCGGCTCGATGTCCCGCGGCACCGCCAGGTCGACCATCACCACGGGCTTGTGGCGGCGCTGGCGCACCATGCGCTCGGCCGCGCCCAGGCCGATGATGGGCAGCGTGCTGGCGGTGGAGCTGACCACGATGTCGAACTCGGCCAGGCGCTGCGGCATGTCCGCCAGGCGCATCGCCTCGGCGCCCACCTGCTGCGCCAGGCGCGCCCCGCGCTCCAGCGTGCGGTTGGCGATGGCCATGTGGCGCGGCCGCCGCGACGCGAAGTGAGCGGCCACCAACTCCACCATGTCGCCGGCGCCGATCAGCAGCACGCGGCAGTCGGCCAGGCTCTCGAACACCGCCTCGGCCAGTTTCACCGAGGCCGCGGCCATGCTGACCGAATGCGCGCCGATCTCGGTGGTGCTGCGCACCTCCTTGGCGACCGCGAAGGTGCGCTGGAACATCTGCCCCAGCGTGCCGCCCAGGGTGCCGGTGTCGGAGGCCGTGCGTACCGCGTCCTTCATCTGGCCGAGGATCTGCGGCTCGCCCAGCACCATCGAATCCAGCCCGCTGGCCACGCGGAAGGCGTGGCGCACCGCGCCCTCGTGCACCAGGCGGTAGCTGTGCTGCATCAGGTCCACCTCGCGCAGCTCGCGCGAGTTCGCCAGCCAGTTCACCAGCGCCTCGCGCGGGTCGGCCTGAGCCGCGCAGTAGATCTCGGTGCGGTTGCAGGTGGACAGGATCGCCGTCTCGACCGCGTTGCCCCCCGTGCGTGTGTGCAGCGTGTCACGCAGCGCGCGCAGGCCTTCCTTCAGCCCTTCGGCCGAAAATGCCAGACGTTCGCGCAGGTCCAGCGGCGCGGTCTGATGGTTGACTCCGACGGCAGCTAATAACATGAGACATTCAATTCTACGAAGCTGGCCGGGTTTTTGCGGATGACCAAAGTCAAAGTCGCGCTCGATTGCGCCCCGCCGCGGCCCTCCAATCTGTCCCTGAAGCCCACGCCGCCCCGATGCTCGCCCTGATTGCCCTGCGCTGGCTGCTCGCCACCAGCATCATGCCGCTGTTCGTCGGTGCCGGCACCGGACTGGCCGCGCGGCGGCTGCTGCGTCCCTGCCCCGGGCGCTGGACCCGTCAGGCCGCTTGGGGGGCGCTGGCGGCGTGGGGCGTGCATGGGCTGCTGGTGGGCGCCGGATGGCTACGCGACGGCGGCGTGCTGGACTATGCCGCGGTGCTCGTCGCCGCGGTGGCCGGCAGCGCGCTGGCCTGCGCGCGGCGCTGATCAGGCCGGCGCCTGCCCGGGGCGGCGCCTGCGCAGCATGCTCTCGGCGATGTAGAGCGCGATGCCGGCCCAGACCAGGCCGAAGCCCAGGGCCTTGGAGGGGCCGAAGGCCTCGTGGTACACGGTGACGCCCAGCACCAGCAGCAGGGTGGGCGTGGTGTACTGCAGGATGCCCAGCAGCGAGAAGGGGATGCGCCGCGCTCCGGCCGCGAACATCAGCAGCGGAATCGCGGTGACCGGCCCGCTGGCCATCAGCAGCAGCTTGAAGTCCAGGTCGCCCAGCGAGAAGGCGTTGCTGCCTTGCAGGCTGGTCCAGCCCAGGTACAGCAGCGCCAGCGGCAGCAGCACCGCCGTCTCCAGCGCCAGGCCCTCCAGCGAGCCCAGCGGGGCGATCTTGCGCAGCAGGCTGTAGCTGCTGAAGCTGACCGCCAGGATCAGCGCCAGCCAAGGCATGTGCCCGACGCCGAAGGCCATCCACAGCACGCCGACGGCGGCCACCGCCACCGCCGCCCATTGCAGCGGGCGCATGCGCTCGTGCAGCAGCACCGTGCCCAGCGCGACGTTCATCAGCGGGTTGATGTAGTAGCCCAGGCTGGCTTCCACCACGTGGCCGTTGTTCACCGACCAGATGTAGGTCAGCCAGTTGCAGGCCAGCACCAGCGCGCTGGCGGTGAAGCGCCCGAGCACCGCCGGCTGCCTGTACACCTGGCGCACCCAGGACCAGCGGCGCAGTGCCAGCAGGATCAGCAGCACCAGCAGCGCCGACCAGACCATGCGATGGGCCAGGATCTGCGGCGCCGGAACCGATTCCAGCAAACGGAAATACAGGGGGAACATCCCCCAGACGATGTAGGCGCCCAGGGCGTAGGCGATGCCGGGATTCATGATCGGGCCGCGGCGGCGGCTGCAGGGAAACGGTTCATGGTACGCGCAGACTCCCCCCGGATGCACCCGCAAGGGCCGGGGCCGGGCCGCGTCGGTGCAGGAAGGAAGTATCGGCAGGATCACGGGGCGATATTTCCCAAATTCAGGCCCGCGCGCCTATGTTCGCTGCAAGGATTTTCCAAGGTTGGGGGACAGGGGCATGGAACAGGATCCGGACACCCAGCGCGAGCTCGACCGCATCGACCGGCGCATTCTCGAGGCTCTGCAGTCCGACGCCAGGCTGACCATGGCGGAACTCGCCGAACGGGTGGCGTTGTCGCCGTCGCCCTGCTGGCGCCGGGTACAGATCCTGGAGAAGGCCGGCGTGATCGTCGGCTACCACGCCCAACTCGACCGCCGGCGCATCGGGCTGGGCGTGCATGGATTCGTCTACGTGCGCATGCAGGAGCACACCACGCGCAGCGCCGCCGATTTCGAGGCGCAGGTGGTGGCGATCCGGGGCATCGTGGCCTGCCAGAACCTCTCGGGCCACTACGACTACCAGCTCGAACTGGTGGCCGCCGACCCCGACTCCTTCGCCCGCCTGGTGCGCGACCAGGTCTGCGCGCTGCCCGGCGTGCGCGACATCCACACCAGCCTGTCGCTGCGCGAGGTCAAGGCCGGGGGCGTGCTGCCGGTGGAGACCTGAAGGCCCGGGGGACGGCCGCGCTTGAGCAGGGCCAGTCCGAGCTCTGCCGGATGCAGACGCAATCGCCGCATTTCATGCGGCGATTGTGGGCCTCATTCGCCGCACTGGCGAGTCATGCGGCGTGCGGTTCGCGGGGACTCAGACGTTGAACAGGAAGTTCAGCACGTCGCCGTCGTGCACCACGTAGTCCTTGCCCTCGGCACGCATGCGCCCGGCGTCCTTGGCGCCCTGTTCGCCGGCGTATTTCACGAAATCGTCGAAGGCGATGGTCTGCGCGCGGATGAAGCCGCGCTCGAAGTCGGTGTGGATCACGCCGGCCGCCTGCGGCGCGGTGGCGCCCACGGGAATGGTCCAGGCGCGCACCTCCTTCACCCCGGCGGTGAAATAGGTCTGCAGCCCGAGCAGCGAGTAGCCCGCGCGGATCAGCCGGTTCAGGCCCGGCTCGCTTTGTCCGAGCTCGGCCAGGAACTCGGTCTTTTCCTCCGCCGACATCCCGGCCAGCTCGCTTTCCAGCTTGGCGCAGATGGCCACCACCGGCGCGCCCTGCGAAGCCGCGTAGTCGCGCAGCCGGTCCAGGTGCGGGTTGTTCTCGAAGCCGTCCTCCAGCACGTTGCCCACGAACATGGCCGGCTTGGCGGTGATCAGGCACAGCGGCTTGAGCAGCGCGCGGTCCTCGTCGGACCACTCCAGCGCGCGCACGGGGCTGGCCTCGTTCAGGGCCGCCTCGCAACGCTGCAGCAGCCCGAGCAGGCGCTGCGCCTCCTTGTCGCCGGCGCGCGCGGTCTTCTGCGCCCGGTGCACCGCCTTTTCCACGGTGCCCAGGTCGGCCAGGCACAGCTCGGTCTGGATCACGCCGATGTCGGCCAGCGGATCCACGCGCCCGGACACATGCACCACGTTGGGGTCGTCGAAGCAGCGCACCACGTTGACGATGGCGTCGGTCTCGCGGATGTGCGCGAGGAACTGGTTGCCCAGGCCCTCGCCCTTGGAGGCTCCCGCCACCAGGCCCGCGATGTCGACGAACTCCACCACCGCCGGCACCACGCGCTGCGGCTTGACGATCTCGGTCAGCTGCTGCAGGCGCGGATCCGGCACCTCCACCACGCCCACGTTGGGCTCGATGGTGCAGAAGGGGTAGTTCTCGGCGGGAATGGCGCTCTGGGTCAGCGCATTGAACAGGGTGGACTTGCCGACGTTGGGCAGGCCCACGATGCCGCATTTGAGGCTCATGGAATGTCCTTAGAGATCAATCCCTTCTGCACCATCGAGCCCAACACGGGCGTGGTGGAGGCGGCCGAATTGCGCGGTCGTGTTCCGGGGATGACGGCCCAGGTTCGGACGGCGTGCCGAAGCAGGCCTTTGTCCTGGTTTTGCCTGGAGAAAACGTGGGAATTGTAGTGATCAGCGAGGCCCTGCTGCGAAGGATGGCCATCGGCACCCACGCCGGGCGCCGCAACGTCCTGTTGCAATTTCACGGGTTATGTCGCGTTGACGCTGTTTCGGGCGGGCCGCCAGAATCGAACGACCCTCTGAAGGGGGTTCATCAGGCCATCGCCCACGTCGCATCCTGCGGCCGCACGCGCGAGGCCGTTTTTTTGACGGAGACATCGCATGCAAGCTCGACAGCACAAGAGGCTCAAGCCCTGGAAGACCGTCGCGGCCGCTGCCGCTCTGGCCGCCGCCGGCATCGCGTCGCAGGCCGCGCACGCGGCCACGGCCCCGGCGCAGATCAAGATCGGCACGCTGTACGCCAGCACGGGCCCCTTCGCGGTGGCCTCGCAGGGGCAGTTCGAAGGCCTGAAGTTCTGGGCCGAGGCGGTGAACAAGGACGGCGGGGTGTTCGTCAAGGCCTTCGGCAAGAAGATCCCGGTCAAGATCGTGGCCTACGACGACCAGAGCTCCACGTCGACGGCGACCACGCTGTACAACCAGCTGATCACGCAGGACAAGGTGGACGTGCTGGTGGCCGATTTCGGCTCGGTGCTGACCTCGGTGGCGGTGCCGCTGGCGGCCGAGCACCACATGCTGCTGATCGACCCGACCGGCTCGGGGGCGAACTTCTTCACCAAGAAGACCGATTACCTGGCCGACGTGAGCATTCCGGCCTCCACCGTGTGGCCG
>NZ_KB898529.1 GCF_000377645.1 Thiomonas sp. FB-6 | reverse complement strand
GGCGGCGCGACGGCCGTCGGCGAACACTCCCGCTGCCGCGCGCGTCAGCCCGATGCGCTCGTCGATCCGACGCAGCAGCATCACCCCGCCGTCGCTGACGATGTCGCCGCCATCAAACGCGGCCTGCACTACGCGGCGCCCGACACGCCCGAAATCCACCACGCCCTCGGTACACTTTGGCATCGGCCGCTTCCTCCTTTGTTCGTCACGTTTCGAGTCTCACTACCTCTGAAACGCACGACCGGATCAAGCGGCCGACCTACTTGCTCGCGAAATATCCAGGCTAGGGCTCGGGCACCCCCAGCGCCTTCATCAGCGCCATCGTGTCATTGAGCTGCAGGGATTGATTCCCCTGGCTGCAGCTCAGGTGGCTCAATTCCTTTCCGCCCGTGTCCACGGTGATGAAGGACAGGTCACGCAGAGGATCCACCAGCGCATAGTGGTAGGGCCCGATGGTGAAATCGACCTCCGCATCGCCGTTGGCGGACACCAGGTAGGTGAAGGCCGATCGCGGCGCGCGCGAGGGCTGCGGGTAGCGCAGGACCAGCTTGCCGGCCCGGTCCCGCACGCGGTACTGGATCGCGAAATCCTCGCCCACGGCGCCACGGTCCGCGCACAGGGAAAAGGTCTTGTGCCGGGCCGTGCAGGACCACAGGGCCACCTCGCTGGCCTGGCACAGCGGACTCGTGGGAAAGTCCGCCGGATGCCGCAGCCAGCTCCCGGCGGCCTGCGCCGCGGGCGCGGCCCAGGCCAGCACACCGGCAAGCGCGGCGGCGCGAAGAAGTCCTTCGGGATGCAAGGTCATTCGGGCATGTTTCATGGGGTCTCCGGCCGGTCCGTGGGCCATCCATCCTCCACACGGTCGATCGCGCGAGGCAAGGCCTCCCGCACCGCGGCGACGAAGCGGCGCAGTCGCGCCGGGTAGAAGCGTGCATGCGGGTGAATCAGGTAGATGGGCAGCGGTGCCGCCTGCCAGCGGGGCGCCACGCGCAGCAGTCGCCCTTGGGCGATGTCGCGCTCGAGCAACCACGACGAGCCCACGCAGACCCCCAGGCCGCGCAGGGCGGCGCTTCGCAGCGCGTACAGGCTGTCGGTCGAGACGCGCGGAAGGAAGCTGACCCGCTCGACGGTTCCGCGGGTCTCGTGCCGCAGTTCGATCTCGTTGCGATAGTAGGTATGGAGAGCCAGCCACGGCAGGCTCTCCAGTTCGGCCGGCGTCTGCGGAATGGCCCGGCCGGCGAGCAGCTCCGGCGCGGCGGCGGCGACGCGCGGAACCTCCGAGAGCTTGATCGCAACCACGCCCAGGGCCCGGACCTCGCCGATCTGGATCGCGCAGTCGATCCCCGCCGAGATGTAATCGTGCATGCTGCGATCGTCGTGCAACATCCACTCGACATGGACCTTGGGGTTCGCCTTCAGAAAATCCGCGAGCACCCGGACCAGATAGTCCTGCCCGAAGGCGTGCGGCACGACCACGCGCAACACGCCTTCCACCTCCTCGTCGCCGCCGCGCACGTGCGCGCGCAGCGCGTCCCATTCGGCCAGCAACTCGCGCGCCCGCTCCAGGCAGCGCTCGCCGTCGGTCGTCAGGCGCAAGGCATGGGTCGAACGATGCAGCAGGGCAAGCCCGAATTCCCGCTCCAGCGCCTTGAGCCGCCGGCTGATGGTCGGCTGGGTGGTTCCGGTCTGCGCCGCGACGGCCGAGAAACTGCCCGCCTCGACCACGCGCACGAAGGTGCGCAGCAGCTCGATGCGGTCAGCCCCGTCCGATCGGTCCGAGTGGGTCATACGTGAAACGTATAGGAACTATGCAATCCGGCCCGCTACCGCATCGCCGGTTTTCGTTGAATCATTCGGTTCCATCCCGAACAACCGGGAAAGCCTCCACGAGATCCATGCACATGAAGAATAAGACAAGCCTCGGCGACGTGCCCGGTCGCTTGATCCTGCTGTTCGCGGTCGGCTCCGGCCTGGCCGTCGCCACGCTGTACTACAACCAGCCCATGCTGGCCGTCATCGCCACCGGCCTGGGCGCGTCGACGGCCTCCGCCGGTTGGGTACCGACCCTGACGCAGCTAGGCTATGCCCTGGGCATCCTGCTGCTCGCCCCGCTCGGGGACCGGCACGACCGCCGTGCCGTGATCGTGCGCAAGGGGCTGGCCCTGGTCGCCGCATTGCTGGCGGCGGCCGCGGCGCCGAACATCGCCTGGCTGGCGCTGGCCAGCCTCGCCATCGGCGTGTTCGCGACCCTGGCCCAGGACATCGTCCCGGCCGCGGCGACCCTGGCCGGCGACGCCAACCGCGGCCGCGTGATCGGCAAGGTGATGACCGGGCTGTTGCTGGGCATCTTGCTGTCCCGCGTGATCAGCGGCGTGGTGGCGGCGCAATGGGGCTGGCGGCTCATGTTCCTCGCCGCCGCGCTCAGCATCGCGCTGCTGGTGCTGGTGGCCTGGCGGCAGCTGCCGCGCTTCGAGGCCACCACCCGCCTGCCCTATGGCGCGCTGCTGCGCTCGCTCGGGGAGCTCTGGCTGGAGCACCCTGGCCTGCGCCGCGCCACCGTGGCCCAGGGCCTGCTGGCGCTGGCCTTCGGAGCCTTCTGGTCGACCCTGGCCGTGTTCCTGCAGGCAGCGCCCTTCCATCTGGGCAGCGCCGCCGCGGGCGCCTATGGCCTGGCGGGGGCCGCGGGCGCCCTGGCGGCGCCGCTGGCCGGGCGATTCGCCGATTCGGGGGGACCGGAGCGGGTGACCCGCATCGGGGCCGCCGTGGTCGCGCTGTCCTTCGCCGTGCTGTTCGTGTACCCCTGGGTGCCGGGCCCGGCCTACCTGTGGATCCTCGCCTTCAGTTCCCTGGGCTTCGATTTCGGCCTGCAAGGCACCCTGATTGCCCACCAGACCATCGTGTACGGCCTGGATCCCGCCGCCCGCAGCCGGCTCAACGCGCTGCTGTTCGTCGGCATGTTCGTGGCGATGGCGCTCGGCTCGATGCTGGGCAGCGCCTTGCTGGCGAGCTTCGGATGGATGGCCGTGGTCGGCGTCATGGCCACGGCCAGCCTGCTCGCGCTGGCCGTGCGCCTGCGGGCGCACCCGCGCCGCGGCGGCGCGGCCACTGTAGCGTCTTTGCCGACCCATAGCGGGTAGGAAACTCAGAACATTGCGAAATCGACCGCCCCGAAGGGAGCGCCCTGCTCGACCGCGCCCTGACGGCGCGCACCGCGTGGGTCGGCGCATTCACGCAGGTACGGACACTTCAGACGGCGACACGCTCCGACGAGGCCGCCCATGCCATGGTGGAAGTCGCGGTGCCAAAGCTCGAGGCGTTCCTCATGGCCGTGAAATGTACCGTGGCCGACATGCAGGCCATCGCCGAGCGCATCGGCATCATCGACGATATCGCCTACCAGACCCATATGCTGGCGCTGAACGCCGCCATCGAGGCCGCGCGCGGGTGATCACGGGAAGGGCTTCGCGGTGGTTGCAGCGGAGGTCAGAAAGCTGGCTGAGCGCGCCCAGCTTTCTGCCAAGGAGATCGGTGAACTAGCTGGGACATCGGTCAAGCAGGCACTGATCGCGGGGCAACTGCTGGATGCGATGGTGCCGGCATCGATGACTTGAAAGTTCCGTCCTGTTCGCCTATTGTGGTATTCAATCTACTTCAAACGCGTGCGCGCGGGTATGGAATCCCTTCCCCACGATGAGGTTCTCGCCACGGGGCGGCCTGGGTCGGCGGCGCCGAGGAGCCTGGTGCAATGCGATCGCTGCCATCGGTTGATCGCACGAACCGCGAGCCTGACCTTCGAAGGTGCTGATTACGTCTATCACTTCTGCGGCCCCGCCTGCTGTTCGCTTCACGAGGCCGGAGCAGGAAGCGATGTTCGCGAAGAGAGTACGCCAGAGCCCCTCCCGCCAGCCTTGCCCGACGTCGAGTCGCAGAGAGTCCTGCTCCTGATGGCGCGTGATGGGGAACTCGCAACTCGCCAATGGGTCGTACGCACCCTGGCGATCTATCGGCGCGCCGTTCTCGACCGTCGTCACTTTGCAAGCACGCCGGAATACCGGCGCAAGTTCATCCTTTCCTATCTGTCCTTCCGCCGCTGGCTTTCCGGGGATGCGCGGCCCTGAATCCCCCCGACATGACCCCGCCCTTCGGAGGAGGCCTTGATGCATCGCCTGGACATTTATCGCTACGACCCGGATGCCGGTTCCAAGCCGTTCATGCAGACCTACACGCTGGACGTGGACCCCGGCGACCACATGCTCCTGGACGTCTTGCTGCGACTCAAGAGAACCGACGAAACCCTGAGCTTTCGACGGTCCTGCCGCGAGGGAATCTGCGGCTCGGACGCCATGAACATCAATGGCAAGAACGGACTGGCCTGCATCACCAGCATGCACGAGCTGCCGACGAACATCGTGCTCAAGCCCCTTCCCGGGATGCCGGTCATCCGCGATCTCATCGTGGACATGACGGAGTTCTTCGCCCAATACCACTCGATCAAGCCCTACCTGATCAACGACCAGCCGCCTCCGGAAAAGGAGCGCCTGCAGTCTCCCCAGGAGCGTGACAAGCTCGATGGTCTGTACGAGTGCATCCTGTGTGGTTGCTGCTCGTCGGCTTGTCCGAGTTACTGGTGGAATCCGGACAAGTACGTGGGCCCGGCGGGATTGCTGCAGGCCTACCGTTTTCTCGTGGACAGCCGTGATCAGGCCACTGAACAACGGCTTGACGATCTCGATGACCCCTATCGCCTGTTTCGCTGCCGTTCCATCCTGAATTGCGTCGACGTCTGCCCCAAGGGCCTCGTGCCCGTGGGCGCGATTCATGCAATCAAGGCGATGATGGTGCGGCGCACCGTTTGAGCAAACCATGAAAGACTCGGCCGACCCACGCAAGCGCGGACCTTCCAGCGTGAGCGCCTCCTCGCGGCAAACTCGCCGGCAGGACGACGAGCACCGCGAATGGCTGATGGACGAAGCATTGGCCGAGAGCTTTCCGGCCAGTGATTCTCCCGCGACCTCGCTGTGTGTTCCAGGCGGCGTCAGCGAGTCCAGGCGCGCTTAGCCACCCGACGGCCGCCTGGCCGTCGTTGCACAAGGTCTTCCTGCCGCCCTGCGAATCGCCCGCATCACCCGCCGGGGGCCGCGCGGCGCTGCCAGGTCTGCACGCGCACCGCGATCTGGTTGATCGCCAGGCCCGCCAGGACCACGCCCCCTGCGACGATCTTCCAGGGCGGCAGGGCCTCGCCCAGGACCGCGGCGGCGCACAGCATGCCCACCGCGGGCACCAGCAGCGTGAACGGTGCAAGCTCCGCGGCGGCGTGCTTGCGCATCAGCATCGACCACACGCCGAAGCCGAACAGGGTGTTGGGGTAGGACTGGAACAACACCGCCGCCCAGGACCAGCCATCCATGCCGCGAAGTGCCGACACGATGGTGCCGGGGCCCTCGATCAGCAGGGACAAGGCCGCCAGCGGGGGGAAGGCGACGAGGCTTCCCCAGGCGGCCAGCCCGATGGGGTCGACCCGGCCCATACGCTTGGTCAGGATATTGGCCGTGGCCCAGGACAGCGCGGCACCCAGCACCATGAGGAGTCCGTACAGGGTGGACGGCTGATCCAGATGCAGCGCGACCACCGCCATGCCGGCCAGCGCGACGAGGGCGCCGACGATCTGGAACACGCGCACGCGCTCGCGCAGCACCCCCCACGCCAGGCCGATGGTGAAGAAGGCCTGCAACTGAATCACCAGCGAGGCGAGGCCCGCTGGCATGCCCAGCTTGATGCCGACGAACAGCAGCGCGAACTGGATCGCGAACTGGGTCATGCCCCAGGCCAGCAGCAGCGGGAGCGGAATCGACGGTCGCTTGCGCAGGAACACGAGCGGACAGGCGGCGAACAGGAAGCGCAGGCTGGTGAACAGCAGCGGCGGCATGTCACGCAGCCCGAGCTTGATCACCACGAAATTCGAGCCCCAGATGGTCACGACCACCAGGACCAGGACGATGTCGCGAGGCCGCATCGAGCCGGAGCCTGCGGTGACGGAAGGAGCCAATCGGTTCATACGCCCTACTCTAGTTGCCGCAGTCACATCGATGAAGCAGAATTTATGAATGCACAATATCAATCTGGTCAATATCAAGCGCATGGACCTGAACCTGGCGACGGTGTTTCTTGCCGTCTGGCAGGAGCGCAGCGTGACGCGCGCGGGCGTGCGCCTGGCGCTCAGCCAGGCTGCAGTGAGCTCCGCGCTGAACCGCCTGCGCCGCATGACCCATGACCCGCTGTTCGTGCGCATCCAGGGCGAGATGGTGCCGACGCCCCACGCGCAGACCATGGCACCGGCCATCGAGGAGCACCTCGGCGGCCTGGCCAGCTGCCTGCAGCGCGAGGACGCTTTCGACCCCGCCCGCTCGCACCGCCGTTTCGTGATCGGGGCCTCCGACGACTACGAACTGGCGCTGGGGCCCGCGCTGGTCCAGCGCGTCGCGAGCCTGGCACCCCGGGCCGCCATCACCTTCCGGCAGACCAACCAGTACCTGGTCGAGCGCATGCTGGACGAACGCGCCATCGAGCTGGCCATCGTCGCCAAGCCGCCGGCGGCGCGGTGGATCGCCGCGCAAGGAATCGGAAGCTCGGGCTACGCCTGCCTGTTCGACCCGCGGCATTGCAAGGTCGAGCCGCCCCTGTCCGTGGCGCGCTTCCTGAGCCTGCCGCATGTGCTCATTTCCTACTCGGGGCAGACGGGCGCCGTCGACGACGCCCTACGCCGCCTGGGCCAGCGCCGCACCGTCCTGACCTCGTTGACCCACTTCGCCTCGGTGGCGCAGTTCCTGAGGGGGACCGGCGCCATCGCCACGCTGCCGGCGCACGCCGCGGCGGCATTGGCACGCGGCTCGGGCCTGCGCACCTGCGATGTCCCCGTCGAACTGGGAAGCTACGAGGTTCACGTGTTGACGCGCAGGGACGCGGCGAACGACCAGGGCCTTGCCTGGCTGACGGAGCAGCTTCGCATTTGCTCCCGCTCGGTCCTCGGCGAGGGCGCGGGGGCGTGAAGCTCGCACGCCGCGAAACGGGCGTCCCCTGGGTGGCCCCACGAGCATGCCGGCCGTCTCGCGAAACGATTGCAGGGTGAATCCTTAGGTGGAAGGCAATCGTAATGCGTATGGGACGACAGGCGTTGACTGGTCCACGATCGGACGCAATACATCCAGGAGGAGTTGCGCGTCGATCTCGTCCAACGCCCCCCGTAGTTCCACATCCAGGCTGTTTACCTGCTCGGGCGGCCCGACATGGCAGGCCAGCGTGGGACGCGCCCTTGCGGACTCCAGGCCGCTCCAGATGCCGACGTAACTTCGCTCCTGCTCCCTCCTGAATTGCTGCTCCAGCACTGCCAGCTCCACGCGCGTTGGACCACCTTCATCGAACACTGGGAACAGTCGGGCGAGTTCATCTGGGCCACCATGCCCGCGCCCGCGATCACGGCCACCGCTCGCAGCAGCCAGCCGCCCAGCGCAGCCACGGCCGCTTCCAGCAAGGGAATCGCCAACGCCGCCATGCTTCACTCCCTGTTCGCGCCCTGGGCCCTGACCCGCCATGCGAGCTGCTGTCGCCAACCAGGATAAGCGCGCGTCGCGGCATGGTGCTGGCTCCAGGGATCGGCCGTGGCCTCCTCGTCAAGCCACGCCGGTCCCGGCATCTTGGCAGCAACGCTCCAACACCAAGACCTGGCGGGGGGATCAGGCCTAGCCTGGATATTTCGCGAGCAAGTAGGTCGGCCGCTTGATCCGGTCGTGCGTTTCAGAGGTAGTGAGACTCGAAACGTGACGAACAAAGGAG
>NZ_KB898528.1 GCF_000377645.1 Thiomonas sp. FB-6 | reverse complement strand
CTAGGGATGGTGTTCAAAAATGGCCATTGCGACCCTGGCGGCGGGCAGCGTCCGACAAGACAATGAGGGCATGAAGCAAGCCGACCTCGGGCTGGACCTGACCAGCCGTAAGACCCGCAAGGGCAAGTTCCTCGACGAGATGAATCGCGTGGTGCCGTGGGCGCAGTTGCTTGCGCTGATCGAGCCGCACGCGCCGCGCAAGGAGCGAGGCCGGCCGCCGTTCGGCGCCGAGATGATGCTGCGCATTCACTTCCTGCAGCAGTGGTTTGGCCTGTCGGACATGGCGATGGAAGAGGCTTTGTTCGACGTCCCGCTGTACCGCCAGTTTGCTGGTCTTGGCAGCATGGCGCGACTGCCTGATCGTGTGAGCATCCTGCGCTTTCGGCACCTGTTGGAACAGCACGACCTGGCGCCGAAGATGCTTGAAGCTGTGAACGCGACGTTGGCCGCCAAGGGGCTGATGCTCAAGGAAGGCACGGCGGTCGATGCCTCGCTGATCGCAGCTCCCAGTTCGACGAAGAACAACACCGGCACGCGCGACCCAGAGATGCACCAGACCAAGAAGGGCAACCAGTGGTACTTCGGAATGAAGTGCCACATCGGCGTCGACGCCGACAGTGGCTTGGTGCACACGGTGGTGGGCACATCGGCCAACGTCAATGACGTCACCCAGGCGCACGCGCTGGTACATGGCGAG
Source organism: Thiomonas sp. FB-6 (assembly GCF_000377645.1). Taxonomy (GTDB): domain Bacteria; phylum Pseudomonadota; class Gammaproteobacteria; order Burkholderiales; family Burkholderiaceae_C; genus Thiomonas_A. The sequence goes on along the minus strand of NZ_KB898528.1, from coordinate 8,960 downwards.
GAAGCAGATGTCTTCGCCGATGCCGGCTACCAGGGCGTCGAGAAGCGAGACGACACCCAGGACATTCGCACGCGCTGGCATGTCGCGCTGCGCCCCGGGCTGCGCAGGCTGCTTGACGTGACGAGTCCGAAGGATGCCATCGCCGAGGAGATGGAACACGTCAAGGCGCGCATCCGCGCCAAGGTCGAACACCCGTTCCGCGTGATCAAGCGCCAGTTCGGCCACGTCAAGGTGCGCTACCGCGGCCTGGCGAAGAACACCGCACAGCTGCACACGCTGTTCGCGCTGTCCAACCTCTGGATGGCACGGCGACATCTGATGGCGGCGCAGGGATGAGTGCGTCCGCCGTTCGCGAAAACGGCCTCCTGCAGGGTCGAAACGACCGCTGCGGAGCCCATCGCGGCCGGCGCTCCGTGCGAAATCACTGACGGGAATCATCTCGTGGCTTTCATCGTTCCGTTGCCTCGGCGCTCAGCTGATTTTGGACAGCATCCCTAGTGCCTCGTCATCGGGTTCTGTCGTCATGGGTGTCCTGGGAAATGCACGAACAGTCGTGCATTTCGTGTAGCGACGACTACACCGACCTATCGGCCTGTCCGAAATGGCGGCGGTCTGTGCGTCATTTAGCCTTGCCAGACCTCTTTGCAGCCCTTCGCCTGTCGCGGGCCATTCGGCGTCGCTCAGCTCGATTCATTGGAGGCCCTGAAGGACCGTCGCGTCTCACTTCCCGAGGGCTCGCAAATGGAATCGGGAATTCAAACTCTCGTGACCGCCCGTACCTAAGGTTCTCGTCAGGCGTCTGAAGGACATCCAGCTCGCGCATCGCTTCCTCCAGATTTTTTACCTGCGCTGAATCCATCTCCTCAGTCAGGTCTACGTACATGAAATCCTGCGACGCGAAGACCTCCGTACATGGCTCGGACGCAATCCCAATCGCCTCCACAAGCTGCGGATACTTAAGTTTGAGGCCTGCACAGTACGCGAACAAGGTGGCTGAGCGCATCTTTCTGTATGCCTGGTAGTCCTCCTCTGCAGAGTTGGGCACCACCAGGAACACGTAAGCCCGCGCCCTTGCTTCGCCGATGATAAACATGCGTGCGAACTTCTTGCCAGGCTCCCCTTGCCAAAGCGCGTGCCGCAGATGCTTCGCCAGTTGTCGCCTCGCTAGCCGAGACTCGGAAGCGAGCGCTCGGAGGATACGTTCGTGGTCAACTTCGGAGGCCTCGCCTCCGGAGTGTCCGACTGCTGTGCCAGCTCGCACGTATGAAGCCTGGTACTCGATGAGACTGTCCCACAAGTAGCTCCCCTCGTCTGCCTTGCGCTTTGCAGCTCGCTGCGGACTCTGGATGTAGTGGTCCCATTCGCCCTCTGCAAAGCTAATTCCATCGAACCCTGCGGGGACGTCAGGGAATGCATGTTGGCCATCTTCAAGTGTGCGCATGTACCAAGCGAACAGTTCCTCCTCGCCGGGGATATGCATGAGCAGCCCGCTCCTTCCAAAGAATCGCTCTTTGCAGGCAAGGTAGTCCACGAAGTCGGGGAGCGTGTCTAGCTCGTCTAAGAGTGCTTCTAAAGTGACCTCGTCAAGCACATGCACGAAACGTCTGTCGTCGAGCGGAAATCCGACTTCGAACGGATGGTGATGGTGGGCGTGCCCTACGAGGCTACTGTTGAGCATTGGGCTTCCGCTGCTTCCTCCTCCGAAATGCCGGGCAGCAGCCGCATGTCCCCCGCGCGTTACCGCAATGAGGAAATAGCGCGCGACACTGGCATCTGGAATTGCTACGGGAAGCTTGGTCTGACACGACTTGTCGACGAACACCCTTCCCGGAAACCTCTTCAGGAATGCCTCGGCTCCAGCAAGTTGTCGGGCGGATTTCTCGATTGCTCGCTTGTACCAGCGCGGCCACGCAACCTTGACATCTACGTCGAGCTGAAAGGAACAGCTCTTGTCAGAAAAGAGAAGGACGTCATTGCCAAAAACGACCATGAGGTCGACCAGCTCTTTGCCATCGCCCTTGCCGCGCGCGCGGCCCTCGTCGCTGTAGACGTTGGGGTAACTCCACAGACTCAAGAAAGCCTTCCGAGCAAGGCGCGCAAGCACTTGTTCAGATTCGGTCGTGCCTTGCGCTTCGGCCGCTTTCTGCCAAGGTGTGGAAGTACTCATTCACCCTCCTAACTTCAATACGTACCGAAGCCGGCCCGCATCGCCGCCTCACTGCATCCTGGGACCTGCCACACAAGTACCCTTCGGCGAGGAGGATAAGGCGCTCTTACGATAGCCATACTTCAGGGGAGACGACATGAGCCACTGGACACCAGCGCAAGCCCTAGACCGGTTGCGAGCGGAAGGAAGCGAATTCTCGACGCTGTTTCGACACGGCAGCCTCGAAGTCGAGTTCTACAAGCCAGACCAAGTTGACCGGCAACAGCCCCATACTCGGGACGAGCTCTACGTCATAGCTACTGGCAATGGCCGATTCGTCGTGCAGGGCCGCGAATGCCTCGTTCATCCCGGCGACGTGCTGTTCGTCCCGGCGGGCGCAGAACATCGCTTCTACGACTTCAGCGAGGATTTTGGTACGTGGGTCCTCTTCTACGGTCCGCAAGGGGGCGAGGCGGCGTGATTTGGTTGACCGTGCGGCTCTGGTCGGGGCCGGTCGACGTGCACACCGCAGGGTCGGCCTAACCGCCCCGCTTCTTCACAAATCCTTTGGCCTGCAATGCACGCAGAAGCGACGCCTCACTATCGCCCTGCACCAGTTCAAACAGCTCCGCCCACATGCGGTACGTGCGTGTGTTCCGCACCCGCTCGGCCGGCGCCTTCCCGTAGCGACCGCCCGCCACTGCCTGCGCTGCGGCCCGCACTGCCGAGACCGCATCCGCAAGCGGGTCGGTGGTCGGAGCTGCCCTTTGTTTCGCCTGGTCGCCTGCGACGCGCAACCGCTCCACCCTCTCGCGCAAACGCGTAACCGCCGCAACGGCTACAGGCTGTTCGGCACTGCGCTCAACTGCCTCATCGACCAGGCGCTCCGCCTCGGCGATGCGCCAGACCGCATCACGTTCACGGCGTTCGGTCTCGCGTGCCTGGTCTGCGATGCGGTCACGAGCCGGCCGGCAGATTCGGGCTTCGATGAAGTCGAGCTCGTCCCCGACCAGGCGCCCGCTCAGCTCCACTGGAATCGCCGTCGCGTCCTGCGCAATGCTGCCAACGTAGACCTGGCGCGTGAACCCGTGCGAATTGCCATCTGCCCCCTTGGGAACCCAGGCGGAGCGGTAGAGGAGCGCGCGGCCACGGCGCTGCTTGATGTGCATGTCGATGACTCCAAAGATGCTGTGTGCATCGTGTAGTCACCACTGTTGGAATGGGTGCGCCGACAGCGCGCCACCCCGTAAACGCCGCCGGCTAAACCGCCTTTCTACACATCGTCCCAACCAACCACAAGACGATGAGCATGAAAACCGACTTTGAAGATGACACCGAACCCACTGTCACCTGCGTGACCGTACATACAAGCACTGGCGACATCGGCGAGTGGGATGACATTGAGGCGGCAGAAGAAGCATGGCAGGACTACCTGCGTGATGAGCTTTGCGCATTCTTGAGCGAACGCTACCCGGAAGCTCAGGTTACCGTTGACGTCGCGCACGCAAACGGCGGCAATACACGGCTCGATACAGATGCCAGCGACCTCGACGAGGACCAACTTGACCAAGTAATCGAGCGCATCTTCGAGGACTTCTGCAATCCGTGACAGACACGGTAACCGCACGGCCCCTTGAAGCGCCAGGAGCGCTGGTGTGACCACAAGCGGGCGCCATGCCCGCCGAATTCAACTGGCGCGCACGACACCTCTGCGCTCAGCAGCAGCCCCTAACCGTGGCCAAGAAGCCGAAGGACCAGTCCGACGGCATCACCGGTTGGGACATGCAAGGCCACGATGGCCACAGCGATAGCCGCCGACAGGCGGCAACCAAAAATGCGGATATCGCGGGAAATCAGCGCGTTGCGACGTTCTCGGTCGCTCATGAATCCGCCGTAGGCGTCGTCGGGGCCCGCGCGTTGGGGCGCCGCCCTTGGCCTGTTCGAGGGTGGCTTCTGCCGCATGGCACCTCCCAATGCATCAAGAATATTTTTATGGTACGCTTTTTACTGTGTATCGCAAGAGGCACGCCATGAAAACCGACAATCGACCTACCCCCCCCTACAGGGCCTTTGGGGAACTCCTAACCCAAAGGCGCATAGAAGCCGGCTTCACCAAGCAGCAGGAACTTGCGGCCGCCCTGGGAATTAAGCAGCAGTCCGTCAGTCGATGGGAAAGGGGCCTGGGCCGCCCTCGCATGAGCGAAATGCCCGCGCTGGAGAAATTGGTCAAGGCGCAACCAAACGAGCTACTGACCGCGGCGGGGTTCGCGCAGGCACCGACCGCGAAGCCGACAGTCGCGACAGCTGCCACATCGTTCGACCGCGCCCTTCCCCTATCGGCGCTATCGCCTGAAACGTTCGAAAGCTTCTGCACAGCCCTGCTCGACCGCCTCTACCGAACGCAACACGGCGATGTCCACCGCTACGGCGGAGCAGGCAGCAAGCAACACGGAATCGACATCGTTGCACGCGGCCCGTTCGGCGTTCATTCGTTCCAATGCAAGCGCGTCAACGAATTCGGGGCACAGAAGGTGCACGCAGCAGTTGGCCAGCAAACCTTTGAGGCGAACCTCAAGGTGCTCTTGTTGTCCTGCGTGGCCAGCCCTAGGGCGCGCGACGCTATCGCCGCCCACAACGACTGGCAGTTGTGGGACCGGGAGGACATCACGCGCAAGCTCCACGAGCTACCTCGTAATGCCCGCCTAGACCTGGTAGACAGGTACTTCATTGGGCAACGATTTGACCTGCTGGGCATACCCGAGGCCGGCCCTCTTCAGAGCGTTGAAGAATATTTCAAGCCTTTTCTAGTCGAGGGGCGACTCTTCAATCACTCATGGGAGCTGGTCGGACGGCATGCGGAGCTCGAGGCGCTGGCGAGACACGTCAAAGACGAATCTGTGAGACTGACTTGCCTGCTGGGCGGCGCCGGCACAGGTAAGAGCCGCCTCCTACGGGAGGTTGTCGACCTGGTCGCCGCCGACAAGCGCCTCTCTGTTCTACTCGTCTCATCCACGGAAGACGTAAAAGCCCAGCACCTTGACGCGCTACGTGGCTCGAGAGGTGACAAGACCATCTTGGTCGTTGACGACGCCCATGAGCGCGACGATTTGGGAATCCTCCTGCGGTACGCCGCTGACCCTAACCACCACACCCGATTGCTCTTGTCCCTCCGCCCCTACGGACTAGAGCCGCTTCGGCACCAAGCTGCAAACGTTTCGCTACTCCCACCCGAGGTGCAGCTCGTCAACCTTGAGCCACCAACTGCCGAATCAGCATTAGAGCTCGCGACCTCGGTCCTTCGGAAGTGCAACGCACCCATCGAGGCAGCAGCGGGAATTGCGAGCGCAACCTACCCAACACCGCTTGTGACCGTTCTCGCGGCTCAGCTTTTGGCGCGCCACGAGATTCCAGTTGCGCTTGTGAACAACAAAGATGACCTTCGCGTCTACGTCTTGGCGCGACTCCAAGACGTCATCACAGGTCGCCTCGTTTCCGGCCAAGACACCGAAAGGCTGCAGGCAGTATTGCGGGTGGTGGCACTCCTTCAACCAATCCTCCCAGATGACCCTGCACTGCTAGCGGCACTGAGCGACCTCGAAGGAGTCGACAAGGTCGACGCAACCAGACTGCTACATCTGCTCAATGAAGCGGGCGTACTGTTCAAGCGGGGCCTACGCTGGCGAATCGCGCCAGACCTTCTCGCTGACGAAATCCTCAAGTCGAACTACATCAGCCTTGAAGGCTCCATCAATGAAAGGGCCGTTCAGTTCTTCGAACAAGCGACTGCCGCGCAGCTAAGGAACATGTTCGTTAACCTCGGGCGCCTTGACTGGCGACTCAGGGATGGGAAGACAGACGAGAGCAAACTCCTCGACAGCCTTCAGCCTCTCTTGAAATGGGGTGACAAGTACAACCAACCACACGTCGCAGCAGTAGAGGCCGTCGCCTACTACCAGCCTCGCTTCGCGCTCACCTTCGCCAGGAAGCTCATCGACGATGGACACGGTGACAGCGCCAAGGTGTGCTCCGCCGTACGCACCGCCGCCTACACGTTCGACCACCTTGCAGAGGCCTGTCTTCTACTTTGGCGCGCTGGGCGCAATGACAAGCGCTCGCTGAATCAGCACCCAGCACACGGCATCCGGCTGCTGAAGGAATTGGCCGAATTTCAGGTGAACAAGCCCATCGCGTACGTTGAAGGAGTCGTCAACTTCGCTCTCAGCCTCCTCGAACAACCCACATCCCTAACCGGCACCTATACGCCCTTCGCCATCCTCGAGGGAGCCCTTGAAACAGAAATGCAATCGGCGAGCTTTGCGAACAACACATACACCATCAGGCGCTACAAGCTTTCACTTAAGCAGGCTGGGGAAGTCCGGCGAAAAATTGCGAGCACACTTCTGCGCTTTATCAAGTTGGGGCCGCATAAGAGAGCATTCCTAGCGGCGCGGACGCTCTCACATGCGCTACGGCCGCCCATGCACCGGGATGAATCGGATGGCGCGTGGACGGAGGAGCATCTGGACGTCCTTCGCAAGGCAGGAACCCTGCTGAAAGAGGTTCAAGTGCACCCCGTGGTCCTGGTGGAGCTTGCCAAATCCATTTCATGGCACGCGTTCTTCTCCGCCTCGGAGACGCACAACGAAGCTCGCGAAATCTTGAAGCATCTCGAACGCGACCTTAGAACCAGGACCATCCGCGTACTCATCGATGGTTGGGGCAGTGAAACGTGGGAGTTCAACGCGTCACACGAGCGAGAGGGCGCCGAAGAGTACCGCAAGCAAGTGAGCGCCGACCTAGTCGCCCAGTTCCCAGAACCGGTCAAGTTGCTCGCGGAGCTTGATTCATGTCTGACGGACATCCTCGCCATCGCGGGGAGCGGCTATGGCTCCCCCTTCATGTTCATGAACCACCTGCTAGCGACAACACCGGGGTTGGCAAGAGAACTCTTGACGCAGGAAATTGAGAAGCGTCTTAGCGAGCGACTGACCCCGTACGTTGGACAGGCACTGAGCATCGTCATCACAAGGAACGAATTTGACTTGCTTCAGAGCTACTTGGCTCGGTCACAAGCCTCTGACCAAGCACTTTTGCAGGTCGCAGAGGCGTATGTGAGGTACACGCCGACTCGGCCATACAAGGCCGAAGAGGTGGCGCTCTTCCGCGACATCTGCGAATCCAAGATGCCCGACGTGCTTGTCATGGGGGCGCACCTTGTTAGGCAAGTCGCCGGCCAGAACCCCTCATTGGCTCTTGAGCTCGCGTGCTCGATACAGTTCGATGTGTCCGAACGTGCTGCGCATGATGTCCTTATGTGGCTCAGTTCCACCAAAGAGCTTTCTCCATCAGATATCGACACGAGACGCCGAGACTTCCTCAGCAATCTTGGACGCCTGGAACGCTTGGACGAGTACTGGGTTGTGGAGTTCCTCAAGAGAAGCATCGAACGCGACCCAGAAGCCGTAGTGCAACTCATGAAGGCTCGCCTTGAGACAGGCGAGAAAGATAGACGCTGGAACCACATCTACTTCAGCCGCGCGCAAGGAAGTCCGGGACTCGGTCTGCGCGCAACGTCGCGCGGAACACGGCTAGTGAGGGACTTGCTGGAGTGGGCGCTAGTTGCGTGCACTGACCCCGTGTTCATCTGGTCCTTCGGACAAACGGTGTCGACCCTCTGGGGTTCGTATGACCAGTCGCTTCTCGACCAACTGCTCACTTGGATGTCTGGCGGAACGGAGGAGCATGTACGCCTAGTCGCAGCGGTTCTAGAGAATGCCCAAAACACCCTCATCTATGAGAGTTCAACCTTTGTGGATGACATCCTTGAGGCGGCGGACCTCATCGGAGGCAAAGCTGTCGCGTTGGTTCAGCAATCCATAGCATCGGCGACCCAGTCTGGGGTTCGAAGTGGAATTCCTGGTGAACCATTCGATGAGGACCTCCGACTCGAAGAGCACTGCAAAGCAAAGCTAGCGACACTTAGCCGCGCTTCGTCTGCATATGAGCTCTACGGTGACTTGCTGAAAACAGCGCGCGCGAGCCTAGAGGCGCAGAGCCGAATGAAGGAGGCAATGAAGGACGAAGTGGAATAGGCGTGCAGAGATGCGCGGTCCTCCCTGCACCGTCTCGTGTGCCTACACTGCACTACCAAGGAGTTCGACATGACCAGGCCAAACAGCAAGAACAGTGCACCCGACCTGCTCGCAATGAAGCAGGCTAGCTTGGGACGCATGCTCGCCGCGGCCAAGGCGCTCCATGACCAGGGGGAGCTTCGACCCGTTCCCCTACCTCCTGGCACCCCTCTCGCTACCGCGGAATCCCTTCGAGTGAGAACGCGGCGATGAACGAGCAGCCGTACTGCGACCAGGAGAGCCCAGGCGCGGCTGAGGTCGTCAAAGCCATGACGGCAGATGAGGTGCGCAAGCTTCTCGAGGAAGCGCGTGGGTCGGAGCTCCTTAGAACGCTCGACGATGTGCAAGCGGTTGTCGCCGCGTGGCGCGAGTTCAGTAGCCTTCCACCCCCCTAGAAGGCGACGCCTTAGGGCAACGCTGAAGAAGGTCCACCGCCGAGGGGGCTCGTGCGTTGAAGGTAGATGAAGCAACAGACCCTTGCCATGGCCGCCGATCAAGCCGCCGGATTTGAGCAATACCGTAAGCCGACGAAGCGCGACGTGTTCCTGCAGACGATGGACGAGATCGTGCCGTGGGCGCAGTTGTGCGAGGTGATCGAGCCGCACTATCCCAAGGGCAAAGGTGGGCGGCCGCCGATCGGGCTTGAGCGCATGCTGCGCATGTATTTCGTGCAGCACTGGTTC
>NZ_KB898527.1 GCF_000377645.1 Thiomonas sp. FB-6 | reverse complement strand
GTGAGCTTGCTCGCCTGTTCCCCTCGAACGTACTTCGGCACCTTGGGCGTTTCGCCCTTGAGCCACTTGCTCACCGTATTGCGCGCCAACCCCGTCTTGCGGGCGATCTCGCGCTCACTGAGCTTGTCCCGACGGTGCAGGCGCCGGATCTTGCCGATCATGTCCATGGTGATCATTCCTGTCGTCCCCGCCGCACAAAAAAACAGCAGGGTAGGTCGAACACCTGGCCCAGTTTTCGGTCGGCACAACCCTCATACGTGGCTCAAATTTCGGTCGGCGCCAACAGCTGTGGTGTCGTCGATGGTGCCCTCGTTGGCGTTCTGGCGTGTCTTCGGTCGTGCTGGCATGGTCGGATGGCTCGGCGAGGTTGTCTTCGAGGCCGCTGCCCAACGCTTTGTGCTTGCTGGCAGCGGCGGCTTCCGATGTGTAGCGATGAGCGCGCCATCAGGGGCCAATGTCCAGCACACCTCGCCGCTGCCATGCTGACGTTGGTCTTGTCGAGGACTTCACGCGCGGCCGTCTGCGGATATGGGCAATGTGTTCTTCCTCCGCATCCAGCCTCGCGCGCCAGGGGGCGCGCGTCGCTCACGTCTTCGTCGCGACGTCCATCAATGCCTCGTGTACTCGCTGCACGGCTTCGCCGGTGCGAACCGCCGCCGTCCCAATGTGCATCGAGGCCAAATGTTCATCGACGTCGGCTCCAACTGTTCCATCTGCAGCTGTGCTGTCGCAGCTTGCCCTGGCTTTCACGCAACTGCACCCTCCGCGGGCTGCCACCCTGATGGTTTCAACGTTGAAAACTCTGCCATCGCGGCGCCCAGCGGCACGGAGTTTCAACGTTGAAAGCCTGGGGCCCGTGCTGCATCGCCTCGGCGCTGGTCGCGCCGAGCGGTTCGTCCAAGGGCGGGCTGCGCTGGGCCGGCGGCGGTTCGCACCGCCTCGCCGTGCCCCGGTCGCGGCAACTGACTCCTCGTTGGCCTATCAACGAGGAGTAGCGTGACCCCTACTCGCAGCAGATGTCTACCCGACGCACGCTTCTGGACGCAGCGCCGTCCGCCCGCGGGTTCGTCGAGGTGATGGCCTGTGGTGGCATCGGGCCTGGCGTGTGAGATGGCCTGCTGGTCGATGGTGAGAGTGCCGTCGGTTGCTGGCCGCCGTGGTCACGGGGATGCCAGGCGCCGTGTACACGTGGTGCACGCTACGGTGTCACGGCTGGTAGCCCCTTAGGCGGCTTGGCCAGCGCCCGACAGGGCCGTCCCGTCATCGGGCGTAACAAGTCTTGGCGAGGGACTCTGGCAGACTCTGGGGCTAACGCCATCAAGAAGGGACTAGCTCATGCAGCGAGGCAGTGTGACCATTGGGCTCATCGGCGATTACGACGCCAATGTGCCTGCCCATCAGGCCATCCCAATCGCCCTCACCAATGCAGCGCAGACGCTGGGCGAATCGGTCGCTTGGAAATGGGTTCCCACCGAGACCATCACGGATGCAGGGCGCGTTGAAGCGTTCGACGGACTCTGGTGTGTTCCCGCCTCCCCGTATCGCAGCATGGAAGGGGCACTGCTTGCCATTGAGCATGCGCGGACGCAGGGGGTTCCCTTCCTGGGAACATGCGGGGGCTTCCAGCATGCCATCGTCGAGTACGCGCGCAATGTTCTTGGATGGGCTGACGCTGACCACGCTGAGACTGCTCCGGATTCCCAGCGTGCGGTCGTGTCTGCGCTTGAGTGCTCCTTGGTGGAGGTCGCTGAGCCGGTGCATCTCCACGCTGGCTCGCGCATTGCTACCGCCTATGGCACGGACGAAGCTTTCGAGGCTTACCGTTGTCGATATGGCATCAACCCCGCGTTCCGTGAGCAGTTGGTGAGTGGGCCGCTGCGCCTGAGCGCCGAGGACGCAGGGGGAGACATTCGAGCGGTGGAATTAGACGGACATCCGTTCTTTGTTGCGGCACTCTTCCAGCCTGAGCGCGCGGCACTTAGAGGAGAGCAAGTGCCCCTGGCCCGTGCGTTCGTTCTGGCCTGCCTGCACGCGCGTAGTGCCGCGTGATACCTCTCGGGACCGGTGAGTGCCGCCCGCCACACGCCAACCTAGGGGGCAACCAGAGAGGGCTCCTTCTGCTTGCCGATAAGAATGCCAGAAGGCGCCCGGCAGGGGGAGCATAGTGGCGCCGTCGGCCCCGCAGTTGCAATGCTCGCATAGGTAGCCGCAACGATATCTCGCCAGGGACCTGGGCCGCGCTAAGTGGCGTCCTTCAATGGCGTGGGCGGGTTGCTGAACTCGCGCCACGCGGCGACAACCGCCTGCACGTCGTCGAGCGTTCTGCGGAGCTCCGATGCACGCGCCTCCTCAACGAGCCTGCGCACCTCATCTACCGACATCCCCCGAATGGTCTCCGCGACGCCGGGGTTCTCCTGGTCACAGTACGGCTGCTCGCTCATCGCCGCGTTCTCACTCGAAGGGGTTCCGCGCTCGGCAGGGGAGTGCCAGGAGGTAGGGGAACGGGTCGAAGCTCCCCCTGGTCATGGAGCGCCTTGGCCGCGGCGAGCATGCGTCCCAAGCTCGCCTGCTTCATTGCCGGCAGGTCAGGGACGTCGTTCTTGTGGTCGTTAGAGGTCATTGCGCGCTCCGTTGGCTTCGAGTGTAGGCACACGCAGCGGTGCCGGGAAGAGGGCGCAAGGTTCTAGCGAGCTACTCGCTCGCGACGACTTATGTCAAGGGGGGCCTGGCACCACTGCAGCACCCGCCAGCAGTCGCGGAGGGGCTTGCTTGCACTGGAGGGCAAGGGACCGACCCGTACGAGCAAAACACGCAGCAGTCGCCCGGCAGCGGGCGCAGGACAGTCTTGCATTGCTCGCACTCGTAGAAGAACTGGCAGGAGTCCGTGGGCATTGTCGCCAGCGTTGCGAAGCCACACTGCGGACAGGTCAGCAGCGATTCGAGCGTAGTCGCGTTCAATTCGACTCCTTCCGACACATGCAGTAGATGAACGCGGGCGTTGTGAGATTTTGCTTTACCTTGACTATGACCATGTGTGATTGCGTGTGACACGGCTACACCACGTCGTGGGACGCGACCTTCGCACAAGCATGCAGTCGCAAGAGGCCATCCAGGTTTGCGCAGCAAATCCCTGTTACGTATTAAGCGAATACGCCTAGTTCAGGCGCAGCTTCCGGGTATCCGGCAACATGCGGGAGCTCCACTGTGGAGCCTCCCGCCTGTTCTTGGGGTGTTACAAGGCCAAATTTCGCCTTCCCCGCGAGTTTGCACGCTTGCCGTTCTTGCGTACCATCGAGCCGCCTCCACAAGAAATGACAAGGGGCTGTTGCCATGGGATGGACGTACTTCCGTAGCGTGAAGTTTGGCCCTTTGCGGCTGAACCTCTCGAGCTCAGGCATCGGGGTGTCCACGGGCATCCCGGGGCTGCGCATTGGCAAGGGCCCTCGCGGGGCCTACATCAGCGGAGGCATGGGCGGGTTTCGCTACCGCAAGTACCTGGGCAAGTCCAGGCGCGCCGCCAAACCTTTGGCCTCCTCAGGCACCGCTCCGGTCGTTCGCCCCTCTTACCCGACGAACCGGCCCGCCCAGGCCGTGAACCCCAACGTGGTTACGTCGGTCGTGCATGGCACCAAGAGCGCGTCTGAGTTGGGTGACGGCTCCCAAGACTCGGTGCTGCAAATCATTCGGGAGCAGCTTGGAAGGCCCGCTTATGCGCGCGCTTGCCTGGGGGCCACCTTGGCTCTGACTATCGTCGCTGGGTTGCTGCTTCCATCGGAGCCCGCCGTCGCCTTGGCCATGCTCGTGCTGGGCAGCGCAGCGTCGGTGTGGATGCACTTTCATGACAAGGCTCGGCGCCTGGTGGTGCTGTACTACGACCCCGACCCGCATGCCCGTGCGCTCTTTGACGAGTTGCATACCGCGCTACAGCCCCTGCTGGGGTGTTCGCGTTTTCAAAGCGTGGCGGAGACGTCTCAATACGTCCAGCGCAAGTACACCGCCGGTGCGCACGAAGGGCTGACATTTGCGCCCGCGTCGGTCAGAATGGGGCAACTTCCCGGCATCGCCGCCAACGTGAATGTTCCCATCCTGACTGCAGACGCAACGACGTTGGCGTTCTACCCCGACCGCATCTTGGTCCGACAGGGAAGTTCGGTGGGCTCTGTCGACTATCACGAGCTGGCTGCCGTCAGCCAAGTTACACAGTTCATCGAGAGCGGTACACCGCCGGCGGACGCCACGGTGGTTGCGCACACTTGGCAATACGTCAACAAGAGCGGGGGCCCGGACCGTCGCTTTGCCAACAACCGACAGTTGCCCGTGTGCTCCTACGGCTTGTTGAAGATGCACACGGCCAGTGGCCTGGACCTGCGGTTCATGGCCTCTCGCGCCAACGTCTTCGATGCGTTCGTGGCGGCTTTGCAGCGCATGCGCCGTACGCAAGCCACGCCTGGACACGTGCGGCCGACGCCCTGAGCACTGGGTCGCACAATCCGCGCCCAAAAAATCCGTCGCGACATGCACGGCGGTGTGGTCATGAAGGGCAGGGCACAGTGTGAGGTTTGCGCCAGGAGCTTCTGGAAGCCGCGATAGCTCTCGATGAAGCCGCGTCGGTGGGTGCCTTCTTGCGACGCAGGCCTATTGCGAGCGCCCACGCCGCCGAATGCGATTTTGCGCGCGCGCAGGGGCTGCACCATAATCTGGGTGTGCAAAAGGGTAGGCTAGCTGTTTCAAGTCGCATGCTGCCCCCGAGCCTGGTTGCGCCCTTCTCGTCTTGGCCTTTGAGCGCGCTTGCGCGCGGTTGGACGATTTTGTCGCGCCTGGTCCGATACAGAGACAACAGGAGCCGTGCATGTCCAGTGAGCAAATCTCCTTCGAGACCAACGACTTTGCCAGCAACCCCGAGCCGCGATGCCCGTGCGTGTTGCTGCTGGACGTCTCGCACTCCATGTCGGGCGCGCCCATCGAAGAGCTCAACAAGGGACTGGCTCAGTTTCACGAGGAGTTGGCCTCTGATGCGTTGGCCATGAAGCGCGTGGAGCTGGCCATCGTGACATTTGGGCCGGTGAAGGTGGAAGTGCCCTTCACTAGCGCCAGCTTGTTTTCCCCGCCGGCCCTGCGCCCCCAAGGCGATACGCCGATGGGTGCGGCCATCGAGCAGGCCCTGGCCCTGGTGGATGAGCGCAAGAACGACTATCGAAGTAATGGCATTTCCTACTATCGACCCTGGGTGTTCCTCATCACGGACGGAGGCCCAACCGACCAGTGGTCGCATGTAGGGGCCATCATCAAGGAAGGCGAGGCGGCCAAGAAATTCGCGTTTTTTGCCATCGGGGTGCAAGGGGCCAACATGGACGCGCTGTCGCAACTCAGCTCGCGCCAGCCGTTGTCGTTGCAGGGTTTGAAGTTCCGAGAGCTCTTCAACTGGTTGTCGAGCTCGTTGCGCTCGGTCTCGCGCTCTACCCCCGGGGCCGATGTACCGCTGGGAGCCCCCACGGGCTGGGCCAGCGTGTGAGCTGGTACGTTGTGGCCGCGTCGGCGGCCGGCACCTCGCACCAAGGCAGCGGTACGCCTTGCCAGGATGATTCGTGGGTGGAAGTTTGCAAGGCTTCGAACGACACCCCTTTGTTGAGCGTGTTCGTCTGCGATGGCGCGGGCAGCGCTCCTCTGAGTCGTAAGGGCGTGGACGTGGCCACGGTCGCTGCTGTTGCGTTCTGGGAAAGCGTGCGACAGCGCGCACCTACGGTTGCGCTGGATGAATCGCTGGCGCAAGCACTGGTGCTAAGCGTGCGCGAAGCGCTGCAGCAAGAGGCCCAGCAAAGCCGGCGCCCCTTGCGCGACTATGCCTGCACGTTTCTGGGCGTGCTCGGCTCGCCCACGTGCACGCTGGCATTCCAAATCGGTGACGGCGGCATCGTGCTCGATTGCGGCCAGGGCCTGGAGCTGGCCCTGGAGCCCATGACGGGCGAATACGCCAACATGACCCACTTCATCACCCAAGATGACGCCCTCGATGTGCTTGAGTGCAAGGTCTATAAGCAGGTCGCACAGCGTGTGGCCGTGTTCACCGACGGCATCCAGCGTCTGGCGTTGAACATGGCGCAGGGTACGGCGCACGAGCCATTCTTTCGTCCGTTCTTCTCCGGTTTGCTGCGCGCCACCGCGCAGCAGCGTGAGGGCTTGCAAGGGCTGCTGCACCACTTCCTGGACAGCCCCGCGGTCAACGAGCGCACCGATGATGACAAGACGTTGGCGCTTGCCGTCTGGAGCGAAGGTGACCCGGGCGAAGAGGACGCGGACGAGGCCCGTGCGCGCCACTCGACATCGCAAGATGATGGGCGCCGCGAAGGGGCGGTATGAGTCAAGCGACCTCGCGCGCGTTGGTCGACGCGCAAGGCCGTCCTTTCGTACTGGGCCGCGAACTAGGCCGGGGAGGCGAGGGCTCGGTCTTTGAACTTGCCGGCTCCGACACGCCCTATGTAGCCAAGGTCTACCACCGGGCGATAAGCGCGGACAAGCAGGCCAAGCTGCGCTACATGGTCGCGCACGCGGATGAGCGCTTGTTGCAGTATGTCGCTTGGCCAGTGCATGTCTTGCTGGCTCAAGGCTCCTCCGCGGTGGGGGGCTTTGTCATGCCCAAGGCCAGTGGCCGCTCGGAGCTGCACGCGGTCTATAGTCCCAAGCAGCGCCAGCAAGCTCTTCCGCGTGCAGCGTGGAACTTCCTGGTGTACGTGGCGCGCAACGTCGCCGCTTGTGTCGACGTCGTGCACGACCACGGCCACGTCATCGGCGACGTCAACCAGAGCAGTTTCCTGGTCGGCGCCGACAGCAAGGTCGTGCTCATCGACTCGGATTCGTTCCAAATTCGTGAGGGTGGAACGATTCATTTTTGCGAAGTAGGCGTCTCTCACTTCACGCCCCCGGAGCTCCAAGGGCGGAGTGATTTTTCCACCTTCGCGCGAACGCCCAACCATGACCACTTCGGTTTGGCGCTGCTCATCTTCCACCTGCTCATGGGCGGACGGCACCCGTACTCCGGGGTACCCATGCAGGACTTTGCCGATGAGTCGCTCGAGGGAGCCATTGCACAGTTTCGCTACGCCTATGCCCAAGACGCCTCTTCGCGCGGCGTGCGCCCGCCGCCAAACAGCATGTCGCTGCAGATGCTTCCGCCACCTCTTCGTCACATGTTCGAGCTGGCATTCACGCAACCCTGCGCTGCGGGCAGGCGGCCCAGCGCCTTGCAGTGGGTCCAGGCGCTGGACGCCTTGCGCGAGCAGCTCAAGGCGTGTTCTCGCACTCCGATGCATCAGTACTGGGCCCAACTGCCGCAATGCCCCTGGTGCGCGCTGGAGTCTCGAGGGGTTGTGTACTTCGTGGACCTGGGTTTACTTCAAGCTTCTACAGGGGACGTCACGGTCATAGCCCGGGTGTGGGCGCTGATTGAGGCCGTACCGACTCCCCCAGCCGTGAAGCCACCTCTTCCCGGGAACTTCGAGTGCACCCCGGAACCGCTGCCCAAGGAGCTGAGTTCTCGGCCTTGGTCGGTCGTTTGGCTGGTGTTGTTCATTGGGGTCATGTTGTTTACGACCATGCTGCTGCCGGCCGCGTGGTTCATGTGGCTAGGGGCTGCGGTGGCGGGCCTGGTCGTGCACACAAAGGCGGGCGCCAAGCGGCAAGTCGAGCTTTCGACCGAGCGCGACCGGCGCAGGCAAGCTGAACGGGTTGCGGAAGCGGCCTTCAAGCAGCTGTTTGACCAGGCCTCGAAGCTCGATGTCCGTGAGGCCTTCCTCAAGGCCAAAGCCGAGCTGGCCAAAGCCAAGGCGGAACTCGAGCTTTTGCCCCAGCAGCAGGCGCAAGCCATGCAGCAGCTGCGCTCCCAGGGGCGTGAGCGGCAGCTTGAGGCGTTCCTGGACCGCTTTTTCATCGACCAGGCCGCAATCTCTGGGGTCGGCCCTGGGCGCAAGGCTGTCTTGCGTTCCTTCGGCATTGAAACCGCAGCGGACGTGAGCGAGGCGAAGGTCTCGGCGGTGCGCGGATTCGGGGTCAGCCTGACCGCGGCGGTTCTCGCATGGCGCCGCCAGTGCGAGCAGCGTTTCGTCTTCAACCCTGTAGCCGCCTTGCCCGCCGCTGACGTGCAAGCGTTGCAGTCACGCTTTGCCCTGCGTCGCCAGGCTTTGGAAGCACGCCTGAGGCGAGGCCCCTCCCAACTGCAGGAGATGACACAGCGCGCGCACGCGCAGTGGCGGTCGCTGGAGCCTCGTATCCTGCACGCCGCGCAGGTAACAGCGCAAGCGCGGGCCGATACGCGCTTAGTCTGAGCGTGCAACTGCGTGGGCAGCGCACCGAACGGCGTCGACGCGTGAGAAGAGGATAGAGGTCAGAGCGCCGGACCCGGCCTGACCTTAGGGTTGCCACCTGCACCCTCAAAGTTGAGCGGTATGCGCTTCTCTACGCCGCATTGCGCACGACTACGGCCCATGCCATTGCAGATTTTCTACCCCTCTTGTTCAGGTCAGCCCGCCGACGCCCACCCTCCCGCGGGCAACGGTGCGTATCGTGCCTGCTGCGTCTATTGCAACTACTGAGCCCCCGAACCTGACGAAACGTCCGGAAGAATGATGGCGTCTTGCTTACTGAAGGGCAGGCGATTGCGGTCAGGGGCCTTGGACGTTGCTTGTTCGGCGGCCGCAGGCTGAGAGGCTGAAGGTTGAGAAGCTGTGGGCTGAAGAGCAGCCGGAGGGCCTGATACCAGGGACGAAGTCGACGCACCCGAAGTGGGGACGGCTGGACTCGAGGCCGTTGGAAGCTCTGTGTCGTTGCGCTTGAACACGACAGAGGTCGACGCGTTTGGGCCGGCAGCGTCGGAGCTTTCCGCAGAGGCCGCGCTTGAGGCACTCGAAGTCGTCGACGACGTGCCAGAGCCGCCCATGAACTTGCCCACAGCCCAAAACACGACAAGAAGCACCAGCAGCGTCTTCCAGGGAAAACAGCCCTTGCGCTGAACTTGGTGCTGCACAACATGCGTGTCCATGCTATGGCAGTTGGGGCACCGAAGCGAAACATCGCGCCCTTTCGGGTACCAGGTGTGATTACACGTGGAGCACATGTTCTGAGGGCGAATGGTTCGGCTCATCCAGGCTCACCTTCGGTTCTTGTTCGGATGCTCGGCATGATAAGGGGGCGCAAATTGGTCGAGCGAAGCGCCGAAGGAGCTCCAGTGACGTCCAAGCGTGGTGACTACACGATGCACACAACAGCATCGGAGTCATCAACATGCACATCAAGCTGCGCCGCGGCCGGGCGCTCCTCTATCGCTCAGCCTGGGTGCCGAGAGGTGCCCAGGGCAACTCGAACGGGTACACGAGGCAGGTCTACGTGGGCAGCATCGCGGCCGACGCCACCATCGTGCCGGCGGAACTGCTGGGGCGCCTGGTCGGGGACGAGCTGAACTTCCTCGAAGAGCGAATCTGCAAGCCCGCGCGTGACCGCATCGCAGACCAGGCGCGTGAGGCGGCGCGCCGGGAACGTGACCCTGCGTGGCGCGTCGCTGAAGCAACTCGCCTGGTCGACGAGGCAATTGAGCGCAGTGCCGCACAGCCTCTGGCCGCTGTAACAGTTACGCGGTTGCGCGAGACGCTCGACAGATTGCGCGTGGCAGGCGACCAGCCCAAACCGAGGACAACGCCGGTTACTGACCAGCTGGCTGATGCGCTGTCAGCAGTGCGCGCGGCTACGCAGGCCGTGGCGGGTGGTCGCTACGGGAAGGCGCCGGCCGAGCAAGTGCGTAACACACGCACGTACCGCATGTGGGCGGAGCTGTTTGAGCTAGTCCAGGGTGAGAGCGAGACTTCGCTGCTGCGTGCGTTGCAGGCTAAGGGTTTTGTGAAGAAGCGGGGAGGCTAAGCCGACCCCGCAGTGCGCCCGCTGACCGGGCACGGCCAGCATCGTGCGGTCAACCGAATCACGCTGACTCGCCCCCTTGAGGACCGTAGAAGAAGACCCAGGTTCCGAAGTCCTCGCTGAAGCCGTAGAAGCGATGTTCCGCGCCGGCTGGGACGAATAGCACGTCGCCGGGCCCAACGCGGCACTCTCGGCCTTGCACGATGAACTGGCCGTGGCCAGTGGCGATGACGTAGAGCTCATCGCGAGTGTGGGGCTGTTGCCGGTCAACTTTGTTCGGCTTGTAGAACTCGACTTCAAGGCTACCGTGTCGAAACAGCGCTGAGAATTCGCTTCCTTCCGCGTGCAACTGCGCTAGGGCTTGTGCTGGTGTCCAGTGGCTCATGTCGTTTCCCCCGAGGTAGGGTCATCGTAAGAGCGTCTGCGCCGTCCTTCCATGTTGGGCGGTAGATGGGGCGGCGCGCAGGTCCTGACAGTTGGCCGTGGCAGCTCACCTTTGCGGACGGGCGCAGGCGAACGAGGACTGGGGGACGCGGCCTTACAAGTTGTGGGCGGAATTGTTGGGTACGGTCCAGAGAGAGGGCGCTGGCAGTCCCCCTGCGTCAGAATAGATGTCGCCTTCATAGATCAACCCTGGGGGCGGAGATGAAGGACGAACGTGGCTCGATACGGACAAGCATTCAAGGACAGAGCGGTGGCGCGGTTGCTGCCGCCGGAGAGCGCGGAGCTGGACGTGGTGGCGCGGGAAGTGGGCATTGGAGCGGGGACGCTGGAGCGGTGGCGCGAGGATGCGCAGTCCAGGCCCGCCCGAGGGCGGGCCTGGACTGCGGGCGCCCGGCTTGAGGCCGTGATCACGACGGCGGCGATGAGCGAGGCGGACAAGAGC
>NZ_KB898526.1 GCF_000377645.1 Thiomonas sp. FB-6 | reverse complement strand
CAGATCTACTCGACCAACCCGCTCGAGCGCCTGAACGCCGACATCAAGCGCCGCACCAACGTCGTGGGCATCTTCCCCAACGACGCGGCCATCACACGCCTGGTCGGCGCCATGATGCTGGAGCAGAACGACGAGTGGTCGCTGAATCGCCGGTATATGCAGCTTGAAGGCCTTCAGTCGCTCTGCGATACTGCCCCGACTCGGCTGTCCGCTGTGGCACGCTGAGTACCGTGTAGCTCAGCCTGTCCGGGCTGTGGACCTACACCACGTCGCGGGACGCGACCCCTTCTCGGCGCATGTTCGCGGCAAGCGCCTGGAGCGATGCCGTGCCGATCTGGGCAATTGCCAGTACGGCCACCTGTCGATTTCCGACATCTGCTATCGCTGGGGTTTCAACGACCCGGCCCATTTCAGTCATGCGTTCCGGCAGAACTTCGGACTTTCCCCCCGCCAGTACCGCGAGCAGACCGGCCGGGCCGCCCAGCAAAACCTCGAAGCGACCGCGCATCGGGGCCGTCCGAGCA
Organism: Thiomonas sp. FB-6; assembly: GCF_000377645.1. GTDB lineage: Bacteria > Pseudomonadota > Gammaproteobacteria > Burkholderiales > Burkholderiaceae_C > Thiomonas_A. Next base: position 11,786 of record NZ_KB898526.1, on the reverse strand, counting down.
GCCATGCCGGTGCAGCCGTGCAGGCGCCGGGCGAGTCGCCTGCAACCGCACCGAGCGCGGTCGTGCACGCATCGCGAACCTCGGAGGGCGTGCGGCACCACCACCTTTGCGCCAACCAGCATACGGTGCACTGGGGCTATTTCAGCCGCTCGCTGGCGCCGGTGCTGTACCTGGAGCCGGGGGAACTGGTGACGGTCGAAACCCTGACGCAACACGCCTACGACGACTACGAGCGCATGATCCAGGGCGATTCAGGCGCGCAAAGCGTGTTTCACTGGACCGCAGAACAGAAGAACGTCGATCGGCGGGGCGCCGGGCCGGCCGATGCCTCCACCTTCGGTCGCGGCAGCGGCGAGGGCTTCGGCGTTCACATCTGCACCGGCCCCATTCACGTGCAGGGTGCCGAGCCCGGGGATATCCTGGAACTGCGCATCCTCGAGGTGCTGCCGCGACTGTCGGCCAATGCGCGCTTCGCCGGAAGAGCCTTCGGCAGCAATGCCGCGACCTGGTGGGGCTACCACTACAAGGAACTGCTGACCGAGCCCCGGCCGCGCGAAGTCGTGACCATCTACGAAGTGGATTGGCCGGCACATGACGATGCCTGCGCATGCGCGCGGGCCGTCTACAACTACCGCTGGGTACCGCAGCGCGACCCGGCCGGCGTCGTGCATGAAACCATGGACTACCCCGGCGTACCGGTGGATCGATCGAGCATCCAGGAGAATCATCAGGTGCTCCGCGGAGTCACCATCCCGGTGCGGCCTCATTTCGGGGTGATCGCCGTCGCGCCCGCGGAAAGTGGCATGGTCGATTCGATTCCACCGGCGTATTTCGGGGGCAATATCGACAACTGGCGCGTGGGCAAGGGCTCGACGGTCTATTTGCGCGTGGCGGTCGACGGAGCCCTGCTGTCGATCGGGGACCCGCACGCATCCCAGGGCGATTCCGAGTTGTGCGGAACCGCCATCGAGTGCTCGCTCACCGGGATCTTCCAGGTGCTCCTGCACAAGACCGCTGACCTGGCCGGACAGCCCTTCGCCGATATCGACTACCCGCTGCTCGAGACCGACTCGGAGTGGGTGCTGCACGGCTTCAGCCACCCCCAGTACCTGCGCGAGTTCGGGGAAAAGGCGGCAAGCGAGATCTACGAGAAGTCTTCGCTGGACCTTGCCATGCGCGATGCGTTTCGCAAGACTCGGCGCTTTCTCATGAGTTCGCAGGGGCTCAGCGAGGACGAGGCGATCTCGCTGATGTCCGTGGCCGTGGATTTCGGAATCACCCAGGTCGTGGACGGCAATGTTGGCGTGCACGCGATCATCCGAAAGTCCCTGTTCGCATCGCGGAACATTTCGGATTCACGGGGCCCCCGCTCGAGAGCCACGAACTTCGGCGGCCCTGCGACCGAATAGCTGTCCGCCCGGCTGAAGCGCCTTGCGCGAACCCCTGCTGCGCCCATGCCCGGCACGGGTGCGCTCGTCCCCAAGGCGAACACCGCACGCCTTGCATTGGCGCAGGCGCGCAGCGCCTGCGCGCGGCATACCCGCTTCGCATCAGACGCGGCAGGGTCGCGAACCCGCACCGACGACCACTGGCACGGTGTTTGCGTGCACAGCCCGCGATCCGCGGTCATGGCGGGGATCGCAGGCGCATCGCGCTCGTGCCTTCGACATGACCATCCATGGACGATTTCTCCTGGGAGCTTGTGATGTCGAGTGTCATGGAATCCTCGGGCGCCGCCGCCTTCCCTCATTCGGAGCAGGGCGCGCAGCGATGGCTGCAACTTGCGCTCGGCGTGCTGTGCATGATGGCCATTTCGAGCCCGCAGTACGTCTGGGCCCTGTTCACCAAGCCGCTGCTCGCGCAGGTCGGTGGGAGCCTCGCCGCGCTGCAGGTCACGTTCTCGCTGCTCATCGTGCTGCAGACATTCTTCTCGCCCTTCCAGGGCTGGCTGGTCGATCGCTTCGGTCCCCGTGTCCTGCTGTCGGCGGGCTCGGTGATGACCGGGTTGAGCTGGGTGCTTTCGGCCAACGCATCCACGCACCTGCAGCTCTATCTCAGCTACGGTCTGCTCGGCGGCCTGGGCACCGGAATCATCTATGTCGGCGTCGTCGGCCTGGTCGTGCGCTGGTTTCCCCGCAAGCGCGGATTCGCCGTGGGCTTGGTCGCGGCCGGCTATGGCTTCGGTGCCATCGTGACGACGTTCCCGATCGCCGACAGTCTGGCCCACTCGGGCTTTGCCCATACCGCGCGCGTGTTCGGGGTGCTCATCGGTCTCGTCGGCCTGCTGGCCGCGCAGGCCATCCGCCGCCCCCCGTCGGAACCGGTTCACGCGGAGCTCGCGGCAACCGCGGCGCCCGGGACGACTCCGGCGCAAATGCTGCGCAGCCCGGTGTTCTGGCTGATGTTCCTGATGATGGCCATGATGTCCACGTCAGGCCTGATGGTGATCTCGCAAATGGGCGCCTTCGCCAAGGACTTCGGCATCACGTCCAGCGTGGTATGGGGCATGGCTGCATTGCCGCTGGCGCTGACCATCGACCGTTTCGCGAACGGGCTCACGCGTCCCTTCTTTGGCTGGCTGTCCGATGTCGTCGGACGCGAGAACACGATGGCGCTGGCGTTCGGCCTGGAGGCCGTCGCGATGGCGCTGTGGCTCGGGCTGCGTGGCGACCCGCTGATGTTCGCCCTGCTCTCGGGCGTGGTGTTCTTCGGCTGGGGAGAGATCTTTTCGCTGTTTCCGTCCACCTTGACCGACACCTTCGGAACCCGCCACGCAACCACCAATTACGGCATCTTGTACATGGCGCAAGGAATCGGCTCGATTCTCGGCGGCCCCATCGCCGCGCTGGTTCACCACGCCAACGGCTCGTGGAGCGCGGTGTTCGGCATCATGATCGCGCTCGACCTGGGAGCTGCGCTGCTCGCGCTGTTGGTGCTCAAGCCGGCACGCGCGCGGTACCTGGCCCGTCGCGCGCTGGCGGCGTGAGGGCGCCTGGCGCCGGATGACCCGATCGCACTGGGAGCCTGGCCATGCAACACACTTGTCAAGCCCTTGGTGGCATGGTGGTGGCGCCGCACCACCTGGCAGCGCAGGCGGGGCGCGACGTCCTGCGCGACGGCGGCAACGCGGTGGAAGCGATGGTCGCTGCAGCGGCCACCATCGCGGTGGTCTATCCGCACATGAACTCCATTGGTGGCGACGGCTTCTGGCTCGTGCACCGGCCCGGACACGCGCCCTGTGCCATAGACGCCAGTGGCCCCAGCGCCTCTCTGGCCAGCCGAAGCTTCTACGCGGGCCAGCGCAGCATTCCCAGCCGCGGGCCGGGAGCTGCGCTGAGCGTGGCCGGCACGCTGTCCGGATGGCAGTTGGCGCTGCAGCGAACGGCCGACTGGCCGGGCACCCGGATGCCGTTGGATCGCCTGTTGCAAGATGCCATCGGCCACGCGCGCAAGGGCATCGTGGTCAGCTCCAGCCAAGCCGAGTTGACCCGGGCCAAGCTGGAGCAGTTGAACGGCGTACACGGATTCGCCGACGTGTTCCTGCGCGCCGGACAGGCCCCGCGATGCGGCGATATCTTGCGCCAGGGCGCGTTGGCCGACACCCTCGCGCACCTGGCGCGTGCCGGCTTGGACGACTTCTATCGCGGCAGCCTGGCCGAGGCCGTCGGCACGGAGCTGCAGCGCATCGGCAGCCCGCTGCGCACGGCGGACTTGCAGGCGTGGAGCGCCGAGGTCGTTGAGCCGTTGCAGTTGCGCCTTGCCGATTGCACGATCTACAACCTGCCCCCATCCACGCAGGGCCTGGCGTCGCTGATGATCCTGGGAATCTTCGAGCGCCTGGGGGTGTCGCAGGGCGAGGGATTTGCCCACGTGCATGGGCTGGTCGAGGCCACCAAGCGGGCCTTTCGGGTGCGCAATCGAGTGGTCACGGACCCGCGGCGGGTTCCGGTCCCTCCGCAGGCGGAGCTGCGCGATGAGTTACTCGAGTTGCTGGCCGCGGACATCGACCCGGATCGAGCGCTTCCGTGGCCGGAACCGGCGCAGGGCGGCGACACGGTCTGGATGGGAGCCGTGGATCGAGACGGGTGCGCGGTCAGCTTCATCCAGAGTGTCTACTGGGAATTCGGCAGCGCGGTCGTGCTGCGCGACACCGGGATCACCTGGCAGAACCGGGGCATCAGCTTTTCCCTGGACGCCTGCGACCTCAACGCGCTGGAGCCCGGGCGAAAGCCCTTCCACACCCTGAACCCGGCGCTGGCCCTGTTCGACGACGGGCGCTGCATGCCCTACGGCACGATGGGCGGCGAAGGGCAGCCACAGACCCAGGCCGCGGTATTCACGCGCTACGCCCGATTTGGCATGACACTGCAGCAGGCCATCGATGCTCCCCGCTGGTTGCTCGGACGCACCTGGGGCGACCTCAGCACGACCTTGAAGCTCGAGGCGCGATTCGACAGGCAACTGGTCGAGCGCCTGCGCGAAGCGGGCCATGCCGTCGAGGCCCTGCCGGATGACTACAGTGACACGATGGGCCACGCGGGTGCGCTTGTGCGGCATGCGGACGGTCGCATCGAGGGAGCCGCCGATCCCCGCAGCGATGGCGCCGCGGCTGCGGTTGGATGACGGCAACCGGAAAGGGTTGAAGCGCCTTTGCAGCGGGGGTTCTCGCCTAGCTGGCCTGCAGCCGAAAACGACCGACGGACAGTCGCAACGCTTCGGCGATGTGGCTCGTCTGCGTCGAAGTGGCGGTGAACTCCTCGGACGAACCCGCATTTTGCTGGGTAGCCTGGCCGACCTGCGTCACGGAAGATCCCGCCTGGCGGGCCTCGGCGGCTTGTGTGCCTGCGGCTTCCCGGATGGACTCGACGAGCTCCGATGTGTGGGCGATTCCCCCCACGATTTCGGCCAGCAGCTTGCCGGCGCGCTCGGCCCGCGATACGGCCGACGTCGTGATTCGCGCGATCTCCCGCGGTGCGGCCAGTGAACGTTCGGCGAGCTTGCGCACTTCGGCGGCGACCACCGCGAATCCCTTGCCCTGTTCGCCCGCGCGCGCGGCTTCAATGGCCGCATTGAGTGCGAGCATGTTCGTCTGGTAGGCGATCTCGTCGATGATGGACCCGCGTTCGGTGAGTTGCTGCATCTCCGCGACAGTGTGCTGGACTGCGTCGCCCCTGTCGCGCGCCTGCGACGCGACGTCCTGTGCCGCCTGCGCCGTGCGCTGCAACGTCAGTACGTCTTCAACAAGACCTCCAACCGCACCAAGGCGCGCAAGGCCCCGGAGGACTGGATCATCGTCGATGTGCCTCCGATCGTGTCATCGCAGACCTTCGATGCCATCACCGCCAAGCGGCACGAACGTGCGCCGACGGCGACGCCTCCCCGCGTCCTGAACTCTCCCACGTTGCTGACTGGGCTGCTCAAGTGCGCTGTCCGTGGAACGAGCATGACCTTGATGACCGGCAAGTACGGGAAATATCGCTAGATCATCGAGGCGATGGCCGGCCGACGAGTGAAATGCTTCGGCTAAATTCGCTGAAAAGCTGCGAGCAGCGCATGTCTATGATCTTTGATGCTGACGAGTCCTGGCCCAGGCGCCTGCTGAGGGAGGAAGTGATGTCTGCCACGTCGCTGGATGACATGCCGTAGGCTGTTCCGTACACCATGATCGCCCGGGCTCTCCTCCTGGCCTGATCCCGCTCCCCGAAGAGCAGGTCCATATTCATATCGTGGAAAGCAAACCCAAGGAAGACAAGGCGATCAGCATTTCGGACCGTACTCCGAAGTGCATCGATGTCGCTGCGCTCCGGGTCCACGCCTTCCGAAAAGGTGCGGAGCTGCTTGGCTGCGGCCGATAGGGAGCGACCGTCCAAATGTGCGCCATATGGAACACTGGCGAGCCCATTTTCAGCCATCCAGGGCAGGCGCCCTACTTGGCCGTACGGGTGATGGATCTCTAAACACGTAAGCAGCCGGGCGGCCTCTCGCGCGTCGATCCCGTCGTAGTAGTTCATGAGCGAGTCGAGCAAAAAATGCCCTAAGCACCGGTCGTAGTTGAAGCTGACGACTGCCACTCGTCGAAGCCTTTCCTCTAGTCCGCTCGGTTCGCAGTCTTCCGCAACCCGCTGGAAGAAGGCGTTGAACCAAGTATCCCTGACGTTAGCGAAGTCGATCGAACCGCCGTGTTCTTCAGGGCTACGCAATTTGCTCGCCCCCTCCGCGTTCAGGATGCAACTCGCAATTGCCACCTTCGCGCATTCCGCGGTGAGAGGGTTGCTGCCGTTTGATCGGATGAAGTGATCAATCGATTGAGCCTGCGGCATAGCGTCGGCGATGCGCATGCATGTGCGGACTCGGTCGTTAAACGCCGCCGCATTGATCTGAACGCCATTCGAAACGGACAGCCATTGCAGTGCATCACGAATCTGATCGCCGAGGCCGCCACCCGAATGCACGCTTCCACGACGCGCAAGACAGCCTCGAATTAGCTCGGTCAGTTCGGCACCGACAGGTAGCCCAACCTCCTTGCTGGCACCAGCTCCCACGACGAGAACCAGCGACTTCGAACTTTGCTGATGTGCTTTTGTGACCATGCCCAATTATCCCCAACACCGAAGTTCACAGATTCATTGTCTGCTGTGCTTGGTCTTGTACGTGTTGACCAATGGCAGATCCCGGCCGAAACTCGCGTAACAAACCTCAACAGGGGACGCGCATGGCGCTCACGAAATGCCGCGAGTGCGGCGGCCAGGTCAGCACCGAGGCAACTTCCTGCCCACATTGCGGCGCACCGGTACGACCTCCCAGTCCCAGTCCGATTGCACCAGTACGCGCGAAGGGCGCCCGCGGTACTTGGCTGGTGATCGTCGCGGCGCTGGTGCTGTTTGTGGCGTGGGTTCGATACGAGTCAAGCAGCAGTACCCCACCTGCTAACTCGGAGTTGCCGGTTGCAGTTTCATCAAGTCCGACGACTGCGCCAGCATCCCTGCCTGCGGCGCCGGTAGCCGTGGCCGCCTCGTGCAAGAGCGACTACCGTCTGTGCAGCGACAACAGCGACCTGGTCAACAACTTTGACGGGATCAGCGCGGCGCAGTTCGCCTGCAAGGAAGCGACAGACGAGCATGTGGAATATGGCAGCCCAGACTGGCCGTGGGTCTTTTACTTCAGCACATTCTTGCGAGGGAACAACTACGCAAAGCATGGCATCGTCGATCTGATCGATGACCGCGTGAAGATCCAGAATGAGTACGGCGCGATGCAGCACTCCCGGGTGCTATGCGAGTACGACCTACGCGCGAAGAAGGTGATCATGCTGAAAATCAATGGCGATGTAGACATTCTCGATGCGACGCTCTTTGATCGCCAACTCGCTGCTTCCGGTACTGCCTCCGCGCCAAGCAGCGCCCCGAACCCAGCTCCCCAATCAAGCGATTCCGCGTCGTTGGCTTGGGGCGGCCCATCGGGCACCTACGGTGCTCAGCTGGCCGCGCTGATTCGGGAGAACACCGTCTATACCGAGTCCCAGATCGACCAGATCGACGGCGACCCGAAGGTCACCCTCGAAATAGCACTCGATCCGAACTCCGGCGAGGTGCTTGGCGTGACCGTCAAGCACTCGAGCGGCGTGTCCAACTGGGACCAGGCCGTGGTGCGCGCAGTCAGGCGCGTAGGCGCGTTCCCCAGCGACCATGGGCGCTGGTGGACGCCGATCGAAGTGGTCGCTGGCCCGCGCGACTCATCACAGGCACCGGCGCCCACAGAGACCACGGGTAGCGCGTCACCGCCGCCGGGAGGCGCATCCCGGGAGTTGCCGATGACGGCGCCTGCCGCAGCCGCATCGGCACCTCAATCGACCGGCCCCTCCTTCAACTGTGCTCGCGCCTTCTACCCCGATGAGAAGGCAATCTGCGTGAGCCCGGCGCTGTCGGCACTGGACCGCCAGACGGCCGACTTGTTCGAGCAGGCCGCAGCCGCAAGCCCCGACCCTGCGGCGTTCCGCAAGAGCAACGTGAAGTATGTGATCGATCGCCGGACATGTGGCGCGAGCGTGGCGTGCATCACGGCCTGGTACCAGCGGCGGCAAGCGGCACTGCGGGACGCCCTCTCGTCGGCCTCGCGCTGATACTAGAGCGCTTTTCGGCGAGGGCCGCCCCGGAGAATCGTGGATTGCAGGACGTCAAATGCCTTCAGCAATCGATCGCCGCCGAGGAACTCGGAGAGTTCTCGCTCCAACACTCCGGGTTTCGCACTGCCCACGATTACCAGGCCCATTGCGTGCCCAATCGTCGCCTGCACGATGAGCAGCTTCGCATCCAGGGCCATGCTGACCCTCACCTGAATCTGGTCCTCCAAGGATTTGCCGCTCCGTCGGACTGGAATGGCCTGCGAAGGCAATTCAGCGGCAAGTGCGTCAAGCATCGGATATGACTGCGTGCGGACCCACTCCGTATTCGTGAACCAGTTCAGCAGCAGACATCCTTCGTTGGGGAAGGCTGTGCCGAAGAGCCTGTAAAAGAGGCCCTTCGCAAGCTTTTTCGCGAACACTGGCATCGCGTCATGGATCTCTTCCGGAAGACGCGTTGGAGCAACGTCCTGGTGCAACTCACCCGGTCCCGGTCGAGTTCCGAACAGCCGATTCAGTCGGCGTGCCTCGATTGCGGAGGAATGGCCACGTCCCATCTGTTGCAAGACTTCCGGGAGCTGCTTTCTGGTGGCCTTGATCGTGCCGAGCGCGCCGGTGGCCTCGGGCGTGTCGCCTGGATCGGCGCATCGCTTTAGGAAGGCAACCAGGAGGTCAGCATCGGAACTTTCCTTGTTGCAGGTATCGCAGGCCGGAAACGCGAAGCCATCGGGCCATGCCCGCTCGCGAAACATCCCCCTCGGCGGGCAGTGCTCGATCGTAGTGGCCGCTACCCCGCCGCCGCAGAAGATGCAGTACGGGTGCTCGGCAAAGAACGTGGCCCTGCGTCGTGCCTTCTGGCCCATGCTGTTCTCCGATCGTGCTCCGTCCGAATGCGCTGCAAGCCTACACGTTGATGGCCCGCGTCCTCTATGCATGAGGCGAAGATGCTTGCATCTTGAATAAAGCGGTGCCTTATTCAAGTGACATTGCCCGAAGCCGACCATGAGCCCAGCACCCAAGCAGCGCAACGCCGACGAGCCGAAGATTTCCGGGCATGGCGGCGCGCGCCTCGGCGCTGGCCGGCCGCCGGCGGAGGAGAAGAAGGAAGTCCACCAGGTGCGCCTACCCCCTTGGGCGGCGGCGTTGCTGCGGACGATGGGCGACGGCAGCATCTCCCGCGGCATCCTGGTCGCGCTGGCGAAGCCGCACAAGAGGGAGTGATTTCACCGCTGTCGGGCGGTTTCCCGGCGATGAAGGCGGGCGAGCGTGGTGCGGGAACACCGCGCCGCCCTGACCACAACCTGCACTCAGGAGGTGCATGCAATGGCTACTGCCAATGGTAGTTCCGTGGGCGCGACGCCCGCGCAGCGGGATCTGCAGTCGATCCCTTTCCGGGGGCACACGGTCTACGTGTGGCGCCAGCCCGAGCCGACGAAGCATGCCTTCGCCTGGCGCGTGGTGATGGACAGCGATCCGCGCGAGGAAGTCGCCGCCGGCGAGGCCGACGCGGCGCCGCAGGCCTGGGAGCGGGCCCTTGCGGCAGTGCGTCCTGCCCCAGCCTTGGAAAGCCCCGCGCCCGTGACCACCGGCTTCCCGAAGGCCAGTGCGGCGCCCTACAAATGGGCCGGCGAACTGATCCGCGACCTGGGAGATCGAGCCCTCAAGGGCATGACGCGCGCCGAGTTGATGCGCGTCGTCGAAGCCGGGACCCTGTTGGAGGAGTCGGCGAGCTGGCCCTTGAGTTCTTGGGGTTTCTACTAACCGGAATCGATCGTTGGCACTTACAATGGGCCGCATGGAGCGAAAGCGCGTCAACTTGATCGAAGCTGTCTTGGCGGCGGACAAGTCGCTGGATGGCGTGCGCGCGGCATTCTCCTCGCTGGGTGATGTCATCCTGCGCCAGCAGCGTTCCGTCGAGCAAAAAGTCGAACAACATGAACGGAGCGCCGCGCGTGGAGCAAGATCGACCCAGCATCGATTCCATCCTTGACTTTCTCTACGTCGACACCGAGCGACTGAAGGTCTGGCTTGCTCAACTGGATGGGAACGGCGTACCGACCGCCCTGCGTTCATCCTCGGCCGTGTCTCAGACATCGTCAGATGAAACGACCGTCGGCATCCATGGAGAGGGCGGCAAAAACGTCCTCGTGCTGAAGGCCGAAGTGGGCGGAAGCGTAGCTGGAAAGCAAGCAGCGGCGTCCGCCGTTCGGGATGTTCTGGAGCGTCAGTTCGACGCCTCGTGGGCTCTTCCGCTCAATGTGCTCGACCGACTGGACGAGACCAACTTTATCCGCAAGTCGTTACAAGACGCGCCGATTGGATCGGTTGTGCTCGTCTCCGGCACCACACAAATTCTTGACCTGGATCTCGTCAAGAACTGAGGTGCCCGTCGAATTTCGCCTTCCAGATGGCCGCTCTCATGCCGCCATGGATGGCTGATCGCCATGCTTGCTGAGCCACTCCTCCAGGAAGCGAATCGGCGAGCAGTAGCCCAGCGTGGAGTGGCGGCGACTCCGGTTGTAGAACGCCTCGATGTACTGGAACAGGTCGGCCTGCGCATCGGCGCGGGTCGGGTACGACGTGCCGTGCACCCGCTCGTTTTTGAGGCTGTTGAAGAAGCTCTCGGTCGGCGCGTTGTCCCAGCAGTTGCCCTTGCGACTCATCGATGCGCTCATGCCGAAGTCGTGCAGCTTGGCCGCCATGGCGGCACTTGCGTATTGACTTCCGCGATCGCTGTGAAACACGATTCCAGCCTCGGGCTTGCGCCGGAACCACGCCATGGTCAGGGCATCGGTGACGATGTCCGCGGTCATGCGCGGTTTGATCGACCAGCCGACGATCTCGCGGTTGAACAGATCCAGGACGATGGCCAGGTACAGCCAGCCCTCGCCGGTCTGGATGTAGGTGATGTCACCGGTCCAGACTCGATTCGGCGCCTCGGGCGCGAAGTTGCGCGCCAGCAGATTCGGCGCGATGGGCAGGGAATGCCTCGAATCCGTCGTCGCCTTGAATCGTCGCTTGTGGCGCGCCCGGATGCCGTGCTCGCGCATGAGTCGTTCCACCCGCCGCAGGCCGATGCGATGGCCGCGCCCCTGCAGCTCGCGGTGCATGCGCCGCGAGCCGTAGGCAGCCTTGAACTCGGCGTGGATGCTGCGCATCAGCGTCAGGGCCTGCGCATCGCTCAGGCGGGTGCGATCGGGCTTGCCGCCGCGGCGCCAGGCGCGGTAGCCGCTGATGCTCACGCCGAGCACCTCGCACAGCTCAGGCAGGGGATGGTCGCGGCGCTGCGCGTCGATCCACGCGTACTTCACAGCGCATCCTTGGCGAAGTACGCAGTCGCTTTTTTTAAGATGTCCACGTGCATCCGCAGCCGGGCGTTCTCCGCCCTCAGCCGCGACAGCTCCATCTGTTCCGGCGTCACCGGCTTCGCGCCGGCGCCCGCCAGATGGCCGGCCTGGGCAGCCTTCACCCAGTTGCGCAGCGTCTGCTCCACCAGCCCCAGTTCGCGAGCTGCCGCACCCACGCCAACCGCCTGGGCATGCTTGACGGCCTGCTCCTTGAACTCGGCCGTGTACTGCTGTTTCGGGATCGTCTTCACTTCGTCTCGTCCTTCAGGTCTCGATGCTACACATCGGCTCCTGGAAGACGAAAAACGGCAGGCAGCTCA
>NZ_KB898525.1 GCF_000377645.1 Thiomonas sp. FB-6 | reverse complement strand
CAGACCTCCCCGGGTATTGCGCACCCACCGTCACGCTTATGCCTGTCGGATCTACGCCGCATCGTTCCGTGCAAGTTTCGGGCTTTGATGATCTTGGGCACCTCACCCCGATGCGTCGCCTCGTATCCGCTTCCTGTTCGTCAGGCCAGCGCTTTGCCATCCGGCTTCCTCCAGACCCGCGGTCGCCCGCGAAACCCTTGCCTTCGGCTAACCGTTCCCCTTGCCGGGCCGGTAGAGGACTTCCACCTCCAAGTAGGTGCGCCCTGCCGGGCGCACCAACAAAAAAGCCAAGCATCCTGCGATGCTTGGCTTATCTGCTTATTTTTGGTTGCGGGGGCCGGATTTGAACCAGCGACCTTCGGGTTATGAGCCCGACGAGCTACCAGGCTGCTCCACCCCGCGTCTGGAAGAAGTGAACTATAGCAAGAATTGGCGCGCTGCACAAGGGCCGGGGTAGGGCGACCTGCGGAAGGGCCGGCCCGCCGCGCAAAAAAACGGCCGCCGAGTGTTGCCCGGCGGCCGTTCGACGCGCGGGACTGGCTCAGACCGCGCCTTGCTCTCCGGAGTCGCCGGCGGTCTCGTGCTCGGAGGCGTTGGTGCTGTCCTCCAGGGCCTGCAGCTCGGCCGCGGCCTGCGCGGTGCGCTCGGCGTGGTCCAGCACCTCCTTGGCCCTGCGGGCCTGGTGGAAGGCCATGCCGGTGCCCGCGGGAATCAGGCGGCCGACGATGACGTTTTCCTTCAGACCCCGCAGTTCGTCGCGCTTGCCCATGATGGCGGCTTCGGTCAGCACGCGGGTGGTCTCCTGGAAGGAGGCCGCGGAGATGAAGCTGTCGGTGGACAGGCTGGCCTTGGTGATACCCAGCAGCACGTTGTTGAAGGTGGCTGCGATCTTGCCCTGCTCGACCAGTTCGGAGTTGGTCTGCAGCACCTCGGAGCGCTCGACCTGCTCGCCGGTGATGTAGTTGCTGTCGCCGGAGTCCTTGATCTCGACGCGGCGCAGCATCTGGCGAACGATCACCTCGATGTGCTTGTCGTTGATCTTCACGCCCTGCAGACGGTAGACGTCCTGCACCTCGTCGACGATGTAGCGGGCCAGCGCTTCGACGCCGAGCAGGCGCAGGATGTCCTGCGGCTCGGCGGCTCCGTCGATCACCAGTTCGCCCTTGTTGACCACCTGGCCCTCGTGCACCAGGATGGTCTTTTCCTTGGGCACCAGGAACTCGTGGGACTGGCCGTCCAGGTCGGTGATGACCAGGCGCACCTTGCCCTTGGTTTCCTTGCCGAAGGAGACGGTGCCGGTGATCTCGGCCAGCATGCCGGCGTCCTTGGGCGAGCGGGCCTCGAACAGTTCGGCCACGCGCGGCAGACCCCCGGTGATGTCGCGGGTCTTCTGGCCTTCCATCGGGATGCGCGCCAGCACTTCGCCGGGGCCCACGTCCTGGCCGTCGCGCACCTGGATCAGCGCGCCCACCTGGAAGCCCACGGTCACCGAGTGCTCGGTGCCGGGGATCTTCACTTCCTGGCCCTGCTCGTTGAGCAGCTTGACCTGCGGGCGCATGACCTTGGCGGAGCCGCGGCGCTTGGGATCGATCACCACCAGCGTGGACAAGCCGGTGATCTCGTCGACCTGCTTGGCCACGGTCACGCCTTCCTCGATGTTCTCGAACTTGGCGCGGCCGGCGTACTCGGTGATGATCGGGCGGGTCAGCGGATCCCAGCTGGCCAGCGAGGTTCCGGCCTTGACCGCCATGCCGTCCTTGACGAACAGCGTGGCGCCGTAGGGCACCTTGTGGCGTTCGCGCTCGCGGCTGTAGTCGTCGGTCACCAGCACTTCGCCGGAACGCGAGATCACGACCTGCTCGCCCTTGGAGTTGGTGACGTAGCGCATGGTCGAGGTGAAGCGCGCCAAGCCGGCGCTCTTGGCCTCGACGCTGGACGCCACCGCGGCGCGCGACGCGGCACCCCCGATGTGGAAGGTGCGCATGGTCAGCTGCGTGCCCGGCTCGCCGATGGACTGCGCGGCGATCACGCCCACCGCCTCGCCGACGTTGACCAGCACGCCGCGGCCCAGGTCGCGGCCGTAGCACCTGGCGCACATGCCGTAGCGGGTCTCGCAGGTCAGCGCGGTGCGCACGCGGATCTCGTCGATGCCGGCGGATTCCACGGCGTCGAGCATGTCCTCGTCCAGCATCTCCCCGGCGGGGACGATGGTCTCCTGGTTCTCCGGGTTGATCACGTCGGTGGCCGCCACGCGGCCCAGCACGCGGTCGCGCAGGGATTCGATGACCTCGCCGCCCTCGACCAGCGCGCGCATGGCCACGCCTTGCGCGGTACCGCAGTCCGGCTCGGTGATCACCAGATCCTGCGTGACGTCGACCAGGCGGCGGGTCAGGTAGCCGGAGTTGGCGGTCTTCAGCGCCGTGTCGGCCAGGCCCTTGCGGGCGCCGTGGGTGGAGATGAAGTACTGCAGAACGTTCAGGCCTTCGCGGAAGTTGGCCGTGATCGGGGTCTCGATGATCGAGCCGTCCGGCTTGGCCATCAGGCCACGCATGCCTGCCAGCTGGCGGATCTGCGCGGCCGAGCCGCGCGCACCGGAGTCGGCCATCATGTAGATGGAGTTGAAGGACTCCTGGCGCACTTCCTTGCCGTGGCGGTCGATCACCGGCTCGGTGGCGAGTCCCGCCATCAGCGCCTTGCCCACCTCGTCGCCGGTGCGGCCCCAGATGTCCACCACCTTGTTGTAGCGCTCGCCCTGGGTGACCAGGCCGGAGGAGTACTGCTGCTCGATCTCCTTGACCTCGGTCTCGGCGCGGCTGATCAGCTCGTGCTTGAGCTGCGGCACCAGCATGTCGTCCACGCTGATCGAGATGCCGGCGCGGGTGGCCAGCGTGAAGCCCGATTGCAGCAGCTTGTCGGCGAAGATCACCGTGTCGCGCAGGCCGCAGCGGCGGAACGACGAGTTGATCAGGCGCGAGATCTCCTTCTTCTTCAGCGCCTTGTTCATCACGCTGAAGGGCAGGCCCTTGGGCAGGATCTCCGACAGCAGCGCGCGCCCGGAGGTGGTCTCGGCGATGAAGGTGCGCGGGGTCAGCTCGCCGGTGGCCTTGTCCTTGCTGTACTCGGTCAGGCGCACGTTGATGCGCGCGGTGAGTTCGAGTTCGCCGGCGGCCAGCGCGCGGTGGATCTCGCCGACGTCGGCGAACACCATGCCCTCGCCGCGGCCGTTGATGCGCTCGCGGGTGGCGTAGTACAGGCCCAGCACCATGTCCTGCGAGGGCACGATGGAGGGTTCGCCGTTGGCCGGGAACAGCACGTTGTTGGAGGCCAGCATCAGCGTGCGGGCTTCCATCTGCGCTTCCAGCGACAGCGGGACGTGCACGGCCATCTGGTCGCCGTCGAAGTCGGCGTTGAAGGCCGCGCACACCAGCGGGTGCAGCTGGATGGCCTTGCCCTCGATGAGCACCGGCTCGAAGGCCTGGATGCCCAGGCGGTGCAGCGTGGGGGCGCGGTTGAGCATCACCGGATGCTCGCGGATGACCTCTTCCAGGATGTCCCAGACGATCGGGGTCTGCGAATCCACTTCCTTCTTCGCGGCCTTGATGGTGGTGGCCACGCCCATGGCTTCCAGGCGGTTGAAGATGAAGGGCTTGAACAGCTCCAGCGCCATCAGCTTGGGCAGGCCGCACTGGTGCAGCTTGAGGGTCGGGCCGACGACGATGACCGAACGGCCCGAGTAGTCGACGCGCTTGCCCAGCAGGTTCTGGCGGAAGCGGCCGCCCTTGCCCTTGATCATGTCGGCCAGGGACTTCAGCGGGCGCTTGTTCTGGCCCACCATGGCCTTGCCGCGGCGGCCGTTGTCCAGCAGCGAGTCGACCGCTTCCTGCAGCATGCGCTTTTCGTTGCGCACGATGATCTCGGGCGCCTTGAGCTCGAGCAGGCGGCGCAGGCGGTTGTTGCGGTTGATGACCCGGCGGTACAGGTCGTTGAGGTCGGAGGTGGCGAAGCGGCCGCCGTCCAGCGGAACCAGCGGACGCAGGTCCGGCGGCAGCACCGGCAGCACGGTCAGCACCATCCACTCCGGCTTGGAGTTGGTCTTGCGGAAGGCGTCCAGCACCTTCAGGCGCTTGGAGTTCTTCTTGACCTTGGTGTCCGAGCCCTGCAGGTCGCCGCGCAGCACGCCGGTCTCGGCCTCCAGGTCCATGTCGGCCAGCAGGTCGCGGATGCCCTCGGCGCCCATGGTGGCGGCGAACTCGTCCCCGAACTCGGTGCGCTTGGCGGCGTACTCGTCCTCGGACAGCACCTGGCGCTTGGCCAGCGGGGTCATGCCGGGCTCGGTGACCACGTAGGCTTCGAAATACAGCACGCGCTCGATGTCGCGCAGCGGCATGTCCAGGATCATGCCCAGGCGCGACGGCAGGCTCTTGAGGAACCAGATGTGCGCGACCGGCGAGGCCAGCTCGATGTGGCCCATGCGCTCGCGGCGCACCTTGCTCTGCGTGACCTCGACGCCGCACTTCTCGCAGATCACCCCGCGGTGCTTCAGGCGCTTGTACTTGCCGCACAGGCACTCGTAGTCCTTGATCGGGCCGAAGATCTTGGCGCAGAACAGGCCGTCACGCTCGGGCTTGAAGGTACGGTAGTTGATGGTCTCGGGCTTCTTGACCTCGCCGAACGACCAGGAGCGGATCTTCTCCGGCGACGCCAGCGCGATGCTGATGGCGTCGAAGTGCTCGTCCTTCTGGAACTGCTTGAACAAATCGAGTAGGGCTTTCATGCCAATCTCCAAATCCGGGGGTCAGTTGCGTTCCAGTTCGATGTCCAGGCCCAACGAGCGGATTTCCTTGATCAGCACGTTGAAGGACTCGGGCATTCCGGCCTCGATGGAATGTTCGCCCTTGACAATGTTCTCGTAGACCTTGGTGCGGCCGTTGACGTCGTCGGACTTGACCGTCAGCATTTCCTGCAGCACGTAGCTGGCGCCGTAGGCTTCCAGCGCCCACACCTCCATCTCGCCGAAGCGCTGGCCGCCGAACTGGGCCTTGCCGCCCAGCGGTTGCTGCGTGACCAGCGAGTACGGGCCGGTGGAGCGCGCGTGCATCTTGTCGTCCACCAGGTGGTGCAGCTTGAGCACGTGCTTGTAGCCGATGGTCACCGGGCGTTCGAAGGCCTCGCCCGTGCGTCCGTCGAACAGCACGGCCTGCTTGCGCGAGGCCGAGAGCTTCAGGCGCGTGGCCTGCTCGTCGGGGTAGGCCATCTGCAGCAGCTGGTCGATCTCCTGCTCGGAGGCGCCGTCGAACACGGGGCTGGCGAAGGGCAGGCCCTTGCGCAGGTTGTCCGCCAGTTCCAGGATCTCGGCGTCGCTGAAGCTCTCGAGCTGCTCGCGCTTGCCCGAGAAGTTGTAGAGACCTGCCATCAGCTCGCGCAGTTCCTTGGCCTTGGCGTGCGCGCGCAGCATCTCGTCGATGCGCGCGCCCAGACCGCGCGCGGCCCAGCCAAGGTGGGTCTCCAGGATCTGGCCGATGTTCATGCGCGAGGGCACGCCCAGCGGGTTGAGCACGATGTCCATCGGCGTGCCGTCGGCCATGTAGGGCATGTCTTCCTCGGGCAGGATCTTCGAGACCACGCCCTTGTTGCCGTGACGGCCGGCCATCTTGTCGCCGGGCTGCAGGCGGCGCTTGACGGCCAGGTGCACCTTGACCGTCTTGAGCACGCCCGAGGGCAGCTCGTCGCCCTGCGTGAGCTTGCGGCGCTTTTCCTCGAACATCTGGTCGAACTCGTGGCGCCGCTTGTCCAGCGACTCCTTGAGTTGCTCGATCTGCTGCGCCACCGCCTCGTCGGTCGGGCGCACGTCGAACCAGTGGTAGTGGTCGAGGTCCTGCAGGTATTCCTGGGTCACCACGGCGCCGCGGGCCAGGCGCTTGGGGCCGCCGGTGGCCGGCTTGCCGATCAGCAGCTTGGCGATACGGTCGAAGGTGTCGGCCTCGACGATGCGCATCTGGTCGTTCAGGTCCAGGCGGTAGCGCTTGAGCTCGTCGTCGATGATCTGCTGGGCGCGCTTGTCGCGCTGGATGCCTTCGCGGGTGAACACCTGCACGTCGATCACCGTGCCGTACATGCCCGAGGGCACGCGCAGCGAGGTGTCCTTCACGTCCGAGGCCTTCTCGCCGAAGATGGCGCGAAGCAGCTTTTCCTCCGGGGTCAGCTGGGTCTCGCCCTTGGGCGTGACCTTGCCCACCAGGGTGTCGCCGGCCTCGACCTCGGCACCGATGTAGACGATGCCCGACTCGTCCAGGCGGGCGAGCTGGCTTTCCGACAGGTTCGGGATGTCGCGGGTGATTTCCTCCGGCCCCAGCTTGGTGTCGCGGGCCACCGCCTGCAGCTCCTCGATGTGGATCGAGGTGTAGCGGTCCTCGGCCACCACGCGCTCGGAGATCAGGATCGAGTCCTCGAAGTTGTAGCCGTTCCAGGGCATGAAGGCCACCAGCATGTTCTGGCCCAGCGCCAGCTCCCCGAGGTCGGTGGAGGCGCCGTCGGCGATCACGTCGCCGCGGGCGATCAGGTCGCCGCGCTTGACCACCGGGCGCTGGTGGATGTTGGTGTTCTGGTTGGAACGCTGGTACTTGATGAGGTTGTAGATGTCCACGCCGACTTCGCCGGCCTGGGTTTCCTCATCGTGCACGCGCACCACGATGCGCGCGCTGTCGACGTAGTCGACGATGCCGCCGCGCAGCGCGGTGACCGCGGTGCCCGAGTCGACCGCGGTGACGCGCTCGACCCCGGTGCCCACCAGGGGCTTCTCGGGGCGCAGCACCGGCACGGCCTGGCGCTGCATGTTGGCGCCCATCAGCGCGCGGTTCGCGTCGTCGTGCTCGAGGAAGGGCACCAGCGAGGCCGCCACCGAGACGATCTGCGCAGGCGAGACGTCCATGTACTGCACGCGCTGCGGGCCGACCAGGATGGTCTCGCCCTTCTCGCGCGCCGACACCAGTTCGTCGGTCAGCAGCCCCGCGTCGTCGACCATGGCGTTGGCCTGGGCGATCACGTACTTGCCTTCCTCGATGGCCGACAGGTAGTCGATCTGGTCGGTGACCTTGGCGTCGACCACGCGGCGGTACGGGGTCTCGATGAAGCCGTACTCGTTCAGGCGCGCGAACAGCGCCAGCGAGTTGATCAGGCCGATGTTGGGGCCTTCCGGGGTTTCGATCGGGCACACGCGACCGTAGTGGGTCGGGTGCACGTCGCGCACCTCGAAGCCGGCGCGCTCGCGGGTCAGGCCGCCCGGGCCGAGGGCGGACACGCGGCGCTTGTGCGTGACCTCGGACAGCGGGTTGGTCTGGTCCATGAACTGCGACAGCTGCGAGGAGCCGAAGAACTCCTTGATGGCCGCCGAGATCGGCTTGGAATTGATGAAGTCGTGCGGCATCAGGTTTTCCGTCTCGGCCTGGCCGAGGCGTTCCTTCACCGCGCGCTCGATGCGCGACAGGCCGGCGCGGAACTGGTTCTCCGCCAGTTCGCCCACGCAGCGCACGCGGCGGTTGCCCAGGTGGTCGATGTCGTCCACCTCGCCGCGCCCGTTGCGCAGTTCGACGAGCATCTTGATTACTTCCATGATGTCGTCGTGCGAAAGCACCATCGCGCCTTCGATCTCCTCGCGGCCGAGGCGGCGGTTGAACTTCATGCGCCCGACGCGCGACAGGTCGTAGGCGTCGGCGTCGAAGAACAGGCGCTTGAACAGCGATTCCACCGCGTCCTCGGTGGGGGGTTCGCCGGGGCGCATCATGCGGTAGATCGCCACCTTGGCGGCGAGCTGGTCGGGGGTCTCGTCCATGCGCAGGGTCTGCGAGATGAACGGGCCCTGGTCGAGGTCGTTGGTGAACAGGGTCTCGATGCGGCGGATGCCGGCATCGCGGATCTTCTTCAGCACGGCCTCGCTGAGTTCCTCGTTGGCCAGCGCGACGATCTCGCCGGTGTCCTCGGACACGACGTTGCGCGCCAGCACCTTGCCGATGAGGAAGTCCTCGGGCACGGAAATGCGCTGCGTGCCGCTCTGCTCGATCTGGCGCAGGTGGCGCATGGTGACGCGCTTGTCCTTGGCGACGATGACCTCGCCGTCCTTGTCCAGGATGTCGAAGCGCGCGAGCTCGCCCTTGAAGTGGTCGGGCACGAATTCCATCATCGCGCCCTGATCCATCAGGTCGTAGCGGTCGAAGCCGAAGAAGTGCGCCAGGATCTGCTCGTTGTTCAGGCCCAGCGCCTTGAGCAGGATGGTCACCGGCATCTTGCGGCGGCGGTCGACGCGGAAGTACAGGATGTCCTTGGGGTCGAACTCGAAGTCCAGCCAGGAGCCGCGGTAGGGGATGATGCGCGCGGAGAACAGCAGCTTGCCGGACGAATGGGTCTTGCCCTTGTCGTGCTCGAAGAACACGCCCGGGGATCGGTGCAGCTGCGAGACGATGACGCGCTCGGTGCCGTTGATGATGAACGAGCCCTTGTCGGTCATCAGCGGGATCTCGCCCATGTAGACTTCCTGCTCCTTGACCTCCTTGACCGTGGGCTTGGCGGCCTCGCGGTCCATGACGATCAGGCGCACCTTCGCGCGCAGGGCGCTGGCGAAGGTCAGGCTGCGCTGCTGGCATTCGCGCACGTCGAAGGCCGGGCGCGCGAGGTTATAGCCCAGGAATTCCATGCGCACGTTCTGGTTGTGCGACACGATCGGGAAGATGGCCGTGAAGGCGGCCTGCAGGCCTTCGTTCTTGCGCTGGTCGGTCGGCTTGTCCTTTTGGAGGAAGGTTTCGTAGGACTCGAGTTGCGTGGCCAGCAGGTAAGGCACCTCGATGACGCCTTGGCGAGTGCCAAAGCTCTTGCGAATCCGCTTCTTTTCGGTGAACGAGTAGGACATGGACGCTCCGCTGCGCTGGACTGAAACTGCTGAAACCGTGAAAACCGTTTTGGAATACCCACCGTTGGAGATGGGCATTCAAAAACCCCATGCCGGGATGCCGAACAGGCTCTCCGACCACCGCGACGCATGAAGGCGCGAAAGCCCGGAAGGCTTGAAAAGCCTTCCGGGCCGGTCGGGAACCAGGCGAATTACTTGATTTCCGCCTTGGCGCCAGCCTCCTCGAGCTTCTTCTTCGCCGCTTCGGCGTCAGCCTTCGGCAGCGCTTCCTTCACGGCCTTGGGCGCGCCGTCGACCAGGTCCTTGGCTTCCTTCAGGCCCAGGCCGGTCAGCTCGCGAACCGCCTTGATCACCGACACCTTGTTGGCGCCGACTTCCAGCAGCATCACGTTGAACTCGGTCTGTTCCTCGACGGCCGCGGCGGCGGCGCCGCCAGCGCCCGGGGCGGCCACGGCCATCGATGCGGCGGACACGCCGAACTTCTCTTCAAAGGCCTTGACCAGATCGTTCAGTTCCAGAACGGTCATGCCGCCGACGGCTTCCAGGATGTCTTCTTTGCTCAGTGCCATGATGGGTACTCCGGATATTTCGATGTTTGCTTGGACAGGCTCGCGACGCGCTCAGGCGGCGGGAGCTTCCTCGTTCTTCTTGGCCAGGGCGGCCACCGCGGCAACGAAGCCGGTCAGCGGGGCCTGCATCACGCCCAGCAACTTGGCCAGCAGTTCCTCGCGGCTCGGGATCGCGGCCAGAGCCTTGACGCCTTCGGCGTCGAGTTTCTTGCCGTTGATGGCTCCCGCGCGCAGGACCAGCTTGTCGTTGGTCTTGCCGAAGTCGCTGAGGACCTTCGCCGCGGCGATGGCATCCTCGGAAAAGGCGTAGATCAGAGGACCGCTCATGTCCTCGGCCAGCACCTCGAAGGAGGTGCCCTGGACGGCGCGCCGGGCCAGCGTGTTCTTCAGAACCTGCAGATGCACGCCCTTGCCGCGCGCCTGCGCGCGCAGCCGGGTCATGGGCTCCACTTCGATTCCGCGATACTCCGCCAGCACCAGAGTTTGCGCCTTGCCGGCAAGGGCCGCGACTTCCGTCACGACCGCCTGCTTTTCAGTGCGATTCAGACTCAAGGTTGACTCCTGAAGAAATGCTCCGGCCTGCTTGCGCAGCCCGAAGCGGGTTGCAGCGTCCTCTGGAGATCAACCCGCCCGCGGCGCTCGCGCGTCGCGAAGAGGATGGTTCCAGCGGGTCGCCATCTGCGCCGGCTTGGCTTGGGCGGGTCGCCCCGCTTCGCGCATTTGAGGGGCCGGGCCCTGGGGCCCTTTCCCGCCGACGGTCTTGGATCGCCCGGACCTCGCGGGCGCCTCGCGGCGCCCCCTCGGTCCGACCCACCAAAATTGCTTGCTCGTTAGGTCCTTGCTCGATTCCGGGACTCGATCAGGCCGCGGCCAGGCTCGAGGGTTCCACGCGCACGCCGATGCCCATGGTCGAGGACACCGCCACCTTGCGCAGGTAGATGCCCTTGGCCGCCTGCGGACGCGACTTGTTCAGCGCTTCCACCAGGGCCTGCAGATTGCTCTTGAGGGCCTCCGGCTGGAAGGACGCGCGGCCGATGGTCGAGTGCACGATGCCGGCCTTGTCGGCGCGGAACTGCACCTGACCGGCCTTCGCGTTCTTCACCGCGCCGGCCACGTCGGGCGTCACGGTGCCGACCTTCGGGTTCGGCATCAGGCCGCGCGGGCCGAGGATCTGGCCCAGCGCGCCGACCACGCGCATCGCGTCGGGGGAGGCGATGACCACGTCGAAGTTCAGGTTGCCGGCCTTGATCTGCTCGGCCAGGTCCTCGAAGCCGACCACGTCGGCACCGGCGGCCCGGGCCTCTTCGGCCTTCGCGCCCTGCGCGAACACGGCCACGCGCTTGATCTTGCCGGTGCCGGCGGGCAGCACTACGGAGCCGCGCACGACCTGGTCGGACTTGCGCGCGTCGATGCCCAGCGAGACCGCCACGTCGATGGATTCATCGAACTTGGCGACCGCGCATTCCTTGATCAGGTTCAGCGCGTCGTCGACCGCGTACAGCTTGTTCGGCTCGACCTTGGCGCGCAGCGCCGCATAGCGCTTGGGAAGCTTCTTGGCCATTTACACACCCTCCACGGTCACGCCCATCGAGCGCGCGGTGCCGGCGATGGTGCGCACGGCGGCGTCCAGATCGGCGGCGGTCAGATCCTTCACCTTGGTCTTGGCGATCTCCTCGAGCTGCGCACGGGTGATCTTGCCCACCTTGTCGGTCAGGGGCTTGGACGAACCCTTCTCCAGCTTGATGGCCTTCTTGATCAGCACGCCGGCGGGCGGCGACTTGATCACGAAGGTGAAGGACTTGTCCGCGAAGGCGGTGATGACCACGGGAAGCGCGAGGCCCGGCTCCACGCCCTGGGTCTGGGCGTTGAAGGCCTTGCAGAATTCCATGATGTTCAAGCCGCGCTGGCCCAGCGCGGGGCCGATGGGGGGCGAGGGGTTCGCCTTGCCCGCCGGCACTTGCAACTTGATGAAGCCGACGATCTTCTTCGCCATGCTGTTTCTCCTGTCGAGTTCGAACGCCCGCGCGGACGCGGGCTCCTCGGTCTTGCGGCCTCAGGGCGGTGCGCGAGGCGCCGCCTGCAAAGCGCGTGGTGCCGGGCCGCCCCGCACGACGCGCGGCCGGCTCCCCGAGGGGGCCGGCCGGTTCGGATCAGACTTTCTCGACCTGCTGGAATTCCAGTTCCACCGGGGTCGCGCGACCGAAAATGGTCACCGACACGCGCAGGCGGGATTTTTCGTAGTTCACTTCCTCGACGTTGCCGTTGAAATCGGTGAACGGGCCTTCCTTCACCCGCACCATCTCGCCGGTCTCGAACAGAACCTTGGGGCGCGGCTTTTCCACGCCTTCCTGGATCTGGTTCATGATCTTGTCGACGTCGGCCTCGCTGATCGGCGCCGGGCGGTTCTTCGCCCCGCCGACGAAGCCGGTCACCTTGCTGGTGTGCTTGACCAGGTGCCAGGTGGCGTCGTCCATCTCCATCTGGACCAGCACGTAGCCGGGGAAGAAGCGGCGCTCGGTGATGGTCTTGCGCCCGTTCTTCATTTCCACCACTTCCTCGGTGGGCACCAGGATGCGGCCGAATTTCGACTGCATGCCCGCGCGCTCGATGCGCTCGCGCAGGTTGCGTTCGACGGCTTTCTCCATGCCCGAGTAGGCGTGGACCACGTACCACTGCTTTTGGCCGGCAGGCACGGTATCAACCATTGCGGTCGGCTCCGATCATCAATGCTTCCAACCCAGGATCATGTCGTACAGGCCCCATTCGAGGATCTTGTCGACAATCCATAGGAACAATGCCATCAGGACGACGAAGCCGAACACGATGGCCGTCATCTGGATCGCTTCCTTGCGTTCCGGCCAGACGACCTTGCGAACTTCCCGTACGGAATCGCGAGTATACGCAATCAGGGCTTTCCCTGGGCCGGCGATCAGGAACAACCCCGCCGCCGCCACCAGCAATATGAGCAGGGCCACCACGCGCAGCCAGGTCTGCTGGGCGTGCAGCGCGTAGTAGGCGCCGAAGGCGGCGATGAAAACGACTGCGGCCGCCCCCAGCTTGGCCTTGTCGGCTGCGGTGGAGACGGGTTCTAGGTTCGGACTGGCCATGTTGTGCTGCTGGAGGTGCTGCATCCGGTGGTGGCAGGGGCAGAGGGCCTCGAACCCCCAACCTTCGGTTTTGGAGACCGACGCTCTGCCAATTGAGCTATGCCCCTGTGAAACCTCTACGGACCGGCCACTTTCGCTTGCCGAAACCGTCCGGCCTCGCGGCCGGGCGCTCACGGCGCGGCGTGCGGGGCCTTGGCTGCTCCCCGCGTCGCCGCGGTCTCGTTTACTCGATGATCTTGGCCACGACGCCGGCGCCGACGGTGCGGCCGCCTTCGCGGATGGCGAAGCGCAGGCCTTCTTCCATGGCGATGGGGGCGATGAGCTTGACGGTGATGCTCACATTATCGCCCGGCATGACCATTTCCTTGTCCTTGGGCAGCTCGATGGCGCCGGTGACGTCGGTGGTGCGGAAGTAGAACTGCGGCCGGTAGTTGTTGAAGAACGGCGTGTGACGGCCGCCCTCGTCCTTGCTCAGCACGTACACCTCGGCGGTGAAGTGGGTGTGCGGCTTGATGCTGCCGGGCTTGCACAGCACCTGGCCGCGCTCGACGTCCTCGCGCTTGGTGCCGCGCAGCAGGATGCCCACGTTGTCCCCAGCCTGGCCCTGGTCGAGCAGCTTGCGGAACATCTCCACGCCCGTGCAGGTGGTCTTCTGGGTGTCGCGCAGGCCGACGATCTCGATTTCCTCGCCCACCTTGACCACCCCGCGCTCCACGCGCCCGGTCACCACCGTGCCGCGCCCGGAGATCGAGAACACGTCTTCCACCGGCATCAGGAAGGCGCCGTCCACCGCGCGCTCGGGCGTGGGGATGTAGCTGTCGAGCGCCTCGGCCAGCTTGAAGATGGCCTGCTCGCCCAGCTCGCCCTTGTCGCCTTCGAGCGCCAGCTTGGCCGAGCCCTTGATGATCGGCGTGTCGTCGCCGGGGAAGTCGTACTTGCTCAGCAGCTCGCGAACTTCCATCTCCACCAGCTCGAGCAGCTCGGCGTCGTCCACCATGTCGCACTTGTTCAGGAACACGATGATGTAGGGAACGCCCACCTGGCGCGCCAGCAGGATGTGCTCGCGCGTCTGCGGCATCGGGCCGTCGGCGGCCGACACCACCAGGATCGCGCCGTCCATCTGCGCGGCTCCCGTGATCATGTTCTTCACGTAGTCGGCGTGCCCGGGGCAGTCCACGTGCGCGTAGTGACGGTTGGCCGTCTCGTACTCCACGTGCGCCGTGTTGATGGTGATCCCGCGCGCCTTCTCTTCCGGCGCCGCGTCGATCTGGTCATAGGCCTTGGCCTCGCCGCCGAACTTGTTCGACAGCACCGTCGTGATCGCCGCCGTCAGCGTCGTCTTGCCGTGGTCCACGTGTCCGATCGTCCCCACGTTCACATGGGGCTTGGTCCGCTCGAATTTGCTCTTCGCCATGATGA
>NZ_KB898524.1 GCF_000377645.1 Thiomonas sp. FB-6 | reverse complement strand
GCCAGCGCGACCTCGTTGACCATGGGCGCCGACACCAGGAAGGAGAAGGTCACGCCCAGCGGTACGCCGGCGGTGAGAAAGCCGATGAACAGCGGCACCGCCGAGCAGGAGCAGAAGGGCGTGACGATGCCCAGCGCCGCGGCCAGCACGTTGCCGGCGCCCTGGCGCCTGCCGGCCAGCAACGCGCGGGTCTTCTCAGGCGTGAAAAAGCTCTGCAGCACGCCGACCGCGAACACGATCAGGGCCAGCAGCATCAAGACCTTGGGCACCTCGAACACCAGGAAGGCCAGCGCCGAGTACAGGTGGCTGCTGGCCGCAATGTGCAGGAGGCCGGCCAGCCAGCGGGTGAAGGCGGCGGTCGCCGGCTCCAGCATCCAGTACAGCGGGAACCAGGCGCCCACATACAGCAGCGCCGGCAGCCAGGCGCGCCAGGCGGCGGGGGAGGCGCCCTCGGAGGGGGGCGCGGTGGAAACAGGGGAGTTCATCGTGGCCTCGAATCAGGATCTCTCTGCTCCTGAAGACGAAGCAAGCCCGCAAAGGATGCAGCCCTCGTGGCCGCGCGCGCCAAGGCGTGCTCGGGCGCGCTCAGGCGCCGGCCGGGTCGCGGCCCTCAGCCGCCGTCCGGCCCGGCGTGGCAGCACACGCTGCCGTCGGGGTCGAAGCGCACTCCGCAGTGCTCGACCAGCGCGTCGCGCAGGCGCTTGCGCGCGCGCAGCAGCCGCGCCTTGGCCGCCGGCAGGCTCAATCCGGCGGCTTCGGCGTAGGCGCGCACGGTCAGCCCGTCCAGGTCGCAGCGCTGCACGATGTCGCGGTCCTCGGGGCCCAGCAGCGGCAGCTTGCGGGCGATGCAGGCGTCGAGGTCATCCACCGGCGCACGCTCGTCGGTCGGCGGTGCTGCCAGGTCGTCGGGGAGTTCGACAATGGGCCGTTGCAGGCGCCCCGCGTCGATCAGCGCGTTGCGCGCGACCTGGAACAGCCAGGCGCGCGGGTTGTCCAGGGCGCAAAAGCCCCCGCCCTGGCGCAGGGCCTTGACGAACACTTCCTGCAGCAGGTCCTGCGCGGCGTCGGCGTCGGACGCGTGGTGCGCGAGGAAGCCCAGCAGTTCGCCTTCGTGCGCCTGCCAGGCGCGCAGCACGCAATCGAAACCGGGCTCGCGCGGCTCGGACATGGCCTTCAGCAGCAGCGGCCGGGCTTGGCGCCCTGCGCGGGCGTGCAGCAGGCCGCAGCGGCCTGAAGCGTGCCCGCCGGGCCGCAGCAGCCGGCGGTCTGAGCGGCCTCGGCCGGACTGCGGCCGCCGCCGGCCTGGGGTGCCTCGGCCGGGGTGCAGCAGGCGGCCGCCGCGGCGCCGTGCCCGGCTTCCCGGAACACCGGGATGTCGCCCAGGGTGCGGTAGTGTTCCCAGGCGATGCCCTGCGGGTCGGTGACCCAGTGCTTCTCGCTGCGCGCATAGCAGCAGGTGGTGGCCCCCTCGTCGAGCAGCGCGGCGTCGGCGGCGCCGGCGCGCTGCTTCAGCTCGGCGAGCTCCTGCTCGGTATCGGCCTGGATGCCCAGGTGGTCGATGCCGGAACTGGCGCCACGGGTGGAGATGGCGAAGTTCAGCCGCGGGTCCTCGATCATCCACTTGGCGTAGTCGGACTCCACCCGCGTCGGCTCGGCCCCGAACAGCCGCGTGTAGAAGGCGATGCTCGCCGCCAGATCGTCGACGTGCGCATGCACGTGAAAGCGCTTCATGTCCCTGCTCCCTGTTTGGGTCTCTCTTGCTCGTACCAGCCGCGGGTGGCTCCCACCACGCGGACCACCAGCAGCATCACCGGCACCTCGATCAGCACGCCCACGACCGTGGCCAGCGCGGCACCCGACTGGAATCCGAACAGGCTGATGGCCGCGGCCACCGCCAGTTCGAAGAAGTTGCTCGCTCCGATCAGCGCCGAAGGGCAGGCGATGGCATGCTGCTCGCCCACCGCACGATTGAGCACGTAGGCCAGCCCGGAGTTGAACAACACCTGGATCAGGATGGGCACCGCCAGCAGCGCGATGACCAGCGGCTGCGCCTCGATGGCCGGCCCCTGGAAGGCGAACAGCAGTACCAGCGTGGCCAGCAGCGCCGCCATCGACCACGGGCCGATGCGCGCCAGCGCGGCGTCGAAGCTGGCCTGGCCGCGGCGCAGCAGCAGCGCGCGCCAGCCTTGCGCCAGCCCCAGCGGGACCACGATGTACATGAGCACCGAGAACAGCAAGGTCGCCCAGGGCACGTGGATGGCCGAGATGCCCAGCAGCAGCGCCACGATGGGGGCGAAGGCGAACACCATGATGGAATCGTTCAGCGCCACCTGCGACAAGGTGAACAGCGGATCGCCTCCGGACAGCCGGCTCCACACGAACACCATCGCGGTGCAGGGCGCGGCGGCCAGCAGGATCAGCCCGGCGATGTAGCTGTCGATCTGCGCGGCCGGCAGCCAGGGCGCGAACAGGTGGCGGATGAACACCCAGCCCAGCAGGGCCATCGAGAAGGGCTTGACCAGCCAGTTGACGAACAGGGTCACGCCGATGCCGCGCACATGCCGGCGCACTTCGTGCAGCGCGCCGAAGTCCACCTTCATCAGCATGGGGATGATCATCACCCAGATCAGCAGCCCCACGGGCAGGTTCACCTGTGCCAGCTCCAGCCGGCCCAGCCACTGGAAGGGGCCGGGCAGCAGCTGCCCGAGCCCGATGCCGGCGACGATGCACAGGAACACCCACAGCGTGAGCCAGCGCTCGAACAGGCTCATCGGCGCGCCGCCGGCCCGGCGGGCCACCACCTCGCATTGCGCGCTCATCAGACCGCTCCCAGGCCCAATGCCTCGCGCACCGCCGGCACCAGGCGGGCGCGGATATCGTCACGCACCCGCAGGAAGCTGTCCAGCGGCTCGCCGTGGGGGTCGTGGAACGGCAGGTGGATGCTCGGCACGGGCCGCGGGAATACCGGGCAGGCCTCGCGCGCGTTGTCACAGACGGTGACCACGAGGTCGAAGGGCTGGTCGATCAGGGTGTCGAGGTCCTTCGGGTACAGGCCCGCGGTGGGCAGCCCGGCCAGGCGCAGCGCCTCGATGGCGCCGTCGGCGACCGTGGGCTGCGGGCTGATGCCGGCCGAGCTCGCCAGCACGTGTCCGGCGAGATCCTGGTTCAGCAGCGCCTCGGCCATCTGCGAGCGGCAGGAGTTTCCGGTGCACAGCACCAGCACCTTGCGGATGCGATGGTTCATCGCGCTTGTCCTTCCAGAGGCGCCTCGCAGGCGCAATCGGATGGCGCGGCACCGATGGTCGAGGCCCCGGCACCCGGCATGCAGGGGTTGCCGCCGCAGCAATTGGCGGTGAGGAATCCCAGCAGCTCGTTCATCACCGGGAAGTCCGCCGCGTAGATCACGAAGCGGCCCTCCTGGCGCCTGCGCGCAAGCCCGACACGGCTGAGGTGCGCGAGGTGGAAGGACAGCGTGGGGGCCGGCAGGCCCAGCCTGTCGCCGATGGCCCCGGCATGCACGCCCTGGGGCCCGGCCTCGACGAGCACGCGATGGATGGACAGGCGCGACTCATGCCCGAGGGCGGCCAGCAATTCAGCTGCGTTCAAGGTTTCCATATTTCCATAATCGTGGAAATATGGAAACCTGTCAAGCGGCCCTGCGCCGCGGGCCCCGGCCCGCCGGCCAGGCCCCGCGCCTCAACCCGCCTGGAGTGCCTTATGCAAGGCCAGGCCGCCGAGCACCAGGAACATGAGCGCGGCGACCGCGTGCACCCAGCGGGTGGGCAGGCGATCCGCGAAGCGGTGCCCGAACAGCACGGCCGGCACGTTGGCCGCCAGCATGCCGAGAGTGGTGCCGGCGACCACGGGCAGCCACTCGCTGTAGCGCGCGGCCAGCGCGACGGTGGCCACCTGGGTCTTGTCACCCATCTCCGCCAGGAAAAACGAAGCCGCGGTGGCCAGGAACACGCCGCGCGCGCTGCGCCGGGGAAGCTCCTCGTCGTCCAGCTTGTCGGGCACCAGGATCCACAGGCCCATGAGCACGAAGGACAGCACCACGGCCCAGTCGAGCAGGCGCGGGCTGATCGCGTGCGCGAGCAGGTCGCCGGCGGCGGCGGCCAGGCCGTGGTTGGCCAGCGTGGCGGCCAGGATGCCGGCGATGATGGGCAGCGGCGCGCGGTAGCGCGCGGCCAGGAGCAGGGACAGCAGCTGGGTCTTGTCGCCGATCTCGGCGAGCGCGACCAGGGCGGTCGAGACGAGGAAGGGATGCATGCGCGAAGTTCCGATGGCGGGGCGGCGGCGATTCCCCGCTGCGCCCAGTGCGGGACGCCGCATGGTAAGCGCAGCGAACTGCGCGGACGGGCTCAGTGCGCGGCGCCGATCCGGGCTGGTATCGGAGGCGGGCACCGACTCGCCGCCTCTCCTTTGCCGATCGCCGTACCCCCCCCAAGCATTGCGCGCTTTCCCCGATCGGGAAATCACTGGTTACATGAACCGGGTATGTCCTTACGGTATGGAGGGTGTTGTTACGAGTCGGGCCACGAAACGGGGAAGGGCCGCGCCCGCGTTTCGTGTCGATCAGGCGGCCGCCGAAGGGGGAGGACTCTGCCATGACGGATTCGTTGCATCGAAGACAGGTGCTGAGCTTGCTGGGCGTGGGGGCCATGGCCTGGGCGGCGAGGCCCGCGCTGGCGGTGGTTTCCATGCAGGCCCACACGCCGCAGGACGCCTTCACCGGGCCGGGGGCCAACCCCTACTGGAACGGCGTGGGGCCCTATGTCACCTACCCGCAAAAGCTGCCGCTGCAGCGCCTCACCGACCGCCCCATCCAGCTGGAGACCCCGCGCCAGTACTTTCGCGAAGCCTTCACGCCCAATGCCGCGTTCTTCGTGCGCTACCACCTGCCGGTCACCCCCAACGAGGTGGACCTGGCCAGCTGGCGCCTGAGCCTGTCGGGAGCCTTCGCGCACCCGGTGGAGTTCTCGATGGATCAGCTGCTGCGGGAGTTCAAGCCGGTGACCGTCGCCGCGGTGAACCAGTGCTCGGGCAATTCGCGCAGCCGCTTCCAGCCTCGCGTGCCCGGCGGCCAGTGGGGCAACGGCGCCATGGGCAACGCCATGTGGACGGGCGTGCGCCTGCACGACCTGCTGGCGCGCGCCGGCCTCAAGCGCGAGGCCACGTGGATCCAGTTCGAGGGTCTCGACCGCGGTGTCGGTGCCGACGACAAGCCTTCCGGCCGCTTCATGAAGTCGCTGCCGGCGAACGACCCCTCGCTGGACCGCGCGGTGATCGCCTTCCTGATGAACGGCGAACCCCTGCCGATGCTCAATGGCTTTCCGGTGCGCATGGTCGTGCCCGGCAAGTTCGCCACCTACTGGACCAAGCACCTGAGCTTCATCCGGGCGCTGACCGGGGAGGACAACAACTTCTGGATGAACCCGGCCTACCGCATTCCCGACACCCCGGGAGGCGACACGACCCCGCAGGCCATGGCCTCCGGCAAGGTCAAGAGCGTGCCTATCGGCACCGTCGACATGCCCGTGCGCTCCTTCATCGTCGACCCGGACGGCAGCGTGCCTCTGATCCAGGGCATGCCGAGCCTGATCCGCGGCGTGGCCTTCAGCGGCCATGGCGCGGTGGTCAAGGTCGAGGTGTCCACCGACGGCGGAAGCACCTGGAGCCGAGCGCGCCTGGGCAAGGACCACGGCGCCTACTCCTTCCGCACCTACTCGCATGCCTGGACTCCGCGGGCAGCCGGCCGCTTCACGCTGGCCGTGCGCGCCACCGACAAGGCCGGCAACGTGCAGACGGACCACGGCGTGTGGAACCCCGGCGGCTATCTGTGGAATCGCATCGAGCGGCAGGACGTCACGGTCCTGAGCGCCTGACAGGAGCACCTGCCATGAAACTTCGAACGATTGCCCTGTGGACCCTGGCGCTGGCCGCCCCGATGGTCACCGCGCAGGAACGCCCCGGCCTGGTGTCGGCCGGAGACTATGCCGACGGCACCCTGGGCTCGGCGCAGCAACCCGCGCGCATGGACGTGCAGCCCGGCAGCGTCTACCGCGTGGGCAAGTGGCCGACCTACACCGCCGATCTGGCTCCCGGCAAGGGGCGCGATACCGTCGTGGGCAACTGCAGCATGTGCCACAGCGTGACCTACATCACCATGCAGCCGCCGCTGCCCGCCGCCACCTGGAAGGCCGAGGTGCACAAGATGATCGCCGTCATGGGCGCCCCGATCCAGCCGGCCACCGAGGAGGAGATCGTGTCCTACCTGCAGGAGCACTACACCCCGCAGACCCGCAAGCCTTGAGGGAGCCGTCATGGACGGCCCCGGGTGCCGCGACGGCCGGCACCCTTATCGCGCAGGGTTTCCGAAGCGCCAGTTGGACACGGACAGGCCGCCGAAGAACTCGTCCTCGTGGTAGCTGCGCGAGGCGGCTTCCTGCTCCGCGGCGCCCACGGCCACCATCAGCGGGAGCAGGTGTTCCTCGCGTGGGTGGGCCTGGCGCGCCGCGGGGGCCTGCTCCCAGGCCACGAGGGCGGCCGAGCGCGCCGCACCTGCATTCGCCAGCGAGACCTCGAGCCAGCGGTCGAAGGCTGCGGAGGCCTGCCGGCCCGCCGGGCCGAAGGCGCGCAGGTTGTGATAGCTCAGCCCGCTGCCGATGATCAGCACGCCGTCGTCCCGCAACGGTGCAAGGGCCCGGCCCAGCGCCAGATGCTCCTGCGGGTCCAGGCCACGTCGCAGCGAAAGCTGCATCGTGGGCATGTCGGCCTGGGGGTAGATCACGGCCATGGGGGCATACATTCCGTGGTCGAAACCTCGTTCGCGGTCCTCGGCCACCGCGATGCCGTCCGCCCGCAGCAATTCCTGCACGCGGTGCGCGAGTTCCGGCGCACCCGGCGCCGCATAGCGAATGCCGTAGGTGTAGTCCGGGAATCCGCCATAGTCGTAGATCATGCCCGGCGCCGGATGCGACTGGGCCGTGAACACCGGTTCCTCCCAATGGGCGGAGACCATCAGCACCGCACGCGGCCGCGCCCCGAGCTCTTCGGGCAGGCGGCCCAGCGCGGCGGCCAACTGGTCGTAGGCGCCGTTCCACTCCTCCTTCATCCACGGCCAGGGGCCGCCGCCGTGCGACAGGAACAAGGTCGGAAATCTCATGGCAATGCTCTCCTTGGCAATTCCTGCGTTGCGCTCGCCGCAGCCCCGGGCACTCAGACCTGACGAGCCACGGCAGGCCGAAGGGCCAGGGCCCCGTCCCCGAGCAGACTCAGCACGACCAGCGCTACCGCCCAGAACGCAGGATATTCCCAGCCGCCGCCCTTGTTGGTGAACAGCCACCCGTTGGCGCCGTGCACCATCACGATGGTGCCGAACATTTCCAGCGCCAGCGGAATGGCCACCCAGGGAGCGTAGATGCCCAGCACCAGCGCGAGGCCCCCGAAGGCCTCCAGGGCGATGGTGCCGTAGGCCATGACCGCCGGCAGGTGCAGCGACGCGAAGTAGGAGACGAAGCCGGGAATGGTGAACACGAACACCTTCAGGGCGACGTGGGCCAGGAACAGGATGCCCAGGCTCACGCGCAGCAGCGTGATGCCGTAAGGGGCGGTGGATGAACGGATCATGGTGGGCTCCGAGGGAGGTTGAGGGGGCGCAAGCCGAACTCATGCTGCCGGTGCCGCGAGTTGCAAGCGGCCCATGAGCTGCAATGTAGCCCCTCGTTTGCAGCAAAAAAAGGCGATACTTGGCAATGCACTATTGCCATTGGCGCAATAACATGGACGCACCATGGATCTGTTCGCGGCAACCCGGGTGTTCGTGCAGGTGGTGGACTCGGGCGGCTTCGCGCGGGCCGCCGAGGTGCTGGATGTGTCCAACGCGGTGGTCACACGCCAGGTCGCCGCGCTCGAGCGCCATCTGGGGGCCCGCCTGCTCAACCGCACGACGCGGCGCATGTCGCTGACCGACGCCGGGGAGGAGTTCTACGGCCGCGCCCGCTCCATCCTGGAGCAAGTCGCCGAGGCCGAAGCCGTGGCCTCGCAAGGCACGCGCAGCCCCGTGGGGCTGCTGCGCATCTCGGCGCCACTGTCGTACGGAATCTCGCACCTGGCCCCGGTGCTGGCCCGCTTTCGCCAGCGTTACCCGCAACTGCGCCTGGACGTGGACCTCAGCGACCGCCTGGTCGACCTCGCCAACGAAGGTATCGACGTGGCGCTGCGCATCGCCACCCGGCTCGACCCCGGCATCGTCTCGCGGCGCATCGCCACGCTGGACGCCGTGGTCTGCGCCTCTCCCGGCTATCTGCGCAAGCGCGGCCGGCCGCGCAAGCCGGCGGAACTCGCGGGGCACGACACGCTGGGCTTCAGCTACCTGGGGGCCGGCGACGAATGGCCGTTCACGGCCCCCGACGGCAGCCGCGAGAAGGTTCGCGTCCACCCCGAGGTGCACTCCAGCAACGGCGAGCTGTTGCGTGACCTGGCGATCGCCGGCGGCGGCGTGATCCTGCAGCCGCGGTTCATCGTCGAGGAGGCCCTGCAAAGGGGCGCCCTGGTGCCCATCCTGGAGTCCTACCGCACGCTCGAGCTGAAGCTGCATGCCGTGTACCTCAGCCAGCGCTTCCTGCCGAGCAAGGTCAGGGTGTTCATCGATTTCCTGGTCGACTCCCTGGGGAGCGCGAAGACACCATGAGTGACGAGATCGACGACATCGACGACACCGACGCCAGGGCGCGAGCCACCTGGCTGCGGGCGCGCCAGGACCGGGGCGGGTCCGTCACGGCGCTGGAGTTCGCAGACGCCGTCTCGGCCGTCGCCGTCGGCGCGCGCTCCGAGCCCGAGCGGGTGATCCGGCTGCATCTCGGCCTGGGCGATCTGGCGCGCAAGTACTTCCAGGCCGCACGGCCCGGCGAGAGCGCGATCGAGGCGGCGATCGCCGAGGTGGAGGACGTGATCATGCCCCTGCGTCCCCTCGTGCCACGCGATTCGCGATGCGTGACGGGAGATCCGCGCGTGATGCGCATCGCCGAGGTGCTGCAGGCCCCGTCCGAGCCCTGGATTCTGGGCACCGATGGGGTGGAGCAGGGTTTCAACCGCTGGGTCTCCATCGCCCTCGGCAGGCCTGCCACCCAGGACACGATCCCGATGGATCCCGAGTTCGCCGCCAGTCTGCTGGTGCTACGGGAGTGGCTGCATCACCTCGGGTTCGCGAACATCCAAGTCCTTCGGTCGCGCGCGTAGGACCGGGTGAGCGGGTCCGTGGCGGCCGCAAGGCTCCGGCGAGCGCCGCCTCGCTAAGCGTCCTCGTCGGGTTGATGGTGCTAGCCGGCTGGCCGGCGACCGGCCGTGGCTACCGGCTGCGCACGTCGAGCGATGCCGCGCATGCCCCGGTGATGCCGTGGGCGATGAAACGCAGCAGCAGGTCCGCCGCATGGCGCCTTGGCTCGGCGTCGCTTCCAGGCGCAAGGCGCTGGATGCGATCATCGGTCACGTGATGGATCAGCGCGCCGAGCGCGAACTGATAACACCAGGCGACCGTCGTCCGCTGGACCCCGGGTTGCGCCCTTGTCAGCGCATCGATGAAGGCCGTGGCAAGCGGATCGAAGAGTTCCTCGATGATCGGGCGGTCTTCCTCGAGTTGTTCGCTCATGCCGCGAGCGAGCAGCCGCAGGAAGGTATGCCCGTCCGCGGATTGGTCCAGGGCGAGCACCGGCAGCACGAAGGCCTTGACGATCTCGGTCAGGAGTTCATCGGGCGCGGCCTGCGCCTGGGCCTGCGCCAGCCCCTGCAGGCGCGCCTGCAGGTAGGCGGCGTGCTCGCGGAAGATCGTGTGATACAGCTCCAGCTTGGGGCCGAAGTAATAGCCGACCAGCGCGAGCGGAACACCGGCCGCCTGCGCGATGTCGCGGATGGACACACCATGGAACCCGCGCTCGGCGAACAGCCGCTGGGCCGCTTGCAGGATCGCGCCGCGCCGGTCCGCCTGCGGCCGAAGCGCAGGCGCGCCGGCCCCGGCCGCCTTGCGCGTCGGCTTCGTGGTTGCGCTCGAAGGGTTCATCGTGATGGATCCTGAAGGGCAGGGGTCGCGGCGCCCCGGCGCGTGGGGCGTCCCACCCTGATCGGTTCATTGTACGGTCGTGCAACCCGGGCCCGGCCGAGACGTCCGCGCGGGAAAACCCCGTGTTGATTTGTACGATCGTGCAAATAATATTGCACGAACGTACAACACGCT
The DNA here is from genome assembly GCF_000377645.1 of Thiomonas sp. FB-6. GTDB lineage: Bacteria > Pseudomonadota > Gammaproteobacteria > Burkholderiales > Burkholderiaceae_C > Thiomonas_A. Next base: position 5,124 of record NZ_KB898524.1, on the reverse strand, counting down.
TGCCGGCACGGCGGGCCATTCGATCCGGGGATCGCGTGGCAGACCGCCAACGTGGTGCCGGCCAGCCTTCGGAGACGCACCATGGACAATTCCAAGCACTATGAGCGACGGCTAGTCGCCATCATGTTCCTCACCTGGGGAACCGTTTTTCTCGATCGCATGAGTCAGCTCTATCTGGCGCCGTACTTCGCAGTCGACCTGCGCCTCGGGCCGGAGGCCATCGGCGCGCTGGCCGCTGCGCTGGCCATCGCCTGGGCGCTTTCATCTCTGGTGTTCGGCGCGGTCTCGGATCGGGTGGGCCGCAGGCCCGTGCTGATCCCCATGGTCGTCATCTTCTCGCTGCTTTCGTGGGTGAGCGGTCTGGCTCGCAATTTCCAGCAGATGCTGGTCTCGCGCGCGCTCATGGGGGTGGCCGAAGGGCCGTGCTGGTCGGTCATGAACGCGGTGGTCGAGGAGTCCTCGCATCCCCAGCGGCGGGGCCGCAACGTGGGCATCGTCGTCAGCGCCGCGGCCGCGATCGGGCTGGCCCTGGCGCCGGTCCTGAGCACCCAGGTGGCAGCCCGCTTCGGCTGGCGCGTCGCCTTTTTCGTCTCCGGCATCCCGGGACTGATCCTGGCCCTGGTGATCTGGAAGTTCATCAAGGAGCCGTCGGAGCTCGCGCCCTCCGGTGCCGCCGCGGCGCACGATCACGCGCGTCGCCTGAGCTTCAAGGACCTGCTGCAGGTTTTCCGCTACCGCAACGTATGGCTGTGCTGCCTGGGCAACGCCGGCTTCGTGGCCTGGTTGATCCTGCAGAACGCCTTCGGTCCGCTGTACATCACCAGCGTGGCGCATCAGGCGCCGACGACGGCCGGCTTCCTGCTGGGGGCCGCGGGCGTGGGTAGCTTCGTCGTGGGCATGATCTTCCCGATGCTGTCGGACCGTGTCGGCCGCAAGCCGGTGATCCTGCTCGCGTCGGCGCTGTCGATCGTGCTGCCCCTGGCCATGGCCTATCTCCCGCTGTACAGGCACCTGTGGTTGCTGGCCGCGATCCTCGCATGCACCCAGGGCGGGCAGGCGATGGCCGCGTTGCTGATGGTGCTGGTGCCCACGGAAGCGGTTCCGCGTGCGCTTGCCGCGACCGCCATCGGGCTCGTCACCCTGTTCGGCGAGGCCTTCGGTTCCGTGGCCGCCCCGGCCGTCGCGGGCGCCCTGGCCAAGGCGCACGGCCTGGCGATTCCGCTGTACATGGCGGCGGGCGGGGCCGCGCTGGCATTCGCCGCCAGCCTGTTTCTTTCCGAGAAGCTTCCGGCGCGCAGCGAACAGCTCGCCGCCGTGGCCTGAACCCTGGATCCCGACGCCGAGCATGCCATGAGCGCTGCGCACGGCCGCCCCGAAGGAGCGCTCAACTCCCTCGGGGAGTTGAGCGCAGCGAGGAGGGTAAACCCATGAACCGCCACCTTGTCGACCTCTCGATCTACCTGGAGAACGATGTCCTCTCCGACCCGCCCCCGCTGGCACCGCGCATTCGCTACATGAGCCACCACGAGACGGTCGACGAGTTTGTCTCCCTGCTGCCCGGAACGACGCGGGAGGACTTCCCGGACGGAGAAGCCGCCGCCGTCGAATGGGTGACCATGACGACCCATAGCGGCACGCATCTCGATGCCCCGTATCACTTCCACTCGACCATGGATGCGAAGCTCGGGCAGCCCAGGCCGTCCATGACGATCGACCAGGTTCCGCTCGAATGGTGCTTCCAGCCGGGCGTGAAGCTGGATTTCCGGCATCTGCCGGACGGCCACGTGGTCGGCGCCGCCGAGGTCGAGGCGGAACTCGCGCGCATCGGGCACGAGCTGAGCCCGCTGGAGATCGTTCTTGTCAATACCCGGGCGGGCCGGCGCTACGGAAGCGCGGACTATGTCGATGCCGGATGCGGCATGGGCTACGAGGCGACGATGTACCTGCTCGAGCGTGGCGTGCGGCTGACGGGAACCGACGCCTGGAGCTGGGATGCGCCGTTCTCGCACACGGCGGCCGACATCGCCCGCACCGGTGACAAGTCGCTGATCTGGGAAGGCCACAAGGCCGGGCGGCACATCGGCTACTGCCACCTGGAAAAGCTGCACAACCTCGAGGCGCTGCCGCCCTCGGGTTTCTACGTGAGCTGCTTTCCGCACAAGGTTCGCGGCGCGTCGGCGGGCTGGACGCGCGCAGTGGCCATCTTCGATGCGGCCCTGTTCGCCGTCCCCGAGGCGAAGCAGTCATGAAACTGGCGACCCTGCCCGGCGGCGGTGCCGACGGCCGACTGGTCGTGGTGTCCCGGGACCTGCGTCGCGCGGTCTCGGTCGGGGGCCTGGCCGCGTCCATGCTCGACGCGGTGACGCGCTGGGCCGAGATCGCCGAGCCGCTCGCCGAACTGCAGGAGGATCTTGAATCGGGTCCTTGCGCCGGAGCCTTCGATTTCGATGCCGGAGCCTGTCTGGCACCTTTGCCGCGGACCTGGCAATGGCTGGACGGCTCGGCCTTCCTGCACCACGGACGCCTGATGGAACGGGCCTTTCGCACCCCGCCGATTCCCGATTTCGACACCGTGCCGCTGCTGTACCAGGGTGCCGGCGACGACCTGCTCGGGCCCTGCGTCGACGTCGCATTCGCGGACCCGGCCCACGGCATCGACTTCGAGGGGGAATTCGGCGTCGTGGTCGACGAGGTGCCGATGGGCGTCAGCGCGGACGAGGCGCTGGGCCACGTGCTGTTGTGCGTGCAGCTCAACGACTGGAGCCTGCGCACGCTCGGCGCGCGCGAAATGCGGACCGGCTTCGGTTTCCTGCAGGCCAAGCCCTCCACCAGCTTCGCTCCGGTCGCGCTCACGCCGGGCGAGCTTGGCAGCGCCTGGCGCCATGGCCGCATGGCCCTGGAGCTGCACGTGCAATGGAACCAGCAGCCTTTCGGAAAGCCCTCGGGCGCCGAGATGCACTTCCACTTCGGCCAGCTAATCGCCCATGCGGCAGCCACCCGCCGATTGTCCGCGGGGACCATTATCGGCTCCGGAACGGTCTCGAACGCCGATCCGGCCAGCGGCTCGGCGTGCATCGCCGAACGCCGCGTGCTCGAGATCCTGCAAGATGGAGGCCCGAAGACCCGCTACATGGCTTTCGGCGACCGGGTGCGCATGGAGGCGCGTCATCCTCTGGGAGCAGAGGCCCCGTTCGGGGCCATCGATCAACGCATCGTTCGCGCGAGCTGATAACGCATCCGCGTCGCGCTCGTCGTCGGCGAGCTGGTACTTCAGGGTGAAGGTGTATTCCATCGCGCTACACCTTGGGATCGCCGTCGGCCTGGCGCTGCCTGCGGTGCGCGGTGCAGTTGTCTACGACGCGTCGCAGTGCGCGAGCGCGGTTGCCGGGGTTCTTCGGCGTGCCTGAGGGCTCCCTCCACCTCCCTTTTTGGATGAAGAGAACGGACCATCAGGGGTCGCCAGGTTGAGCATGTTCGCCAAGCTTGTCAAATGACAACCTTCGGCCGTTTCAGGCCACCGCACGCCATGCCGGCGCCGCCACTGAGGTCGGTGTCTACCGAACCGGCAGCAGTCCAGGCGCCACGCAACGACTGGTGGTCGGTCTTTGCCGCCGTTCACGCGCCGAGCGCAAGAGGCAGCAGTCGACCCCTTTGCGGATCGTCGCTTGGCTCGAGATCATGCGGCCGATTCGGAGTTGAGGTCCGATCTCGAAGAGAAGCACGGTGTAGGCTGGAACGGGGTCGGGGACATTGCGCGAGTGTAGTTTTTCGACTACATTGCTGCCATGCTCGAACTCCGGCAAACGAGCGCCTTCCGGAAGTGGTGGGGCAAGCTGCGTGACGCGCGAGCGCGCGCCCTTGTCGCTGCGCGATTGAACCGATTGGCCTATGGCTTGGCTGGCGACGTCGCACCGGTCGGGGACGGAATCAGCGAACTTCGGATCCACTATGGACCCGGTTACCGCGTGTATTTCCAGCAGCGAGGCACGACGCTGGTGATCCTGCTCTGTGGCGGGGACAAAAGCTCGCAAGCGCGGGATATCGAGACCGCGAAGCGTCTGGCGCGTGAGGGGAGTGAAGACAGATGAACGATCGATTGACGAATTTCGATCCGGCAGAACTGCTGGATTCGGACGAGACCATTGCGGCCTTCATGGCCGATGCGTTCGAGTCCGGTGACGCCGGCTACATCGCTCAGGCTCTGGGCGTCGTGGCGCGAGCACGGGGCATGAGCGAGATCGCGCATGAAACCGGGCTGTCGCGGGAACAGCTCTACCGATCATTCAGTGCCCGCGGCAATCCAACCCTGAAGACAACCTTGGCGGTGATGAAGGCACTGCACATCGAGCTGACGGCCAAGCCCGCGCAGACATGACACCGCGACCGGAGTCGTCGTCTGGAAGGCAGCGTCAAACTGCTCCTGACGGGCCGCTTCTGGCTTGCAACGGACGCTGCTGAAAACAGGCCCGGTGACCGCTTCGGCCGAGCTGCGGAGTTTGGCCTGCGCCCATTTCCCGCCGAGGCGCCTCCCCTCACTGAATGACCGCATCGCCGCCGCGATGACGGGCTGTTCCTGGCCCATACGCGCTGCCTGGGATTCCGAGAGGCCGGGGAGGGGAGCGGCCACCTCGGAGGCGAACCGGACTTCGGCGCGCCGGCCAAGCCCGTGGCTCCGCGGAACACGTCCACAATATTGCCGGCGTTCATTCGTCTACCTGTCATGGACGCCGTTTCCTCCCCGCTGCCTCCGGCTCACTTCTCCATGCCCGCCGACGCCCCGCGCTTCACCGAAGTCGTCAAGCGCGAACGTTCGCGGCTGGGGGACTTCATCCGCCGCCGCGTGCGCGATACGGCGGAGGCCGAGGACATCCTGCAGGACGTGTTGTTCGAGTTCTACCTGAGCGCCGATGCGGTCGAGCAGGTCGGCGCCTGGCTGTTTCGGGTGGCCAGGAATCGCATCATCGACCGTGCGCGCAAGACGAAGGAAGAGCCGCTGCCGGTCGCCGATGACGACGATGGCCGCAGCTGGCTCGAAGAGAACCTGCCGGACCCTTCCGCAGGACCTGATGCGGCCTATGCCCGCTCCGTGTTGCTCGCTTCCATCCAAGCCGCGCTGCAAACGCT
>NZ_KB898523.1 GCF_000377645.1 Thiomonas sp. FB-6 | reverse complement strand
TAGCCGGCGCCGCAGCGCCCCTCCACGTCGATCTCCATGAGGCGCTGGGCCATGAACTGCACCATCTGGCGCAGCACGTCGACATCGGCCCCCTTCTCAGCGAGCTCGGTCAATGCGATAGTGGCGTTGGTCATCGTGGTTTCCTTCAGACAAGGATTGGTGGGTCGCACCTCAACCTTATCCGGACTTCACGATGGCCACCCCCATCTCCAGGGACGACCGGCGCGCGGTGAGCTGCTCCGGGCTACGCCCTTCGCAGCTCACCGCACCAAAGACTTACACCACTCGGCGGGACATTACCCGAGAAGGTTCTGCCGCTGGCCTCGAATAGCTTTTGCAGGGTCCGCGCGGAGACCCCCTCGAGCCGGGCCACCTCGGCCAGGCTGAGCCCGGAGTCGCTCAGGTGCGTGTCCACGTGACGCAAGGCCCTGTGCAACAGGGCTGCCTGCGGCGTGCGCAATCCCTGCTGCGCAACCGTGATGACCTCGTCGGCCAGGCTGGCCGCGACGATCTCCGGCAAGCTCTGTTCCAGGCATTGCAGTTGCCCGGCGTCCAGCGAATCGAAAGCATTCGCCAGTGCTGCCAGCGTGCCGGAAAGCACGTGTCCCATGCCGTGGCGGCCGGACAGGCACCCCGAGCTGGCACGCAGCGGCCCCGCCAGGCGCGACTTCAGGGTCTCGACGGGAACGCGAAGCATGAACTGCCGAAAGTCTCCATCGAAGCTCAGCTCCAGCTCGGATCGCGCGGTGCCATACACCATGTCTCCAGGGTCCAGCGCGCGCTGCCGCCCAGCTTCATGCAGCCACGCGGGCCCGGACATGTGCAGGCACAACCAGAGCTCCTGCGGCGGGGCCGCGCGGCGTACGAGGCGCTGCGCCGAGGACCTGATCGCCGCCATGGTGATGCCCAGCGGCGAACGGGCCGCCAGCAGCGTGGCGTGCAGCGGCTCGCGCGCCGTGTCCATGCGCGCGCGAAGATGGTGCGGCTGCAATGCCTCGCGCCACCTTTCGGGGCGCTCTTGCACCGGATAGGGGTCGGTCGTGAAAAGCTCGGTCTGCACTGCGATTCGCTCCCAGGATTCAGGAGCGAAACCGCAAGAAGCGTGCCCTGCGTCGCCGCTACGCCGCACCGGCAGCGGCCATGCCGTGCGCTCAGCCGCGCTGCGTCGGCGCGAACAAGCCGCGCGGCATCTTGCAGTGCACACCCTGCTTGCCGTCGACGACCTGGGTCACTCCGAAATCGGCGCCCACGCTCATCAGCGAATAGGCATCGTCGCGGCTCAGGCGATGGCGCTCGACGAGCAGCTGCAACATGTCCTTCGCCGCCTGGCGCATGGCCACATCGAGGTCTTCGTCGAATCCGTGCACGATCCACATGTCAGGCGTTTCCAGCAACGGCGATGGAAAGTGGAAGTCCTTGCGCAGCACGATCTGGAACATCACGTTGAGCGAGGCCTCGATCGCCGTACCGCTGATTTCGCCGTCTCCCTGGGAGATATGCGGATCGCCGATCGAGAACAGCGCGCCCGGAACGGCGACCGGGTAATACATGGTGGAGCCCGCTCCGATGCGCCAATTGTCGATATTGCCACCGTGCGCGCCCGGCGGCACGGTGCTCACACGCCCCATCGCGTCAGGGGCCACGCCGGCGGTTCCCAGGTGGGGGCGTACCGGCACGCGCACGCCACCCAGCGCCGGCTGGCAGTTGCACGTCGATCGTGGCGTGATGCGCCCCGGCACCAGGTACTTGCCGGGATAGTCGTAGGCGAACAGCGCGCTGGCAGTGTTGCACTGCTCGTCGAGTTCGTAGATGGTCACCCGCTCCTTCTCGCCAAGTTCCCGGTACAGGTGCCCCCAGTGCGCAGCCAGGTTGGAACCGTAGCGCAGACGCGGCAGCATCTGCAGGTAGCGGACTTCGAGCATGTCGCCCGGCCGCGCATCCTCGACATGGATCGGGCCGGTCATCAGGTGCACGCCCGGATTGCGATCCTGCTCCGGAATGCTGGCGTACAGCGCGCGCAGCGCATCATCCATCATCAAGTCAGGCGCGTCGCCTGCGTGGTGAGTGACGGCCTCGGCGCGCACGACGTCCCCGCTGTGCACATGCAGCACTGGGGCCAGGGCGGCATCGAAATAGCCCCAGTGGACACTTTTGGGACGGGCGGGAAGATCGTGAAACATCAGGGCCTCCGTGCGGGAAACGGACAAGATCGGAATGGTGGGATGGACTCGGGGCGAGTGGCAGCCAGGCTTCAGGCGGGTTCCCCCGACAACTGGCCGGCGGCCATGACGCGAATGAACCGGGATGTCAGCGGATGGCTGGGCGTGTGCAGCACCTCGTGCGCCGGACCGTCCTCGACGATGCTTCCCTGAGCGAGGAAGACGACGCGGTCGGCCACCTCCTCGGCGAAGCGCAGTTGATGCGTGGAGATCAGCATGGTCAGACCCTCCTCGCTGGCCAGACGCCGGATGACGTCGAGCACCTCGCCCACCATTTCCGGATCCAGCGCCGATGTGGGCTCGTCGAGCAGCAGCACCCTCGGCCGCGTGGCGATCGCGCGCGCGATCGCCACGCGCTGCTGCTGCCCGCCGGACAGGTGCCTGGGAAGCGCGTCGGCGCGATCGGCCAGGCCGACGCGATCGAGCAACTCCTGCGTCCGCGCATCGGCTGCGGCGGCGGACCAGCGATGCACCCAGCGCAAGGGCCCGGCGATGTTCTCGCGTGCACTGAGGTGTGCGAACAGGTTGAAGTGCTGGAACACCATGCCCACACCGACCTCTACCCTCTGGCGCGCCAGCGCGCTGGTGCTCAGCACGACCCCGCCGGCGCTCATGCCGATGCGTCGTCCGCTGATGAACACGCTGCCACTGTCCCAGGTCTCGAGACGGTTCAGACAACGCAGCAGCGTGCTCTTGCCCGAGCCGCTGGGCCCGAGCAATGCCACAACCTCTCCGCTGTGCACGCGCAGACTCAACGCACTGAAGATGCACTGCTTGCCGTAGCTCATGGTCAGGTCCCGCACCTCCACAGCAATCGGCGCGGCGGCCAGACCCTGCGCCCGTTGTCGGCGGTTCGACGCTACACCGCCGCCGGCCTGCGTCGCAGGCGGCGCCGTAGCCGGGACTGGCGATGACGCGAAGCTCGGCACGGGCAGGGCCGCGCGGCGAGTTGCAGGCCACAGGGCCTGCAGCCAAGGCCATCCCCGCATGCGGCGCGCAGGCCCCGACATCGGGCGATCGAGATCCAGGACCCGCTCGGCGATGAGTTGCAGCAGGGAGACAGTTCCCGTCAGCAGCAGGTAGAACAGGCCCGAGGCAAAGAACACCGAGAAGAAGTCAAAGGTCGACGACGCCAACTGCGTGCTGCGAAGGGTCAACTCCTGCACCGAGATGAATGACGCCAGCGAGGAGTTTTTCAAGGCGCTCACGGCTTCGTTGCCGAAAGCGGGAATCATGGTGCGAATCGCCTGCGGCGCCACGACGTGGCGCATCAGCACCCGCGCCGGCATGCCCAGCGCCCTGCCCGCCAGCACCTGCCCGCGGTCAACGCCGACAATGCCCGAGCGCAGGATCTCGGCGATGAACGGGGCCTCGTTCATCGCCAGCGCCACACCGGCCGAGGCCACGGCGCTCCAGCGAATCCCGAAGTGCGGCAGAGCGTCGTAGACGAACACCATTTGCAGAATCAGCGGCGTGCCGCGGAACACCACGGTGTAGCCGCGAGCCAGCGCGGCCATCCACCGCTGCCCCGACAACTGCATTGCGGCCAGCACGATGCCGGCCCCCAGGCCGCCTGCCAGCCCGTACGCGGTGACCAGCAGGGTCAGCGCGATTCCGTGCAGCAGGTAGCCCAGGGTCAGGTAGTGGTAGAACAGTGCCACGCCGGTCCCCGTTCAATGCGCGGTCACCAGGGTCGGCGCTTCCACGGCGCCCTGGTCGAGGCCCCACTTGCGCATCATCGCCGCCTGCTGCCCCGAAGCCTGCAGCGCCTTCAGCGCGGCCATGATGGCGCCACGCAGCGCATGGTTGTCCTGTGGCACCGCGATCCCGATGTGGTAGGGCAGCGTCACGGCGACCGCCTTGCTCAACTTGTCGGGATAGGCCTTGACCGCCTGATCAACGGTGTTCACGTCATTGATATATGTGTCGGCCCGGCCGGCCAGCACGGCTTGGATGCACGACGCGTTGTTGTCGTATAGCTGAACCTTCGGCGCCGGCTTGCCCGCGGCTGTGCAGGCGGCCGCAAGGTTCTGCACCAGCGGAACCTCGACGAAACCGGTGTTCTCGGCAGCCGTCATGCCGCAGAGCGACTGGTTGATGCCACTGATCTTCTTAGGGTTGTCCTTGGCCACGAGCACACCGTCGAACACCTTGGAATAGGTGATGAAATCCGCGGCGCGGGCGCGCTCCTTGGTGGCGTAGATATCGGAAATCACGAAATCGGCTCGGCCACTCTGCAATGTCGGCAGCAATGCCGCGAAGGCCACCGGGGTGTACCGCACCGAAAAGCCCAGGCACTTGCCCAGGGACTCGGCCAGATCCACGTCGAAACCGACGTAGTGACTCGGATCCTTCGGATCCAGGGCCTCATACCCGGGGGTGTGCGGGTTGATGGCGTCCACGAGGGTTTTGCCCTTGAACTGCGGGTAATGCGCTTGCAGCGCCGCGCAGACCCGAGGTGAGCCCGGCTCGGCGGCTTGTGCGCTCGCCAGCTGGCCCAGGCAGGCCGCGGCACCCAAGGCCATGCAGGCGGCGGCGCGGCGCCAGACCCGCCCGTTGGCCAGTCTCGACGGCGCCGGCGTACGGGTGTGCAACATCTGGGTGAACATGGGAATTTCTCCGGTCGTGGAAACAGGAACTAGACGGATCACGAGCGATCCGGATCACTGGGCTTCGGACGATCCGCCGCCTTGGAAACGATGCTAGGAAGCCAGCGCCGGGAGCGCTTGTGTCGCAGCGCACAATTTCTTGTGCAAAAGCGAAAGCCCGCGGCAGGGCGCTTGCCGGCTCGCTCTGAAGCCGCATGCATGCCCGGGAAAGGGTCGCCGCAACACACCTTGTGCAAACGCAGCATGGGTTCTTAAGATGGGCTGGCAGCGCGATCGAGCGCCGCTGCAGACCCGCTTCAGGATGCGAAAGCCATGCCCACGACCTTTCACATGATCGGCGGTGCGCCCGACCCGGTCGCCCCCTTCAGCCATGCCGTCCAAGCCGATGGATGGGTCTTCATCACCGGCCAGATGCCGTTTACCGGAACCTCGCTGGATTCGCCCTATCCGCAAGGCATCGAAGCACAGACGCATCAGGTCATGCACAACCTCGGCGTGGTGCTCGCCGGCTGTGGACTGCGACTGGCCGACGTCGTGTCCGTACGCGTGTATCTCACCGCGTTCGATGCCGACTACGAGGCGATGAACCGGGTCTACGCGGGCTACTTTCCTGCGCAGCGCCGGCCGGCGCGCACCTGCGTCGGAGTGACCGGCCTGGCCAAGGGCGCGCTAATCGAAATCGACATGGTGGCGCGGTGCCCGCCGGGTTAGGCCGATGTCGCTGCAGCACCGACGGCTGGCTTGTCGCCGCCGATGCCGAACGGACCCTCGCGAGTCGGACCCGAGGCCGTTGAGGAGCCCGCGCGAGCGGGGATGAACCGAATGCATTCAAGCCCCTGATGCTCCGAGCACGTGATCTGGTGCGGCGGCGTGGAAGAGCATCACGTATGAGGACGAGCCTCAAATGTCGAGTGCAACTTCCCAGTTCCCGGGTTTGTCCGTCTCGGCGAGCCACCATCAGAAGCCTCAGGTCACAAGCCTGGGGCTTCATCGCTTCTGGGGTAAACCTGCCAAGGGTTCAGGGTTTCTTCATGAAACGCAGGTAGGTGGCGGCGGCGACTGCGGCGATGCCGATGTTCACGAAAAGTCGCGCCCAGAATTGGTGCCTGAGAAGCAGGACGTCGACGCAGACCACGGCTGCGATCATGGCCAGGACGTAGAAGGTCGCGACGATCGATCGCGGCATGGTGGTCCGCTCGTGTTCAGCGGCCAAAGCCACGAAGGCCGAGCGCGACAGTTCGCGCCGGCCCGACTCGGCATCGATGCGCGGGATCTGCGCGTCTCCTGCGGAATGGACTCATTGACCCCGCGCAGTGTGCTTGCGCGGCTCCTGCCCGGTGTCGGCCGCAACGCCTTGGGTGTCTTTGAATGCGCCCTTGGTGCGTGGGTGATTTGTCCAGCCATTGGAACTCGCCGAAGCTGTTCGTGTCGAACCCACTCCGAGGCACGGAACCATTACCACGCAGGCGATGGCATCTCGACCAAGTCGTGAGCGGCGTTCGCGGACCGTCCCATGCCGATTTGGGAATTCTCGCCTACGTCCTCTTGACGGGGCAGCCATCCATGAGTTTCGTCAGGGAAGGGGCGATCAATCCCTTCAGAGAAACCGGTGGGGTGTACAAGGCAGTCAGGACTTTGCAGTTGAATAGATCGTGTGGCAGCTTGAGAACGGTGTATTCGGTGGAGAAGTGCCCGACGGGTTTGATGGCCTCCTTCGAGATCGAAGGTCAATTGAAGCTGCCGGATCTTTCCGCAATCGATTCCACCGTGGAGACTTGGGTTCCCGATGGCCCGGGTTCCGTGCTTGGGCATTTCACGATGTGCTGGCATGCGGAAGACGGGAGCCGGATCAAGGGCGAGGCGGAAACCCACTATCAAATTCCGACGAACTTGGCTTTGAAATCGACGCAGTTCCGGGAAATTCTGATTGACTTTCGCGCAGACCGGAAACATCTCGAGCAGCAGGAGAGAATCGTGTTGTTCAGCGACGATCTGTTGAAGACCTGGACGTTTCCGGGCAGGCCTGATGGGCGCGTGAAGCCAGCGATGCTCAAGTCGGGCTGAGCATGAACCTGAAGAACGGCGGAGATGGGGCGAGTGGAGATGAACTGGTCAGCCTGTTCGCCCTGTCTGCCGTCAACTTTTTCTATGTAACCGCTGACAGCATCGCCTGCATCGCTTCGCTGTGGGTGCTTTCCGCTCGGACGGGCCACGGCCACGCTTTGCAGGTGGGCGTGATCCTGGGCGTTGGTGCCTTGCTTCCGCCGCTGTTGGCACGGCTTCGGCGAGCATCGCCCCGAGTCGACGAGGCACCTACCCTCCTGCTTGCACGAGGGCTCGGCCTTGTGACCTATCTGGCCGCTGTGCCGCTTGCCGCGAACTTGGGCGCGCCAGTCGTTGCTTACGCCGTCTTGCTCGCTTCTTCGCTGGCTGGCGCCTGCACGATCTTCAGCGTCGAGACGATCATCGGAGCGCTCGCGTTGCGACTTCCGCGGGAGCGATGCGCGCTGATCGCTCGTACCCAGATGCTGGGTGCCCAGTTCGCAATGTTCGCTGGCGCAGCCGTCTCGGGCTTTTCGTTTCAGTGGCTCGGATACCTCGGCGCGCTCGCCGTTGCGGTGGGTGTTGCGGCGTGGGGACTGGCTGTGCAGTGCATGGCGTCGAATGTCCTGGCCGTTCCGGCTCGCGACGCCGCGGCCGTCGCCGCCAGGGAGTGTGTTTCGGAGCCGGGAAGGCCGGACAGCGCTTTCGCGCTGTGGATGCTGCTCGGGGCTCTGGTTGCCTTGTTCAATTTTCTGGCCCCATTTCTAATGCACCACGAACGGCGTATGGGGATCGCGGATTACGCAATCCTCGAGATGCTTTGCATCGCCGGATCCCTGTGTGCCATCGGCGCCTACACACGCTGGGCATTGGCGAGTCTTCGGGATGGGGTGTTGACGGCGATGTTGCTCGCCAGTTTCCTCGTGTTCGCGATCGGGAGCAGTCTCTGGATGCAGGTGGCAGGTGCCTTCATCGGTTTTTCCCTGAGTGCCCTGCGCATCAAGCAGCGCGCGAAACTGTTCCTGCGGGTGCAATGTCCGGACGACGCGCGATCCTGGGGCGGCCGGATCGCCACGCAGACCGTACTCCAGCGTGCGTTGCTGCCGGTTGTCCTCGGCGCGCTGCTGCAGGTTTCGACACCATCGCGCGTATTCCTTGGGTCCGTGTTGCCGGCCTTCCTGCTGATGGGACTCGCGCTCTATCGGGACAAGCATTCAACCGTGTAGGCCGCTTCGCCGGGCGCTGCCTGTCTCGACTGCAAAGCCTTCCTCCCTCGGCGCCACGGGCAAATGTTCAGAGGCATTCAAGCGCTACGCTCCAGTGCCCAGTTTCGCCCTGGTCGGCGAGCCAAATGAATCAACGGCTTAGACGCGAAAGCGCCTAGGCCGTTGGCCTTTCTTGCGGGCTTGCATCAGCCGTGCAGGCGCTGGGGCATGAACTGCATCATCTGGCGCAGCACGTCGACATCGGCCCCCTTCTCAGCGAGCTCGGTCCATGCGATAGTGGCGCTGGTCATCGTGGTTTCCTTCAGACAAGGATTGGTGGGTCGCACCCCAACCTTATCCGGACTTCACGATGGCCGCCCCATCTCCAGGGACGACCGGCGTGCGGTGAGCGGCTCCGGGCTACGCCCTTCGCAGCTCACGCCAAACCCGGCAGATGGCTCCAATCGACATCGGCGTCAACACCGCTCCGACGTCCCCTTGTACCGGGAAGTTCGCAGACGCCTGTCGGCCGCCATCGATGGGCTGGAGTGGGGCGCCCCGGTCAGGCTTCCACCTCGTCGGAAAGGACGGCCGCAAGGAATACCCCCAGGTGCGCTTTCGACTCTTCGACGTGGTTGCCGCCGATGCCTATGCCGCCAGGAGCCTGGAGGTGAGGGCCGGCGCGCGGCTCTACCACCTCTCCAACGTTCTGTCGCTGCAGGGGCGCATCACCCCGGTGGACGAGATCTACCTGCCCGCCGCGGCGTTCTCGGGGTTCGACGAGGAGCGCCTTCGCGCGCGCAAGGGCACGCTCTAACAGCTCTACCAGGACGATTTCAACAACAGCGTCGTGCGCACCTCCGAGCGCATCCGCGCGAGCGCTGCCACGCCCGAGCAGGCGCGCGAGCTGCAGGTCGAGCCGGCCACACCGCTGCTGGAGATCATCCGCATCGCTTGCACCTTCGACGCCCGCCGGGGTTCGGGTGCCCCGGCCCGGGCCGAGAGCGCAAAATGGGCCCATGAAAATCCCCAAGCCGCTGCAAGCCTTGTTCGACGAAGGCCTGATCGACCGCGTCTCGCGCCAACTCACCAGCGGCAAGGAAGCCACGGTCTACGTCGTCGGCCTCGGCGACGAGACCTTCTGCGCCAAGGTCTACAAGCAGGCCACGCAACGCAGCTTCCGGCAGGCCGTCGACTACACCGAGAATCGCAAGGTCAAGAATTCGCGCCAGGCGCGCGCAATCGCCAAGGGCTCGCGCTTCGGACGCGAGTCGCAGGAGGCGGCATGGCAAAGCGCCGAGGTCGAGGCGCTGTATCGCCTGGCCGCGGCGGGGGTCCGCGTGCCCCGCCCGCTGCAGTTCCACGAGGGCGTGTTGCTCATGGAGCTGATCGTCGGCGAGCACGGCGCCGCCGCGCCGCGACTCAACGACGTCGACTTCAGCCCGCAGCAAGCCCGCTTGCACCACCACGGCCTGCTGCGCGAGGTCGTTCGCATGTTGTGCGCGGGCGTGGTGCATGGCGATCTGTCGGAGTTCAACATCCTGCTCGGCGCCGAGGGGCCGGTCATCATCGACCTGCCCCAGGCGGTCGACGCGGCCGGCAACAACCACGCGGCGCGCATGCTCGTGCGCGACGTCGGCAACCTCAACGCCTTCTTCGGACGCTTCGCGCCCGAGCTGCGCGACAGCGAGCACGCCGGCGAGATCTGGGCGCTGTACAGCCAGGGCCGGCTCAGCCCCGAGACGCAGCTCACGGGCCGCTTCGAAAGACCGCCCGGCGCCGTCGACCTGGACGGCGTGATGCGCGAGATCGACGCCGCGCGCGACGATCACAGGCAGCGCTTGGCGCGGCTCACGGATGCGCAGACCTCCTGAGCCCGCGGCGTCGACCCGAGGCGTCATGCACGACGCTGCCGGCTCAGCGCCGGCCGGGTCCGGCACCCGCAGGTGCATCGTCGGCCAGGCCGCGCATGCGATGGACGAGATCGCCGACGGGGGGCGGTCTCCCCTTCAGTTGCGCTCTCGAAGCTGAAGCGCGTCCGCGCGACCGGAAGGGGCGCAACCGTCCCGACGGACCTTGCAGCGACGATTCGCTTGCGCAAGATCAAGACTCGACCCGGTCGGACGCCGGGTGCGTCGATAGCCGCAGCCGCGAGGTCCGGCGCCGTTCGATACGGAGCGTTCACGGGCGGCACCGACGCCGGCCCTCGCGGATGCTGCTCTCGCTCGGGCTCGTGGGCCTGGATGCGGCTGGCTGGGACCTCGGACTGCGACAGGTGGAGGAGTCGATGCTGCGCGCGATCGACTTCTCGAGCTTGCTGATGCAGGGCATGCTCTCCCTGCTGCTGTTTGCCGGGGCCCTGCACGCGGACCTTTCCGAACTGCGCAACTATCGCTGGCAGGTGGGTGCGCTGGCCGTGATCTCCACGCTGCTGTCCACGCTGGCCGTGGGCTACGGCACCTGGCTGGCGCTGCCCTGGGTGGGGTTGCACCTGCCGCTGGTCTATTGCCTGCTGTTCGGCGCGCTGATCTCGCCCACGGATCCGGTTGCGGTGATGGGCATCCTGAAGACGGCCGGCGCGCCGAAGAACCTGGAACTCGTCATCGCGGGCGAATCCCTGTTCAACGATGGCGTGGGTGTCGTCCTCTTTGCGCTGCTGCTCGGAATGCTCACGAGCGGCGATGCGCCCACGGTGAAGCACGGCCTGGAATTGATGCTGCAGGAAGCCGGCGGAGGCCTGCTCTTCGGTCTGGTGCTCGGGTATGTCACGTTCAGGCTGCTGCGCAGCGTCGACAACTACGAGGTCGAGGTGATGCTGACGCTGGCCGCGGTGACCGGAGGCTATGCGCTGGCCAACCGGCTGCACGTGTCCGGGCCGCTGGCCATGGTGGTCGTGGGGCTCATCGTCGGCAATGGCGGTCGCAGGCTGGCGATGTCCGACACCACGCGGCAGTACGTCGACCTGTTCTGGGAACTGATCGATGAAATTCTCAATGCCGTGCTGTTCGTGCTGATCGGCATGGAGGTCCTGCTGGTGAGCTTCTCGGCAAGCATCCTGTTGGCCGCGGTCTTGGTCATGGTGGTGACGCTGCTTGCGCGGGCGTTGACGGTCGGCCGCGTGGTGCGCTGGGCGGTTACCGGTCGCGATCGAGCGGATCGATCGCATGCATAGCCACGTCCAGCGCCGGCGTGGCGTCGTCCGCCCCTCGTGTCCGACGCGGCATGCACGCTAGCCTTCGGGAGGCAGGCTGGCCTGCCGCCAGGGCTGGATGCCACAATGCAGGCGGGGTTGGTTGCCGACGACCGTCACGGGAGGAGCAGGACGATGACATCCACGGTGGACAGTGTCATCTATCGCGAGGGAAGGCGCATCGGGGACGTCTCCATCGACGAGATCTCGCAAGTCATCCGGCAGAGCGGAACTTTCGTGTGGCTCGGACTGCACGAGCCGGACGACGCCGTGTTGCGGCAAATCCAGCGCGACTTCGGCCTGCATGAGCTGGCCATCGAGGATGCGCACCACGCCCATCAGCGGCCGAAGATCGAGGCCTACAGCGGTTCGCTGTTCATCGTGTTGAAGACGGCGCAACTGCAGGAAGGGTCGGTGGTCTATGGCGAGACCCACCTCTTCGTGGGCCCGAACTTCCTGGTTTCGGTGCGCCACGGCGCCTCGTCGAGCTATGCGCAGGTGTTGCAGCGCAGCGAGGTCGGCACGAAGGAACTTCCCAAGGGCCCGGGCTTCGCGCTGTATGCGCTGCTGGACTTCGTGGCGGACAACTACCAACCGGTCGTGGCCCAGTTCGAGAAGGACTTCGACGCGATCGAAACCGACATCTTCAGGGATCGCTTCGACAGGCTCGTCATCGAGCGCTTGTACGACCTGAAGCGCAATCTCCTGGAATTGCGCAATGCCGTGTTGCCGGTGGCGGAAATCAGCTCGGAACTCATGCGCCTGCACGGCGACCTGATTCCGAAGGAACTGCGCGCGTACTTCCGGGACATCCAGGACCACGTGTCGCGGCTGGTGAGCCTCATCGACGGCATGCGCGACATGCTGACCACGGCCATGCAGGTGAACCTGGCGCTGGTGGCCAACAACCAGAACGAGGTGGTCAAGCGCCTGGCGGGTTGGGGCGCGATCCTGGCCATCCCCACCGTGATGTTCAGTCTGTACGGCATGAATTTCGCATGGATGCCGGAGTTGAAATGGAAGGCCGGGTACCCGCTGGCGGTCGCCGCCACGGTGTTCGGTTGCGCCTTCGTCTACCGCCGATTGCGCCGGGCTGGCTGGGTCTAGTTGTCGGGCTTCGGGACGCGTTCTCGCGGCTGGCCATGCGCCGGCGCGGGGCGTTGCGCGGGCCTTGTGTGCGCCAACGCACGGTTGTGACCACCTTCACGGTTTACTTTGCAGCTGCACCGTGTCCGGGTACGGCGCCTGATGGGCGCGAGCGAATCGATTTCCTCCGGGCGTGGCGGATGGGCGGGGTCGTAGCGCCAGTCTCCGCAAGCGTCGGAACTCGAGGAACGTCTCCGAGATGCCGGGCCATCGACGCGATCTTTCCTTGCATCTCGATCGAAGAGGGCGATGCAGTCCACGCGAGTCTCGCGGCACCGATCGGTGGATGACGCTGGCGATGCGGGTCACCAGGGCGTCGATGTCCACTTTCTGTCGAACGACGCCTATCACGTCATGCTCACGACGACCACCTATCAGCCGGGTCAGATGTCGACGACGTGCCGTGGCAGATGGAAGCCGACGCGCCAGGATTCGCCGCTGTCGCAGTCGATGCTTGCGGTGAGCTGGTTGATGCGTACGATGACGCCGACCTGGCGACGCAGGTACTTGTCCTCGAACGCGACCTTGTCGCCGCGCTTGAAGTCGGCGCGGCCGGGTTTGCGCGGCGTGTCCTCGGGCTATAGCCGCCACGACGAACGCGCTCGAGTGCGGCCTCCACGCGCCGCCGCTGGACGTCCAGTCGCTGCCGCGAGGCCTGCGCCATGGCCTGCTGTTGCAGGGCGTCCATGTGCGACAGACTGCCAACGCTGGATGGGTCAAGCGTTATCCTGCGGGCGTTGTGGGTCGCCAGCCCATGTTCTTCTTCCAGGCTGCGCAGCAGGCCTTCGAGGATCAGATTCACACGCAGTGTCAGGCCGGGGTGGATCATGAATGCATCCCGCGAGCTTGCCGGCACCTGGAGAACAGCCCCACGGGGGCCGGGCTGGGCAAGCATAGCCCGGCTGAACACGGCCTGCGCGCGCCCCAGCTTTGCGTGGCTTGGCACGCCGACGCCAGGCGGGCATGGGGTGGGTAACATACCGTCTCGATCATCTCGCCACGCCATCTCGGCCGCGATCCATCGGAGTTTCGACCTGTGTAAGCCTCACCCATCGCCGCGAGCTTCGGCTTGACCACTACATCCACGCTCGCGCGAGGCACACCCTTCGATTCGATGAAAGCATCATGGCTTGCCGCTCCCACGCGCGGGCAGGCTCCCAGTTCGCTGATCGAGCGAAGCGCTGACGCGCGATTTCGCCAGCCATCCCTTTGCCGGCTGGCAGTTCGACTGGGCCCGAATACATGCCATCCATCCGACAGGAGTGGTTTTCCAATGTCCGCAACGACGTGCTTTCGGGGCTCGTCGTTGCGCTGGCGCTGATTCCTGAAGCGCTCGCCTTTTCCGTCATCGCCGGCGTGGACCCCAAGGTGGGCTTGTACGCGGCCTTCAGCATGGCCACGGTCGTCGCCTTCACGGGCGGACGCCCCGGCATGATCTCGGCCGCCACCGGCTCGATGGCGCTGCTGATGATCACCCTGGTCAAGCAGCACGGCCTGCAATACCTGTTCGCGGCAACCGTGTTGACGGGACTGCTGCAGATGCTCATCGGCTGGCTCGGCTTTGCCAGGCTCATGCGCTTTGTCTCGCGCTCGGTCATCACCGGCTTCGCCAACGCGCTGGCCATCGTCATCTTCATGGCGCAGTTGCCCGAGCTCATCCATGTGCCCTGGACGGTATACGCCCTGACCGCCGGAGGCTTGGCCGTCATCTACCTGCTTCCCTACGTCACCAAGGCGGTCCCGTCGCCGCTGGTGGCCATCGTGGTCCTGACGGCGTTGACCGTGCTGCTCGGCCTGCACGTTCCCACCGTGGGCGACAAGGGGCAGTTGCCCGACAGCCTGCCGGTCTTCCTGTTTCCGGAAATGCCGATCAACCTGCATTCCCTGCGAATCATCTTTCCCGTTTCGTTGGCCATGGCAGTCGTGGGACTGCTGGAGTCGATGATGACGGCCACGTTGATCGACGATTTCACCGATACGTCGAGCAACAAGCGTCGCGAGTGCGTGGGCCAGGGCGTGGCCAACATCGTCACCGGATTCCTCGGAGGCATGGCGGGCTGCGCCATGATCGGCCAGTCGGTCATCAATGTGAAATCCGGTGGGCGCGGGCGCTTGTCCACACTCACCGCCGGTATCGTTCTGCTCATCCTGGTGGTTTTCCTGGGGCCCTGGGTCGCGCGCATCCCCATGGCCGCGCTGGTGGCCGTGATGATCATGGTGTCCATCGGCACCTTCAACTGGGGCTCGATCCGCAATCTGCGCGAGCACCCGAAGAGCTCCAGCGTGGTGATGCTCGCCACCGTGGCCATGGTGGTGGCCACCAATAATCTCGCACTGGGCGTGCTCACCGGCGTGTTGCTGTCGGGGTTTTTCTTCGCGCACAAGGTGGGCCAGATCCTGCGCGTGCGCTCGGTGGCCGAGGACGAAGGCCGCGTGCGCACCTACACGGTGACGGGCCAGGTCTTCTTTGCCTCGGCCGAGCGCTTCATCGCCTCCTTCGACTTCAAGGAGGTGGTCGACAAGGTCCGCATCGACGTCAGCCGGGCGCACTTCTGGGACATCACCGCCGTGAGCGCGCTGGACAAGGTGATCCTCAAGTTCCGGCGCGAAGCCACCGAGGTCGAGGTCATCGGCCTGAACGAGGCCAGCGCGACGATGGTCGACAAATTCGCCGTCCACGACAAGGACGGCGCCGAAGACTTGTTGATGAGCCATTGAGGGGGCCGCTTCGTGAATCCGGACAACAAGGTACTGGCTTGCGTCGATCGCTCGCACTTCGCCGATTTCGTCGCCGACTACGCCGCCTGGGCAGCGTGTCGCATGCACGCGCCGCTGGAATTCCTGCATGTCATCGACCGCCATCCGGAGATCGGCTCCGGCAAGGACCACAGCGGCGCCATCGGCATCGACGCCCAGGAAACCCTGCTCAAGCAGATCACCGAGGAGGAGCAGATACGCACCAAGGCCGAGCGCGAGCGCGGCCGCGAGTTCCTGAACCGCCTGCGCGAGCGCGCGCTGGCCGCAGGGGCCGAGGCGGTGGACATGCGCCAGCGCCATGGCGGATTGGTGGACACGCTGGTCGAGCAGGAGCAGGGCGTGCGGCTCGTGGTCCTGGGTCGTCGCGGCGCATCGGCCGAATCATCCGGCCGCGACATCGGCCGCAACGTCGAACGCGTGACGCGCTCCCTGCACACGCCCGTGTTGACGGTCACCGAGGGCTTCAAGCCGCCGCGGCGTGTATTGATCGCCTATGACGGGTCTGCCGTCACGCGCCGGGGCGTGGAACTGGTGGCAAGCAGCCCGGTGTTCTCCGGGCTCCAGGTGCACCTGCTGATGTGCGGAAAGGCCGGCGCCGACGCGGACAGGAAACTCCAGCAAGCGCGAGCCGGCCTGGAGGCCCATGGCATGAACGTGGTGGCGTCGTTCCTGCCTGGAGACCTCGAGGCCGGCATCGTCCGCACGGTCCGCGATGCTGGGATTGATCTGCTGATCATGGGCGCTTATTCGCATTCTCCCTTGCGCTCCCTGCTCTTGGGCAGCAAAACCACGGACCTCTTGCGCGCGTCCACCATTCCCACCTTGCTGCTGCGTTGAAGAGACGTTGAAGCGGCGCGTTTGTGACCTTGCCCCCGAAAAGCGTATGCAAGCCAGGACTTCAGCGATGTCCTCATCGGGTACGGCATCACGGCCTCGATGAGCCGGCGTGGCAACTGCTGGGACGTCAACGACTGCAGCGAGACGCTGTTAACCGCTGCGTGAAGTGGGTTCATGAAGTGCGGATCGATCGGGTGATGCGCAGTGGCAAGGCGCGGCGATGAATCAAGCTCGTATCCGTGGGTTGGGTACCACCGTTCATCGATTCGTCGCGGAGGCTGCCTCGCTCTAAGTGCGCGGTTCAGGGGTACGTGCAATCGGGGCGCCGGATCGTGGTCGACGTGGACCTGGAGCGGCGGGGCCACTGCTTTGTGCGCTATGCCGACGACTGCTGCGTGTATGCACGCAGTCGCCGTGCGGGCGAGCGGGTGATGGCGCTGCTGCGACGGCTCTACGGGAAACTGAAACTGACCGTCAACGAGGCCAAGAGCGCGGTGGCTGGGGTTGGGGGGGGCGCAAGTTCCTCGGCTACAGCTTCTGGTTCGGCCGCCACGGTGTGCAACGCAGGGTGGCGACCAAGGCTGTGCTCGCCTTCAAGCAGCGGGTGAGGGAACTGACCCTCCGTTCGGGAGGTCGCAGCATGGCCCAGGTCGTCGAACGGCTGCGCCACCGTCTGCGGGCCATCCAGCTCAAGCAGTTCCTGACCTCAAGCTCGCGAACCGCCCGGTGCGGACCCGCACGCCGGGTGGTGTGGCAGGGGCGCGGCTCTCATGAGCCGCCCCCTATGCCGATGGGCGGCACCATGACGCAAACGTGATGGCGCCTAAGGCAACGCTGAAGAAGCACCTGTTTTTGCAGAAGCCGGGCCCTACGATTTCAGGATGCGGGAACTCGATTCGATGAGGGTGATTTGGCGCCCATCGGGCCTCATTCGCGAGCCTTTCGACCCGCCTTGCGCCCTTATGGACGCACCTGTGCCATGAGCCGATTTCGGCACATGAAGATGTTGCTCAAGGCCAGCGCGGCGAACGCGCGCGTCGCGTTCTTATCCAGTCCGCGATAGCGCACCTTGCTGAAGCCCCACAGCCGCTTGATGAC
>NZ_KB898522.1 GCF_000377645.1 Thiomonas sp. FB-6 | reverse complement strand
CAACCACGACCACCGCCACAGCGGCATCCGCTACGTCAGCCCGGCGCAGCGCCATGCTGGCGAGGATCAGACCATCCTGGCCGCGCGCCACAACCTCTACCTCGAGGCTCGGCGGCGTCACCCTGCGCGCTGGTCGACCACCACCCGAAACTGGGCGCCCGTCGGCCCCGTCACGCTCAACCCCGAGCGCGACACCGTGGTCAACCAGGCCGTCGCGGATCAGCATACTCAGAACCAAGCTGCATAACCGAGGCGACAACTACCTTGACGCGCGCCGCGGTTCACTCCGTGGAATTTCGGCATACGCTAGCCCCGTTCGCCGAATGCATCAGCCGGCGTAGCGACGGCAGGGCGGCGCATGAGGATGGGCCGCGGGCGCTACGACTAAATCAGCCCATTCGCCGCTGGGCATACCTTTGTTGCGACTGCGTACGCGAAGATCTGGGCTTTTGGGGCTTCTCCTATTGGCGTCGATGTCATCAACTGCCCGGCGTCTTGTGGTGCCACAAACACGCGACGCCATTGGCATTCGTGGAAGAAGAAGGTGGCATAGCGCGCCTTCCGGAAGCCGCACTCGAGATTGCTCACGGCTACCGTTACATTGACGAGGCGATACAAGCACTGCATAGCCCCACGATCCTCCGCTATGGCGAGGTATGCCAGGCGCTCCTCGACCGAGAACACCCCCTTCCGGCCAAACACCTTGTGCGCTGCATGCAGCTCAGGGCAAGAGAGTTGGGTGTACGCGTGCTCTTGCAGGACTCGTACCTGTTGCGGGAGAACCCGTTCCTGAGCGACGTGGCCAAGACGTTCGCTGGAGGCCCATGGCTGAAGCACTTCTTCCCGGAGGTCAACAAGAAGGCAGCGCGCGAGTTCATTGGCACCCTGGACCGTACGATCTCGATTCCGAGTCGCTCCTGCGCGCCTCGCGCGTACGCGCTGGCCCTGGCCTTGCTATACGAGTCCGCTGATGTGGCGATGTGCGAGGTGACATCACTGCCGGCACCCGAAGATCCGATGGCCGCTCCGAATTCGACGCTCACGAGCGAGGAAAGCTGCTTGGCTGTACACGAATCCCCTGCTCTGACGGATGAATGCGACACCCCGGCAGTTCGCGCAGCAGTTCGCGCCTTCGCAGCCGGTGCGCGCATGTCTTCGGTCTACGATCTCATGGGGGTCGCGCCGCACACCCTCGAAAAGGCAATTCGCTCGGTTCTCGCGAAGCAGCTAAGCGCAGGCTATCAACGCACCTGACGAGCTCTACGCCCGCGAAACGACGCCGTCAGTTGCGAAGCCCATCAGTTCGCGTCCAATCAAAGGCCTCCTGAGGCATCATGTCTTCAAACGACGAAAGGCCGCTTCGACTTTGATCAGTGAGCGCTCGCACCATGGGTTGCAAAGGTGCGAGCGTAGTCTTCGCAGCCACATGGAAATCGTCGAAGGACAGACCCATAGCCCGTCGGCGTACAGCGGCAAGGTGCGCATGAACCCAAAGCGCCATGCAGATCCGTAGAAGGCCTCCACTCAGACGATGGATCAATTGCCTGAATTCCTCGCTTGGAGGCAATTGCTCAGGGAACCACTGGTAGGTGCACAGTTGCGGGAACAGGTACTTGGCGAAAAACTCGTCCTCGGGTGTCGTCGCGCGTGAGAACTGGTAGAAGCCGCCAGTCACCAAGCGTTGGGACGTGCTCATGCGCGTGCTGAAGGCCGCAATTCCATCGGGTGTGCCACAAATCAGGATCGGAATCTTGGCCGTATTGGAGAGCGTCAGCAAGAATTTCAAGGCCTCGTCGTCGACAATGCGCAGCTCCGGCCGGGGGCCACCGCGTCGAAGGGCCACCTCGCGAGCCGCCTTGGTGCCCACCTTGAACAAGTTCTGGATCTCGTCGATCACCAAAAGTCCCGGGAAGTGACAGGACACCCGCTGAAGCCATTCCTGCGCCAAGACAGCGCCACGGCGCCCTCGGCCCCGCAGAACCTGCGTCGCGTAGCTCGTCCCCAACGCCTCGTCGGTCGCACGGAGTAGCGCTTCAACAAGATCGGCGGTTCTCCCGGACGGGGGTGTATCCAATTTCAACCAGATGAGCTGACGCACGGGGCCGACCAAGCCCGGGAACGCTGCATGGGTGACAACCTGGGGATACAACAGGAGCGCACGCTCCAGTGCGGTCGTCTTTCCAACGCCAGCAATGCCCAGCACTGTCGCGCTGAGCTGTATCGGGTACTTGTCAGGTGGAACCATGCAGGGACCGTAAATTCGCCGCCATGTGGAGGGGTGCAGTGGATTGCGGTGCCCATAACCCGCACGCAACATGCTGTCGATTCCGTCGGCGAGGTCCAGACCCACTCGCGTTGGCACGTGCAACCGCCAAACATCCGAGACGCCACGAACCAGTACATCGCTCACCGGGCTCCCTGCTGCAATGCGCGGCCGCTCCGGAAGAAAGAGCAATTGCGCGCCGAACTCAGCTCGCGTGCGCGTGGGCCCACACGCCGTGATCAGAGGGTTTTCAGGAGGCGGCGCGTTAGTCAACTGAGGGCTCTCTGCGGGTGCGTTCAGCATGACTCGCCTCCTCTATTCAGGTCCCTGAAGATCCCATCCATCAATTCCTCATAGGCGTCGTAGTCCGGCGGCTGAGGCGCTTCGTTCGACGAGGGTTCTGGTGGATCGGTCGGCAACGTCTTCGCGCTTTGCTCCAGCAGCCGTACTTCGCGCACGGTTGGCTGCGGCCCCGATTCAGCCGCCTCGGCCTCCGTCCTGCGCTCCTCGGCACGTTTGAAGATTTCCTGTTGCTGATGGATGCGCTGCATCAACGCCTTCACGCGACGGAATTGACGGGTGCCCTTCTTCATGTGTTCGTACATGAGCAAATCGCGCCACTCATCTAGGCAAAATTCGGAAGGGACGCGCGCATTGGGGCGTAGGTGGAATGGGTGGAGCCCCCCGTCATCTCCTGGGCACCAAAAGCGCGACGTCGATCCGGGAAAGTGATAGACCGTGCGCTCGAAGGCGCCAAAGTTGCGAGCCTGCCCCGTCCATTCCTCGGAGCTCGCAATGTCCCCGTCATACTGCAACGATTCGAAGAACACGCCGTCACGCCGAACGACAGCCGTGCTGCGAGAAAGCAGATCAGCGATCAGACGATCGGCGGGTAGCGCCTTGCGATATCCGAAACCGGCCTCATGCCCGAATTGCCAGAGCCCCGAAGGCGAGGCATCCACGCCGGCTGCGATCATCTCAGCGGTCATGCGCTTCGATCGGTCGGCATGGAGGTTGTAGTGCGCGATCATGAGGTAGAGGTATTGCACGTACTCCCGCAACGTCAGGGCCGACTCCTTGGCGGACGGCTTCAACTCCAACTCGCGACGCCGGGCATTGATCGCACCGGGAACGAAACCGAATTGATCGTCCTTTGTGATCCGGTGCAGCACCTCAACCATCCCCTTGAGTTCGGGGCGGTACGCCGGATTGACCGCGAGATTGATCCCCAGACGGCCGCATGTCTCGCGCGCCGCGGCAGATACATACTCTCCTCGATCTGTGAGCACCTCCGCTGGCACGGCAGGGGCGGGGATCAAGGCATCGGCGGGATTCAGGCCCCACAGTTCCGCAAGGAGTTCCGGGGCGCAGAGAGTGGAGAACAAGGCGAGCCGAGCGTTGGCCCAGGACGGAGCCGAGAGCGCCGCGTAGAAGCCGACGATGGCAGTCGACCAGACGTCGACGACGAGATACACAACTGGCCGGCCGATCGGCCAGGCAGGCTTGAGAGCGCTACGCAGGTGGATGTCTCCGACCGTGGCATCAATCGCATAGAGGTGGCCCGGCCCTGGCGAATGGTCATAGGAGCGTCCGCGCAACGCTCGCTTGCTGCGCTCGAAGTATCCCTGGGTCGTCCTCCGCCGCGCACGTTCAAGCCGGCGCGTGCCGGAGTCGATGATGTGACGGACCTGGCGCATGTTCGGAAAGGTTCCCTCCGGAGGCATGATGGGGACTCTGCCCGCGCCTGAGTCCTCATAGCGCGTCACGTAGAGCCGCAGAACGAGTTGCGCATAGAGGTGTCTGAACGACTTGCCCGGCCTGGCCAGGCTGCGATAGTGCGCGAGGATCTTGATGCGATCTGCATCGGTGACACCGCCCTGCGGCGTCGGGTCCGGCTCGCCGATCCGTTGCATTGCATTCTTGGCGCCGGCCTTCTTACGCCTTTCGGTCACCGGCCGAAGTACCCCGGGAGCGCCACAGCGATCAAAGCGCGGGACAAGTGAACTCACCTCGAAGCCGTGCAGGAACAAGAGCTGCAGGAGTCGATAGACCAGGGCTCGCGATCCCTCGCCGGTTTTCATCGCCTCGCGGACCAGTACGCCGATCCCGCCGGTTCGCTCCAAGGAGTCGCACAGGCGCGCATGGTCGAGGAACACGGCGAGCAGTGCTTGGCGTCTTTGGAGAAGAGCCAATTCGCGAGGCCTCAGATCCTCGGGATCTATCCGGAGTCGCGCAGATGATCTGACCTCGACGACGAAGAGCTTCCCGGCCGCGTCCAGGTCGGCGAGCATGGACCTCGCAACAGGCAGCAAAGCCCCCAGCGGTGGAACCTCTGCCTCGCCGGTGGTCGCTTCATCCGATACATCGTCGCAGGGGCCGATGAATGCGAGCCACACGTTAAGCCCATCGGGCGGGACAGCGACAACTCGATAGAGGCCACTGAGTTGTGGGTCGACCGCGCGCAGCACCGCGTTGAACATCAGTCCTTCCATGCTGACCTCCGCGCGGTAATCGGGTTTTGACCCCAAAAGGCTTCAGGCGCTACCAATGCAATCGGACTGGCCGGGCGAAGGTTCCAGGACATGCGCAGCGGCAGGAGGCCAGTCCAAACGCTCTGCCAGAAGATGCGCTGCGCCGCGAGGGTGTCGACGCTGATGTGCGCGGAGATCAGTGCCAGCGCGGCATCCATCGAGCGCCCCTCTAGGCGATGGCCAAGCGCGGCGCAAGCGTGCAGCGCCTCCGCATCCGCCTGGGCATGGCCGGTGGCCCAATGCATTCCCACGCGAACGACGAGGCCGACGCTGGCCTCGTAGAGCTGCGGGGTCAGCAGCAGCCAGTCGACACCCTGCTGCAGCCAGTACGCTCGCTCAATGGCCAGCAGCTCGCGTGTGCGCCTTTTGTCCAGCTCGTCGTGGTGCTTGACGCTGACCGCGAGAAGGCTGACCTCGCGCCCTGGCGGCTCGACGGTCAAAACCAGATCCGTGGTCATCACCCAGTCTTGACGGACGCCGTCCTTGCGGATGATGGGATGCTTGAAACCCAGCTCGCGCGCGACATCGAGGGTGCCGGCGGCCTGCTCGTATGCCAGGTCCTTTCGATAGTCGGCGACATCCGGGCTATGTGGGTCAGGCGACAGTGGAAACTGCTCCCGCAGATCGACCAGGTCGGGGACCATGGTCGCGAAGCCGAAGGCCACAAGCTCCTGATCGGACAGCAGGTGGTGGAGCCTGCCGAACGTCCAGTTCAGGACGTGGGATCGACCTCGGCTGCCTGGATCGTCGCGTGTGATCTGGTGCCACGGCTGGTAGTTGGCACCCGTTCCTGTACCCCGCCCCTGGTCGCTCCACTTCGTGAGGCGGGCTGGCGTGAACCGTCGACCCTTGCGCATGGGATCTCCTTCCGGCCGCGATAGCGGCGGCCATCGTTCGACGAAGGAAGGGGATGCCCTTGACGTGTGCTGAGCACACGCGTAGATTTGAGTCGTCCTGAAACCCGAGGCACCCCCTCGGTACAAAAGCGCCGCGGTTGCCAGACCGACGGCGCTTTTCGTTTGTGCGGTGTCACGGGCTCATGGTTGAGATCTCCTAGGTGGCCACCGCCGGCGTCGACCGCCCCGCGGGCCTGGCTGCCTCTACCCCGTCGACGGCCTTTCTGGGCCTGGGAATGCCGGACACGTCACGCCCAGTCACGGACGAGGCCCCTCGGCGTTGTTCGCAAATCCAGAGCGCGACGTCACGAGCAAGTGCGAACCTGCCGCGCCGCGTCGGGATGTGGAAGAGCGGCACCGGCACCGTCCCGCGGGCCAATGCCTGGCGAAATGCATCGCCGGAGCGATAGCCCAGGGCCTTGACGAGCGCACTGGACGGAAGCATCGGGCCGAATTGGCGAACGAATTCGTCGTTCAGCGCTTGCGCCAACGGATCGCCAGCTAGATCATCGACGTCGCCGTGCCTTTGCATCGGTCCTGCCTCGTGCTGTGTTGTCACCTGATCTTAGGGGCCGAGGCGCGCAATGAATAGCGGTGACAAGGTCCACGCTAACGACCCTATTCGGGGACGTGCCGGAGCGCTAAGTGATTGAAACGTCGGAACAATCGCTGGACGAATTCGTTTTCGCGTCGACGACGCGAAAACGTGCGCACACCGATCAGAACGGCATCGTGGACCGACTGCGGACCGTCTACTGGTTCCACACTATTCGCCGTGGCTTGCAAAGCAGCTCGGCCTACGACGTCGCCAAACGCATCGGCATCATGCCTGGCTCGGGGATGAACGCGGTCTCCGGGAACGAGAAGAAGTGGCAACGCTACCGCCGAGGCATACAGGTCCCACGAGGATCACTGGTGGACAGTGTCGGCCAAGCCGTTACCGCAAGCCGCGCCGCCTTCGATCATGTGCTGTGGGACGTCCTGCGCCTCGATAGGCTTGACAATAGCGGCCAAGAGGAGGGGCTGCTTCGGCAGCTACACCCCGATGTCCAGCGAGCGGTTCGATGCAAGGGGACGCTTTTCGATGGCCCCTTCATCCCCGTGCTCGAATGGCACGACATGCGAGTCAAAATGCTGGAGCGGCGTCCGAGCGTCGACACGATCGCATGCCTGACAATCGGCATGATGAGCGCCGTGCGTGACGGTGCGAACCAGCAGGCCAAGCGCCTCAGCTATTCCATCTGCCGAGTCCTGCTGCTGCTTGGGCCGGTGCTCTACGCGCACGGCGTTGCACGTCCGCTCGCTGAGTACTTCGAAAGGCAGGCCCTTCCAATAGCCGCCCATGAAAAGCATCGCTACGGCTTCGGAGAACGCGGCTATCTGTCGAGCGCCAGGCTGCTCAGCCGCGTGGCGAGGGCGATCGACGCAAACGACAACCACCCGAGCACATCCCAGGAGTTGGTGGAATTGCTGCGGGAACTGCTCGACGGGCGTCACTGGGATGAGTCACTTTGGACTACCGTCTGCCCCCGACTGATCCCCCTCGCGGAGCCCCGAGCAAAGGCGCCATGACGCCATTCCACCGCAGGCTCACGCCTTTCGGCCAAGCAAGCGATGACAGGGACTCACGGCAGTAGCCGCAACGCGTCGCGCTGCCGTCGCCAAGGCCACCGGCAACAACAGCTCAGTCCACTTCGACCCGGCGCAACATGCGAAGGCCAGTATCCACCGAACCCGCACCAGACCAAACGTCAATAACACGCGTTATGCTTAGGCGCCACCAGACGGGAGGGAGCATGGCTGTAGATCCGGAGATTGGGTTCACCGCCGACGTCATTCGGGATCCGGGCCGCTTTGTCGGGCGAACAGAACTGCTCCGCGACTGCATAGCAGCCCTGAATTCGGCCACAGGCCTTATTTCGGTCTACGGCAAACGCGGCGTCGGCAAGTCATCCTTGCTACGGCAAATTCAGCAGATGGCTCTCGGAGAATACACGCTCGCCAAGCGCGCCGGCCTTACAAGCGAGATCCCGGCACGGCCGCGAAAGTACTTAACCGTCTATTACGCGTGCGACTCACTCATCAGAGATGGCAAGGAACTAATTTCTCGCCTTGTGAACGATCAGGATGCCGAGGACGGGCTCCTTCGACTAGTCCCAAATGATGGCAAAGACATCGTCGAATTCACGCGTAGCAAAGAAGTTTCCGGCGGCGCGGACCTGAAGGTTCTCAATTGGGGCGCCAAGGGTATTGAGTCATCAAAGTACGCCAAAACCGTTCCAGGTGACGTAGTTCAGACGTTCCGCAACTTTGTTAGTGCAGTCGTTGACCATCAAGTTCATCGCCGAATGAGGCGTGACAGTCTATTGATCATCCTCGACGAGTTCGACGTGATTCAAGACAAACAGGGACTCGGCTCGCTCATCAAATCGCTAACCACGCCCGAAGTTAAGTTCGCAGTCTGCGGTGTCGGCGGAGATCTTGCCGATCTAATCGCGGATCATGCTTCGGTCGAACGCCTTATCGAGCAGGGGGTCCTTGCCGTAAAGCCAATGTCGCTCGCTGAGTCTGAGGGCATCATCTATCGTGCGACCGAATTGTTTCGTGGAGCCGTCCGGTTCGCGCCGGGGATCGCATCAAAGATTGCTGGCATGGCGCAGGGGTACCCCTACTTCGTCCAACTCATTGGAAAGCAGTGTGTGAACGAGATGAACGCGAGAGGAACAGACGTCATTGACGACGAAATCTTCGACGCCATTGTTCAGGGTCTCAAGACAGGCAAGGCGTTCCCAACCCTTGAGACCGCCTACCAGAGGGCGATCGGGGGCTCAGATGGGCGTCAACTCCTCCTACATTTGCTAGCCGAGCAGTCGAGCGAAGCATCATTCACTGACGAAATCGGGAGGGTAGTGCTTAAGAACTCTCGAACAGTGGCAGAAGAGTTGGGCGTCCAATTTGTGGACCAAGTCATGCCGCGCCTAGTCGAGGCGAAGTACGGACCGGTCTTAGAGCGCGTTGAACAAGGCGTCTACGAATTCGTCAATCCAGTCCTGCGCCAATACATTCGCCTTCGTGGCATGAACTAAAACCGCCCGAACGCCCAACGGTGACTTTTCATCGCAGTCCAAAGGCCGCTTAGGTTCGCCGGCTATCGCCCCAGCGTCGACGCCCCGAGCGTTAGCCGCCTCCGTCCGTGACCTAGTGCTCTCGGCCCGCTGCGGACCCCGGCATGGATGAAATCGTCGCTCTAGAGAAATACATTATGCGACAGCGGACGCAGTGTCCAAGGCAATCAATTGGGAGAAGAATTTGAAGACGATATCGGTGTTCAACAACAAGGGCGGAGTCGGCAAGACCACGCTCACTTTCCACTTGGCGAATGCGCTCGCCGAGCTTGGGCACAAGACATTGGTCATCGACCTTGATCCCCAGTGCAACCTCACTATTCTTGGTTTGCCGGAGGAGACGCTTGACGCGGTCTGGCAAGCGGAGGAAGCGTTCATCGATGATTTCAAAGCTGCGCGCGATAGCCAGACGAAAAAAAACCTGGACGCGCTATTGACCGCCCCTCGTTCGATTCACTTTCTCCTAAAGCCAACCGAGGATGGCCTATCCGACGTTGATAGCATCTCCCCACCGTTCGAAATCGCCAAAAATTTGCACTTGATTCCTGGTCGGCTGACAATGCATCTCTATGAAGACGCAATTGCTCGGCGGTGGAGCGATGTTTATCAGGGTGACCCACTCGCGGTCCGAACCGTAACGCGACCCAGGCAGATCGCAGAGGCCTACACTAAAGCCTATGGCTACGAGTTCGTGATCATGGATACCTCACCAAGCCTTGGCACCTTAAACAAGGTAATCATTTCGACGGCCGACGGCTTCTTGATTCCGTGCATGCCTGACATGTTCTCTCAATATGGCATCAAGAACATTGGCAATGCGCTCGCAGCCTGGAAAAAGCAGTTCGATACCATCTACCACCTTCTTTCCGAGGAAAAGCGGAAACTGTTCCCAGAGAATTTTGTGCGGCTATTGGGCTTCACGATTTATAATGCCAAGAAGTATTCGGGCAAGCCACTCGATTTAGCGACGGCACACTACAACTACGCCGTGAAAATCCCGGAGGCGATCCGAAACTATATCCGCCCGGAGATCCGCGACCACTTAAGCGAGGAGGTGTGGACCCATCCGATCGGCGGAACCGCCATCATGCACACCCACAACACACTGCCGTCGATGGCGCAGAAGTACCACACGCCTATGTGGCATGTTCCATCAGCGCAGCTAGAGTCGGTTGACGCAAGCACGATCTTGGGAAATCGGAGCTCGTACGAGACGACAAAACGGAAGTACTACGAATTCGCCAAGGACCTTCTGTCGCGCACATCTTCGCTGGATTGAGAGCGACCGACATGCAAGATGAAGCAGTCACCAACGCGGCGCTGGATGCGTTTGACGACATGGCTCATGAACTCAACATATTCATGGGCACCGTTAGGACGTGGTTCGAAACGCATCCTCGTCTGACAACCGGTGCCACACCCCTTGTGCACTCAGTCAAATCTCGCCTTAAGAACCGCGATCATCTTCGATCCAAGATCGAAAAGAAATCTAATCTGGACAATATTATTGATGAAAATAACCTCGGACAGAAAATCACCGATCTGAGCGGGGTTCGTGTCTTGCATTTACATCAAGAGCAGCTCAAGACGATTCACGAGGAGATCCTGAGAAAGATTCAGCAACGTGGTGACTGGGTACTGCACGAGGCGCCGCGCGCGTACACGTGGGATCCAGAACGAGAGGACTTCTACCGGGGCATTGGGTTTGAAGTCCACATGAAGCCATCCACCTACACCAGCGTGCATTACACGGTACGACCGCGCGAAGGCTCCCCGTTGTGCTGCGAAATTCAAGTGCGAACGCTATTCGAGGAAATTTGGGGCGAAGTTGACCATGCCCTGAATTATCCACAGAGAACAGATAGCGTCGCCTGCAGAGAGCAGATCTTGGTACTTGGCAAGGTCGTTGGCGCTGGCAGTCGGTTGGTCGACTCGATATATCGGACGGTTGCGGCAGACCCCGCGCCGCTCGCGGAACTGGCAGAACCGCAGCAGCAGCTGATTCAGAACGATAACGCTGTGATTCCCATGCCTGTCGTTCTACCTGCGACGGCGCAGGGCGCCGAGGGTCATGCGGCACAGGGTGTGCAGCAGCGGACCGAGGTAGCAAGGAAGAATGGCGATGGCGGGTGACGAACCGCCTCGCTAGTTGTGAAGACAAGGATCGCCAGTGAGTTCGATTGCAGTGCCGTGGTTGCCCGACGCGGCCTCGTGATCGCCACATGCTATGCCCAATGGCTGTTCTGCCCGAGCTGCCGCCGTTGGCTTCGACGAACGATCTCTTCGACACTCGATTAGCAGCGGATCTCCACGATCGGCGGTAACGCGCCGTCCACTCGGGCTCGAGCCCACGCCGGCCCCGTGTCTACGACTTTGTCGCTTTGTCTACGACTTTATTGGCTTGTCTACGACTTTATTGGCAAGGAACAACAGCACATCAGCCCGCCCCGCCCCTCACTCCACCGTCACGCTCTTCGCCAGGTTCCTGGGTTTGTCCACGTCGGTGCCGCGCGCCACCGCGGTGTGGTAGGCCAGGAGTTGCAGCGGCACCACGTGCACCACCGGCGACAGCAGGCCGTAGTGCTCGGGCAGGCGGATGGCGTGCACACCCTCGGTGTTGTCGATGCGCGTGCCGGCGTCGGTCAGCACGTACAGGCGGCCACCGCGCGCGCGCACTTCCTGCAGGTTGCTCTTGAGCTTGTCCAGCAGCGCGTCGTTGGGGGCCACCACCACCACCGGCATGGCGTCGGTCACCAGCGCAAGCGGGCCGTGCTTGAGCTCGCCGGCCGGGTAGGCCTCGGCGTGGATGTAGGAGATTTCCTTGAGCTTGAGCGCGCCTTCCAGCGCGATGGGGTAGTGCATGCCGCGGCCCAGGAACAGCGCGTTTTCGTGGCGCGTGAAGGTCTCGGCCCAAGCGATGATCTGCGGCTCGGTGGCCAGCGCGGCCTGCAGGGCCACCGGCAGGTGGCGCAGCTGCTGCAGGTGCTGCTGCTCCTGCTGCTCGTCGAGGCGGCCGCGGAGCTTGGCCAGGGTCAGCGCCAGCAGGAACAGCGCCACCAGCTGGGTGGTGAAGGCCTTGGTGGAGGCCACGCCGATTTCCACGCCGGCGCGCGTGGCGAAACTCAGCGCGCATTCGCGCATCATGGCGCTGCCGGGCACGTTGCAAACGGCAAGCTGGTGCTGCATGCCCAGGCTGCGCGCGTGGCGCAGCGCGGCCAGGGTGTCGGCGGTCTCGCCGCTCTGGGACACGCCCACCACCAGGGTGTCGGGGTCGGGCACGCTGTCGCGGGTGCGGTATTCGCTGGCCACTTCCACGTCCACCGGCACGCGCGCCAGCGCCTCGATCCAGTGGCGCGCCACGCTGCCCGCGTAGTGGCTGGTGCCGCAGGCCAGGATCAGCACGCGGCGGATGCGCCCGAGCACGCCGGCCTGGTCGCCGAACAGGCCGGCGCCGATGGACTCGATACCGTCCAGCGTGTCGCCCACGGCACGCGGCTGCTCGAAGATCTCCTTTTGCATGTAGTGCCGGTAGGGCCCCAGCTCGGTGGCGCCGGCATAGGCCTGCAGCGGCTGCCAGGCGCGCTCCACCGGGTGGCGCTGCGCATCCACCACCTGCGCGCCGGCCGGGTGGATGCGCACCACGTCGCCTTCCTCCAGGTAGGCCACCCGATCGGCGCTGCCGGCCAAGGCCAGCGCGTCGGAGGCGACGTAGCAGCCGTCGTCGCCCTGCCCCAGCACCAGCGGGCTGCCGGCGCGCGCGCCCACCACCACCTCGGGCTCGGCGGTATGCAGCACGGCGATGGCGTAGGCGCCGCGCAGGCGCGCCACCGCGCGCTGCACAGCGTCGAACAGATCGCCACGGTACAGGCTGTGTACCAGGTGCGCGACCACCTCGGTGTCGGTCTGGCTCTCGAACTCGTAGCCGGCGCCCTGCAGCTCGGCGCGCAGTTCGTCGTGGTTCTCGATGATGCCGTTGTGCACCAGCGCCAGCTCGCCGCGCGAGATCATCGGGTGCGCGTTGTGCGTGGCCGGCGCGCCGTGGGTGGCCCAGCGGGTGTGGCAGATGCCGGTCGAGGCCTGCAGGCCCTCGGCCTGCGCGCGCAGGTCGGCCACGCGCTGCGTGGTGCGCAGGCGCGCGAGACGGCCGGCCTCGTGCACGGCCAGGCCGCAGGAGTCGTAGCCGCGGTATTCGAGGCGCTGCAAACCTTCGAGCAGCACCGGGACGATGTTGTGGCGCGCTGCGGCGCCGACGATTCCACACATGGCTCAGCTCTCGTTGGAAGGTTTTTTCTGCGGACGGGCCCAGTTCACGATGCTGACCTGGCGCGCGCGCGACACGGTGAGTTGCCCCGCCGGCGCGTCGCGCGTCAGCGTGGTGCCTGCCCCCAGCGTGGCGCCCTTGCCCACGCGCACCGGCGCGACCAGCTGGGTGTCGGAGCCGATGAAGGCGTCGTCCTCGATGACGGTGCGGTGCTTGGCCGCGCCGTCGTAGTTGCAGGTGATGGTGCCGGCGCCGATGTTCACGCGCTCGCCCACCGTGGTGTCGCCGACGTAGCTGAGGTGGTTGGCCTTGCTGCCGTCGCCGATGCGACTGTTCTTCACTTCCGTGAAATTGCCGATGTGCACGTCGCGCGCCAGCTCGCTGCCCGGACGCAGGCGCGCGTAGGGGCCGATGCGCGCGCCCTCGCCGCAGCTGGCGCCGTCCAGGTGGGAGAAGGCTTCGATGCGGCTTTCCGCGCCGATGCGGCAGTCGCGCAGCACGCAGTGCGGGCCCACGTGCACGCCGTCGGCCAGTTCCACGCGCCCCTCGAACACGCAGCCCACGTCGATGCGCACGTCCTGCCCGCAGACGAGTTCGCCGCGCAGATCGATGCGCGCGGGGTCGAGCAGCGTGACGCCCTCCCGCATCAGGCGCTCGGCGTGGCGCCGCTGCACCACGCGCTCGAGCTGCGCCAGCTGCAGGCGGTCGTTCACGCCCATCAGTTCCTCGGCGTCGCCGGCGACCACGCCCTGCACCGGCAGGCCCTCGGCCTGCGCCATCTGCACCACGTCGGTGAGGTAGTACTCGGCCTGCGCGTTGTCGTTGCGCAGCGCGCCGACCCAGCGCTTGAGCGCCGCCGCCGGGGCGGCCAGGATGCCGCTGTTGACTTCGCGGATCGCGTGCTCGGCAGGCGTCGCGTCCTTGTGCTCGACGATACGCGTGACCCGGCCCTGCGCGTCGCGCACGATGCGTCCGTAGCCGTCGGGCTGTTCCAGCAGCACCGTGAGCACGGCCAGCGCGCCGCCGCGGGCGGCGTCGAGCAGGGGCTGCAGGGTCTGCGCGCGCACCAGCGGCACGTCGCCGTAAAGCACCAGCACGATGCCGGCGTCGTCCAGCGCGGGGCAGGCCTGCAGCACCGCGTGCCCGGTGCCCAGTTGGGGCTCCTGCTCGCGGAAGGCCAGTTGCCCGTTCGCGGCGAACACCGCGCGCACCTGCTGCGCACCGTGGCCCACCACCACCACGCAGCGCGCGTCGTGCAGGGCGTGCGCGGTGTCCAGCACA
Source organism: Thiomonas sp. FB-6 (assembly GCF_000377645.1). Taxonomy (GTDB): domain Bacteria; phylum Pseudomonadota; class Gammaproteobacteria; order Burkholderiales; family Burkholderiaceae_C; genus Thiomonas_A. Next base: position 3,885 of record NZ_KB898522.1, on the reverse strand, counting down.
TGCGCCAGCAGGGGGCGTCCGGCCAGCGGCTGCAGCACCTTGGGCAGGCGTGAACGCATGCGCGTGCCCTTGCCGGCGGCGAGGACCACGACCTGCAGGGCGGCTTCTCGTGCGCCCGGGGCGCGGTGGCTGTCGGCGTTGGTCATGGTGGGCGATTCTAGGGGGCCGGCCCCGCGGCCGGCGCCCGAGGCGCCCCCGCGTGCGCGGGGGGGCGGCCCCGGAATGACGACGGCCGCCCCACCCTCGCGGGTGGCGGCGGCCGTCGTTCGGCGCGAGGCGCGGCTTACTTGCGCGCTTCGGCCACCAGCTTCTGCTGCAGGAAGCCGGGGATGCCGACCCACATGTCGAAGAAGGAGACGACCAGTTCCAGCGCCGCGATGGGGCAGGACAGGCCGCCGCCGATCAGCACGAACCACGCGAAATTGGGGTTCTGCTTGGTCAGGAACCAGCCGGAGAAGTCCAGCATCATGGCGATGAACGGGGTGATCACGGCGATGGCCTTGATCTGGTTGTTCACGCGGGTGCGCACGAACAGGTAGGCGGCCAGCCAGAAGATCACGCCCAGCATGGTCAGGTGCACCATGCCGGTCATGAACATGGTGGTGTAGCTCATGCCGGTGTCGACGTTGGTCACGGCCTTCACGTCGTCATAGGTGACCAGCGGCGGGTTGTGCAGCTGCTGGCTCATGGCCACGCTGTGGCACATCAGGCAGTGCTGGGCGATCAAGGGCTTGATCTGGGTGTCGTACTCGGCCTTGGTGCGGCCGCCGGCGATCCAGTGGTCGATCATCGCCTTGTCCTGCGGCCATTCCGACTTGGGCACGCCGGCGTTGGTCAGCATGGTGGGCAGTACGGTCTGCAGCTTGCTGCCGTCCGGGTTGCCGGCGTAGGACAGCTGGATGTCCTTGAGCGTGACCCCCGCCTTGCCGTCCAGGCCGGTGTGGGTGACGAACAGGTAGAGCTCGGCGCACAAAAGGCCGAAACACACGAGGACGATGAAACCGGTGTGCTGAAGTTTCTCGACGATCGAAAGCTGATGGAGCTGACGCATGATGGAGGGGAGGGAGAACGGGAAGGCGGGCTCCCGGCCTCATGGAAAAAATGACCGGGATCAATGGGCTTAATGGTTTTCCCGCATCGTACTCCCACGTGCGCGAGCGTCGCAACGAGGGCTTCCGTTCAAGGGGTATCCGAATATTGCCGCACGCGTGCGACGTGAAACCCCCACGTGTATAAGGCGCTTGCCCCGAGACTTGCGCGAGCCCGCAAGCTTGCTGCGGCGCAGCGCGCGCACGCCCCCTGGCGGCGGCCCCCTGGAACCCTGCTGCGTCTTGTTGCAGTTTGAATACGCCGGGGCCGCCGGGCGCCTCCGTGCTGCACCGGACTGCGCAGGCCACGGAGAGCGCGGTGCTTTGGTGCTTAAATGACCGTAACCGGCGCATCATGCGTGCGGCTCACTTCAGGAGAGTGTCCCGATGAGCAAGACTGCTCCCGCGGCCCCCAAGCTGCATCTGACCTCGAAGAACCTGGGCATCGGCATCAGCGAGAAGAACCGCGAGGCCATCGTGCACGGCCTGTCGCGCCTGCTGGCCGACACCTACACGCTGTACCTGACGACCCACAATTTCCACTGGAACGTCACGGGGCCCATGTTCAACACCCTGCACCTGATGTTCATGTCCCAGTACAACGAACTGTGGAACGCGGTGGACCCGATCGCCGAGCGCATCCGCGCGCTGGGCTACAGCGCACCCGGCTCCTACGCGGCCTTCGGGCAGTTGACCAAGCTGCCCGACGCCCCCACCGAGCCGCCGGCCGCCGAGGACATGATCCGCGCGCTGGTGCGGGGCAACGAAGCCGTGGCGGCCACCGCCCGCGAGTTGCTGCCGCTGGTGGAAAAGGCCGGCGACCAGCCCACCACCGACCTGCTGTCGGCGCGCATGGACATTCACGAGAAGTCGGCGTGGATGCTGCGCTCCATGCTCGGAGAGTAAACGCTCACATCGCGGGCGCAGCGCCAGCCGCGAAGGCCCCCGAGAAGCCCGGCTGCACCCGGGGCCGGCCGTGGCGTACCATGCTCAGACGTGAATTCCGCCGCCCCCGCCCCTGCCTCCACGCGCAGCCGCATCGCGCTGTGGCTGGACCTGATCCGCTGGAACCGCCCCGCCGGCTGGCTGCTGCTGCTGTGGCCCACGCTGGCCGCGCTGTGGATCGCCTCCGGCGGTTTCCCCGGCTGGCTGCTGGTGGCGGTGTTCAGCCTCGGCACCGTGCTCATGCGCTCGGCCGGCTGCGCGGTCAACGACGTGGCCGACGCCGAGTTCGACCGCCACGTGAGCCGCACCGCACGCCGCCCGGTGACCAGCGGGGAACTCGGCCGCGCCGAGGCGCTGTGGGTGGGCGCGGTGCTGGCCCTGGCGGCTTTCGCGCTGGTGCTGCTGACCAACGCGCTGACCGTGGCGCTGTCGGTCTCGGCGCTGCTCATCGCCATCGCCTACCCCTTCACCAAGCGCTGGCTGGCCGTTCCCCAGGCCTATCTCGGCATCGCCTTCAGCTTCGGCATCCCCATGGCCTTCGCCGCCGCCGCGGGCGAGGTGCCGCTGCTGGCCTGGTGGCTGCTGCTGGGCAACCTGTTCTGGGTGCTGGCGTACGACACCGAATACGCCATGGTGGACCGCGCCGACGACCTGAAGATCGGCATCCGCACCTCGGCCATCACCTTCGGCCGCTACGACGTGGCCGCGGTCATGGCCAGCTACGCCCTGTTCCTGCTCCTGTGGCTGGCGGCCGGGCTGCACGTGGGCCTGGGCTGGCCCTTCCTGCTCGGACTGGCGGCGGCGGCGGCGCTGGCGCTATGGCATTTCAGCCTGATCCGGCGCCGCGATCCGCAAGGCTGCTTCACCGCGTTCCGGCTCAACCACTGGCTCGGCTTCGCGGTGTTCGCAGGCACCGTCTGCGCCTACGCGCTGCGCTGAGAAGCCCGGGGCGGGTTCAGGGGTACAGGCCGCGCTCGGCGCGCGCCTCCAGCACGCGTTCGCAGGCCACCACGAAGGCGGCCGTGCGCAGCGGCACCTTGAGCCGGTCGGCCGTGTCCCAGATGGCCGCGAAGGCCCCGCCCAGGATCTTCTCCAGCCGCGCGTTGATCTCGTCCTCGCTCCAGAAAAAGCTCGAGAAATCCTGCACCCACTCGAAGTAGCTCACCGTCACCCCGCCGGCGTTGCAGATCACGTCGGGCACCACCAGGATGCCGCGCTCGCCCAGCACGTCGTCGGCCCCCGGCAGCGTCGGTCCGTTGGCCCCTTCGAGCACCATGCGCGCCGTCGTGCGGCGCGCCCGCTCCTCGGTCACCTGCCCCTCCAGCGCCGCCGGAATCAGAATCTCGCACTCCACGCCCCAGAACTCCTCGCCCTGCAGCACCTCCGCGTCCGCGTAGCCCGCCACCCCGTGGCGCGCCTGCACGTGCGCGCTCAGCCTGGCCACGTCCAGCCCGTCGGCCTTGTAGATGCCGCCCGTGTGGTCCTGCACCGCCACCACCTTCGCGCCGGCCGCCGCGAACAACTCCGCCGCCACCCCGCCCACGTTGCCGAAGCCCTGCACGGCCACCCGTGCCCCCTCCAGCTTCAGCCCGATGCGCCGCGCCGCCTCCCGCCCCGTCACGAACACCCCGCGTCCGGTGGCCTTCACGCGCCCCAGCGATCCCCCGAGCTGGATCGGCTTGCCCGTCACCACTCCGGTTGCCGTGCCCCCGATGTTCATCGAGTACGTGTCCATCATCCACGCCATGATCTGCGGGTTGGTGTTCACGTCCGGCGCCGGTATGTCCTGCTGCGGCCCGATGATGATCCCGATCTCGCTGGTGTAGCGCCGCGTCATGCGCTCCAGCTCCTT
>NZ_KB898521.1 GCF_000377645.1 Thiomonas sp. FB-6 | reverse complement strand
ATCGCCTGGCGCCAGTGGAAACGACCCCGCACCCGGGAATCGCGCCTGCGCGCGCTCGGCCTGGACGCGCAACGCGCCCGGAAATCGAGCGTCAACGGGCGCGGGCCGTGGTGGAATGCCGGGGCTCTGCACATGCGCCATGCGCTGCCGCCGAAATACTTTGCCAACTTGGGGCTGGTCTCGCTGGTGGATATCCATCAGCGGCTCCAGAGTTCTGCTTGAACCGCCGGATGCGGAACCGCACGTCCGGTGGTGTGAGAGGGCTGAGGGGGCGACCCCTCACCCTACTCGATCCCGCGCCCGTGACGCAGCAAGCACATGTCTGCCAGATCATGCTCCGCCGAGCCGTATCCCCTCGACCTCGCTGCTTGCGCATGCGTGTCGCTCTCAATACTTGGCGAGATCGGGGCTCTGGCCCGTCAACCCCCTCTGTGACCCAGATCTCATCGACTTTTGTTACGCCTTGCCAGATGCTCATCGACTTGGACGCAAGCCTTTGCGGCGTTACTGTGAGCACATACTCGGCAACGACCTATTCCACGACGGCTACAGGAAGGAAACCTTCGCCGCCGTCCTCCCGGAAGCGGTGATTCACCACCACCAAGCTATCGCGCTGCAGCTGCGCGAATCCGCGTTGGCAGCGATCGGCTTGGTTGACTTGCCCGTCGTGCATGCCCTGCTCGAACACGTTGTGGCGACCCGCGACGAAGCCGGGTGCGGACAGCTCGCTTTCTTTCTTGCCCTGGAGCGATTCGCACGCCAGCTCGAGACCTGACGAATGACCCATGCGCATGCATCCACCGCGGCGGATGTCGCCGCGATAGGCCACATGATCGAGGCCGAATTTGGCCTGCCCGTCGTGGATGTCGAGCCAGTGGTTCTTGGGCTCAATCGCACCTTCAAGGTGCGCACAGTCACCGAGACCTATTTCTTCCGGCTTTGCCGGAGCAGCGGACGCACCCTCGCCGATATCGAGGCGGAGGCAGCGGTCACTATCGGACTACGCGAGGATGCAACGCTACGTGTGGCGCGCGCCATACCGACCATCCGCGGTACCTACGTGGTCGACGTCGGAGGGCTTGGCGACGGCACTCGCCGCGGCCTGTTGTTCGAGCAAGCCCAGGGGCGAGAGGCGACTACGTCGGCTGCGGATCTGCTGCGGATCGGGAATGCGCTGGCCCGATTGCACGCCCAGTGCCAACTCGAGGGTCTGGCGCCTCGGCGCCGGGTGGGCGCACCACCTCGCGACCATGAATGGCTCAGGCGACTCGGCGAGTTTGCCAGGACACCGACGCAAACCATCGAGCGCATCGGGACACGACTGACGCACCTGCGTCGCAGCGTGGCTCCGGGAGGACCTCACGGCTTTTGCCACGGAGATTTCTGGTGTGGAAACCTGCGAATCACGGATGGTTTCGTGACCTTGTTCGATTTCGATGACTGCGGAGTCGGGCCCCAGTGGTATGACCTGGCCACCATGGGATGGTGGATCGAGACCTCGCTGGCGCCACAGGGCTGCGCAGCGGCCTGGTCGGTGTTGGTGCGGGCTTATTTCAACCAGGCCGATCCCGATCCGACGTTCGCGGCCTCGACCACCCTATGGGTGGCCGATAACGAGGCTCGTTCGGCCCGATTTCTTGTCGAGCATTGCGACCTCGCGCCCGAGCTATGGACTCGAGTTGCACATTCCCTGGACTCGGTGACCGAGCGAGCCTGCAACGGACAACTGCATATTCTTTCCGAGGTTCGTGCTCCGTGGGAACTTCGCTGTCGTTGCCTGGACGACGACCCCGCTGCTGCACCGGATAGCGGCTGAGCGCACGCGCATGCTGCCTTCCCCCTTCTGGGTTGTCCTGGCTGGGGTCTACGGCTCGCGCAGCGCTTGGCGGACTGTGGCCAGCATCAGGCACAGGGTCATGGGCTCGATGGGCGACTCGACGAAGCCGCGCGAGAGGTAGAAGCGCCGGGCCTGTTCCGAGATGGCCTGGACCAGCCGCGCGGTGATGCCGGCGATGTCGGCGGCCTGGATCGCACGCCGGATGGCGTCATTGAGCAGCGCGGTGCCGATGCCTTTCTGCTGGTGGTCCTTGTGGATGGCCAGGCGGCCGAGGACGAGCACGGGCACCGGGTCGCGCCGGTTGCGCTTCAGGGTGGACGGCGCTTCGGCGTGTCCGATGGCGCCGGCCGCCAGGCAGTAGTAGCCGATGACGGCGTCCCCCTCGCACACGACGTAGGTGCGGGACGATCCGTTGGCCTGATTCTTGGCCGCGCGGCGTTTCGGCCAGTCGTCCAGCGAGGGCTCGCCGCTTTCGAAATCGGCGAGTTGGTGCTGGTCGGACAGCGGTTGCGGCGCGCAAAGCATCTACGCGGTCACTTCACGCGTGGGCCGGTGGCTTTCGATGAGACAGCGACCTCGGCCGTCGCCGTTTCCCAGGGCGCGCGGGCCTTGAGGGTGCGGCGCAAGCGATCGGTGGGCGCTGGCGGCTGGTCGAGCATGGCCTGAAAGGCGGCAAAGCTCTTCGTGTCGAGCGCGAAGTGGGTCTGGTCGAGCAGCACGTTCTCGGCCTGCCGGCAGGCGGCTTCGAGCATGAAGTCGGAGCGGCTGCGGCCGAGGCGATCGGCGGCCTGGTCGATCAGGTCGCGCTGTCCGGCCTTGGCGCGGATGCTGATGGTGACGGGATCCTGGGCTTGAGCTTGGGCCATGAGACGCCTCTCGCGTACTGCATTCGTGATGACTGCATTGTCTGCCACATGTTCATACATTCATGCTTGACTGGAAGGGATGGGGGCCCCTCATGGGACATGAACTCGAGCTTCCACGCCCATGCCCCATGCGAGGGCTGACGGTCAACGGAACCCGCACGACCGTCAACCAGCGCTCGAAGCGGCCCCCCGCAACCAAGACAAGACGACAAACGCCGACCTCGTGTCGGCGTTTGTCGTTTCTGCGGCCAGCTCGCCGTCTTCGGGGAGCAGTCGATTGTCCCCAACGATGCCGCCTCCCGCCTTTCGGGCGGGCCCCGGCGTTGTCGGCCTTCCCAAGGTGGGCGATCAGCCACTCACGAGATCAGACTCATGCCTTGTACTCGTGGTGGGCGCACCAAAAAGCCGGCCCGCCGCCGCGCGTTCAGCGCCGATCAGCGCGAGGTCGCGCAGTGCGGGCAACCGAAGCCGCACATGCGGCGCCACGAGCCTCCGCCGCCCGGGACGCCCTGGCCGGGGGCGTACGCGGCGTCCCCGCGACCGGCGAGGAAGGGACTCACGAGAACCCGCCGTGCCCATCCCGCGCAGCGCGGGCAGGGCTGGTCGAGCGCCGAGTCGGCCATTCGCACCATCTTGCGAAAGCCTCCGCAGTCTGCGCAGAAATAGTCGTATAGCGGCATCGCTGGCTCCCGCTTCTCAGTGCAGCACCCTGGTCAGCAGCAGGTAGCCTGGCAGCCAGCCGGTGAGGATGCCCTCGAGCACGGTGACGACGCCCACGAAGCGTCCAATGGGCTTTTGCATCACCAGCAGGATGAAGAAAAGCAGCCACAGGAAAGCCCACGCCGCCCAACACAGCCCCAGCCAGGTTCCCCACAGCGTCGACGCGCCCAGCAGGGTCTGCGCCGAAACCGGCACCGCGGTGATCGCCACGAACAGGCAGAACCAGCCCAGCCCGCGGCCGTCGGCTCCGTTGTAACGGTTGATCGCGACCCACAGGTACGTGAAGGTGAAGAGCAGAGTCAGCGCGGCGGCCTTGATGCTGGCGTCGTTGGAACCGGGTCCGAAGGCCAGGTACAGCGACACCAGCAGGGTGATGCCCCCGACGAATATATCGATCACCGCGATTTCGTTGTCGCCGATCTGTCCGATCAGCCACAGGCCGTTCAGGCACAGCACAGCGCCCACGTAGAGCAAGACCAAACCCAGCATGACGAACTCCCCTGAATTGATTCTCACCATGATCCGGGTCGCACCGCGATGCCGTGCGACCCGGGTGAGGCCCGCCCTCGTTCGCCGGGGATGCGCTGCATCCCCGGCGTGCCAGCCGCGGCTGCCCGCTCAGTTGGCCGAGCGCGGTACTTGCAGGCCCTGCTTGACCTGGTGCAGCGCTCCCGTGGCAGTCGGCCTGACGTCGAACTCGAAGATCGAACGCGGGATGTAGATCGTCGAGCAAGCGTTGGGGATGTCGACCACCCCCGACAGGCGGCCTTCGACCGGAGCCGTTCCCAGGATCATGTAGGCCTGGATATCGGTATAGCCAAACTTCATCAGGTAGTCGATCGCATGATTGCAGGCGTTCTGGTAGGCCAGCCACGAATCCAGGTAATGCTGCTTGCCGTTCGGGTGCACCGAGACGCCCGAGAAGGCCAGCCATTCCGAGTACTGGGGATCGCGCAGGCCCGGCATGAACATCGCGTTCTCGCGGATTCCGTACTTGGCCATCCCGCCCTTGATGATGTCGACGTGCAGGTCCATGAAACCGCCCATCTCGATCGCCCCGCAGAAGGTGATCTCGCCGTCGCCCTGCGAGAAGTGCAGGTCGCCGAAGGACAGCTTCGCGCCGGGTACGAACACCGGATAGAAAATCCGGCTGCCGGCGGTCAGGTTCTTGATGTCCTGGTTGCCGCCGTTCTCCCGCGGCGGCGCGGTGCGCGCGGCCTCGCGCGCCACGCGCTCGAACTCGGCCCCGCTCAGCGAGCCGAGGATCGCGCTGTCGGGAAGCGGCGGCAGCGCCAGCGGCGGCACGCGCATCGGGTCGGTGGCGATCAGCGCCTTTTCGCGCGCGGTCCACTTGGCCAGCAGTTCGGCCGACGGCGCGGTGCCCATCAGCCCCGGGTGGTGAATCCCTACGTAGGACACTTCAGGGATGTGGCGCGAGGTCGCCACGTCGCCGTTGAAGTCCCAGATTACCTTGTAGGCGTCGGGGAAGCGCTCGGTCAGGAAGCCTCCGCCGTTCTTGTTGGCGAACACCCCGGTGTAGCCCCAGCCCATGCCGGAGAACGGGCCCGAGTCCTCCTGGTCGCAGGAGTCGATCTCCAGGATGTCGACCACCAGCAGGTCGCCGGGTTCGGCGCCCTCGACGTGGAACGGCCCGGACAGCACGTGCACCCCGGCCAGCGGGGCATGGCGCATGTCGTCGGCCGAGTCGTCGTTCTTGATCGCGCCGTCGAACCACTCGCGACAGTCGGCACGGAAGGTGTCGCCAGGCTTGACGTGAACCGCCGCCGGAATGTCCGGATGCCAACGGTTGTGGCCGACGATTTTCTGGTCTTTGAACTTCTTCGTGTTGTCGAGGGGAAACAGGTTCTTGGGCATTTCGATACCTCAGTCAGGTGTGGGATGACGGGAATTGCACTTGCCGAACTGCATGCCTAGGGTCGCCTTGCCGTCTGCCTCCTTTCCCCGGCCCGCCTCGACCCTGCGCCGCCGGCGTCGCGGGATGGGGTGCTGCGCTGCTACGTTGCCGCCGCCGGTGGCCTCAGGGCCTGGGGAGCGTCCACAGTTCGGGGGTCATCCGCACCTGCCGCCTCGGCGCTCCGGATGGCGGCAGCGAGGTCACCACAGCGGGTTCGTGGCGGCTCTTCTCGGCGCCGTCCATCGCCGCGAACACTGCGGCGCGGCGTCCGGTCACGAGTGCCGGAGCCGAAATCACTCGCGCCCCCGCGCCGCCGCACACCGGGCAGGCAGCGTCGGGCGGGGCTTCGCCGAGCCGGCGCAGGATCTCGAACGCACCGTGGGTGCGGCAGACGTACTCGTACAGGGCCATGGATTCCTCCGCTCGATGGGGCCGCCGCGGCAGCGACTGCTGCAGCCATCGCCCAACCTGGAATCGATGCTAGGAAGCTGCGGCCTGCCTGGAATCCCTCGCCGCGGGGAATCGTTCCTCCCTCGCGGCTGCGGTGCCGCCTCACCGGAATGGGTGAGAGAGGTGCGCCGTGCGCTCAATCGGGGTAGCGGGCGTCCCAGGTCACGATATGTCCGCCCGGCAGCAGCGGCGCCAGCCGAGGCAGCGCGTCCCGCACTACCTCGGGCGAGTCGAAGAACTCGACCACCAGCGGCAGGTGGACCCCCAGGCGCAGCAGGTCGTCGGCATGCGCCTCGCCGCGGCTGCCATAACCCGCGACTCCCCGGTAGACGGTGATTCCGCGCACGCCGAGTTCGCTGTGCAGCAGCGCGAACAGCTCGCGCACCAGATTGTGGTGGTCGCGGTGGTCGCCTTCGCGCAGGTAGATGCGCACCATGGTCACGTCGCTCATCATGCTCCCCCGATGCCGCGGGCCAGGTACGCGCCCAGCGCGGCCGCGGCGATGCCAAGGACGCATGAACCCACGATGTAGAGCAGGGCCTTCGCCGGCTCACCCTGCTCGAACAGGCCCAGCGATTCCAGCGAGAAGGTCGAGAAGGTGGTGTAGGCACCGAGTCCGCCGGTCAGGATGCCGGTGCGCAGCGCTGGCGAGATCGACAGCCGCTCCAACGTGAGGAAGAACAGCAACCCCATGAGGAACGAGCCCAGTACGTTGATCGACAGCGTCGCGAACGGGAACTGGCGCCCGAGCACGCCCTGCACGAACAGGGTCTGCCCGTAGCGTGCGAACGCGCCGAGCACAGCGAAGACAGCAATCGACAGCAGGGTCATGGCGATGGACTCCGCGAATGCACAACCGGGTCGGGAGCATCGTAGGGCGCGGCCGGCGCCGGCGAATCCCGCGCGCGAGGCAGCCCGGCGACCACCATGGGGCAGTGCGGACTCACCCGCTCGGGTGAGTGTGGCCTGACCCGAATGGGTGAGGCCTGCGGCGTGGCTCAGGTCCAGCCCGGGCAGATGCGGGCGTGCAGATGCACCAGGTCCATCTGGCTGTGGGTGCCGGTCTTCTGGAAGATCTGCTTGAGGTGGCTGCGCACGGTGTTTTCCGACACGTGCAGCGACGCAGCGATCGCCGCCAGCGGGCGCCCACCGTAGATCAACGAACTCACCCGTGCCTGCGCCAGCGTCAGGTCGTAGTGGCGGGCGAACACGCAGCGCGCGGCGTCGTGCGCGCCGCCGCCGCAGCGCACCGACAGCAGCGCCAGCGAGCGACGTCCGCTGGCGGCGCGCTGGAACACCGGCCCGGTGCGCCGCACCACCACGACCAGCGGCGCACCGTTGGCCGCCCCGGCCAGGCTCAGCACCTGCGGCTGCTCGGCGGCGGCGGAGTCGTCGCAGGCGCGGGAGATGGCCTCGCGCAGCAGCCGCTGCTCGGCCGGGTTGGCTGCGTGCACGGTGTGCTCGTCCAGCGCCAGCCCGGCGCGGCCGCGCAGCAGTTCGTCGGCGACGCGGTTGTGGTGTACCAGCCGTGCGTCGGCGGTCACCAGCATCAGCGCCTGCGATTCGCCGTCGCTCAGCGCGAGCAGTGCGTGCGACACGTCGGCGGCTTCCTGCCAGCGCCACTGGCTCTCCAGCGACAGCGCGACATGCGCCAGCATCTGCTGCAGATCGCTGCGCTCGCCTCCGCCGAAGCCCCGCTCCGATTCTGAGCGCAGCGCGCACAGGAAATGCATTCCCCGGCTGTCGCGGCTAACCACCCCGCACAGCCTGTGCAACAGCCCGCGCGGCTGCAGGAAGTCGCGGTAGAAGTCGGTGCGCCGCAGGTCGCGCGGGCTGATCACATCCTCGCCGGACACGACGCGGCCGGCGACATAGTCCTCACTCGACAGGAACCAGGGGTTGCGTGCCGAGAAGGCAGCCATCTGGACGCATAAGTCGGTGTCCAGCGGAGCCTCGAACAGCGACAACTCGGCGCCGCTGCCGAAGTCGTGGTGGCCGATGATCACCACGCTCGCGCCCAGCCGCCTGCGCATGCCCTCGAGCGCGGCCGGCCAGGCCTGCGGGTCGATGCTGGCGGCATGGATCGAGCGCGCAAGGGCGACCAGCGACGACTGCTCCGGGTCGGGCAAGTGCGTACTGTCCATGCCTCGGTCTCCATCGCCACGCGTGGGTCGTGGCGCGCCGTAACAGCGCTTGGGCAACTGCCGGCCCAGCGTCGACGCCACCCTATTGAATTGCGCGGATTATTTGGTCAAGCGGGAGTCCTGTCAAATCCGTGACAACCCGTGCCCGGGCTCACCCATATGGATGTTGCGCGACGCAACCCGGCAGGCGACACTTGCGCCCGGTGCAGCGGCGTCCGCCTCGGGTCTGCCAGGGTTCGCTGGCGGCGCAGCGCCCACGCCCGCCTCCTCCCGCCCTTCCGAAGGCCCATGACCCGCAGCCGCAGACAATACCAGTCCTGGGTGGCCAACGAGTCGCTGGAGGACTATGCGCTGCGCTACGCGGCCAGTTCCTACCGCAGGTGGAGCCCGGCGGTGGTCGCCAACACCGCGCTGGGCGGAATTTCCTTTCTCGGCCTGGAGGCCATCGGCGCCAACATCACGCTGAGCTATGGCTTCGGCAGCGCGCTGGCCGCGGTCCTTGCGGTGTCGCTGCTGATCTTCCTGGTCAGCCAGCCGATCGCCTACTGGTGCGCCGCCTCCAACGTCGACATCGACCTGCTGACCCGCGGCGCCGGCTTCGGCTACATCGGATCCACGCTGACTTCGCTGATCTACGCCGCGTTCACGCTGATCTTCTTCGCGATCGAGACCGCGATCTGGGCGCAGGCGCTGCAACTGGGGCTCGGGCTCAACCTGGCGTTGGGCTATGTGATCTGCTCGCTGGTGATCCTGCCCATCGTGTTCTTCGGCGTCACCTGGATCAACCGGCTGCAGGCCTGGACGCAGCCGTTGTGGCTGCTCATGATGCTGCTGCCGCTGCTGTACATCGTCGCCAGGGACCCGCAGGCCTTGCGCGCCTGGGTGGACTTCCACGGCCGCGCCAGCGGCGGCAGCGGCTTCGACCTGCTGACCTTCGGAGCCGCATCGGGGGTGCTGTTCGCGTTGATCGCACAGATCGGCGAACAGGCCGACTACCTGCGTTTCCTGCCGGCACGCTCGCGCTCCAACCGGCGAGCATGGTGGGGGGCGACAGTCGCCGCGGGACCTGGCTGGATTGTCATCGGCGGCGCGAAGATCCTCGCAGGCGGCCTGCTGGCGGTGCTGGCGCTGCGCATGGGAAGCACCCCGGCGCAGGCTACCGAGCCGGTGCGGATGTATTACCACGCGTGGCAAGCGATGACCGCCGCGCCGGCGCTGGCGCTGGGGCTGGCGGTGGTGTTCGTCAGCGTCTCGCAACTCAAGATCAACGTCACCAACGCGTACAGCGGCTCGCTCGCGTGGTCGAACGTCTTCGTACGACTCGCCCATTTCCATCCAGGGCGCGTGGTCTGGCTGGTGTTCAACGTCGTCGTCGCGCTGCTGCTGGCGCTGCTCGGGATCTTCGCCACCTTGCAATTGGTACTGTCGGTCTACGCGACCACCGCGATCGCCTGGATCGGCGCGCTGGTGGCCGACCTGGTGGTGCTCAAGCGCAGCGGGATCAGCCCGCCCTACATCGAATTCAAGCGCGCTCACCTGTACAACATCAACCCGGTGGGTTGCGGGGCGATGGCGTTGGCCACGCTGGTCGGGGTGCTGGCCTACGCCGGGCTGTTCGGAAGCGTCGCGGCGGCCTTCTTCGGCTACATCACGCTAGCCACCGCGTTCTGCAGCGCGGTGGCCATCGGCTACGCGACCGGCGGCCGCTACTACCTGGCGCGGCCCGACTTGCGCTACCGCGATCGCGATCCCGGGCAGCTGGTGCAGTGCTGCATCTGCGAGCGCGAGTACGAGACCCCCGACATGACCGACTGCCCGTTCTACCGCGGGCCGATCTGTTCGCTTTGCTGCGGGCTCGACCTGCATTGCCACGACCTGTGCAAGCAGCCGCAGGCGGCACCGCGGCCGCAGGCCGCAGCCGAGCCGCTGCCAGCGTTCCAGCCGCATGTGCTGCGCCGCGTCGGTCGCTTCCTCGGGCTGTTCGCCGGAGCCGCGGCGCTGCTCGGCGCGGCCTTCGTCCTCACCTACCGCCTGATGGGCCTGCACCTGGCCGCGTCGAGCCCCGAGCTGGTCAACGTGCTGTGGCGCCTGTACCTGGCGATCCTGGTGCTTGTGTCGCTGGCGGTGTGGTGGATCGTGCTGTTCCACGAGGGCACCGAACAGGCCGAGCGCGACCTGCTGGAGTCGATGGACGACCTCGACCGCGCGCGCCGCCACCTGGTCGAGTCGGAGAAACTCGCGGCGCTCGGCGGCCTGGTCGCCGGCGTCGCGCACGAGATCAACACCCCGGCCGGGATCGCGATCAGCACGGCGTCGTTCCTCGGCGACCGCACACGCGACGCGCAGGTGCAGTTCGAACGCGGCAGCCTCGATACCCAGGCGCAGGCGCAGTACCTGCGCGACGCCACCGAGTCGGCGCGGCTGCTGCAGTCCAACGCCCAGCGCATCGGCCAGCTGGTGCGCAACTTCAAGCAGCTGGGCGTCGACCAGATCACCGAGCCGCGCCGACGCTTCGATCTGCGCGCGCAGATCGAGCAGGTTCTGCGCGAACTCGCGCCGCGACTGAAAGCGGCGCGGGTCGAAGTGCGGCTGGACATGCCCGCGGGCGTCGAACTGCACAGCTATGCTGTGTCGCTGGAACAGGTGATCACCAACTTGGTGATCAACTCGCTGCAGCACGCCTTCGCGAATGCCGGCGGCGGGCAAATCGACATTCAGGCGCGGGTCGACGAGGACAGCGTGGAACTGCACTACAGCGACAGCGGGCCCGGAATCGAGCCGGCTCTGCGCGGGCGGGTGTTCGAGCCCTTTTTCACTACCCAGCGCATGGCTGGGGGTAGTGGGCTGGGCCTGTACATCGTCCACCAGGTGGTGACGCGGCAACTTGGCGGCACGGTCGAGCTGGCCGAGCCTGCGTGGCAGGGCGCGCATTTCGTGCTGCGTATTCCGCGCATGGCCAGGCATGCGCTACGGCCCGGTACAACGCTGCGCCAATTGGGTACCGGGCGCGGCAACGATCCGGACTGACATCGTGGCACGCACTCCTTCGCAATGGAAGGTACTACTGGTCGACGACGAGCCGGCGGTACACGAAATGTCGCGGCTGATCCTGCGCGACCTGCGCTTCGAGGGCGCTGCGGTGGAGCTGCTGAGCGCGGCGTCGGCTGCGCAGGCGTGCGAACTCCTCAGTCGCCACGCGGATATCGCGCTGGTGCTACTCGACGTGGTGATGGAAACCGACGAAGCTGGGATGCGCTTCGTCGAATTCGTGCGCCATCAGATCGGCAACCGTGACATGCAGATCATCCTGCGCACCGGCCAGCCCGGCATGGCCCCCGAGCGCGAAGTGATCGTCGACTACGAGATCAACGGCTACCTGCTGAAGACCGAAATCACCGCCCAACGCTTGCAATCGGCGGTGATCGCCGCGTTGCGTGGCTACCGCCACGCGCGTTCGCTGCGTACTGGCGAGCCGTTCGAGCGCGGGTGCGCACCCGCGCAGCCGCGCGACCTCGAGCTCGCGGAGGACCTGGCCGAGGCCGTGGCCGCGGGGCGCATCGTGCTGCAGGCGCAGCCCCAGCTTCGGCTGGATTCCCTGCAACTGCACGGCGTCGACCTGATCGCCAGCTGGAACACCCGGCGCGGGCTCCTGTCGGCTGAGCAGATCGCTGCGCGTTTGGGTACAGGCACGGTGCGGCTGCAGACCATGCGCTGGCTGCTCGTCCAGGGCGTGGCTTGGGCGCGCCAGTGGCAGCGCGAGTGCGGCAGAGGGCTTCGCATCAGCCTGCCGCTGGTCGGCGAATTCCTTGACGACCCGCAGTACCTGCACGAGTTGCTGCGGGCGGTCGGCGAAACGGCCTCTCCGGGCCTGCAGCTGGACCTGCTGCTCGGCCAGTCGGTGGTGCTGCGTGCCGAGTCCAGCCTCGTCGACGCGATGATGCAGTTACGCCAGGCGCGCATCGGCTTTGTTTTCCGCGACTTCGGCGCCGCGACCATCGCACTGCCGTACCTGAACAGCCTAGCCTTCGAATCGCTGAAACTGCCGCGACTGTTCGTCCAGGGCGTAGCCGCGGAGCCACAGCGCGCAGCGATGGCACGATCGCTGATCGCGCTTGCGCAGACGCTGGGGGCGACCACCCTCGCCGAGGGCGTGGCTTCCGACGCCGACGCCCAGTTCCTGCGCTGGGAGGGCTGCGAGGTCGGCCAGGGGCCTGCTCTGGCCCGCGTCTGCGCGGCCTCCGAGCTCATCGCCGCGCTGCAGCGCGGCGCCGATACGTCGCACTAAACGCGGCCGCGTCGACCCGGAATCGCGCTGGCTGCTGGACTCGGCCAGGTTGGTCGGCCGTGATGGAGACACGGCAAGGCGGACTTGTCGGCAGCGGCCTCACATGAAAACTGTCGATGAGGCCGTCACGGTCGCGTTAGACAGCCACAGTGCCGCGATCAGGTGATCCGAAATGTGCTCAATCGTCCCTTCGGTCCGTCGGGCTCATCAGACTTGGCCTGCATGCACCATCAACTCCATTCCGGCGACAATCGCCGCGTCATGGGCGACGACGACGCGCGCGGCTGCGACCACAGCCACACGTTCGGTCGGGTCGAAACGATCGAGGTTGTCTGCTTCGAAGACATCGAAGCGACCTTTGAACGAAATTGGATCACGTTGAAAAGAAGCGATGAGCAGCCTCAAGATCACCTGGGGAGGCGAACAAGAATCCATTGCGCAGGGACAGCGCGGCCCCTGCGCTCGATTGCGGCGAACGCCTTCCGCCGGAGCGCATGCTGTGCCTTGAGGATTCGGACGAAATGGTGCTGGCGGGACATGGGCGCATGCGCGAGTTGCGCGCAGTTGTGTCGCACCTGCGACCGCAGGCGGGTGTGTCTTGAAGTCCGACGCCCGTCGGCATTCGTACGGTTGTCAGGCTCCATGGAACCCTGATCCCCAGGGGGTCAGATCTCCCTGTCGCTTGACAATTCTGGTGCACGGACTCGGTTCGCCGTCCCTGCGACCATGGCCACAGCTAGCTAGCCGGACTCCGACGCCCGCAGGCGGGCCATGTCGCGTGCCGGTGGCTCGCCGCAGCACCGGCGGTATTCGCGGCTGAACTGCGAGGGGCTTTCGTAGCCCACGCGCAGCGCGGCCGTGGTCACGTCGAGGCCCTGGGCCAGCATCAGGCTGCGCGCCTCCTGCAGCCTGAGCTGCTTCTGGAATTGCAGCGGGGTCATCGCGGTCACCGCGCGGAAATGCTCGTACAGGCTCGACGGGCTCATGCCGGCCTGCGCGGCGAGTTCCTCGATGCTGAAGCGGTCGCGGTAGTTCTTCCCGATCCAGGCCATGGCGCGACCGACCCGGGCCACCCGCCCGTGGCCGCTGCTGATCTGGCGCATCCTGGCTCCGTCGCGGCCGGTGAACAGGCGATAGACGACCTCCTGCTCCGCCAGCGGCCCGAGCACGGGCAGAGCAGCCGGCTCGTCCAGCAGGCGCACGAGGCGCAGCACCGCGTCGAGCAAAGCGGGGCTTGTGTCGGACACCGTCTTGCCCTCGGGCGGGCCCGGGACTTCCGGCGGCGGCGGCACGCGCAGGGCCAGGCTGCCCAGCAGCACCGGGTCGAAATCCAGATACAGACAAAGATAGGGCTGCTCCGGTGTGGCCTGGGTCACGCGGCCCATGGCCGGCAGGTCGTGGGTCACCACGCCATGGCGCCCCGCCGCATAGCGGAACACGCGGCCGCCGAGCGTGACGTCCTTGCGGCCCCGCACGACCAGGCAGAGCTGGGGCCGATACACGTTGGGCATCGGCAAGGTCACGGTGGAGGAGCGGACCAGGGTCAGCCGTTCCAAGGGCGTCGAGTGGAAGCCGTCTCCCGGGAGATGCCGGGTCAGCACGTCCGCCATTTCCGTCAGGCTGGTCATGGTCTTCCTTCTCCCGCCCGTGCGGGCGGACGGCCATGCGCATGCAGGCGTCCTGGAGGATCGGGCAGCCATTGCAGAACATCGGGCTCACGCCCTGGGAGGCTCGCCATCCAGAATCTCAGCTTCGCCAACGGCCTCGCAACCCGGCCGAGGCACAACCGGGAAACCTGCATGACCATCGATCCTCGGAAGAATCCCGTGTTCGCGCTGGGCACTTGGGCTTGGGGAGACAGCGGCGAATCGGGCGACGGCTACTTCGGGGCCCAGCCGACGTGCGCCGGTGGACGCCGCAGCTGATTGCACTGCTGCAAAGCGGCAAGGTCCGACGTGTGGGCGTATCCAACCACAACCTGGAGCAAATCCGGCTCGCCGACCAGATCCTGGGCGAAGCCGGGTTCCGGATCTCGGCCGTCCAGAACCACTACAGCCTGCTGTACCGGGCTTCCGAGCAAGCCGGAATCCTGCAGTACTGCCACGATGCGGGCATCCCCTTCTTCGCCTACATGGTGCTGGAACAAGGGGCCTTGACCGGCAGGTACGGCGCGCACCATCCCATGCCTGCGGGAAGCCAGCGCGCAACCATCTACAACGCCATGCTGCCCCGGCTGAAGCCACTGACGGACAGTCTGGCCGCCTTGGGCGCGGCCCAGGGTGCCGAGGCCCCCGAGGTCGCGATGGCCTGGGCCCTCGCCAAGGGCACGACCCCGATCATCGGCGTCACCAGGCCCCGGCACATCGACGGACTAGTCCGCGCCCGCGGAATCCGGCTCAGCCCCGCCGATATCGCGGAGCTGGAGGTCCTGGCGGACGCCGCCGGCGTGGACACCCGGGGCTGGTGGGAACAGGACATGGCTTCCTGAGGCCAGCGGAGGCCTCGAAGGATCCGCGCAGGGTCCGGACGGTGCGCTACCCGAGCCATTCCACAGGAGGCACGAGGGGCAGCCCCAAGGCCCGCTTGGCCAGACGACGGTCGAAGGTCGCGAACCCTGAAGCGCGGCGGCTGCGCGCCACATGCAGCGCATCGGCGAAATCCAGGCCCTGGTCGAAGCCATCGACAGCCGTCAGGACCGCATCGCGGTCTTCGATCGTGACATGCTCGATGCCCGCCAGCGCACGCAACACGCGGGAGATGTCCGACTTGGGCAGTTCGTAGAAACCTCGCATGACCCACTCCAGTTCCAGCAGCACCGTCACCGAGACAAAGCATCGCTCGGCAAGAGCCTGGATGGCCAAGGGCCGCTGCCTTGCCGCTTGCGGATCGTCCTCGTCGTCGACGAAGAACCGCGCCAGGACATTGGTGTCGAGTGCCCTCACGATCTGCCGCCGCGTGAGCGGCTCAGAGTCGATGCCGGATCGAAGTCCTCCAGAGAACGCCGAACACCGCGCGCGGGGGCCTTGACCATGCCCGCCATGCCGGCAATGTCGGCCGTCGAGACAGACCTGACCAGCCTCAGCCTCAGCCCATCAGGTTCCTCGATCACCTCGAGACGAGCCCCTGCGCCCATGCCGAGTCGCCGCCGCAACGCAGCGGGCAATACGATCTGTCCCTTGGAGGAAACTAGCAATGTGGACATGAAGGGCTCCCAAAGCCGACTGTTCATGCTATCACTCCTTACTTCGTAAGTCACAACGGCGATGCGGGTGCGCAGACTCGGTTGGGCGAGCCTGCGGGCATGAGCACAATCAGGCGAGGCTTCGAAGGATCTGCGCATAGTCCGTGACGGTGCTCAGGTCCTGGGCGGCGCTCGCGACCTGGGGCGAGGGCCGGAACAGGAAAGCCTGGTCGGCCGCCGCGAGCATGGCCAGATCGTTGAAGGCGTCTCCGACGGCGAGCACCTCGCAGCCCTGCGCCTGCAGGCGCCTGACGACGTCCTCCTTGCCTCGCCTCGGGGCGAACACACAGCGCTCGATGAAGCCGGAGTCGTCGGTCTCGAAGTCGTGGCATTCGAGGTCCAGCCCGGGACCCAACTGACGTACCAGCGGGCCGACCATGGGCGCGAAGGCATCCGACACCAGCAACAGCCGGTGGCTCCTGCGCAGACCGGCGACGAAGGCCGGCGCGCCCGGCAGGGCCTGGGCTCGACGCAAGTGCTCGAGCACATCGCACAGGCGCAGCCGGTGGGCCCGCAGCAGGGCGAGCCGGCGCTCCATGAGGCCGCGGAAGTCCGGGACTTCGCGCGTGGTCAGGGCGAGCTCGGCAACCGCGCTGGAGTCCGCCAGCATGGGCCAGAGCTCGGGAATCAGCACGCCCTCGAGATCGATGCACGCCACCCGGTTGCCGGACATGGATCAGCTCAGGTTGGAGACGGCCAGCGCGACGCCCAGGCCGATCAGCACGCAGCCGATCACGCGCTCCAGGACCTGCTGCCTGCGCAGCAAGGCGGTTCGGAACACCGGGCGCGTGAGGAACACCGCGACCAGCGAGAACCAGGCGAGGTGCGCCGCCGACATGAACAGGCCGAAGGACACCGCGAGCGGCAGCGGCGAACCGGGTGCCACCACTTGGGTGAAGGTACTCATCACGAACAACATGGTCTTGGGGTTGAGGGCGTTGCACAGAAAGCCCGTCCTGAACGAAGCCGCAGGCCGCGGCGCCGCCGGCTCGCGGGCCTCGGCTTCCGGGACGCGGATTCCTGCGCGCGCGGTGCCGATACCCAGATAGACCAGATAGGCGGCGCCCAGCAGCTTGACCCCCGTCAGCAGTTGCGGCGCCCGCACGAGGAACAGGGTCACGCCCAGCAAGGTGTAGGCCACATGCACCTGCACTCCGAGCGCGATGCCGGCCGCCGTGCTCAGCCCCGCGCCCCGGCCGTGCCGGTAGCTGTTGCGCAACACCATCACGAAGTCGGGCCCGGGACTGATCACCGCGAGCACGGTGAACACCGCCACCGCGATCACTTGGCCCATGCCGCCGAATTCCACGAAGGCCGGCATGTCGGGCTCAGGCGGCCTTGCGCCGGAAGGTCACGACCAGAACGTCGCGCGTGCCCGGCGCATCGCCAGCCACGACCCGGATGGGCGTGACGCCATGCAGCACCCGCCGGTCGTCCACGACGGCGAGGTCGCCAGGCTGTTCCAGCCTGAACTCCGCCAGCTTGCGCCCTTGCAGGGAGTAGATCCCGGTTTGCCCGCGCTCGATGTTGCGGCGCCCGACCATGAGCATGAAGGCGTAGTCCACGCCGTCCCGATGGATTCCTTCCGGCGTGGGCGGCGCCTCGGCCCCGGCGCACACTTCGGTACGGAACTGATGGACCTCGACCTGCCACGGCTCAAGGGCTGCATCCAGGCTTGCGATGACATCGCTGAACGCGGCCAGAAGGCCCGGAAACACGCTGCCTTGCGCGACCACGGGTTCCACGGGTGCGAAGTTGCGCGCGATGCCGCCGTTCAGGGGGTTGTAGGCCAGGTCCTGGTAGTGCGGCTGGTGGGGTTCCCGGCTGACCGACGCTTGCGGCGCCACGATGCTGAAGGTGGCATGGCGGCGCCGCCGGTACCTGCCGCCATCGGCCATGTGGCCATCCAGTTCCAGGCGATTCCAGCTGTCCGCGAAGGCTCCCCACCCGCCGTGGCCGGGCACGCGGAACATCGGTAGCGCGCGGCTCGCGGGAAGGAATGCAAAGCCGTCGCGGGCGACGGCCTCGCTCAGGCCATCGCCTTCCCGCCCGACAGGAAGGGGCTGCGAACCGGAGGCAGGGCGCGAAGGGGGTGATACGGCTTGGGGGGTGTTCAAGGCAGCTCCGGTTTCGGGGAGGGCGCGATGCACGGCCGGGCAGTCCGGCGCGAGCGCGGAAGAGGCGGGCGATGCCTCGTGAAGCTCAGAGTCCGCGCACGCATAAAAGTTCCGCGCGGCATACGCCGGCCCTGTACCGCGGCGGCCGCGTGGGGACACCGCCCGCTCAGGCCACCACGTGCAGCCAGGCGACGTAGAGTGCGATCGCCCCCAGGCTCCACACGCTGGCACTGGCGATGCGGGCGGCGGAATGCCCAGAGCGCAAGGCTTCCGTTTCGAGCACCACGATGTTCGCCGCGGGCGGCAGCAGCGACAGCAGGACCATGGCAGCGACCTGCCCCTGCAGGGGCGAGCGCCCGATGCGGCTGGTGACTGCCCAGAGCAGCGCCAGCACCAGCAGCGACAGCCCGGCCCGGAGCACAAAGGACTTGAACGCGCGCCGAAGCTCCGCCACGCCCAAGGGCGCATGCGCCAGCCAGGCACCGAGCACCATCATGCCCAGCATCCCGAGCAGGATGCGCGCCCCTTCATCCAGCCACGCGGCGTGAACCCCCAACCAGGGCCCGACGGGTAACAGGCACAGCCCCACAGCCAGGGCCCGCAGCGCCGGCGTGCGCCACGCATGTCGGAGCCACCCCGACAGCGAGTTGGCCCGCGCAGGCCGCCCTGCGCCCGAGGTGCCAGGCGCATGGTGCAGCAGCCAGGCCGGGCCCAGGGCGTTGCCCAGGATCGAACTGGCTACGTAGAAAGTCGTGAACAGACTGACCGCTTCCGGCCCAAGGGCCGAGGTCGCCACGGGGAGCCCGAACCAGCCGATGTTCAGATAGCAAAAGCAAAGGCTGTCCACGGGATCGCGGCTCAACCGGTGCCCCATGGCGAACAGCGCCAGCATCCAGACCAGCGCACAAAGCATCAACCCCACAAGCGCGGCGTCAGCGCGGGCCACGTGAAACACAATCACGAGCGGGATGACCGCCTGGCTCAGCGCCCGTGACATGGCCCGCCGCCAGTCCAGGCCTAGGCGCGCAAGAGCCCACCCCGCGGCTAGGTACATGAGAGGAAGCACGGCGCGCATGGATCAAAGCTCCAGAGCTTTGCTGCCGAAGCTGGACGCTTCGCAAGCGGCAGCGACCCACTGTCGCGCCCAATGCGCAGCACATTTCGCATTGAACCAATGCGCGTTCGTTGAAAACAGCAGGTCGCGTCCCGCGACGTGGTGTAGGTCCACAGCCCGGACAGGCTGAGCTACACGGTACTCAGCGTGCCACAGCGGACAGCCGAGTCGGGGCAGTATCGCAGAGCGACTGAAGGCCTTCAAGCTGCATATACCGGCGATTCAGCGACCACTCGTCGTTCTGCTCCAGCATCATGGCGCCGACCAGGCGTGTGATGGCCGCGTCGTTGGGGAAGATGCCCACGACGTTGGTGCGGCGCTTGATGTCGGCGTTCAGGCGCTCGAGCGGGTTGGTCGAGTAGATCTGC
>NZ_KB898520.1 GCF_000377645.1 Thiomonas sp. FB-6 | reverse complement strand
GGAAGCACTGAAGAAATGACCTCTTGGGCGAAGCCGCTTGTATCCATGGTCGCGAACTGTGCGAAAAACGGGCGTTTCGCGGTCAGGAGGTCCGAAGCGCGGCCGAAAATCGGCAGCGGACGCCGCCCTTTGCCCCATTTTTCACACTGCGGACGCACCTCGGGTGTCGGAGTTCCAAACCAGCCTGCGCGCCAGCATCAGATTGGCCATGGCGAACAGCGTGTGCAACTGCGCCGTGTTCTTCGCCAGGCCGCGGTAGCGCGCCTTGCGGTGCCGAAAGAGGTTCTTCACGACGTGGAACGGGTGCTCAACCTTGGCGCGGATGCTGGCCTTGATCTGCTCGATCCACTCCAGCTTCTGCGCCCAGCCGTGCCCGGCCAGCGCGCGGCGCTTGCCGGGGCGCATGGCCACATGCCAGTTGACCGGAACACCGATGTTCTCCTCGCGCTTGGCCACGCCCTGGTAGCCCGCATCGGCGAAGACATCCTCCTCGTCGCCATGCAGCAGATCTTGTGCCCGGGTCACATCAGCCACATTGGCGGCGGTGCCGACCACGGTGTGCACCAGCCCCGATTGGGCATCGACGCCGATATGGGCCTTCATGCCGAAATGCCACGCGTTGCCTTTCTTGGTCTGGTGCATCTCGGGGTCGCGATCCCCCTTGGCGTTCTTGGTCGACGGCGGCGCCTCGATGATGGTCGCATCCACCACCGTGCCGCGCCGCAGGAACAGCCCCTTGGCCGCCAGGTGCGCGTTGATGGTCGTGAAGATGGTTTCGGTGAGCTGCTTGTCTTCGAGCAGGCGGCGGAACTTGAGCAGCGTCGTGGCGTCGGGTGCCGACTCGCGGCCCAGATCGATGCCAACGAAGCGCCGGATCGCCTGGCTGTCGTAGATGGCATCCTCGATGCCTTCGTCCGACAGCCCGAAGCAGTTCTGCGCGATGTACATGCGCAGCATGCGCTCCAGTCCGATCGGCGGGCGACCGCGGCCACCGCCCTTCGGATAGTGGCGCTCGATCGCCGCGACCAACTCGCCCCACGGCGTCATCGCTTCGATCTCGGCCAGGAAGCGGTCGCGTCGCGTCTGCCGCTTCTTGCTCCCGTACTCGTACTCGGAAAAGCTCGTCTGCATCGTCGTTCCTCGCGCTCTCGGACGTTCAGGACCATTGTTCCAGTTCACGCCCCGCTCGGCCAGCGTGCGATGCCAGCCGCCCCGAATTGATCAGTGTTTCCCTAAGTAGCGGCGCCGTGGGGTCGCGGGTCATTCGAGAAATGGGTGTGCGAGACCACCTGTTGCCGGATTCCCTTCGGCGGTGCGCTGGCCACCGGAAGCTCAGCGCGACAGTGAGCATAGGCGCGAGTCCCTTCCGGGTAGGAAGGAGCGCCGCGTGCGAGAGATTTCGCCATGACGTTGAGACAGCTGAGCTACTTCGTCTGCATCGTGAAGTTGGGCAGCTTCACCCAGGCGGCCCGAAGACTGGCCGTGGCGCAGTCGGCGCTGAGCCGCCAGATGCAGCTACTGGAGGCGGAGGTCGGCGTGCCTTTGCTGCAACGCAGCGGGCAGGGAGTAAAGCTTACCCGCCAGGGGCGGGAGTTACTGCCTCTAGCGCAGGAAATTGACCGGCTGGTTCAGTCTGCCAGGGGTCTTGCGATCAGATCCTGGCCGGGCGCTTGAGGCATCCCGGGCTCGCCCATGCTGCTGGCCAGAACGAGACGGATCAGGCTTCGAGGGACGCTTTGGAGGCGACCTCCCGAGTTGCCTCGGCCTGCCGGTAGTCTCGTGGCGAGAGTCCGAACTTCTGGCGAAACGCCTTGCTGAAGTGCGTCAGATCGTTGAATCCATGATGGAAGGCTATGCAGGAGATTGTCCGGCCCTTGATCGCCGGATCGCGCAGGTCCCTGGCCACGCGCTCCAGGCGTCGCGACCAGATCATGCGGCCGAGAGAGGTCCCTTCGGCCTGTAGGAGTGCATTGATATAGCGTGCGGAGAGCCGAAGCTCTGTTGCGACTCGTTCCGGGGAAAGCTCCGGATCAGACAGATGGGCCTCCACGAACTGGCGGATGCGAGTCAATGTGGCCGACTTGTACTCCGAGAGCGGCGGATGCGAAGCCTGTACCACGTCGCCGACCAGGAGGCTGATCAGATCGGCAAAATTGTTCGCCAGTCGCTCCGAAGTTGCCGGATCGACTTCCGGCGCTTGGTCCAGGAGTTGGCAGGCGTAGGACGTCACCACGGTGTACAGCGAGCTTGTCTCGAGCTCGCGGGCGACTCCGAAATCGAGGCCGGCGAGAGAGCGCGACAGCATCGCCCGGGGTAGTTGCACGACGACGATCTCGAAGGGGTTGGGGAACTCCAGCACGTAGGGCCTCGCGCCGTTGCACAGCACGCCGCCGCCCGCACGCATGCGGGCCTGACGGCCATCCTGCTCGGCGTGTCCGCACCCGTCGCGCATGAGGTTCAGGATCAGCGAATCCGCACCCGCCAGATTGATCATGGCCGCGGTGCGCCGCACGGCATGCGGCGTTGCGCGAACCCTTGAAACGCTGATAGCTCCCAGCCGCAGCCAGCACAGCGAAGCGTCCAGAGTCTTGTGCCCGAGAACGTCCAGGTCCAGAGGGATGATTCGGTCGCGCACGATGCCGCGCCAGAGATCGATTCGATCCGCTGGAGTCACGCCAGAGGTGTTCAGGAACTGCAGTGCTGGCGAGGTGGTCGTGGGGGATTCCATCAGGAGTCCGTGGGTCATCAAGAGGTCCAGCCGTCCAGGTGTACGGCGCGACACGAGGTGCAAGCCTTGCACCACCGCGGTGCGATTTATGCACCATGCAAATAGGCAACGTGGCGCCGTGAGTCGGGGCGACCGATGCGCCCGGAACCGCGCGCCCATGGCCGCAATCGACAAGCAAATTCCGCGCTAGGAACGTCGCTACCTGATGCTACACACGACGCCCTCGCAAGGATTGCGGGAAGACCCTTAATTCATCCAGCGCGACCGTTACAGCTTGGCGGGGGATCCGATTCAACCAAGTTTTTGTGCCTTGGGGAACGAGCGAGCAGTGTGCACAAACTGAAAAATTCCTCCAATCCCGCGCGCCCTGGCGCCGCGGCCGGGGCTACTGGAACCACATGGAGGAGCGCTCATGAAAGATCCCATTGAACATGACGACAAATGTCGGGTGGACGACGTCGAGCGTCGCAGCTTTCTGGGCCAGGTTGCGACCTTCGGAGCCGCGGCATTGTTTGCGGGGCCGCGTGCGGCTAGCGCGGCGCAGGACGTGCTTCGAATTGGCTACATCCACCCGCGAACCGGGCCTTTCGCGCCGTTCTCGGAAGCCGACGACTTCCTGCTGGCCCAAATCCGCAAGGCGCTCGCCCCCGGTCTCCTGATCAGTGGCAAGCGCTACGCGGTCGAGATTCTCGTGCGCGATGACGAGAGCAACCCCACCAGGCAGGCCAACCTCGCAGCCGACCTGATTAACAAGGACAACGTCGACCTCATGCTCGCGCAGGTGGGCATCGGGCCGGACGTGGCCCAGCAGTGCGAACTCAACGGAGTTCCCTGCATCAGCACCATGGGGCCTTGGGAGGCTTGGATGTTCCCCATGCACGGCAACCCCAATGTCGGCTTCAAGAACGTCTTCCATTTCTTCTGGGGCATCGACGACATCGCGCATGTCTACGTGGACATGTGGAACGGCCAGGCGACCAACAAGGTCGTAGGGATGGCCTGGAGTAACGATCTTCCAGGCAACGCCATGGGCAACCCGAGGACGGGCATGCCGGCGGACTTCGCCGGAGCCCACTATCGCATGGTGGAGGTCGGGAAGTTCCCGGTCGGCGCCAATGATTTCTCCGTCCATATCCAGGCATTCAAGCAAGCCGGTGCCGAGATCGTGACCGGATTGTTCAATCCACCCGAGTGGGCCACATTCGTGACCCAGTCCGCGCAAATGGGCTTCAAGCCCAGGATAGCGACTCCGGCGAAGGCCCTTCTGTTTCCAGGGGGAGTCGCCGCGCTCGGCAAGAACGCAGACGGGATGTCGACCGAAATTTGGTGGACTCCGGCATATCCCTTCCACTCCAGCCTGACAGGTCAAAGCTCGGCCCAACTGGCTGAGTCCTACGAACATGCAACCGGCCGCCAGTGGACCCAGCCGCTCGGTGTCGTGCACGCACTGTTCGAGGCGGGCGTGCATGCGCTGAAAGCCAGCGCAGACCCCAAGAAGCCGAAGGCGGTGGCGGACACCATTCGCGGCATGCAGGTGGACACGATCATTGGGCGCCTCGACTGGGCGCACAGCGGCATCAAGAATGTCTCGAAGATCCGCGTCGTGGGTGGTCAATGGCGCATCGATCACAAGAAGCTGGGTCTGTATGTGACCACCAACGCCACGGCGCCCGAGATTCCGGTGCAGCGTCCCTTCGAACTCCTGCCCGGAACCTGGTGATCCAAGATGCTGCTCGAGCTTCGAGGCGTGCAGATCCGGTACGGCGATATGGTCGTTCTGCCAGCGATTGATTTGTCGGTACCGCAGGGGCAGTTTCTGGGCGTCATCGGGCCCAATGGCGCCGGCAAGAGTAGCCTGTTCGGGGCCATCAGCGGGGGCCTGCGCTGTTCAGCGGGAACCATCCATATCGAAGGTCGCGATATGACGCGCCTTAGTGCGACCCAGCGCTGTATGTCCGGAGTGGGGCGCACTTTTCAGATCCCCCAGCCCTTCGATGGCATGAGTGTGTTCGAGAACATTCTGGTTGCCGCCACGTACGGGGGGAGGTCGCACGGGGCACAGGCAACCTCCCAGGCGACTTCCGTGGTGCGCCAGTGCGGGCTGGAACCCTGGGCGGACAGCATGGCCGGCGCGCTGACCTTGTTGCAGCGCAAGCGCCTCGAGCTGGCGCGGGCGATGGCCATGCGTCCCCGCCTGTTGCTGCTGGACGAGGTGGCTGGCGGTCTGACTGACTCCGAGGTCGGTGAACTGGTGCAGTGGATCGTCCAACTCCAGCGCGAGGGCGTGACAGTGCTCTGGATCGAGCATCTGGTGCACGCCCTGGTAGGAGTGGTCGACCGCATGCTGGTTCTCGCGGAGGGGCGGATCATCGCCGATGGCGCCCCGCGTACCGTGCTGGCCAACCCCACCGTGCGCTCCTGCTACCTTGGCTCGGACCTCGACGAGGATCTCGGAGAGGAGACGCGCGATGCTTTGCACTGAACAGCTCTGCGCCGGATACGGTCCATTCCAGGCCCTGTTCGGCGTCGGCCTGCGTCTCGAGGAAGCGGAGACCATCGCGCTGATTGGGGCCAACGGTGCCGGCAAGACGACGTTGCTGCGCTGTATGGCGGGCGCGATTCGCCCCAGCGGCGGCACCATCACGGTCGGCGGGCGCGAAACTGCGGGTCGTGACGAACTCCACCAGTTGCGGATGGGTATCGCCCTGGTGCCCGAAGGGCGCAAGCTCTTTCCCACCTTGACCGTGCGGGAGAACCTGGAGCTGGCCCAGCGAGCTTCACTGGAACGGAGCCCCACCTGGACTGTGGAATCGCTGTTCGACGAACTCCCGGCGCTGGCCGCACTTCAGGGGCGCCCGGCCACCGCACTGTCCGGCGGCCAGCAGCAACTGGTGGCCATTGCGCGAGCTCTGGCGACCAATCCTGACTACCTGCTTTGCGACGAGATCTCGCTCGGGCTTTCGCCGGCGGCCGTGGACGAGGTCTATGGCCTGCTCGCGCGAGCACGTCGGCGGACCCGGCTTGCCGTGCTGCTGGTGGAACAGAACGTGGCACGAGCGCTTGGCGAATCCGAGCGCTTCTATTGCATCCAGAAGGGGCGCATCGTGCTGGAAGGACGCTCCGCCGATGCGGACCACGCACAGGTGGCCCAAGCCTACTTTGGAGTGTGAGCGATGTCTCAGATCCTGCAGACCTTGATCGACGGAGTCCTGCTCGGCGCGCTCTATGCCCTGTTCGGACTCGGGCTGAGCGTCAGCCTCGGGGTGATGCGCATGATCAATCTAGCCCATGGCGACCTGATCGTGCTGGGTGCCTACCTCTGCAGCATGACCGTGACTCGCCTCGGTCTCGACGCGTGGCTGAGCCTGGCTGTCGTGCTGCCCGCGATGTTCATCATCGGCTGGCTGCTGCAGCGGGGCATTCTGAATCGGGTGGTCGGACAGGGGGTCATGTCCCCGCTCTTGCTGACCTTCGGGCTTTCCATCGTCTTACAGAACCTGATGCAGGAGCTGTTTACGAGTGACACACGGAGCGTTTCAGCCGGGGCCATCGCGCTACGGGGTTTCCAACTCGGCGCGGTATCCCTGGGAGAGCTTCCGCTGCTGACCGGTGGGATCTGCGTGGTGGCCTTCTCGCTCGCGGCATGGAGCCTGTCCGGGACGCATCTCGGGCGCATGGCACGCGCGGTCGCAGACGATCCGGCAACGGCGCGGCTGGTGGGCGTGAATGACAAGCGTTTGTTTCCCATACTCATGGGAATCATCGGCGCTCTGATCGGTCTGGCCGCGCTATTGTTTGGAATGCGCACAGCCTTTACGCCAAGTTCCGGGCCGGCGCAACTGCTGTATGCCTTCGAGGCCGTTGTTGTTGGGGGCCTCGGAAGCATCTGGGGGACCTTCTTCGGTGGCTTGTTGATTGGTCTTTCGCAGATGGTCGGAAGTCACATCAACAGCGGGCTGGGTCCATTTTTCGGGCACCTGGCCTTCCTGCTGGCCTTGCTGGCTCGTCCGCAGGGTCTGTTCGGACGATCCTCATCATGAGCATCTCACATCTGTCGAACAGTGCACGGCGTCCGCGTCGCGCTCCCCTTGTCTGCGGCTTGCTCTTGATGGTTGCAGCCGGAACGCTTCCGTGGTGGGCAGGATTCGCCGCTCAGCGAACTCTCGTCGAGGTTCTTAGCGTGTTCGCTATGGCCGTGGCATGGAACCTCCTGGCGGGCTATGGTGGCCTGGTCTCGGTCGGGCAGTACCTATTTGTCGGAGTCGGCGCCTACGCCGGCTTTTTTGCCTGCACTTCGCTGCACATGAACGTGTGGCTGCTGCCGCTGCTGAGTATGGTCTCCGGCGGACTTTTCGCCGTGCTGTGCGCCAAGCCGTTGTTCCGCCTCTCGGGGCCCTATTTTGCAGTCGCCACATGGGTGCTGGCGGAGATGTGCGGGATCGGCGTGCTCAACACGCAAGGCCTTGGCGCGGGAACCGGCATCGCGCTCGATGCAATGGGTGACTACGAGCGTTGGACTCGAAACGCGGGGGTCTACTGGGAAGCCCTTGCCGTCGGATGCCTTTCCCTTCTGATCACACGCACCCTCTTGCGCGGCCGCCTGGGGCTGGCGTTGATGAGCCTACGCGACAGCGAACGCGCGGCCGCCGCCTGCGGAGTTCCTGTCGAGCGCTCCAAGTTTCTCACCTGGGTGGTCGGGGGCGCCCTGACCGCCGGCGCCGGCGGCGTCGTGTTCATGAACACCTTGCTGGTCACGCCCAATTCCGCATTTGGTCTGGGATGGACGGCCACAGCCATCTTTGTCACCGTGCTGGGAGGCATCGGAACCGTCGAGGGCCCCATCGTGGGAACTGTCGTCTATTTCGCCGTTCGCGAGGCTTTTAGCCAATACGGGGCTTGGTATTTCATCGGCCTTGGGTGTCTCGCCATGCTAGTCATGATGTTCGCTCCTAGCGGGCTATGGGGTCTGGTGCAACGGCACGGGACGCTGGACGTATTCGGCATCAGGCGGCGAATGCCCCGGTCCTGAGCTGCCTTCGGGCGGTCGATGGGGGCAGGATTTGGCACGGGATCGGTGCCGCGACGTTCGCGGTACCGGAATGGGATCGACGACGAAGAGGGGATCAAAATGGGCATCACACACCCGAAGTACCGAGTGGCAGTCGTACAGGCGGCACCGGAATTCCTGGATCTCGACGCAGGGATCGACAAGACAATCCGCCTGATCGACGAAGCCGGGCGAGCAGGTGCCAAGCTGATCGCCTTTCCGGAAACCTGGATCCCAGGCTATCCGTGGTGGATCTGGATGGGTTCACCCGCCTGGGCCATCCAGCGAGGCTTCGTGCAGCGCTACTTCGACAACTCCCTGTCGGCGGAAAGTCCGCAGGCGCAGCGCCTGCTCGATGCGGTGCGACGCAACGACATGCACGCCGTGATCGGCGTATCCGAACGCGAGGGCAGCAGTCTGTATATCGCGCAATGGATCCTCGGCCCCGCAGGGGAGTGGATCGCTCGTCGTCGCAAACTGCGGCCCACGCACGCCGAGCGAACCGTGTTCGGCGAGGGGGATGGCAGCGACCTAGCGGTCCACGCCACGGCCATCGGGCGCCTCGGTGCGTTGAACTGTTGGGAGAACATCCTTTCGCTCGTCAAATACTCGATGTTCGCCCAGAACGAGCAGGTGCACGTTGCATCTTGGCCGAGCTTCTCCACCTACGAGCCCTTTGCGCACGCGCTGGGCTGGCAGACGAATAACGCGGTCAGCAAGGTCTATGCGGTGGAGGGTGGATGTTTCGTGCTGGCACCTTGTGCGGTGATTTCGCAGGCGATGGTCGATGAGCTGTGCGACACGCCCGATAAGCACGAGCTCACTCATGTGGGCGGCGGCCACGCAGTGATCTACGGGCCCGACGGCGCCCCTCTTTGCGAGAAGATTCCGGAGGACCAGGAAGGCATTCTGTACGCCGACATCGATCTTGGCTTGATCAGCGTTGCAAAGGGTGCAATTGATCCTTGCGGACATTACTCGCGGCCAGACGTTCTGCGTCTTGTGCACAACAGGGAGAGGCGGCGCGGTCTCGACGTCGCGCAACGCGACAATCGGACCGAGCCGGGATCATCCGAACCATGCGGCGACGATTGATGCCAATTGATTCTGAAGCGAAATCACCAGTGGCGAACGCAGTGCGGCGTATGCAAACACTACATGCCGGTTGGGCCTGGAAGTTGGCCAGCGACTTGAAGGCTCGCCGATTGCGATCTATCGCCGGTCTGTCTGACTTTGAAAGGATATCCAAGCGGCGCTTGCCGCGCGTCGTTTGGGATTTCGTCGAAGGGGGTGCGGGCGATGAGAATTTGCTCGTAGCCAATCAAATGGCCTTGCGCTCGGTACGGCTTGCGCCTAGGCGTCTGGTGGATGTCGCCAACCGGCGCCACCAGGTCGAATTGTTCGGCCGCGTCTACGCGGCGCCATTCGGAGTCGCTCCCATTGGGTTGGCAAATCTGGTGCGTTCGGGCGCTGACTCGGCGCTGGCTGAGGCGGCTGTGGCGGCAAACGTGCCCTATGTAATGAGCACAGCCGCGAGCACAAGTCTCGAACAGATTTGCGCTCGCTTCCCGGGAAGGACTTGGTACCAACTTTACGTCGCTCGTGACCGCGCGATCACAATCGACATGTTGTACCGCGCCCAGGCCTGTGGGGTCGAGGTTCTGGTCCTCACGGTCGATGTTCCGATGCCGGGGCGTCGTCTGCGAGATTTGCGCAATGGATTCTCACTGCCGCTACACCTGAGCACTGGGGCACTTGGCGACATGGCGATGCACCCTGCTTGGCTTTTCGATGTATTGCGACATCGGCTGCCGACGTTAGCCAATCTCGCGCCCTACTCTGGTCGCGGCTCCGGGGTGCGGACGTTGGCTTCCCTGCAGGCTTCGCAGGTGGATCCCAGCCTAACTTGGGACGATCTTGCAGACTTGCGGAAGCGGTGGAAGGGGGCGTTGCTGGTGAAAGGAATTCTTTCTGCGGAAGACGCGCAGCTCGCCCTGCGGCAGGGCGTGGATGGACTCATAGTTTCAAACCACGGCGGACGACAGACCGATGTCGTGCATCCGGCGGTAGCGGCTCTTCCGTCCGTCATCGACGCCGTCAAAGGTCGTGTCCCGGTCCTGCTGGACAGTGGGGTGCGTAGCGGTAGTGACGTCGCTCGTGCGGTAGCCCTGGGTGCCCGAGCCGTACTGCTGGGGCGAGGCCTGCTCCACGCAGCATCTGCTTTAGGCCGTGCTGGAGTAGCGGTCGCATTGGACATGCTTAGTCACGAACTCGACGTGACCATGGCGAACTTGGGCTGTACAGAACTGGAGCACCTACGCGCGCTCCAGAGATCTATCGCGCCCGAGCGATTGGGTGGGTGAAATCGCGGCTCCCCGCTGAAGTGCGCAGCGGCGACGAGCGCCTTTCGACTGAGTCCCTGATCGCACCACCTGCACCGCGTGGGGCGGCGATCCCAACCTCCGGGTGCGTAAGCGCCTTTTTGCCGGAACTTCGGTGCCACGGCTCTTGCATGGAGTCCAGCTCTGAGCGTGCCGGCCCGCGGGCGCATAAGCCATGTGCAAAGACTGGAAAACGCCTGGCTCCAGAAAGTAGCTAGTAGGCATTGGAGTCGAATCATTCGTTCGAACTCAACTCGTAAAGGGTGGATTGGGCGTTCACCTCCAGCGTCTGCTACCGACCACCGGTTCAACCAAGTTTCTGTGCCTCGGTGAACGAGCGGGCGCGGCTTCCGCGCCGAAGAATTTGTACGCCAGACCTGCCCCGGGGCTTTGGCGACCGGCCACCGATATCTCATGGAGCAGAGCTCGGGCGGCAATCCGTCGATCGAGCGTTGCGCGACTCGAAGCGAATGCTCCGATTCGAGCGGAACCGGACAGAAGTGTAGTTCGAACAAAGGGGCGGCCCTGGTCGATGCATCCGCAAACGATGGGCATCGGCGTGCAAGTTCAAAGAAGATGAATTTCAGATTTGCCAACTAGGAGGACAGGAGCATGAACACGAGAGTGAACGTGATTTGCGCAGCCTTGATGGCTGGCGGGTGCATTGCAACCCAGGCCAGTGCCCAGAGCAGCGTGCAACTGTACGGTTTGATCGATTTGGGTGTGACCCATTTCACGGGGATCGCTCCGGCCAATGCGGGCGCGGGCAATACGGCGACCGCGACCACGACAGCCTTGGGCTCGGGGGTGGCGGCGGGTTCGCGCCTCGGGGTGAAGGGGACGGAGGATCTGGGCGGGGGCCAGAGCGCGTTCTTCGACGTGGAAACGGGCTTCTGCGCCGCGGGCCTTAACCAGGGCGCCGGGGTTGGCGCGGCGGTGAACGCAACCGACTACTGCGGAGGCGGCGGCTTCATGCAGCGCCAGGCCTTCGCGGGCGTTTCGGGGGATTTCGGAACGATCCAGGGCGGGCGCATGTACACGCTGCAATTCGTCAACGAGGTGGCGCTGGTCGACCCCTTCGGCTGGGGTATGACGGGCGCGGGAGCGAACCTCTCGCTGCTGACTCAGGCGCCTGGCCTGGCACGCAGCAATGAAACCGTGCAGTACCAGACGCCCAGTCTGGGCGGCTTCACGGGCGCAGTGTCCTATTCCTTCGCGCCCGGCGCCGGCGGTCCGGTGCCTGGGATCACCCCATCACAGTCGAAGGTGAATCGTTCCTGGGACCTGAACCTGCAATACCAGCAGGGGGCGCTGACGGCGGGGATCAACTACGGGCAGTCCCTGAATCTGGTGGTCAACCCGGCCACTCAGGTCAATGACGGGGCGCTGCGTATCTGGCAGCTGTTCGGGATCTACGACTTTCACGTGGCCAAGCTCAGCGGGATCTACAACCAGGCCAAGCTGGACTACAGCTCGGGCAAGATCGATTCGTGGATCCTGGGCCTGACGGTGCCGGCCGGTCCGGGCAGCGTGCTGGCGTCCTACGAAGCCACCAAGAACACCACGGTGGCGGCGGGCCCCTCGGCACGGCAGATCGCGGTGGGCTACGACTATCCCCTGTCGAAGCAGACCGATCTGTATGCCTCGTACGCGAGCATCTCCAACAGCAACGGGGCGAGCTTCGGAGGCGGGGATGCGACGGACTTCTTCTCCGGGGTGGCCAATCAGTCTGCTACCGGCTTGGCATTCGGCATCCGACACCAGTTCTGATCCAGCCGCTTCGAACGAGTCTCCAGCGTTGGGCTGCCCGGGCGGGCAGCCCTTTTTTTTCCTCAGGGCCCCCCGAGAAAAGGCGCCATGGCTGGCGTCGTCCGGTGAGCAACCGTTGTGCGCTTGCGGTCAGAACACCCCACAACCCGTCATGCTCGGTACCGCAATGGTGCGCACAACTAAATCGCTTACATGTCTTCGAGCTCTCTCACGAGCGCGTGCACGCGTGCGGCGAGGGCGACGCGATTGCCCGCGCGCATCTTCCGAAACGCATTCGATATATGAAAGCGCACGGTCGCACGTTCCAGGCCCAGGCGGTTCGAGATTTCCTTGTCCGGACAGCCGCTGCTCACAAGCCACGCAATCTGAGCCTCTCGTGCGCTCAAACCGCCGACGCGCTGCAACTGCTCCTCGGCGCAATCCCACTTGGATGCCTGGCGGATCGCGCTCGTGCACCATCGCAGTCGTGCAAGCGTTGAAGTGATCGCCGGGCTGAGCAGGCGAAGTACGCCGAGGTCTTCCTGCGTGAAGCTTCCTCTGTGGCGGTAGCGCCAGATCCGAAAATCGCCAAGCCCTTCCTGACCGTCGAAAAAATACACGTTGACACCCCAGTAGCAGCGGTCACGCAGAAGGAAGTCATTGAAGAATTCCGTGCGTACGAGGTCTCGTTGCATGAGCACCTCATTGGCGAGAGTGGGCACGCGTCGTTGCATGAGCGGAAGGGTCAGCGGATCGATGAATCGAAAATGATCGTCCCAGACCTGCAGGGTGTCTTCGGCAACGTTCATGGCGTACATGCCCCTGAAGCGCTGGCTTTGCGCGTCCCACACCATGCTGGTGTACGTATCCGCGCGCAGAAGTTCAAGCATGGGTAGCGCCAAGCGTTGCCGCAATTCATCGCCGTTCTCGGCTTCCGCAAGGAGTTGCAGCACGCTCGCCAGGGCGCGAGTTTGAGACGGATCGAGATGCATAGCTGACGACAAGCACGTTCCGCGCCAGGGCGGGGAGAGGCCGATGCTACACATCCGGCGATTGCTTGCGTCGCGGGAAGACCCTAAGCAAGACCTAGCCATTCGGATGGGTTTCTTCATTCGGCCCGACTTCTAGAGTGACAGCCACTACTGCGCACAGGAGTCACCTGAGTATGCACCCCTTGGACCTTCCCCTATCAGCCGTTCGGGCATTGCTCGACGCACGGCGTGTGAGCAGCTCCGAATTGGCCGAGCAGTGCATTGCAAGAGTTCACGAGCGCTCTTCGCTCAACGCCTTCGTGGGGTTCTCGCCCGATATTCTGCGTGAACAGGCGCGACGCGCGGACGAAGCCTTGCGCGCCGGGCAACGCCTACCGCTGCTTGGCATTCCGATTGCCCTGAAGGACAACATTCAGGCCATGGGTCACGGTTGCTCCGCGTGCACCCCCGCGCTTGCCTTGAGCATGCCTAGTCGCGATTCAGAGGTAACTCGACGGCTGCGCGATGCCGGTGCGGTGATCGCAGGCATGCTCAATATGCATGAACTGGCGTTTGGAATCACCAATCACAACGCGTTTTCCATGGCCGCGCACAACCCCTGGGATCCGCTTCGCATTCCCGGGGGAAGCAGTGGCGGCGCAGGAGTCGCGGTTGCCGCCGGTCTGGTTCCAGCCGCGATCGGTACGGACACGGGAGGTTCCATCCGCGTGCCATCCGCCTTATGCGGCGTGACCGGTTTGCGCCCCACCCTTGGACGCGTCCCTCAGGACGGAATTGTTCCCATCTCGGCTTCGCGCGATACGGCGGGCCCGCTTGCGAACTCCGTGGCCGATTGCGCGCTACTCGACCGCGTTCTGTCCGGGGATGCTTCGGCGCTACCCGAGATCCGCCTGGATTGGCTACGTATCGGAGTTCCCCGTGACAGCTTCTGGATGGACCTCGAGCCGGAAGTGCGGGAGATTTGCGACGCGGTCTTGGCCGCGATGTCTCAAGCCGGCGTCCAACTGGTCGAATGCTCCATGCCTGGGCTTCGCGAAACCGACGCGCAGTGCAGCCTGGTGGTCGCATGCCACGAGTTCGTGCGCGACATGCGCTCCTATCTTGCAATTCAGGGGCGGGGCGTTGGCCTGGAGGAGGTGGTCGCGCAGGTTCGGAGCGGCGATGTGCGCCGCCTGCTCGAGCCGCTGCTGCAAGAGGGCGCAGTCTCGGAAGGCGTCTATCTGGCAGCTATGGCTGGGCGTCAGCGCCTCCGTGATATCTACTCCGACACGTTCGCGAAGAATGCCCTCGATGCACTGATCTTCCCGACCACGCCACGCGTGGCAGCGCGTATTGGAGAGGACGAGACCGTCGAGCTCAATGGTCGCCAGGTTCCTACCTTTCCGACCTTCACGCGCAACACCGATCCGGGAAGCGTCGCATCCCTGCCCGGGGTCAGTCTTCCGGCCGGACTCGCATCCGGCCTGCCAGTCGGCATCGCGCTCGACGGCCCCCTAGGAAGCGACCGTCGATTGCTTTCCATCGCGGCTGCCATCGAGGCAGCCCTTCCCCCTGTGCCGCGCTGTGCGCGTGCCGACTAAGCCTTCGTCAAGGAGCCCGCCATGCAACGTAGATCCTTCCTTTATTCCCTCGGCGCCGCCGCAGGTGTCGCGGCCATGCCGAGTGCCTTTGCCGCCAAGCCTCTGAAGGTGGCAGTGATGTTCCCGATGAGCGGGCCGGCAGCGCTGTTCGGCCCGTCGAGCAAGGATTGCACGAAGCTGGCGGTGGACGCACTGAACGCACGCGGCGGAATCCTGGGAAGGCGTGTCGAACCCATTTTTGGTGACGCTGGCGTGCCCCCGGCCGAAGCCGCGCAGACCGCGCTTCAACTCTGGCGCGGCAACGGTGCGGAAGTGGTAATCGGTCAGCACGACAGCGCGGTACGCGATGCGTTGGTACAGGTCTTCGACGGCAAGGTTCCCTACATCTACACCCCGGTCTGGGAGGGCGGCCAATGCGCGCGAGGGGTCTACATGACAGGGGAAACCCCCGAACAGCAGTTGGGTCCCGTCATCCCCTGGTTGGCCTCCACCCGCAAGGCGCGCAACTGGTACCTGATCGGAAACGACTACGTATGGCCGCGCCGTACCAATGCGGTGGCCAAGCCCTACATCGCCAAGTCCGGAGGGAAGGTGGTCGGCGAGGAATATGTGCCGTTCGGCGTGAACAACTTCGACGCTAACCTCGCGCGCATTCGCGCCAGCGGCGCCGACGCCGTGTTGATCACCCTGGTTGGCGGATCGTCGGTGAATTTCAACAAGGCCTTCGCCAGCTTCGGCTTGAGCGAGCACATGCTCCGTCTGGGCACGCTGATCGAGGAAAACACCTTGGCTGGCATCGGAGTAGCGAATGCGCGCAACCTCTATTCAAGCATGGGCTATTTCGCTCACCTCCGTGCCCCGAACGCAGTCGCCTTTGCTGCGGACTATGCCAAATCCTTCGGCGTGCATGCGCCCCTACTCAATGGCCTTGCGGAATCTGTCTATGAGGGGTTCATGCTTTTGGAGGCCATCGCCGGACGCGCGAAATCCCTGGAAGTCGCCAGGATGGACCCTGCAAGCCAGGGCGCACACTACGTAGGGCCGCGCGGCCCCATCACGATGCACGACCGCAGCGTGACCCAGAACATCTACGTCGCAGACGTGGACGCGAAGGGCTTCCGGCTCATCAAGACCTTCAACGCCGTGCCCTCGGGGCAGACCTGCGAGGTCTGAGATGAGCCTGAGTCATTCCATTGTGCTGCACGGCCTCGACCTCCTGTACGCGCTTAGCAGCCTGGCGCTGATCGCCCTCGGTCTGGCCATCGTCTTCGGTCTGCTCGGCGTGCTGAACATGGCGCACGGCGAGTTCGTCATGATCGGCGCCTACACGGCGGTCGCGGTCCAAGGCGCGGGTTGGCCCTCCTGGCTGTCGCTTCCACTGTGCATCGTCGTATGCATCGGGCTGGGCTATGGGGTCGAAAGGTGGTTGATACGCCCCCTGTACGCAAGGTCCTTCGATACCTTGCTCGCGACCTGGGGCCTGGCGCTGCTTCTACGCAAGCTGATCGAAGCCATGTTCGGGCGCGGGTATCGCAATGTGCAGACGTCACTGGACGGTGCGATTCGCATTCTGGGCGTGCAGTATCCGGCATATCGCGTGGTGCTGATGGGCGGGGTCGTGATTGGGTTAGCTCTGCTGTACCTGTGGTACCGGCGAAGTACGGCAGGACTCAGGGTTCGGGCCATGGTGTCGAACCCCATCCTGGCCCAGGCGTTGGGAATCGACACGCGTCGAGTGGCTTCGTGGACGTTCGTAGTCGGTGTGGTTTTCGCTGGCATG
Organism: Thiomonas sp. FB-6; assembly: GCF_000377645.1. Classification (GTDB taxonomy): domain Bacteria; phylum Pseudomonadota; class Gammaproteobacteria; order Burkholderiales; family Burkholderiaceae_C; genus Thiomonas_A. Next base: position 3,640 of record NZ_KB898520.1, on the reverse strand, counting down.
GCGGGTCTGCTCCTTGCGCCTTTGGTGCCCGTCGAGCCAGGCATGGGGGTCAACTTTCTACTCAATGCCTTTTTCGCGCTGGTCGTCGGCGGTCTGGGCAGTTTCGGGGCCTTTGCGGGAGGCGTCGGTGTGGTCGGCGGCGTGCAGTCCGTCGCGAGCAGCGTCATCAGCAGCACCTTCGGCTACGCGCTTGTTCTGACAATCTCCATCCTTCTACTGTGGCTCAAACCCGATGGTCTCTTCACGCGACGCTAAACCCGCCGCTGCGCTGGCTGTGGGCCTAGTGGCCTTCGGCTGGATTGGCGGCGGCTTCAACGCGTACGAGTTGGGCTTGTACGTGATCTACGGTATCGCTACCCAAGGCGTTGCCATGTGTTGGGGAAGGCTTGGCATTCTGTCCCTGGGCAATGCCATGTTTTTCGGCATGGGCGGATATCTATGCGGTGCCTTGATGAAGGCCGCGTCCGCGAACGCACTGTGGTACGTCCTGGCTCCGGCGGTGCTGGTCCTTCCCTGCGTGCTCGCCTACACAATCGGGCGCCTCCTGTTCAGTCGGACCACGCGCGCGGGCCCCTACTTCTCCCTGGTCACGCTGGCGCTGTCCATACTGGCGGGCCTGATCGCAGAGCAGTGGAGCAGCGTCACGGGCGGCTACAACGGCATGCTGGGTATCCCCGCACTGCCGGGCTTCGATCGCTATGGCAGCTTCTACTGGGTCATCGTCGTGGCAGCCGTGGCTTCGACCTGGCTGATCACCACCGTGAGCTCGAGACCGCTGGGCGTTGTTTGGCGCGGCATCGCCCAGAACGAGCACCGGCTGCAACTCTACGGCTATGCCACGGATCGCATCAAGGCCTGGGCCTTCGCGCTATCGGCCTTGCTGGCGGCGCTTGCCGGAGCGCTGTTCACGCTGCAGCAGGGTCTGGTGACACCCCAGGCCGTCGGGTTCGCGCTGTCCACGGACTTGGTCATCTGGGCGGCGGTAGGTGGCAAGTCCAGCGCCCTCGGGTCCCTGCTCGGGGCCGTGGGCGTTGGCTACGCATCCATGCTTTTGCGCCAGCACTTCAGTGAATGGGAAGTGGTGAACGGCGCGCTCTTCGTGACCGTCGTTCTCTATCTTCCGAACGGCTTGGCGGGCTTGTGGCCGCGGCGGACGGCGCCCAGGGAACCCTTTGGCGAAGTGGCCGCGCCCTCCATCGTGAAATCAGCGAAACCGCTGCAATTGGAACTGCACGACGTGCATGCGGGGCTGGGGGGCGTGCGCATCCTCAACGGCTTGAAGCTCTCGCTGGACGGCCCGGGAATCCGCAGTGTCATCGGCCCGAACGGCGCTGGCAAGACGTCTACCTTCAATGCCATCACCGGACAGCTGAAGACCCGGCAGGGACGCATCCTGCTGGATGGCGTATCCATCCAGGGACTTGAGGCCTGGCGTATCGCACGTCGCGGGATCGGTCGCAAGTTCCAGATCCCGACCGTGTTTCCCGAACTGAGCGTGGCTGACAACCTGCGCCTGGCACTCTGGGCGCAGCGATTGCATGGAATGGCCTGGCTGAGTAGGCGCCCGCAGGCGTGGAGAACCGAAGTTATGAGCGGGCTTCTGGAACGGTTCCCCGTGCTCGGGCGGGAACTTGGGTCCCGTGCAGGAGATATCTCGCAGGGGCACCGGCAGGCGCTGGAATTTGCCATGACCATGCTCCCGGAGCCGAGGCTGGTCCTTTTGGATGAGCCGTGTGCCGGACTGTCCCCGACGGAGACGGCGCACATGGCGCAGAGCATTCGTGCGATGGTTCAGCGCATCGGTGCCGCCGCATTGCTAATAGAGCATGACATCAGCGCAGTGGCAGCGATGGGGGGGGAGGTGTTCGTGCTGCATCAGGGGGCCTTGCTTGCCCGGGGAGACCTTGCGCAGATGCAGGCGGATCCGTCAGTGCGAGCCGTCTATGCCGGAGGCCGCAAATGAGCGCGCTCGAGTTTGAGGGAGTGCATTGCGGATACGCGGATACCACCGTCGTTCGTTCCCTGTCTGGCAGCGTGGGCGCGGGTCATGTGCTCGGCGTTCTCGGTCGCAATGGCGTCGGCAAGAGCACCTTGCTGAAGGGACTCAGCGGAGTCCTGACGCCGAGTGCGGGGCGTGTCGTCTGGCAGGGTCGCGATGTGACAAGGCTTGCCTTGCATCAGCGACGCGCCTATGGGATGAGCTATGTACCCCAGGAGAACATCGTTTTCGGCGACTTGAGCGTCGCGGAGAACCTGTACCTGCACTTCGCGCAAAAGGAGCCTCGACGGTACGACGAGATCTTCCGCGCTTTCCCTCTGCTGGCACAGCGGCAGGCGCAGCGCGCCGGCTCGCTCAGCGGGGGAGAGCGAAAGCTGCTTTCCTTCGCCAGGACGCTGGCTCTGCAGAGCGACCTGACCCTGCTCGATGAACCTACCGAAGGCGTGCAGCCGGAGAACGTGCAACGCATGGGGGAACTCATCCGCAAACGCTGTCGCGAGGGCGCGTGCTTCGTGATTGTCGAACAGCATCTCGACTGGATGCTGTCCATTGCGGACCGCCTACTGGTCATGGAGCACGGCGAGGCGGTGCTTCGGGGAACCGTTGCAGATATCGACCGGGCGACGGTCGAGCGGCATCTCCTGGTCTAGCGGGCAATCGCCTCCACCAACGCAGTCACGCAGAAGTCGGCCTCTACGGTCATCGCCACGCGCTGCGCGAGCACGCGTCGGCTGTGCAAGTCCAGCACGGCGGCGAGGTAGACGAAGCCGCGCGCCACCGGAATGTACGTGATGTCCATGGCCCAGACCCGGTTGGTGCGCTCGATCTGCAAGCCGCGCAGCTGGTACGGGTAGATCAGATGCCGAGGATGGTTTGGGCCCACGTGGGGCCTGCTCGCGCCCGCCACTAGGCTTATGGATTTCAGCGGAACGCAGGAGCCGACGCCGCCATGATCCCAAACTTTCCAGCGGGCGCCACGATCGGTGCCATTCATGCGGCGTGCATTGAGACTGGCCGCTTCGTATCGATGTCGAAGTCGATTCCGATTGTCTACGGCATTCGTACCGACCCCGTCAATCGCTTCGGCGTCCTGGCCGATTCCTTTGCGAAGAATGCGCTCGATGGCGCAATCACAGGCGACGAATTGATCGAGCGGCACACGGCGCTGCCGATCTTCGCCGCTCTCCTGACTTCGGAATCTCGAGCGCTATGGAAGACCGCTCAGCTTGAAGGCGATACGAACGCCTGGATTCGCTACTTCCCGCCAAACACGAACGGCGACTTCTTCGCACCCAGTCCCAGACTGTGCCCTGCCTGCGTGGTTGAGGACGTGGCCCGCTTCGGCGTCCCGTACTGGCGCGTGCATCTGTTGGCGCCGACCGAAATTTGAGCCACGTATGAGGGTTGTGCCGACCGAAAACTGGGCCAGGTGTTCGACCTACCCTGCTGTTTTTTTGTGCGGCGGGGACGACAGGAATGATCACCATGGACATGATCGGCAAGATCCGGCGCCTGCACCGTCGGGACAAGCTCAGTGAGCGCGAGATCGCCCGCAAGACGGGGTTGGCGCGCAATACGGTGAGCAAGTGGCTCAAGGGCGAAACGCCCAAGGTGCCGAAGTACGTTCGAGGGGAACAGGCG
>NZ_KB898519.1 GCF_000377645.1 Thiomonas sp. FB-6 | reverse complement strand
CCTTTGCCCTTGGGATAGTGCGGCTCGATCACCTCGCACAACTGCGCCCACGGCACGATCTCGTCCATCGTCTGCAGGAACACGTCGCGCTTCGTCGGCTTACGGTATTGCTCAAATCCGGCGGCTTGATCGGCGGCCATGGCAAGGGTCTGTTGCTTCATCTACCTTCAACGCACGAGCCCCCTCGGCGGTGGACCTTCTTCAGCGTTGCCTGAAGCTTCTATCGAATGCGTCCGCGATGTCAACGCCCGCGAAAGACCGGCGGACGCTTTCCGTGGAATGCTTCAACTCCTTCGCGGAAGTCCTCCGAACTTCGCAGGCGGCTGTAGCAATGCCCCTCAAGCTCAATGGCGATAGCCAATGGTGCATCTTCCGTGTCGTTGAGCAACTTCTTGGCCGTACGCTGCGCGAGCGGCGAAAAGCCGACGAGTTCCTGCACCAGATCCGCGGTGGCTCGCTCAAGCTCGGCATCGGCAACGCATTGAGTCGCGATGCCCCATTCAACAGCCTGGGCGCCCGAGATGCGCCGCGAGCGCATCACGATGTCCTTGGTGCGCGCGATGCCGACCATCTTCTGTAGCCGCGCCGACCCACCTGAACCAGGAATCTGGCCCAGCTTCTGCTCGGGAAGCGCGTATTGCGTCGTTGCGGTGACGATACGAAAGTCACAAGCCAGCGAAAGCTCGAACCCCACGCCGAAGCAATAGCCGTGGTTTGCCGCAATGACCGGTTTCGAGCATCGCGTCGGAGCCGCCACGTTCCATGCCAGCTTCGAAACATGCTCCGGCGATGCTTCGAGAAAGCCTTTGATGTCGCCGCCGCTGGAGAAATGCGCGCCACTCCCGCGCAGCACGATCACTCGCACCCGCTCATCCTCATCCAGCGCCTCGAAGACCAACCGCAGCTGCTCGCGCTGCAGCATGGACACGATGTTGAACGGGGGGCGATCGAGGACGATGTCGGCGCGCTGCGCAGCTGCGTCGACCTCCACGCGAAATCCATCCAATTGCTCCAGCAGGCTGTTCGCCTGGTGCTTGAGTACGCTCATCAAAGACTCCTTGATCGAAAAGGTTCGGGGTTCAATCGGCCTCGAACTCGCCTGCCGACAGCTTGCGGCGGAGGATCTTGCCTACGGGAGATTTGGGTATCTCGCGCACGAACACATATTCGCGCGGCCTCTTGAAGTTGGCGAGATCGGAATGCACGCAGTGCTCGTCCAGCGCCTGCGCCTCGACCGCCTGTTTGCGCTTCACGAAGGCGACGACGCGCTGACCCCAGCGATCATCCTTCACGCCGGCAACGGCGACCTCCTCCACTCCGGGATGCAGCGAGAGGATCGACTCGATGTCCACCGGAGAAATGTTCTCTCCTCCGCTGATGATCATGTCATCGACGCGCCCCGTCACGAACAGATCGCCGTCTTCATCGAAGTAGCCGGTGTCGCCTGTGAAGTACCAACCTTCGCGCAGGGCCTTGGCGTCCGCCTCGGGCCGGTTCCAGTAGCCCTCGAAAGCCTCGTCGCCTGCCAGATCGGCAATGATCTGTCCTTCCTCACGCACCGCCGCGAGCTGATGGGGCGACGCGGCGTCGAGCCTGACCACACGGATACGCGTGTTGATACCGGAGCGCCCGGCGCTTCCCGCCTTGCGCACTGCGTCCTGATCCACGGTGAATGTATAGACCTCGGAGGATCCATAGTGGTTCACGAACAACTCCGGCCTGAACACCGCCTGCACGCGTTGCAGGAGAGCATCAGGCATCGGTGCACCAGCGAATCCGACTTTGCGCACGCTTGCAAGCTCACGCGGCTGCCGTTCCTGGCAGCCCAGCATGTCGTGGTACAGAGTTGGAACCAGGTAAAGACAGCTGATGCACTCCCGCTCGATGCAGTCCAGCGCATCTTCGGAGTGAAAACGCGGCATGCAGACGAACAGACCGTCGATCAGGGCCATCGCCAGCAGGGACCGCACGCCCATCGTGTGATACAGAGGCATCACGCCGAGCGTGCGCTCGCCCCTTCGGTAAAGGTTCTGAGCCACGTGCGCCAGCGCAGCAGCCCGCTCCTGTCGATGCCGTCTCGGCACGCCCTTGGGCCGGCCTGTCGTGCCCGAGGTGTAGAGCATCAGGGAAAGGTCGTCCGCCGAGGCCTGCGGGACCAGTTCGGCAGGGCCCATCTCCAGCAAGTCCTCGAAGCGTGCGCTGGCTCCTTCGGCACCGCTCAGGCCGATGCGCGGCAGGCGCTGGGCCGCCTCGCTGCAGGCCACCGCCTGCGCACTCGCCGGCTCGAACACGATCGCTCGCGCCTGCGCGTCGAGCGCGCAGTACTCGATTTCCTCGGGTTTGGCTCTCCAGTTCAACGGCGTGACGACCACGCCGAGAAATTGACAGGCCCAGTGGAGGGTCGCCATCTGCCAACGGTTCTGAAGCACCACGAGCAGATGGTCACCACGACCCAGGCCCATGCTGCGCAAACCGACCACCAGGCGACCGATTTGCGCGGCCCATTGTCCATAGTCCAGCCGCACGTCGGCGTCCAGCAATGCTGGGGCCCGGGAGCTTCGCTCGACCACCTGCAAGAAGGTACGTCCTAGATCCAGCATGGTGTGCTTGCCTTCAAGATTCACACGCCGTGGAGCGACGCTCTGCAGCGACCTCCAGCACCGCCTTCACGATCGGCGTGTATCCGGTGCAACGACACAGGTGTCCCGAAAGCATCTCCCGCACCTGCCTCTCGTCGGGTTCCGGCACACGTTGCAGAAAGTCCGAGCACGACATCAGGATGCCCGCCGTACAGAACCCGCACTGCAATGCATGGTTGCGCCGAAAGGCGAGCTGCAGATCGTTCAGACCCTCTGCGCCCAGCCCCTCCACGGTGTCGACCCGACGACCCTCGACCTGCAGTGCGAGGGTCAAGCACGCCCGCGCGGCCACACCGTCGATGCGCACCGTGCAGGCGCCGCACACCCCGTGCTCACACCCCACGTGTGTACCGGTGGCGCCGAGTTCATGTCGAAGAAAGTCCGCCAACATGGTTCGCGGTTCGCACCAGCCGTGGCGCTCGACCCCATTGAGAGTCAAGGTGACGCGCTTGCGCTCGTCAGCGTCGATCCGTTTCATGCGAGAGCCTCCTCGATGGCACGGCGCCCGAGGCGGCGTACCAGATGGCGCCGGAACTTCGCGCTGGCCTGCGCGTCGTCCTGCGCCTGCAGTTCCCAGGCGAAGTCGTTCAGCGCCTGGTCCAGTTCAGCAGCACCCGCCCGCGGCAGATGCTTGAGCCGTGGGCGATCGGCGACGCCGCCCACCGCCACGTCGATTCCGCCCGCCCTGGCCACCACGGCGACCGCGACGATCGCGAAATCCCCGTGACGATTGGCAAACTCGAGGAAACCGTACCCTTCGCCGTCTCGCGCCAGTGGATACCGCACCTCCTCCACCAGCTCGTCCGCGGCCCGTGCCGTCTGCAACATGCCACGGAAGAAATCCTGCGCGGTGACCACACGCCGCGAGCGCGCCGAACGAAGCACGACCTCGCCCCCCAGAGCCAGCAAGACCAGCGGCAGCTCGGCGCTGGGGTCGGCATGCGCGACCGAGCCGCAGACTGTCCCGCGATTGCGGATCTGGAAATGCGAAATGCTCGGAAAGGCCGCGTGCAGCAGAGGCACCTCGGAGGCCAGGCCGGGGCGCCACTCCACGCTGGCTTGCGTGGCCGCCGCACCGATGCGCAGCTTGGCATCGTGCACGCGCACGTAGTCCAGGTCACGCGTGCGGGAGATGTCCAGCAACAGCCCGGGCTGCGCGAGTCGCATGTTCAGGATCGGCATCAATGACTGCCCTCCCGCCAGCACGCGCGCGTCCTCGCCGAACTGCGCCAGGCATTCGACCGCCTCGGATGCGGTCTCGGCCCGCAGGTAATCGAAGCGACAGGGTTTCATTTATGGGACTCCAGCCACCGCAGCAGGCGCTGCCACCAGCGGGCGCGGGCGGGCGTGCCTCCGCCCGCGGCCTGGCGCCCGAGTTGCTCGAACAGTTGCTGCAACACCATGCGCGCTGCACTCTCGAGCATGCGGCTTCCGACCGCCGCCACCTTGCCCGAAACCTCGACGCCGTAGTCGTAATCCAGCCGGGTGCCCCCGTCCTGCTCGGCCAGGCGCACGGTCCCGTCGCCCCGTACCGACCCCAGCGTGGAAGATCCACTTCCGGACAGGCGCAACCCATGGGGAGGATCCAGATCGGACAACTCGATCTCGGCGGCGTAGCGCGCCTTCACCAGTCCCACACCCAGCGTGACCTCGGCTCGATATCGGCTCGGCCCCAGCGCCTCCAGCGCGTGACATCCGGGAATCACCCGGGCGAGCGCATCGGGGTCGAGCAGCAACCCGAAAATGGCTGGCGGGGGTGCGGCCAGCAGCACCGACCCTGCCGCACGCAAGGCCCGATTCCGCCCGCCTGCGGCGGGCTGCGCTGCAGCAGCCGGTCTGGCCTGTGCGGCTGCGACATGCGCGGACGGCTCCGGGTCGTCGATTCCGAGGAGATCCATCACGCGTGATGGCGTCAGCGGCAACTCGATATCGCTCACCCCCAACGCGTCCGCCACCGCGTTGGCGATGCACACCGGCGTGCTCATGTTGTTGCCCTCCGCCAGTCCCTTCGCACCCAAGGGGGTGAAAGGTGACGGAGTCTGCAGATGCAGGATCCGCGGCTCGGGAATCTCACAAGTCGTCGGCACCAGGTAATCGGCAAAGGTGCCGGACTGGAAGCTGCCGTCGGCTCCATAGACGAACTGCTCCATCAGCGCCGCGCCGACACCCTGCGCGAAACCGCCGCGAATCTGCCCATCGGCCAGTGCTGGGTTGAGCAGTACGCCGGCGTCGTGCGTCGTGACGTAGCGGTCGATCGTCACACGTCCGGTATCGCGATCGACCTCGACGGCGCAGATATCGAACACGAAGCCATAGGCGGCCGAGGTATTCACCCGGTCCTGCTCATCGGGTGCCTCCAGGCACTCCGGAGTCCAGAATACCGTCTCGCGTAGCCCCAGTTCGACGCCGTGCGGCAACTGCGCCGGCGACCAATGGGCGCTTCCGGCCAGGCGCGTGAAGGACACCGAGCGCCCCGGATCATCGCGCGACTGCACCTTGCCGGCGCGGAACTCCACCCGCGAAGCCTCGCAACCCAACTGCGCGGCGGCGATGGTCGCGAGCCGATCGCGAAGGCGACATGCGGCCAGATGCGCGGTTCCCGCAGCGGCACCGGCGAAGCGGCTGGAGTAGTTGCCGGCGGCGACCGACCAGGCATCCTTGAGCGTATCCAGCTCGGCATTGACCACCACGTCCTGCGGGTGCAATCCGAATACGTCGGCGACGACCTGCGCGCATACGGTCAGGTGGCCCTGCCCGGCGGGCGCCGAATCCACCAGCACGCTCACGCCTCCGAGCAGGTCGATGGCCACCGTGGCACTGGAGATGCCCCCATTCTTCGGCCCGGCCTTTGCGCGCTGTTCGGCCGTGAGCACCGTGGTGATGTAGCCCATGTTGGAAATCGAGGGCTCGACCACCGCTGCATAACCGATCCCGTACAGTCGCCCCGCCGCCCGCGCCTGCTCGCGCCGCGCCTGGAGTTCCTGCAGTCCGCCGTCGCGCTCGGCGATTTCCAGGGCTGCTTGGTAGTCGCCCGAGTCGAGCAGCGCGCCTGCGGCCGCCCGATACGGAAAGGCGCCGCTCGGCACGAAGTTGCGCCGGTAGACCTGCAACGGGTCCAAGCCGAGCTCGATGGCGATTCGCTGCATCAGGCGCTCGAGCGCGAAATACACCTGGGGTCCGCCGAAGCCGCGCACCAGCCCCGCCGGAGTCTTGTTGGTGAGAACCACCCGATTGCGCACGGCAAGGTTCTCGATGGCGTAAGCGCCTGTCAGACAGCCATGCATGCGGTAGAACGTGGCCGGCTCGGGTGCGCGCAGGTAGCCTCCGCAATCGTCGACCTGGTCGTAGGACAGCGCGGTGATGCGCCCGTCGGACTCCACCGCGGCCTCGATGCGGCAAAGCCGAGCGGTCGCTGACGTGGCGGCCGTGAGGTGTTCCAGGCGATCCTCCACCCATTTCACCGGAGCCCCCGCCTTTCGCGCCGCGAGGCACATCAGCACGACGGAGGTGAACACACTTTGCTTGACCCCGAAGCTGCCCCCCGAATGCCGGGGCGTGCGGTGCCGCAAGCGCGTGCCGGGCACCTTCAGCGCCAGCGCCATCACTGCGTGCAGCGAAAACGGCCCCATGAAATTCGACATCACGTCGTACGCACCGTCGTCCGGCTGGTACTCGGCAATCACCACGCCACATTCGATCGGGGTGCAGGAGTTGCGCGGATAGCTCACCTTCATGGACACGCGGTGGGGCGCCGACTCGAACGCCGCCTCGGGGTCTCCATAGCGGAAGCTGCGGTCACTCACCACGTTGCTACCCACGACCGGGTGCAGCACGGGCGCATGCTCGAGCATGGCCTGCTCGATATCGACCACCGCGTCGAGGACCTCGTAGTCGACACGCACCAGGTCTGCAGCATCCTCGGCCTGCGCCCGCGTCCGCGCCACTACCACAGCGACCGGCTCGCCGACATAGCGCACGCGATCGACCGCGAGACACCAATGTTCCATCGGCTGCTTGACCCCGACGATGAAGGCCTGAGACCAGTCGCGGACGTCCTGCGCGGTGAGCACCGCGCGCACGCCGTCGGCGGCCTGCGCCGCCGCAGCGTCGAGCGCCTTCACGATCGCGTGTGCATGGGGGGAGCGCACCACCGCGGCGTACAGCATCCCGGGTCTTCCGCCGAGATCGTCGGCGTACTGTCCTCGTCCGCTCAGCAGCGCGGCATCCTCGAAGCGCTCGATGCTGCGCCCTAGCCAAGGGCTCGTGGTCTCAGCTGGCGTCGTGGCGACCTCTTGCTTCATGCGTAGCTCCCTGCCTGACAACGGCCTCGCGGCCGCCGCCGTTCATGCACCTTCGTATCGCGGCAAGTCCCTGGCTGCAGCCTACACCGCATCGAGGTTGCCTCGGGTTTCGGGGACCAGCGCCGCGCCGATCAGGAACAGCACGCTGAGCCCGACCAGGAAAGCCGCCAGGGTCATGGGCAACTGTGCCGGCGTACGGGCAGTCAGCGAGACGAAGGTCGGGAGCATGCCTCCCAGCGCGAAACCGAGATTCCACGAGAGTCCGGTCCCGGTGGCGCGAATCGCGGTCGGGAAACGCTCGTTCAGGAAAATGAGAATCGGTGCGTAGCTGGCGCTTCCAAGCATGCCCAGAAGGATCGCATAGGTTCCCAGCATCGTCACGTCGTGTGTGCGCACCATGGCCAGGTACAGCGCGGGGAACGCGAACAGGCGCAGTACTCCAACCGTGAGAAAGGTCCTCTTGCGTCCGAACACCTCACTCAACTGCCCGGTAAGCACGGAAGCGACGATCACCCCCACGCTGGCAAGCAGCAGGATCGGGCCGATGGACGAAACCGGGGTATGCGTGACCATCTTCAGATAGGTCGGCAGGTAGCCCGAAGTGAGGTAGTAGCCGCCGCCACCGCCGATCGTAAGCAACAGATTGACCATCAACACACCGCGCCACTTGCTCGAGAACACCTCACCGACCGGAGTCTTGTCGGCTCGTGGCTGCGCTTGCTTGCGCCCCTTCTCCCGCGCCCACAGCGGAGACTCCTCCAGCTTGTTGAACACCAGCAAGCCCAGGAACGAGCTGAGAATTCCCGTGAAGAACATGCAACGCCAGCCCCACACCGCGAAGGACTCTCCGGTGAACAGGTGATTCATGATCAGGTAGACCAGCGAGGCGAACAACGCGCCCAGGCCGGCGCCGCCTCCACCGATCATGCCCGACACGAGGCCTCGCCACTTCGCGGGTACCGACTCGGTGGCGATGGTGTGGGTCGATGCGACCACGCCACCGACGAATACCCCCTGCACAAGACGTAGCGCGATCAGAATCAGCGGGGCTGCCAGGCCGACCTGCGCGACCGTCGGCAGCAGACCGAACATCGCGGTGGCGATCCCCACGCCGACCACGGCGATGATCATTGCGCGCTTGCGCCCATGCCGGTCCGCGTAGGAGCCGAAAATCGCCGAACCGACGGGACGCATGAGCAGGGTGACCGCGAAGGACGCGTACACGCCAGCCAGGGAAAGCATCGGGTGTTCCGATGGAAAGAACAACTTGCCTACCACTGGCGCCACATACAGGAGCACGAACAGGTCGAAAAGGTCGAGACCCCAGCCGATGCACGAAGCGCTCACCGCGGTGAGGATCTGTCCCGGACTGGCCACCGGCTGCGCGGGATCGCGCAGGTAAGACGCGTTTTCCGACATGCTTGTCTCCTGCTTTCGTTGTAGGAATGGCAGGAGTGTGGAACCAGTACGCGCTTCGGCGGTAACGCAAGCGTCCGGAGTTGGACCGGATCATCCGGAGACTTACCAGATCGTCCGGTACTTTGCGTGCTGCGTCGCAGCAAACGCTTCATTCAGCACGCGTCGGGGCGGTCGTTTTCCGGGGCTGCGCGCGAGTCGAAGAGGTCCACGACCCGGCGGTAGTCGCTGGGGGTGATTCCCAGGTGCTGGCGGAAGAACCTTGAGAAATGCCCGGGCGCGGCGAAGCCAAGGTCCTGCGCGACCGTCGCAACCGAGTCGGTACCCGACGTGAGTCGGCGCACAGCGGCTTCGAATCGAAGCACGTTGGAATACACCAGCGGCGTGACCTGGGTATCGCGTTGGAACAGCGCGAAAAAGTGTGCCCGGGACAGGCCACTGCGACGCGCAAGCGCAGGGACGTCGAACTCATGAGCCACGTCCTCGCGCATCAGTGCGATCGCACGGCGAATACGCGGATCCATCGCCGCGGGCGGCTTCAGGCGAAGGCGACTGACGAAATCGCGCCAACTACCCAGGCATTCGATCACCGAGACGATGAGATTGAACAGCAAGTCCTCCATGCGCGCCTGCGAGAGCTCGTCCGCCCACCACATCTCGAGCACGAATTCCTCCACCATGCGCTGCGCGCGCGGCGTGATGGCGACGAATTGCCGGGCAAAGAAATGCGGGTGAGCTGACACCAGCAGCGTGCGCTGCAAATCGGCCAGCCAGGCAGGCTCGACGTAAAGCGCGAGGATCAGCGTGCGCTCGCCTTCCGGCGCGGTGTGCACGTAGGCGTGCCGCTCCCAGGCGTTGACCAGGACCGCGGTCTGGTCGGTCAGCGGCGCGAGTTCCCCCCGCACACGAAAGGCGCCGTCGGCGCCGCCGGCCTTGAGCAGGATGTGGCAATGATGATGCGCATGCCCGACCAGCGGCGTGTCCATGTCCAGCAGCGCGACACGGCCGAAGCGTCCCTGAAAGATCTTGACGGCGGAGGACATGGCGAGGGCCGCTTTGCGAGTTCGCTGGCCGGCAGCCAGATGCTGACAGCTAGCTTACCAATCGTAGCAAAGCCCCGCGCACGCGTCGCCTGGGTTTTCAGGCCTGGACGGGGAGGTCTTGCGACTGCTCATCAGTGGCTTCCCAAGGATCCGGCGCTGCGCCTGCGCGCTGGCCAAGCATTTCGTGAGCGATTTTCTCCGCCACCATGATCGCCGGCACGTTGGTATTCGCGGTGGGCAATCTAGGCATCAGCGATGCGTCGACCACGCGCAAGCCCTTCACCCCGTGTACCCGCCCCTGGGGGTCGGTCACCGCCTGCTGGTCGCTGGCTGCACCCATGCGGCAAGTTCCGCTGGGATGCCAGACGCCGAACACGTTGCGCCGCACCATCCGCAACAGCCCCGCCTCGTCGTCGACTAGCGCGTCCAGCGCAGCCTCGCCCCCAAACATCCGCCGCAGCACCGCACGGCGCGCGCCGCGCGGCTGCATGTCGAGTACGCCAGCCAGCGCAGCGGTCAAGATCCGATTGCGCCGCCCGAGGCGGCTGAGCGCGCGCACTCGCGGCGAGAACACTGCCGGGAACAGTTCGCCGGGGCCCGCCTGCAGCGGCGACCCGCGCAGCGCCCGCTCGAGAAAACGCACGCCCGCCATCAGCCGTGCCGCATCGCGCGGATCGTCGAGCAGATTGAGCTCGACCCTCGGATGACGCTGCGGATCCGGCGATTCCAGGCGCAGGCTTCCGCGTGAATAGGGCCGGTTGCACCAGAGGAAGAACAACCCCAGCCGATTCCCCAGCGCGTGCCACGATGCGCGCCCGGCGCTGGACAGATACAGGTCCTGCTCCTCACAGTCCGGCAGCCCCGAACTCAGGCGTGCCGCGGTCATGCTGGCTCGGCGCATGCGCTCGGGAAACCGCCAACGCGGCTCGAGGTACTGACAGAAGGTCAGTGCCGGATGGTCCTGCAGATTGGCACCCACCCCGCGCAACTCGTGCACGACGGGAATTCCCATCTCGCGCAGATGCTCGCCCGGTCCGATGCCGGCACGCATCAGCAGAGCCGGAGACTGAAGCGCGCCGGCACTGAGGATGATCTCCCGTGCAGCGATTCGCAGCAGGCGACCATCGGTGGCGCGGGCCAGCGCCGCGCGCGCCTGACGCCCTTCAAGTTCGAGGCCCTGGACCGTCGTGCGCGCGAAGATGCGCAGGTTGGGCCGCCTGCGTGTGACCGGATCGAGGTAGGCAATGGCTGCCGAGACCCTGCGGTCATACAGGTTCGAGAACGCTGCGGGGAATACGCCGTCGCCGGGCTCGGCGTTCTGGTCCAGCAGTAGCGGCAGTCCCTGACGCCGCAGGGCATCGGCGAAGGCGCTGCAGAACGGGGGCCAGGACTCGGGAAAGATGCGCCGGATCGGCAGCGGCCCGCTGCGTCCGTGCAATGGGCCGTCGAAGTCGACATCGCGCTCGAGCCGCCGAAAGAACGGCAGTACGTCGCGCCATCCCCAGCCGCTGGCGCCCAGCGCCTCCCATTCGTCGTAGTCGCGCGCAAGCCCGCGGTTCGCCGCCTGCACGTTGATGCTGGAGCCGCCGCCGACCACCCGCGCCTGCTCGTAGCGGCGTGCCGGCGCGTCTCGCGTGGCGCGGACTTCAAGCCCCGGCCAGGTCCAGGTGTCACCCTGGAACAGCGGCAGTGGGTAGCTGTCGAGAATTTCCGGCGGGACGTGCTCCGGAGGTGTATCCTCCCCCGCCTCGACCAGCGCGACGCGCAGTCCGGGATCCGCCGACAGGCGACTCGCCAGCACGCACCCGGCGGAACCCGCGCCGACGATCACGACGTCGAAGTCGCCGACTCCCGCCGCCGGGCCGCTCATGACTCGCACTCCCGGACACGCTCCTGACGAAGCCCCTCCCAGCGCCGACCGATTCGGTCGTGGTCAAAGCCGAGCAGGTCGAGCACGCGCCCGACACTGTGATCGACGATGTCGTCGACGCTGCGCGGATTCGCGTAGAAGGCGGGAACCGGCGGCATGACGATACCGCCCATTTCGGTGACGGCGCACATGTTGCGCAGGTGGGCAAGGTTCAACGGAGTCTCGCGCGCCATCAGCACGAGCCGGCGCCGTTCCTTGAGGACGACGTCAGCGGCGCGCGCGATCAGGTTGTCCGCCAGGCCATGGGCGATCGAGGCAAGGGTCTTCATCGAACAGGGAGCGACGACCATTCCCGCGGTCAGGAACGAGCCGCTCGCGATCGCGGCACCGATGTCGCGCACCTTGTAGCAGACATCCGCCAGCTCCTCGATCTCGGCTCGCTTGAGCCCGAGTTCGTGCGCGGCGGTCAGGGCGCCCGAGTCGGACACGACGAGGTGGGTCTGCGCCTGGCCGCCCGCGCGCAGTGCCTGCAGCAGGCGCACACCCAGGATCGCGCCGCTGGCGCCCGAGATGCCGACGATGACCTTGCGCGTGCCACTCATGACTCATCCGATCCAGTGTGCAGCGTCGGACGCCTCGAAGGCTCGCAGGTCGCGCGCCGGGTCGACATCGTCCTCGCCGGGAATGCGCACGCGGGTGAACACATGTGCCTCGTAGACCACCGGGCGCGTCGCGTCGAGGCCCATCTTGGCGCTGATGCCCTGGTGGCGCAACGCCGACGGATCATCTCCGGGTGGCATGCCCACCGTAGTCGATGGATCGAGCACCGATCCTTGCGCACCACCGACGACCACCAGATCTCGATCTGCCTGGAAGCGCGTGGCCACCGCCCACTCGACCTCCGCGGGGTCGTGCACGTTCACGTCGGTATCGACCACGACCACCTGCTTGATGTCGTAATGCGCGCCGAAGGCCGCGAGGATCACGTTCTTCGCCTCTCCCTCGCGCTTCTTGTCGAACTGCACGTACAGGTGGTAGCGCCCTACGCCTCCGACGGAGAGATGCACATCCGTCACCCTCGGGTGGCTGCGCTGAAGCAAGGAAAGCAGCGAGGCCTCGCGGGGAATCGAGCCCAGCAGCAAATGCTCCATCTCCGCCGGCACGATGGTGTGAAACAACGGGTTGCGCCGGTGCGTGACCGCGTCGACCTCGATGACTTCGCGATATGCGCGCTCGCTGTAGTAACGCGGAAATTCACCGAACGGCCCCTCGAGCTCGCGCGTGTGCGGCAACAGCCGTCCCTCGATGATGATTTCGGCATCCGCAGGAACACGGACCTCGCTGGTCAGGCACTTGACCACGCGCAGCGGCGTGCCGTGCAAGGCCCCGGCGACCTCGAGTTCGTCATGGTCAATGGGCAGAATGGCCTGCGAGGCGAGCATGGTCACCGGATCAACGCCGATCGCGATCGCCACGGGCAGTGCCTGGTCGCGGCCCTCGGCGCTGCGATGAAAAGCCTGCAGATGCCGGGGCAACAGCAGCGCGGCCATTCGGCGTGGCGCGTGGACCTGCAGGCGATGGATCGATACGTTCTGCACGCCGCTGTCGGGATTGCGCGCGATCGCCAGCCCGGCAGTGATGTACGGGCCGTTGTCATGCTCGCTATGCGTGGGAATCGGCAGCAGCCGGCGCAGGTCGAGGTCGGCCTCATGACGTACCTCCTGGCATGGGGCCGGACCGGACACCTCGGCCCAGGGCACCGGGCGCTCCACCGCCTCCCGGAAGCGCGGCAGCAACTGCGCCTCCTCCACCCCCAGGGCCTCGGCGATCCAGGCGCGGCGGGACATGAAGCCGCTGACCACGGAAACCTCATGCCCGTCAGGGCGCGGGAACAGCACGGCCTGACGGCCGTCCAGGCGCTTGGCAATCGCGGCCAGTTCGTGCTCCAGGCGCACGCCGTCACGTGCCACGGCCAGACGCGAGCTGGCCCCAAGATGCCGCAGCCAATCACGCAAGCTGCTCACCGGAGAGTTCGTGTGTTGCGGAGTCATGGGTGATGCATTGCGCCTGCGCTGGAAGTGAACTTGGACCCAGTCTAGACGGCAGCTCTGCATCAACTCCAATAGTGTTTCTTGAAGCATCGAATCATTTTTTGTGATTTTTCTTGCGCCTGATTTGATGGCACGATGCAAGCCCAAGGCACGCAAAGAGCGAATTCTCGACAAGCATTGATCGATACCATCACTTTCTCTGATTGGCTTATCGAGGCAATGAGCATGGACCTTCGGCAAATCCAGTACTTCGCAACCCTGTTCGAGGACGGCTCCGTGACGCGCGCCTCCAAGCGCCTGAACATCGTGCAGCCTGCGCTCAGCATGCAGATCTCGCGCCTAGAGGAAGAGCTGCAGCTACGTTTGTTCGAGCGCGGTCGCCAGGGCATGACCCCGACCGCCGCCGGCCATCGCATGTACCGCCTGTTCACGCCGATCCTGCGAGACATCGCGAACGCACGCGAGCAGTTGATACGCGATGGCGACCAGGTCACCGGGCATGTATCGATCGGGCTGATTGCATCGATCACCGAAAGCGTGCTGTCCAGTTGCCTGAGCCGCTTCGCCGACCGCCACCCCCAGGTCGAAGTCACCGTAGCCGACGGCTACAGCGCCACGCTGATCGACTGGGTCATGGGGGGACAGATCGATGCAGCCATCATCAATAGGCCGCGCGGGCGCCTGGCGCTGGACATGAAGCCGCTGCTGGACGAGGAAATGGTGCTGGTGACGGGCTCCAGCTTCGGGAGGGAATTGCCCAGGACCATCGAGCTTGCGCGGGTAGCCGAGCTTGACCTGGTACTGACCACCAAGCGCCACGGCCTGCGTGGGGTCATCGAGACCCACGCCCAGCACGAGGACGTGCTGCTGACACCGCGCTTCGAGATCGATTCGCTCAGTTCGCTAGTCAGCTTCGTCGAGGCCACGCGCTATGCCACCATTCTGCCGCGCATCGCCGTGCAGCGCGGCCTGCGCCAGGGCCGGCTCCGCGCCTACCCCATCGTTGCGCCGCGCATCGTGCGGCACGTGACGCTGATCAGCCATCCGAGACGACCGCTGAGCCCGGCCGCACAAGCCCTGATGGGCCTGTTCGCCGAAGAGATACAGCGCGTCGCTCACCCTGCCGACACAGAGAATTCGATGCCGGCGCCGACACTCGAAGGAGACATGCAGTGAACCTTGCAAGACATTGGATCGCAGGCCACTGGCAAGGCGCGCCGCAGGGCGAGTCTGTCAACCCAGCTACCGGCGAGGTGATCGGACGGTACGCCGACGCCACCATCGCGGATGCCGACGCAGCGGTACAGGCCGCGCGGCAGGCCTTCGACCGTGGGCACTGGGCTCACGATCCGCGCCGCCGGCAACTCGCGCTGCTTGCCTGGGCCGATGCGCTGGAGCGTGACGCCGAGGAACTCGCCACCCTGCTCACCCGCGAAAACGGCAAGGTCCTGGCGCAATCGCGCGGCGAGGTCGCGGCAGCGATTTCGGAGGTTCGCTACTACGCCGGGCTGGCCCGTCACATTCCCGGGCATGCGCTGCAGCCGGAACCTGGAGTGTTCTCGACCCTGCTGCGCGAGCCGGCTGGCGTGGCCGCGATCATCGTGCCGTGGAATGCGCCGGCGGTGCTGTTGGTGCGCTCCCTGGCCCCGGCGCTGGCGGCGGGCTGCACCGCAGTCGTGAAGCCCGCCGCCCAGACCGCGCTGTTCAACGCGGCGATGCTGCAGCGCCTCCAAAGCCCCTGGCTGCCCTCAGGCACGGTGAACACGATTGCCGAGAGCGGACACGCCGCCTCCGCGCGGCTGGTCGCGTCGCACGACGTGGACGTGATCAGCTTCACCGGCTCGACGGCCACCGGAAAGCGAATCATGGCGGCAGCCGCCGACAGCATGAAGAAGTTGTCCCTGGAACTCGGTGGCAAATCCTGTTGCCTGGTGTTCGAGGACGCCGACGTCGCATCGATCGCGCCCCGCCTAGCGGCCGCGGCGACCATCATCTCCGGCCAGCAGTGCACCGCTGCGCGGCGAGTGCTGGTGCACGAATCCCTCGCGCCAGCGATGCGAGAACATCTGGTGCGAGCACTGAACTCGCTCACCATGGGACCAGGCGAGGCACCCGGAGTCGACATGGGACCGCTGATCGACCATGGGGCGCGTGATCTCGTGCAGCAACGCATCGAAGAAGCCTGCGCGCAGGCTGATCGCGTCCTGCTGCATGGCGGCCGCGGCGACCCCGCCATGGCGCGCGGGGCCTTTCTTGCGCCCACCCTGATCGAGCACGGCGACAGCAGCGCGTTCTTCTGTCAGGAGGAAATCTTCGGACCCTTCCTGGTCCTCGAGACATTCACCTCCGAGCAGGAAGCCGTAGCCAAGGCGAACCACACCGTCTTCGGACTATCCGCCAGCGTATGGACCCACGACGGCGCGCGCGCGATGCGCGTGGCCAGAGCACTTCGCAACGGCACAGTCTGGGTCAACGACCACAACCGACTGTTCGCCGAAGCCGAGACCGGCGGCTACCGGCAGAGCGGGCTCGGCCGGTTGCACGGCTATGACGCGCTCGCCGACTTCACCGAACTCAAGCACATCTGCCTCAACGCCGGCGTCCTGCACGAATAGGCATGCCGGCGTGGGACGATCACCGCGAGGCCGCTGCGTCCGCACTCTGCTCGCCAGAGCGCGCGCCTTGGGTGGACGAGTCATCGCCGAACATCCTGCGCCGGTCCTCGCTTTTCATCGCCGCATGAGACATGCCGTTGAACAAGGTTCCGAACAGCCCCTTGTCGAGGTCGCTGGTGCCGAACAGGGCATCGCAGATCGGGAAGGTCAGGTTGAAGTTTCTCGTGCCCATGAGCTCCGGGTGATGGTGGATGACGTGCATGCGACGCACCGTGTTGACCAGAGGCAAGGCGTCCAGCAAGGGGCTGTCGACGACGTGGGACAGCGTATGCAGTCCCTCGTACATCAGGTAGTAGCCCGCCATGGCCAGAACGACGATGTAGCCGGCGTTGCGCGACCAGAAATGCCCGAGCAGCAAGGCCGGCAGGAGCGCCGTGCCGACGAACAGCACCGGCGCGAACGGGGGGAACAGCAACGCCCGCCAATGCTTTTGCCCACGGTATTCGAGAGTATTGTGGGCGAAGAACAGATGGTGAACCGCAACGTGCCGCTTGTAGACGGCCTTGAACCAGCGCGTCGGTCGGTGCAGCAGATAGCGATGCGCTGCCCACTCCGCCCAGTTTCCGAACAGCAGCATCGGCACGATCGCAAGCCACTCGGCAAGCGTGGGGTGGTCCAGGCTCCAAAGGCAATACGCGAACACACCTCCGGTGAAGAGCAGCGTGAACGCCAAGTGCAATTCCCCGCGGTACCAGCGCGGCGTCGTAGCCACATACTCGTCGCGAAACGCGCGGCTGCGCTCCTCGATGTGAAGATCCTTGTCCATGATTGAGTCTCCTCCTTCTACCCGGGTTGGGCACCGGCCTCACGTTAGCCCCGAAGCCCTGCCGCGTCCTTGGGTAGCTGTACGGTGATTTACCCGGGGGTCTGAATTTTTCGTGCAACCCGCATTGGCACGGCCAGTGCATGGAGCCAGCGATGTCTCGTGCGATCTGCGAATACCGTGGCGACTTCGGCCGCATCGCGCTGCTCGACGTCGACCGCCCGCTGGTCCTGCACGCGCACCCTCAGTGCCACCTGCTGCTCAAGGCGTTCGGCATGGATGCGCATTTCTCGGTGCGCGGCGCCGCGCAACCGCTTCGCGACGACACGGCGGTCCTGGTCAACACCTGGGAGCCCCATGCGTACGTGCAGGTGGGCGAACAGGCACCCGATACCGTCTTCCTCGCGCTCTATCTCGACCCCGCATGGTTGCGCGAAGTCGACCCCCGCCTGAAGGGCGCCGCGGGGCGCCGCTTCTTCGAACACCCGGTCACGCGCGTTGGTCACGGGCTGCGCCGCCGGATCGACGACCTGGTCGCGGAGATGAGCTGCGCCCAGGGCGTTGGTCGCGACTGGCTCGAAGGCGCGATCGAGTCGATCGTGATGGATGTCGTCGGCGCCGGGCGCGGCCCGGGAATCGGGTCGCCGGATGGGCTTCGCTGTGTGCCCGACCGCAGGATTCGGCGGGCACTGGAGCTGCTGCAGACCTGCTCCGGCGATGACCGAGACATCGACGACCTGGCTTGCGCGGTGGGACTTTCGCGTGCGCACTTCTTCAAGCTGTTCCGAGATGCCACCGGATTGACGCCACACCTGTACGTCAACACGCTGCGCATGGAATCGGCGCTTCGCACGCTGGCTTGCAGCGATGTCACGCTATCCCGGCTGTCGACCGACCTGGGCTTCAGCGCGCAGGGCCACTTCACGCGATTCTTCGAACAGCGCATCGGCACCGTGCCGAGCCAATATCGCCGCGTGGTCAGCGTCCTGGTGCCCGAGCCAGGTCGCCCCGGGCCGTCAGCCGGGAGCTTGTCGTCGGGGCAAGGAGCTCCGTCTCTGACCTGAACTCACATACCTCGGCTTGGCACGGCCAGCGTGGGGTAGGTCAGGCCGCCGTTCAGTTCTCGTGCACGTAGACAGGCTCCACGACGGCGTTCATGCCTCGCAGCGCTCGCAGCCGAAGTACATTCGCCTCCGCCAGCACGGTCCCTTTGGTCAGCAATACCAGCCCGGAAACATTCATCAGGTCGCGCGAAAGGCAGTGACCCGCTTGAAGCTCGGAGAGAGACAGCGGGAGTTCTCCCTCAGGAAGCTTCTGCTCCTCCTCGCGGGGAGAGGCCTCGGCGACGATTCCGAGGAACAGGTCGACGACGCGAGGATCGAACTTGTGCCCTCGGTGGTTGCGCAAATGCTCCAGGACTTGCTCTTCGGTGAATTGCTCGGGCGCATCGGCCGGCTTGTTCAGCATCTCGTCATAGCTGTCGCACACGGCAAGGATGCGGGCTCCGATCGGGATGTCCTCGCCTGCCAGTCGCCGCGGAAAACCCGAGCCGTCCCAGTGCTCATGATGCGCCGCGACCGCCGTGGCGCTGGGCTCGAACCACGGAAGCGCGCGCAGATGCGAAGCACCGATCTCCGGATGAGAAGGAATGAGACTCCTGTCGGTCTCCGAAAGCTCGCTCCACGGCAGAAACAGCGTCGTGCGCGGCATGCCGAGCATCCCGATGTCATGGAACATGGCCGCATGGCGAAGCGCCTGATGGGCGAAGTACGACACCTTGAAGCGCACCGCCAGCATGTCGACAAGTTTTGCTACACGCCTTCCGTGACTACCGAGGTGCGGATTGAATGCATCGACGAGGCCACACAGCATCACTTCGACTCCTGCGCGGTTCGCGGTGACCTGGGCCTGCAGGCTTTCGCGGACGTCGGCCAGCGAGCGAACATCGCGCGCAAGGCGATTGGCCATGCCGATAACGCCCCCGCTCGGGGGCGGGGACTGCTTCAAGGACATAGAGATTCCAAGGACAGGATTGAAAAGAGGTCTGACAACAGAACTATTCCTCCGTCGTCTCCACGCGTGCCTGCTGCTCCAGCCACCCCATCCAGTCGGCCTGGCCCACGCTGCCGAGGCGTCCGGCCACCGACGCTTGCGCATACCAGCGCGCAAGTTCGCTGTCGCTCAATCCGCACCCGGCCAGGAAACGCGACACGGCATCGTCCCCGGCGCTGTGAGCTTCTTGCGGTGTCGGTCGGCTCAGCCGCGAACAGCGTGCAAGCATGCCGAGGAAGGTGCGAATCTCGCCGTTGCGTGCGGCCAGCCGGAAGTCCCTCTTCCACGCGAGAAGGGTCGCCGCAGGCATCGGCCTCGCAATCCCGTAACCCTGTCCGTAGCGTGCGCCGCACTCCAGCACGGCCTCGATCACGCCGGGATCCTCCACCCCCTCGACCACCAGGAGTCGACCGAGCTCGGCGGCAAGGCGGACAATGGATCGCACAAGGCACAAGGTCGGCAGCGGATCCCTGCGCATGTTCAGCGTCAGGCTCTGGTCGAGCTTGATAACGTCGAACGGAAGTTGGGCCAGGCGCTGCAGGCTGCTGTAACCCGCACCCAGATCGTCCATGGCCAGTCGCACCCCCAGGTCCTTGAGGCTGCGCACCGAGGCGACATGGAACTGGAAGTCGACGTCCTGGGTTTCCAGCAACTCCAGGGTGAGTCGCGATGGCTCGATCCCATGCCGCGAAAGTGCGGATGCAACCCACCCAGGACACGCCGGATTCAACAGCGAAGTGGGCGGAAGGTTGATTCCAACGTCAATGCGCGTGCCCTGGGCATCCCATTCCCGGACGTGACCAAGAAGTTGCTCCAGACCGTCGCGGAACAGGCGATCGAGTTCTGCCACACCGAAAGCCGGAAGAAATTGTGCGGGCGAAAGTACGCGCCCGTCTTCGAGCTGCAGGCGGGCGAGCGCCTCCACCTTCGCGCAAGCCCCGGTGTGCAGGTCCACCACCGGTTGAAGGTACATGTGCAAGCCGCCGTCGAGCAGGCGCTCTCGGCACAGCCGCGCCATTCTCTTTGAATTGACGAGCGAGTTCGACGGCGCTCTGGCAGTGCGCCATCCGTGATTCGCCCGCGGCTGCAATCCGCGGATCCATTGGCGCATCCAGGCTGACGGAAACATCGACGGGAATCGCATGATCATCGTGATGGCGAAGATCGTCCTCAAATCGCAAGGGGTCGCCTGCGCACATCCAGCGCCAGCGCTGCAGCCAAAGGGTTTCGTCGATCTGGGTGTCGATGTCGGGCATCCGCCGCCGCCACAGCTGCTCGCGCCTCAGGCCACGCAGCCTGCATGCCGCCGCGTTGGCATCGCGACAGGCACCGTCGAGGCGCGCATCGAGGCGCGAGGCCTTCGCCGGACACTGCGTTGTTGAGTGCCTGCTGCAGCCGCCGCTGCGACCGCTCGCAGCCCTGCCACCAGGGCATGGCGTCGAAACGCCGCCCGAGGACCCGCGACGGTGTGCCGCCGATGGCCTGCAAGGCCAACCGGTTGGCATGGCGCGGCACGCCGGCGGGGTCGAGCAGACCCGCAAAAAGCGAGGGCCCCAGCCGGTCGAGCACTATGCGCAGCGCGTGTTCGCGACCCGGCGGCGTGGGTCCGGCTGCCATGCGTTTCAGCGCGGCGTCGCGGTGCGCCATACGAAGTGGACTGTGGCTCGCAGCATGCCCGCAGTATGCCGGGCAGCCTGCGCCAGCAGCGTGATCAGTTGCGCGCCTGGGCGACCGGATCAGATCCAGTGCCGAAAAGGCGCGCCGTGCGCGCCGCATCATCGACCAGCCGCGCCAGTGTGCGTATGGCACGCTCGAGCGCCTCGTCCCAGTGCTGGCCGCAGGTCAGTCGGATATGGTGCTGGAACTCGGCACGCGGCGAGAACATCGGCCCCGGAGCCAGGCTGATGCGTTGCGCCAGCGCGGCACGGTGCAAGGCCATCGCGTCGACACCGACGGGCAACTCGACCCACACGAAGTACCCGCCAGCCGGCCGCACCACCCGGGTCCCGTCCGGAAAATGCCGGTTGACGGCGTCGAACAGGCTGTTCCGCTGAGTCTGCAGAGACAGCCGAAGGCTCCGCAGGTGCCGGTCGTACCCGCCTTCCTGCAAGTACTCGGCCAGTGCCGCCTGCACGGGAATCGACCCCGACAGGCTCGTCATCAATTTCAGCCGTTCGACATCGTGCGCAAACCGGCCGGGCGCGGCCCAGCCGACGCGGTAGCCTGGCGCCAGGCACTTCGAGAACGACGAGCAGTGCAGCACCAAGCCGCGACGATCATGGGCCTTGGCCGGAAGCGGCGCCGCTTGGCCTTCGTAGAGTTCCGAGTACACGTCGTCTTCGATCAGCGGCACGTCGTGGCGGGCGAGCAGCTCGACGAGCTCGCGCTTCTTTTCCTCAGGCATCAGGCTACCGAGCGGGTTCTGGAAGCTCGTCATCAGCCAGCAGGCCTTCGGGCGGTAGAGCTCGATCACATGCGCCAGGCGGTTGAGATCGATCCCCTCTCGCACGTGGGTCGGCACCTCGATGGCGCGCAGGGCCAGGCGCTCCAGCGCCTGCAGCGCCATGTAAAAGGTCGGTGACTCGACTACCACCGCATCGCCAGGCCGTGTCACGGCGTTGAGGCACAGATTCAGCGCCTCCATCGCACCGTGGGTCAGTACGATCTCGCCGGTAGCCACGGTCACGCCCTGACGCAAGTAGCGCTTGGCGATTTCGCGCTTGAGGCGCAGGTTGCCCGGTGGCAGGTCCTCGACCATGCTCCAGGGTTCGAGCCGGCGCGTGCTCGAAACCAGCGCGCGGCGCAATCGGTCGAGAGGGAACAAGACGGGACTCGGGAACGCAGAGCCGAAGGGCACGATGTCGCGGGCGCGCGCGGCGCCAAGACATGCGTAGATCAGGTCGTTGACCTCGACGGGCTGAGATCCTGACTGGGGCTCCGATGTCTTCGGCTCGGCGAGTAGCACACCGTCGGCGCGTGCGGTTACGAAGTACCCCGAGCGTGGCGCCGCGCGGACAAGGCCGCGGGACTCAAGCAGATAGTAGGCCTGGAACACAGTGCTAGCCTGGATATTTCATGAGCCGCCATCGACGTCGGGTTTGGCATCGAACACGAAGCGAGTGGCATCGCGGATGAGGGCCTGAAGCCTCGACGCGCGGGTCTTGGCGAACGCAGGGCGCAGTACCCCCTTACCCCCGTTGTTCGTCAACGTGCCGGGGACAGCACTTTTCGCGGCTCAAGGGGCCAGGGCGTGGGCGGCGCTGAGGAACACGTGCTTGAGGGGATGGCTGGAGGCCAGCAGCAGCCGCACGCGGCGGGTGTTGCGCACGACGGCCGCGCCGATCTTGAGCAGC
>NZ_KB898518.1 GCF_000377645.1 Thiomonas sp. FB-6 | reverse complement strand
CCCCCGCCTCCCCCGCCTCCCCCTCCTCCTCCCCGATGCCCCAACTCGTCCTGCAGATTCCCGCCCCGTCGCGCCTCGAACCGGCCATGCTCGAACACATCGCCGCGCAACTGGGCACGCGCGTGCCCCAGGCGCCGGCCGGCGGCGCCGGAGTGCAAGCGGCGCGGCTGCGCGACGTGGGGGTGGAGGCCTCGGCGGTGCGCGCGCTGCTGCCGCCGCTGGCCGAGCGCCACGGATTCGACTGGGCCCTGCTGCCCGACGGCCTGCGCCTGCGCGACTTCCGCCTGCTGGTGCTGGACATGGACTCCACGCTGGTCAACATGGAGACCATCGATGAACTGGGCAGCGCCACCGGCATGAAGGCGCGCATCGCCGAGATCACCGAAGCCGCGATGCGCGGCGAGATCACCGATTACGCGGAGAGCCTGCGCCGGCGCCTGGCGCTGCTCGCGGGTACGCCCGAGAGCGTGCTCGAACAGGTCTGGCAGCGCATGCAGCTCAACCCCGGCGCCGAGCAGCTGATCGGCGCCGCGCGCGCCGCCGGGCTGCACGTGCTGCTGGCGACGGGGGGCTTCACCTGGTTCGCCGAGCGCCTGCAGCGACGCCTGGGGCTGGACAGCATCCGTGCCAACCAGCTCGACATCGCCGACGGGCGCCTGACCGGACGCACGCGCGGGCCCATCGTCGACGGTGCGGCCAAGCGCCAGGCGCTGCTGGACGCCTGCGCCGGACTGGGCTGCGATCCGCGCCAGGCGATCGCCGTGGGCGACGGCGCGAACGATCTGCCCATGCTGGACGCCGCCGGGCTGGGCGTGGCCTACCGCGGCAAGCCGGCGGTGCAGCAGGCCGCCGACGCGGCGCTGAACCACTGCGGTCTGGACGGCGTGCTGCGCCTGTTCGAAGACACCTGAACCCGCAGACCTCTGAACCCGCCTGCCGCGGAGGAATTCAGTCCCGTCCGCCCGGGCGGCCCGCGCCGGGTGGGCTGATTCGCTGATCGAACTCCGCCAGGGCGGCGGCCAGGCTGTCGGCGTTCTCGGCCACGTGGCGCGCCTGCTCGCGCTCGAGCAGGTCGAGGCGTTCGAGCAGCCGGGCCTGCGAGGCCTCCAGTTGCGCGGCCAGGCGCTCGGTGGCGGCCTCCAGCGCGCCCTGCAGCTGGGTCAGGCGCGAGACCTCGGCCTTGTCCGCCAGTTCGCGCAGCGATTGCTGCGTCTTCACCTGGCGCCGCAGTTCCATCAGCGAGCGCGTATGCACCCACAGCGCCAGGCCCCCCAGGCCCAGCACCAGCAGCGCGCACAGGCCCAGCATCAGCAGCCCCAGGGGCGCCTGCACGCTGGTCAGGCCCAGCGTGAGCTGGGTCGGCGCGGTGAAGGCGCCCCAGTTGGCGACCGCGAAAGCGGCCAGCAGGATCAACAGCACGACGGCTGCCAGGCTTCGCATTCCCATCAGGCAACTCCGGTTCGGGGGCTCAGCGCCGCGCGCAGCGCCTGCTCGAGATCCGCGATCAGGTCCTCGGGACGCTCGAGCCCGATGTTCAGGCGCACCAGGTAGTGCGCCTCGGCCGGCACCGCTTGCGCCTGCGAGCCGACGGGCGGCGACACGGCGGCGCGCGCATGCCGCAGGTCGTAGGGTACCGCAAGGCTCATCGGCCCGCCCCAGGAGTAGCCGATGCCGAACAGGCGCAGCGCATCCACGAAGGCGTCCACGCGGGCCGGCTCGAACTCCGGGCGCAGGACGACGCTGAACAGCCCCGCCGCGCCGCGGAAATCGCGCAACCAGTACGCGTGCCCCGGGCTGCCCGGCAGCGCCGGGTGCAGCACGCGCTCCACCTCGGGACGCCGCAGCAGCCACTCGGCGACGCGCCGCGCCGACGCATCGTGCGCGGCATACCGCAGCGGCATGGACGCCAGGCCGCGCAACAACAGCCCCACGTCGTCGCCGCCCACGCCCAGGCCCAGGCGCATGTGCGCGTCCAGCAACGCGTCGTGCAGCGCGTCGTCGCGCACCAGCACCGCGCCCATGAGCACGTCGGCGCCACCCGACTGGTACTTGGTCAGCGCCTGCATCGACACGTCGATGCCCAGCTCGAAGGGCCGCAGCGCCAGGCCCGCCGACCAGGTGTTGTCGATGGCCGTGAGCACCCCGGCCTCGCGCGCCAGCGCCACCAGCGCGCGCAGGTCGGGCATCTCCATGCTCACCGAGCCGGGGGCCTCCAGCCACAGGAGCCGGGTGTTCGCTCCGATGCGCTCGCGCAGCGACGCGGGGTCCAGCGGGTCATAGATGCGTGTGGAAATGCCCCAGGCAGCAAGCGTTTCTTGCGCGAGCTCGCGCCCGGGGGCATAGGCATTGCAGGGAAGCAGCACTTCGTCGCCCTGGCGCAGCAGCGCGAGGTCGACCAGCGCGATCGCCGACAGCCCCGAGGGGCACAGCAGCGCGTGGCGCGCGCCCTCGATGTCGGCCAGCCGGCGCTCCAGGGCGAAACTCGCCGGCGTGCCGTGCAGCCCGTAGGTGTAGCCCGACTTGTCGCGCCAGCGGCGCTCGCGCATCTGGCGCACGTTGTCGAACAGCACCGTGGAGGCGCGGTACACCGGCAGCTGCAGGCCCGCGAAGCCCTCCGGCGCCCGGTAGGGGTGGTGCTGGAGCAGCGTGGCCGCGCCCGGGGGGCGATCTTCTTGAGAAGTCATGGAAGTCTGCTCTAATCGGGAGCCATGTTCGTCTCTGGACATGGGTGAAGGTTCTCCTGCGCGAATTGCTGCGTGCATGCCCGCGGCACCATGCCGCGCCCGCAGGCTCCAGCATAGAAGCAGCGCAGGCAGGACGTACACGCCCTTGCCCCCGCCTTGGATCCCGACCCTGCTTCCCTGATCGCGCCGGCCCGTCCCGGCACCCGCCGCGGCCTCCCCACGCGGCCCCCTGCTCCCCGCTCGCACGGCACGACAAGGCCCGTGCTGGAGGATCGCACGGTATGAGTCAAGCCCTGGTTCTGCTGTTCCTGATCCTGCTCAACGGCCTGTTCGCGATGGCCGAGATCGCGCTGGTCACGGCACGCCGCGCCCGGCTGACTGCCCTGGCCGAATCGGGCAGCGTGCCCGCACGGGCGGCGCTGCAGCTGACCGAGCAGCCCACGCGCCTGCTGTCCACGGTGCAGATCGGCATCACCTCCATCGGCGTGCTCAACGGCATCATCGGTGAAGCCGCCTTCTCCTCGGGCATCAGCCAGTGGCTGCAGCGCCTGGGCATGACGCCCAGCGCCTCCTCGGTCGCGGCCACCGCGCTGGTGGTGGTAGTCATCACCTACCTGTCCATCGTGGTCGGCGAGCTGGTGCCCAAGCGCCTGGGGCAACTGGCGCCCGAACGCATCGCCCTGATCACGGCGCAGCCCATGCTGGTGCTGGCGCGCTCGGTGGCCGTATTCGTCAAGCTGCTGTCGATGTCCACCGACCTGCTGCTGCGCCTGCTGCGCGTGCGCACCGACCAGCCCAAGCACGTCACCGAGGAGGAGATCAACGTCGTGCTGGAGGAAGGCTCGGACGCCGGGGTCATCGAAGTGCAGGAGCACGAGATGGTGCGCAACGTGTTCCGCCTGGACGACCGCCAGATCGCCTCGCTGATGACCCCGCGCAACGAAATCGAGTTCCTCGACGTCGAGGACCCGCTGGGCGACAACCTGACCAAGATCGCGCAAAGCTCGCATTCGCGCTTCCCGCTGGTGCGCGGCGACCTCGACGACGTGATGGGCCTGGTCTCGGCCAAGGAACTGCTGGGGCGCTTCATCCGGCGCGAGGGCATCGACGACCTGATGAAGGCCTCCAGCCCCGCCATCTACGTGCCCGAGAGCCTGACCGGGCTGGAACTGCTGCAGACCTTCAAGCAAAGCCCCGACCACACGGCCGTGGTGCTGGGCGAATACGGCCAGACCCTGGGCATCGTCACCGTGCAGGACATCCTGGAAGCCATCGCGGGCGAGTTCAAGAGCCACCCTTCGGAGGAGCCCTGGGCCATCCAGCGCGAGGACGGCTCCTGGCTGCTCGACGGGCTGATTCCCGTCGGCGATCTCAAGGACAAGCTGGGGCTGCGCAACGTGCCGGAGGAAGAGAAGGCGCGCTACAACACCCTGGCCGGCATGCTCATGCTGCTGCTGGCGCGCCTGCCGCGCACCGGCGACGTGATCGAATGGGACGGCTGGCGCTTCGAGGTGGTCGACATGGACGGCAAGCGCATCGACAAGGTGCTCGTGTCGCGCCCGGCGCTGGAGCAGGCGCCCGCCGCGGCGCCCGAAGGTTGAGAACCCATGCGCCGCCCTTGCGGGGCGGCGCTCGCACCCTCAGGCGCGCCGGCGCGCCCGCGTGGTCAGGCGCGCGCCCAGCTCGCCGATGATGCCGCGGCGGAAGGCCAGCACGCACAGCACGAAGATCGCGCCGATCACCATGCCCACCGAGTCGGCCAGGTGGGAGAACCAGGCCAGCCCGGTCACGTGCACCAGGAAGCGCGCCACCAGGCCCATCTTGTCCTCCAGCACGGTGATGATCAGAGCCCCCAGCACCGGCCCGAAGTCGGTGCCCAGGCCGCCCACGAGGGTCATCAGGATCACCAGGCCCGAGGTGGCCCAGTGCACGTCGTCGAGGGTCTCGAAACCCATGACCACCGCCTTGAGCGCGCCCGCCAGGCCGGCGAAGGCGGCCGACAGCAGGAACACCCCGAGCTTGTAGCGCGCGGCGTTGTACCCCAGCGAGACCAGGCGCGGCTCGTTCTCCCGCGCCGCGCGCAGGATCTGGCCGAAGGGCGAGCGGTTCACGCGCCGCAGGAACCACCAGCTCAGGGCGAACACCCCCAGCACGAACTCGTACATCACCCGGTCGGAGTGCAGGGACAGGCCCAGGAAGCTGCCGCGCGGGATGCCCTGCAGCCCGTCCTCGCCCCCGGTGAACGGCGCCTGCAGGAAGTAGAAGTAGACGATCTGCGCCAGGGCCAGCGTGATCATGGAGAAATAGATGCCCTGGCGGCGCACCGCCAGCAGCCCCATGACCAGGCCCACGCCGACCGCGAAGGCCATGCCCAGCAGCAGCCCCGCCAGGGTC
This sequence comes from Thiomonas sp. FB-6, assembly GCF_000377645.1. Lineage (GTDB taxonomy): Bacteria > Pseudomonadota > Gammaproteobacteria > Burkholderiales > Burkholderiaceae_C > Thiomonas_A. Next base: position 17,940 of record NZ_KB898518.1, on the reverse strand, counting down.
GGCAGATGCCACTGCGCCAGCGCCTGGCCGGCGATGTAGCCGGCCCCGCCGAACATGGCCGCGTGGCCGAAGGAGATGAGCCCGCCGTAGCCCGCCAACAGGTTGAAGGCGCAGGCCAGCAGCGCGAAGCACATGATGCGCATGCCCAGCACCGGATACAGGCCCAGCCACGGTGCCAGCGCGGCCAGCGCCAGCAGCAGCCACGGCCACAGCGCACGCAGGCCCGGCTTCATCGCTGCCTCCCGAACAGCCCGGCCGGGCGCAACGTGAGCACCACGGCCATGAGCACGAACACCACGGTGTTGGCCATCGGCGCGTACAGCACCTTGGTCAGGCCCTCGACCAGGCCCAGCATCAGCCCCGAGACGATCGAGCCCATGACCGAGCCCATGCCGCCGATGACCACGATCGCGAACACGGTGATGATCAGGTTCGAGCCCATCAGCGGCGAGACCTGGATCACCGGCGCGGCCAGCACGCCGGCCAGCCCGGCCAGCGCGGCGCCGAAGCCAAAGGTCAGCATGACCAGCAGCGGCACGTTGATGCCGAAGCACTGCACCAGCGCCGGGTTCTCGGTGCCCGCGCGCAGGTAGGAGCCCAGGCGCGTGCGCTCGATCAGCGCCCAGGTGAGCACGCACATGACCACGCTGGCGAGCACGGCGAAGGCGTGATAGACGGGCAGGAACATGAATCCGAGATTGAGCACCCCGCCGAGTTGCGACGGCGGGTCGAAGGGCTGGCCGGCCACGCCGAAGGCGGAGCGAAAGCCCCCCTCGAGCAGCAGGGTCAGTCCGAAGGTCAGCAGCAGCCCGTAGATCGGGTCCATGCCGCGCAGCCGGCGCAGCATCAGGCGCTCCACCAGCATGCCGAAGGCACCCAGCGTCAACGGCGCCAGCAGCAGCATCCACCAGTAGCCCAGGTGGAAGTACTGGCCGCCGATCCACGCCAGCATCGCGCCCATCATGAAAAAGGCGCCATGCGCGAAGTTCACCACGTCCATGAGCCCGAAGATCACGGCCAGGCCCAGCGACAGCATCGCGTAGAAGGCGCCGTTGACCAGGCCCAGCATCAGCTGGCCCAGCAACAGCGGCAGGGGAAATCCGAACAACTCAGTCAATCAGGGCCTCGCTCGGGCAGGAAGCAGCGCGCAGGGCGCGTGGGTGCCGCGCGGGGAGCGCGGGCCTGCGCCCACGCTCCCCGCGCGCTGGCGATCACTTCGCCAGCGGGCAGCCGTAGTCGGCGATCGGCCCGAAGGCGTCCGCGCCGGGGATCTTCTGCACGATGTTGTACAGGTCCCACTCACCCTTGGACTGCGCGGGCGTCTTGACCTGGGCCAGGTACATGTCGTGGATCATCAGGCCGTTGGGGGCCAGCGTTCCGCCATGCATGAACATGTCGTCGACCTTCATCTTGTGCAACTCGGCCATGACCTTGTCGCCATCGGTCGTGCCCGCCGCCTTCACCGCCTTCAGGTAGGTCATCGTGGCCGAGTAGTCCGCGGCCTGCACGAAGGTGGGCATCACGTGCATTTCCTTGTAGAAGCGCTGCGACCAATCGCGCGCGGCCTTGTCCTGGTTCCAGTACCACGGCGTGGTCAGGTACAGGCCCTGGGCCGACGGCAGGCCGATGCTGTGGATGTCGGTGACGAACAGCAGCAGGCCCGCCAGCTTCATGGACTTGGTGATGCCGAACTGCGTGGCCTGCTTGATCGAGTTCACCGAGTCGCCGCCGGCGTTGGCCAGGCCCAGCACCTCGGCCTTCGAGGCCTGCGCCTGCAGCAGGTAGGAGGAGAAGTCGGCCGAGGCCAGCGGCGCGTACACCTGGCCCAGCACCTTGCCGCCGTTGGCTTCCACCACCTTCGCCGCGTCGCTCTGCAGCGATTTGCCGAAGGCGTAGTCGGCGGTCAGGAAGTACCAGGTCTTGCCGCCCTTCTCCACGATCGCCTTGCCAGTGCCGCGGGCCAGCGCCGTGGTGTTGTAGGCGTACATGTCGGTATAGGGCGTGCACTCCTTGCCGACGATGGTCGAGGCGCCGCCGCCGATGTCGATGAAGGGCTTCTTGAAGCTGGCCGCCACGCGTTCCATGGCCAGCGCGGTGGCGCTGTTGGTGCCGGCGATCAGCATGTCGGCGCCGTCCTGGCTGAAGAATTCCTTGGCCTTGCCGGCGGCCAGGTCGGCCTTGTTCTGGTGGTCGAAGGTCATCAGCTCGACCTTGCGGCCCAGAACCGAGCCGCCGAAGTCGTGGATGGCCATCTTGATCGCCGCCACGCCGCCGGGGCCGTCGATGGCGGAGTACACGCCGGACATGTCGGTGATGAAGGCCATCTTGACCGGTGCGGCGGCTTGCGCCGTCGCGGCGCTCAGGGCCAGAACACCGGCCACTGCGAGGGATAGTCGGCTCAGTTTCATGTCAGTCTCCTTGTTTGTACGTTGATGGTCCCACACTACACCCCGAGCAGCTGTTCCAGCCGCTCGCGTTTGCCCGGCAATTGCTCGCGCGAGAAATGCTCGACGATGCGCCCACGTTCCATGACGTAGAAACTGTCGGCGAGCCGTGCCGAGAAATGGAAGTTCTGCTCCACCAGCAGGATCGAAAAGCCGCGGTCGCGCAGCGAGGCGATGGCGCGGCCCAGCGCTTGCACGATCACCGGGGCCAGGCCCTCGGAGATCTCGTCCAGCAGCAGCAGGCGCGCGCCGGTGCGCAGGATGCGCGCCAGCGCCAGCATCTGCTGTTCGCCGCCGGACAGGCGCGAGCCGGGGCTGCGCGCGCGCTCCTTGAGGTTGGGAAACAGCGTGTCGATCTCCTGCAGGCTCAGGCCTTCGAACCCCGTGCGCAGCAGCGGAGGCAGCAGCAGGTTCTCGCGCGTGGACAGGCTGGCGAAAATGCCCCGCTCCTCCGGGCAGTAGCCCACGCCCAGCCCGGCCACGCGGTGCGGCGCCACGCGGGCCAGATCCTGCCCGAACACGCGCAGGCTGCCGCTGCGCGCGCTGGTCAGGCCCATCACCGCGCGCAGCGTGCTGGTGCGCCCGGCGCCGTTGCGCCCCAGCAGGCACACCGTCTGCCCCACCGGCACCTGCAGGTCCACGCCGTGCAGCACGTGCGACTCGCCGTACCAGGCGTGCAGACCGCGGATGTCCAGCGCCGCCTGCGCGCCCGCCTCGGCCGTCGCGGCCTCTTGCACCGGGCTATGCGTGGAACTCATGCCGGCAGATCCTCCACCGCCTCGCCCATGTAGGCGCTGATCACCTCGGGATTGGCCGAGACCTCCGCGTAGCTGCCCTCGGCCAGCTTGCGCCCGCGCTGCATCACCGTGACGCGGTCGCAGATACGCGAGATCACCGACATGTTGTGCTCGACCATCAGCACGGTCCGCCCCTTGGCCACGCGCGCGATCAGTTCGGTCACGCGCTCCACGTCCTCGTGCCCCAGTCCCTGCGTGGGCTCGTCCAGCAGCATCAAGCGCGGCTCCAGGGCCAGCGTGGTCGCCAGTTCCAGCGCGCGCTTGTGGCCGTAGGGAAGATTCACCGCCAGCTGGTCCGCACGGTCCGCCAGCCCCACCTGCTCCAGGTACTGCCGCGCGCGTTCGTCGAGCCGGCCCAGGCGCGCCGGCGAGGCCCAGAACTGCCAGGCCATGCCGGCGGCGCGCTGCATGCCCACGCGCACGTTGTCCAGCAGGCTCATGTGGCCGAAGGTGGCGCTGATCTGGAACGAACGCACCAGGCCCAGGCGCGCGACCTGCGCCGGCTGCATGCGCGTGATGTCGCGCCCGTCGAACACGATGCTGCCGGAGCTTGGCTCCAGGAACTTGGTCAGCAGGTTGAAGCAGGTGGTCTTGCCGGCCCCGTTGGGCCCTACCAGTGCGTGGATCGAACCCTCCGCGATGTCCAGGTCTATTTCCTGGACCGCAGCAAAACCAGCGAATTGTTTGGTGAGGCCCCGGGCCCGCAGAATCAAGTTGGTCGACATGTCGTGGGCGCGATTGAACGCCGCATTTTGCGGCACTGCGGCGAGGCCCGACAAGCACCTCCGCACCGGGGAAACCCTGGGCACGTAGCCCCAGCGCGCACACGGACTTGCACCAGCCCGCACTCCAAAACCCTGCAAAACAAAGGCCTTATGAAAGGCGGGAGAATCCCGCGATGGCCCTCGATTTCCTCGCCCATCCTGGCTCCGGTGCGCCTTCCGGACGCGCCGCGGGCGGCGCCGTGGGGCCGGCCCCGCTGGCGCTGCGCCAGACCTTCTCCCGCCTGGGTCCCGAATTCCTCAGCGACAGCCCGCCGCAAGGCTTGCCGGAACCCCGCCTGCGCCTGGTCAGCGAGGACGCGGCCCGCCTGCTCGGCGTGCGCCCGCCCTCCCCCGACGATGCGCGCGACGCCGAGGCCTGCGCGTCCTGGGCCCACAGTTTCAGCGGCAATGCCGCGGCGGCGGACGGGAGCGCGATCAGCACGGTCTACGCCGGCCACCAGTTCGGCAACTGGGCCGGGCAGCTCGGCGACGGACGCGCGCACCTGCTCGGCGAGGCGCCCGCGCCCGACGCGGCGCAGGCCTGCGGCCACGCCTGGTGGGAAGTGCAGCTCAAGGGCGCCGGGCGCACGCCCTTCTCGCGCCATGCCGACGGCCGCGCCGTGCTGCGCTCCTCGCTGCGCGAATTCCTGTGCAGCGAGGCCATGTGGCACCTGGGGGTGCCGACCACGCGCGCGTTGTGCCTGGTGGATTCCGACCTGCCGGTGCGCCGCGAACGCATCGAGAGCGCCGCGGTGGTGGCCCGCCTGAGCCCGAGTTTCCTGCGCTTCGGCCACTTCGAGCATTTCAGCCACTCGGGCCGGCACGAGGCGCTGCGCAAGCTGCTCGACTACACGGTCGCCCGCCTGCAGCCCGAAGCCGCGCAGGCCGCCAACCCGGCGCTGGCCTTGCTGAGCAAGGTCGCCGCCGCCACCGCGCAGCTGGTGGCGCGCTGGCAATGCGTGGGCTTCGTGCACGGGGTCATGAACACCGACAATATGTCCATGCTGGGCTGGACCATCGACTACGGCCCCTTCGGCTTCGTCGACGCCTTCGACCCCGGCTACACCCCCAACACCACCGACGCCTACGGGCGCTACGCCTGGGCGCGCCAGCCGGCGGTGGCGCGCTGGAACCTGCTGGCGCTGGCGCAGGCCCTGCTGCCGCTGATCGGCGACGAGCAGGCCGCGCGCGACGCGGTGGAGGAGTTCGCCGAGCATTTCATGCCGGCGATGCGCGACGGCATGCAGGCCAAGCTGGGCCTGGGCCCGGCACGCGCCGACGACCCCGATCTGGTGCAGGACTGGATCGACCTGCTGGCCGCCTGCCGCGCCGACTGGACCGTCTCGCACCGCCAGCTGGCGCATTGGGTGGCGCATCCGCAAGCCGGCGCGCCGGCGGCGCTGCGCCGGCAGTTCGCGGCCTGGCCGCAGCGCCTGGACGACTGGCTGGAGCGCCTGCAGCGCCGTCTCGGCGAACTCGATGCCGCGCAGCGGGCGGCGCGCGCCGCGGCCATGCTGCTCGCCAACCCCTGCTACGTGCTGCGCCATCACCTGGGCCAGGCGGCCATCGCCCAGGCGCAGGCGGGGGATTTCGGCGCCGCCAGGCGCCTGCAGCAGGTGCTGCGCCGCCCCTACGAGGAGCAGCCCGGCTGCGAGGACCTGGCCGAGGCACCCCCCGCCGACGCCGGCCCGCCCGTGTTGTCGTGCTCCTCCTGACGCGGACTCCACGAATCCCCACCGGACGTAGGACAATAGAGGGCGCTTGGACGCGCGGGTACGCCCGCGCGCGAAGCCCGAGGAGTCCCCATGAGCAACCCCGCCCATCCATCCGATCCCGAACAGGACCCGGCCTGGCGCGAACGCCTGAGCGCCGAGCAATACCAGATCACCCGCTGCAGCGCGACCGAGCGCCCCTTCAGCGGCAAGTACTGGAACCACCACGAAACCGGCGCGTACCGCTGCGTATGCTGCGGCTCGCCGCTGTTCGCCTCCGACACCAAGTACGACTCGGGAAGCGGCTGGCCGAGCTTCACCGCCCCGGCGCCCGGCGCGCGCGTGGCCGAACGGGTCGACCCCAGCCACGGCATGATCCGCACCGAGGTGCGCTGCGCGAATTGCGAAGCCCACCTCGGGCATGTGTTCCCCGACGGACCCGGCCCCACCGGCCTGCGCTACTGCATCAACTCGGCCTCGCTGGATTTCGAAGCGCAGGCCGAGGCGCTCCCCGCCACCCCCTCCCGCTCCGGCGGCGCCTCCCGCTGAGCCGCCGCCGCCGGCCCCGCGCGGGCGCCGCACCTGGACCTTCCGATGAAACTGCTGTTCGATTTCTTCCCCATCATCCTGTTCTTCGTCGCCTTCAAGTTCGGCGGCATCTACGTGGCCACCGGGGTGGCCATCGCGGCCACCGTGCTGCAGATCGGCTGGGTGTGGCTGCGCCGGCGCCGCGTGGAGCCGATGCTGTGGGTCAGCCTGGTGATCGTGGTGCTGTTCGGCGGGGCCACGCTGCTGCTGCATGACGAGACCTTCATCAAGTGGAAGCCCACGGTGCTGTACTGGGTGTTCGCGCTGAGCCTGGCCGGCGGCCAGTTGCTGATGCGGCGCAACCTGATCCGCTCGCTGCTGGGCAGCCAACTGGAACTGCCGGAGGCCGCGTGGACGCGGCTGAACTGGTCCTGGGCCGGCTATTTCGCACTGATGGGCGTGGTCAACCTGTGGGTGGCCTACACCTTCTCGACCGCCGCCTGGGTGAACTTCAAGCTGTTCGGCAGCCTGGGCCTGACCCTCGTGTTCGCGGTGCTGCAGTCGCTGCTGATCGCGCGCTACCTGCCCTCCAAAGCCCCCTGAGCCCGCCATGACGCGACAGCAGCGCATCGAACAGGCCTTGCGCGAGGCCTTCCCCGGGGACGAGGCACAGGTCGAGGACCTGTCCGCCCAGCACCACGGGCATGCGGGTTTCGACTCCCTCGGAAGCCATTTCCGCCTGCGCATCCGCAGTGCGCGCTTCGCCGGACTGGCCCCTCTTGCGCGCCATCGGCTCGTGTATGATGCCCTGGATCCCCTGCTGAGGCAGGAAGTGCATTCCGTGACGCTGGACCTGCGCGCTCCCTGAGGCAGCACGCGGAGTTCGGCGATGCGTGCTGCCCGGCGCGGGGGCCCGCGATCGGAGCGGCGGCGCTAGCGCCCGGCCCCAGTTCGCGAAAATACCTTTTCCCTAGGTTAATCTGCGGTTTTTGCTCCGTTCCTCCAGGCTGATTGCTCCATGACCCTGCTCCGTACCAAACTTCTTCCCGCCGCTGTCGCGCTGGCCCTGTTCAGCCCGCTGGCGATGGCGCAGACCGCCGCCACCGTCAACGGCAAGGCGATTCCCGAATCGCTGGTCGACGCCGTCGCCACGAACATGGCCAAGCAGCAGGGCCAGCAGGTCACGCCCCAGCTCAAGGAGCAGATCAAGAAGGAAATGATCCTGCGCGAAGTGGTGGTGCAGCAGGCCGAGAAGATGGGCCTGCCCAAGCAGACCGAGATCCAGGACGAGATCGAGATCAACCGCCAGAACGTGCTGATCCGTGCGGTGCTGGGCGACTACCTGAAGAAGCACCCGATCACCGACGCCCAGGTCAAGGCCAAGTACGACCAGTTCGCCAAGACTTTCGGCAGCACCGAATACGAAGCCCAGCACATCCTGGTGCCGACCCAGAAGGAAGCCGACGACGTGATCGCCCAGCTCAAGAAGGGCGCGAAGTTCTCCGATCTGGCCAAGAAGTATTCCAAGGACACCGGCTCGGCCGGCAACGGCGGCAAGCTCGGCTGGTCGACCCCGGGCAACTTCGTGCCGGCCTTCGCCGACGCGATGATCAAGCTCAAGCCCGGCCAGTACACCACCGCCCCGGTGCAGACCCAGTTCGGCTGGCACGTGATCAAGCTCGACGCCACGCGCCCGGCCAAGCCGCCCGCGCTGGAACAGCTGCGTCCGCAGATCGTGCAGGAACTGCAGCGTGAGGAAGTGCAGAAGTACCAGCAGGAACTGCTGGCGGGCGCGAAGGTCACGCAGTAAGCCGCGGCTCGACGCCCTTGCCAAGCCGGCCTTCGAGGCCGGCTTTTTCATGCGCGTCAGGTACGCGTGATTCCGTGCTCAGCGGAGTTCGTCGCGTGACACCTCGTTACGTCAAGCCTGTCCCGATCCACTAGAACTGAAGGAGAACCCCCTCTCCCACCCCCACGGCCTGTTCCCTCGCCGCTGCGTGACGTAGCGTCCGGAGCCGCGAGCGAGATGCCCACACCTGGAGGACACTCATGGTCGCCGTACCCCAGCAATCGTCCGGACTTCGCCGGGATGCACGCATCATCGGACTCCTGTTCGCCAGCACCACCAGCATGATCGGCTCGGGCTGGCTGTTCGGTGCCTTCCACGCCTCCAGAATCGCCGGCCCCTTGAGCCTGTGGAGCTGGATCGTGGGCGCGGTCATCGTCATGTTCATCGCGCTGTGCTTCGCGGAACTGGCGGCGCTGTTTCCCCGCGCGGGCGCGCTGGTGCACATGAGCCACGCCACCCACGGCGACGCGCTCGGGCGCCTGTGGGGCTGGATGCTGTTCCTGGCCTACGTGGCGGTGCCCGCGGTCGAGGCCGAGGCGGTGGTCACCTAGGCCAACAACTACCTGCCCTACTTCCTCGAGCCGCAGGGCGCGGGCGTGCTGTCGGCCACCGGCTTCGTGGCCTGCGCGGTGCTGCTGGGCGTGTTCGCCGCGCTGAACCTGATGGCCGTGCGCAGGCTGCTGGGAGTCAACTCGACCATCACCTGGTGGAAGATCGCGATACCGCTGCTCACGGCCCTCGCGCTCGTCGTGGTGGGGCTGCGCACGCACTGGCCCGCGGGCAGCACGGTGTGGAACGCCGACCCCGCGGGCTACAGCTTCGACGGCGTGTTCCTGGCACTGCCCGCCGCGGGTATCGTGTTCAGCTACCTGGGCTTCCGCACCGCCATCGACCTCGGCGGAGAAAGCCAGAACCCGGGGCGCAACATTCCCCTGGCGGTGATCGGCTCGGTGCTGTTGTCCGCGACCGTGTACATCCTGCTGCAGCTGGGCTACCTGCTGGCGCTGCGTCCCGCGGACATTGCCAACGGCTGGGCGCACGTGGCCTTCGCCGGCGACGCGGGCCCCTTCGCCGCGCTGGCCGCCAGCCTGGGCATGGGCTGGCTGGCCACCATCCTGTACATCGACGCCTACATCTCCCCCGGCGGCACGGGGCTGATGTACGTGACGGGAGGCTCGCGCATCCTGTTCGCGGTGGGCGAACTGCGCGCGGGCCCCCGCTGGCTGACGCGCCTGAACGGCTCGCAGGTCCCCCTGCTGTCGGTGCTGGTCATGTGGGTGATCGGCGTGCTGTTCCTGCTGCCCTTCCCGGCGTGGCAGAAGATGGTCAACTACATCACCTCGGCCACCGTGCTGACCTTCGGGCTGGGCCCGGTGGTGCTGCTCATCCTGCGCGACACCCAGCCCGGACTCAAGCGCGAATTCCGCCTGCCCGCGGCCGGCATCATCGCGCCGCTGGCCTTCGTGGCCAGCAACTGGATCGTCTACTGGACCGGCTACCAGACCAACTCCTTCCTGTTCATCATCGTCGCGGTGGGCTTCGCGCTGTACGCCGCCTGGTATCACCTGGTCGCCGGCAGGCCGACCGCGGATTTCGGCTGGAAGCACATCTCCTGGCTGCTCGCCTGGTTCGGCGGCATGTGGATCCTGTCGGGCCTGGGCGACGTGGGCGGCGGCTACGGCGTGCTGAGCTTCTGGCCCGGCGTGGTCCTGGTCGGGATCTGGAGCCTGTTCGTGATCTGGCTGGCCCGGCGCGCCGCGCTGCCGGCCGAGCAGATCGCCCGCGAGATGGAACGCATCCAGGCCACGCAGTAAGGGGGCGGGGCGGGACACTAGACTGCGGGCATCTCCCGGGACCGCCCATGGCCGTCAACTTCGAACTGCACGATCTGATCGCCTTCCGCGCGGTCGCCGAACTGGGCAACTTCCGCAAGGCGGCGGAGGCGGTGCACATTTCCCAGCCCGCGTTCAGCCGGCGCATCGACAAGCTCGAGCAGGCCCTCGGCATCCGCCTGCTCGAGCGCACCACGCGCGAGGTCCGGCTCACCGTCGTGGGGCGCGAGTTCTCGCGCAGCATCAGTACGCTTCTCGACGGACTCGACGAGACCCTGCTGGCCGTGCGGGGGGTGGGCACGGGGCGCATGGGCGAGGTGTGCATCGCCTGCGTGCCCTCGACGGTGTACTACTTCCTGTCCAACGTGATCCAGCGCTACAGGGCGCAATACCCCAAGCTGCGGGTGCGCGTGTTCGACGCCAGCGCCAACGAGGTGCTGGGCGCCGTGACCAGCGGCGAGGCCGACTTCGGCATCAACTTCCTCGGCGGCTCCGAACCCGAGGTCGATTACCGGCCGCTGCTCACCGAGCGCTTCGTCATCGCCTGCCGCCGCGATCACCCGCTGGCCGCGCTGCGCAAGGCCACGTGGCGCGACCTGGAAGGCCACGACTTCATCCTCACCGCGAAATCCTCGGGCAACCGCCTGCTGCTCGACCAGGCGCTCGCGGGCACCTCCACGCGCCTGCGCCCGGTCTACGAGGCGCAGCACGTCACCACGCTGCTCGGCCTGGTCGAGGCCGGGCTGGGGGTGGCCGCGGTGCCCTCGCTGGCGATGCCGCCGTACGAGCATCCGCTGCTCAAGAGCATTCCCCTGGGCGAGCCGCAGGTCACGCGGCGCATCGGCCTGATCAAGCGCAAGGGACGCCAGCTCTCCCCCGAAGCCCAGCAACTCTACGATTTCGTGGCCGCCAGGAAGCCGGCGGTGCGCGCGGCCAGAAGCTCCGCGGCGGCCGATACGGGCGTGGCGGCGCCCTCCCCCGCGCCCGCGCGGCGTCGGGCGCGCTGAGCGCCCGCGCCGGCGACGCTCAGCGAAGGCTGGCGAGCACCCGGTCCACCATCACGCCCGACTGGCCGAGGTAGTTCGCCGGATCGAGCATGCGCTCGAGTGCGGCCCGGTCGGCGTGCGCCGAGATCTCCGGGTGGGCGCACAACAGCTCGAGCAGCGGCCTGCCTTCGGCGAGGGCCTTCCGGCACAGGTCGTAGACCAGGTCGTGCGCGTACTCGCGCCCGATGGAGTTGCCCAGGCCCATCATCACGGCCTCGCTCATGACCAGGCCGTCGGTCAGCTCGAGGTTGCGCCGCATGGCCGCCGGGTCCACCTGCAGTCCCTCCAGCACCAGCCGGCTCTGGCGCAGCGCCCCCGCCATCAGGCAGAAGGCCTCGGGCAGCACGATCCACTCGATCTCCCACGGCCCGGTGGATCGCTCGTGGTCCGCGACCATGGCGTCCATCAGCGCCGCCGCGTGCTGGCGTACCACGCTGATCGCGGCGTGGATGTAGCAACTGGCGATGGGGTTGCGCTTCTGCGGCATGGTGGACGAGGAGCCGCGCCCATGGTGGTAGGGCTCGAAGACCTCGCCCACCTCGGTCTGCATCATGAGCTTGACGTCCATGCTCAGCTTGCCCAGGGTGCCGCCGACCAGGCCGAGGAAGGCCCCCACTTCGGCGATGTTGTCCCGAATGGTGTGCCAGGCGATCACCGGTTGCTTCAGCCCGAGTTCGGCGCAAAGCCCGGCCTGGGTCTCCATGGCGCCTCGCTCCAGCGAGGCCAGCGTGCCCGCGGCGCCGGCGAACTCCCCGACCAGCACGCGTTCCTTGAGCTGGGCCAGGCGTTCGCGGTGGCGCTCGATGGCCGACAGCAGGCCGGCCATCTTGTAGCCGAAGGTCACCGGGATCGCCTGCTGCAGGTTGCTGCGCCCGATCATCGGCGTATCCCGGTGCTCGCGCGCCAGCCGCGCCATGGCGGCCGAGATCGCGGCCAGCTCGCGCTCGACGATCGCCAGGGCCTCGCGGATCTGCAGCACCGTCGCGGTGTCGGTGATGTCCTGGGTGGTGGCGCCCCAGTGGCAGTACTCGCCGAGCTTGTCGCGGCACAGGGCGTTGATCTGGGAGACCACCCCCAGCACCGGATAGCCGATGCGCTCGGTCTGCTCGCGCAGCCGGGCCATGTCGATCTGCCCGAGCTCGCAGTGGCGCACGATCTCCTCGGCCGCCTCCTGCGGGATCAGGCCCAGGCGGGCCTGCACGACGGCGAGCGCGCGTTCGATGTCCAGATACTTTTGCGTGCGGTTCTCGTCGGACCACACACGACGCATCTCGTCGCTGCTGAAAATGCCCTGGAAGATGGTGGAATCGATGATTGAAGAAGCCATGGTGTGTTCTCGAAGGGAGAATGTCGAAAAGGATGGATCAGCGCCCGGCGCGGCGCAGGATGCGCCGGGCCTGCAGCACGACGGGGCGGTCCACCAAGCTGCCGTCGACCCGCACGGCGCCCGGCGCGGCCGCGTCCGCGGCGAGCACCCGGTTCGCCCATTCCAGCGTGGCGGCGTCCGCTACGAGCGCCGCGTGCACCGGATCGACCTGCCGCGGATGTATGCACAACTTCGCGCCGAAGCCCCTGCGGCGGAACCAGGACCAGTCCGCGAGCAGCCGGGCCTGGTCATGGAGTTGCGGGGTGACGCCGGCCACCGGGGGCCCCAGTCCGGCCAGACGCGAGGCCAGCGCGATGCGCGCCGCCGCCGATTCCAGGGGCTGCAGGTCCTGCTCGAGGTCGAGTTCCAGGTCGAGCGCGAAATCCAGCGTGCCGAACACCAAACCGAGCACCCCGGGCGCGGCCGCGATGTCGCGGCAGGCTTGCAGCCCCCGCGCGCTTTCCACCAGCGCCAGCACGCGCGCGCCGGGCACGGCGTCGAGAACCTGGGCCACCTGCCCTGCGTGCTCGGTCTTCGGCAGCATCAGCAGGCGCAGTCCCGAGGCGTGAAGCCGGCGCAGATCGTCGCCGAAGTACGGCGAGCCCGCGGCGTTGATGCGCAGCGCGACCCGCTCCAGCACGGACGCCTCCTGCGCCGCGGCCCAGCGCAGGACCTGCTCCCGCGCCTCGGGCTTCGCCGGATCCTCGACGGCATCCTCCAGGTCGATCACGACGACGTCGGCGGCGCTGGCGAGGGCCTTGCCGAAGCGCTCGGGCCGGTTGCCCGGCACGAACAGATAACTGCGCGCGAAAGGGTTCATGGGTTCAGACGGCCTGGTCGGCGCGCAGGGCCTCGATGGACGAAACGTCCAGGCCCAGTTCGCGCAGGATGGCATCGGTGTGCTCGCCCAGCGCCGGGATCGGACCCATGCACGGATCCCCGTCCTCCCAGCCCCCCGGGGGCAGCAGCGCCGGAAGCGGCCCCACGGGCGAGCCGATGTCGCGCCAGCGTGCGCGCGCGCGCAGCTGGGGATGTTCCCAGACCTCCTGCATGGTGTTCACGCGCGCGTTCGCGATTTGCGCCTCCTGCAAGCGCTCCACGACCTGAGGCGCGCTGAGCTCGCGGAAGGCCTCGACGATGATCCGGCGCAGAGCCTCGCGCGAGGCCACGCGCCTGGCATTGCCGCTGAAACGCGGGTCCGAGGCGAGCTCGGGTTGCCGCAGCACCTTGTCGCAAAAGCTCTGCCACTCCCGCTCGTTCTGCAGCCCCAGCATCACGCTGGCTCCGTCGCCGCCGGTCGGGAAGGGACCGTAGGGATAGATGGTGGCGTGGGCGGCGCCGGTGCGCGGCGGCGGCGCCGCGCCGTCGAAGGCGTAGTACAGCGGGTAGGAGTTCCACTCGGTGAGGGATTCGAGCATGGAAATGTCCAGGCGCTTGCCCACGCCGCTGCGTGCGCGCTCCAGCAGGGCCGCGAGGATGCTGGAATAGGCGTACATGCCGGCGGAGATGTCGGCGATGGACGGGCCCGCCTTGCAGGCCTCCTCCGGTGTTCCGGTCACGGACAGGAAGCCGGACTCGCTCTGGATCAGCAGGTCGTAGGCCTTGCGGTCCCGGTAGGGGCCGTCGGCGCCGTAGCCGGAGATGTCACACACGATGATCGAGGGCTTGAGCGCGGCGAGCGAGGCGTGATCGAGCCCCATGCGCTCGCAGGCGCCGGGCGCCAGGTTCTGCACCACGACATCGGCCTTTTCCAGCACCAGGCGCTGCAGGATGCGGCGCGCCTCGGGGTGTTTCAGATCCAGGCTCAGGCTTTCCTTGCTGCGGTTGGCCCAGACGAAATGCGAGGCCAGTCCGCGCACGCGGGAGTCGTAGCCCCGGGCGAAATCGCCCACGCCGGGGCGCTCGATCTTGATGACCCTTGCGCCGAGATCGGCGAGATGTCGGGTCGCGAGCGGCGCGGCGATCGCGTGCTCGAGGGTGACGACCGTGAGGCCTTGAAGAGGTTGCATGGGCATGAAGGTGCGTGGTGCGGGCTCAGCGGAGGGTCGCGACGGCATCCATGGTCAGCCAGCCCTCGTGGTCGGCTCCCCACAGGCGTACCGTGCCTGAATCGCCCTGCGGGGCGCCGCACACGGAGAAGGGATGCAGATCGAAGGTCGGGCGGCGCGCGCGGAAACTGAACTCCGCCACGTCGGCCTCGGGAAGCTGGCGGCGCAGCAGGTCCAGCAGCAGCGTGGCAATCAGCGGCCCGTGCACGACCAGCCCCGGGTAGCCCTCGACCTCGGTCACGTACTTGCGGTCGTAGTGGATGCGGTGGCCGTTGAAGGTCAGGGCCGAATAGCGGAACAGCAGCACGTCGTCGGGCACGATGACACGCTTCCACGTGGGCACGGGGGCGGCCACGGGCGGCGGTTCCACCTCCCCCGGCTGCCGCGCCTGCCGGTACACGATGTCGTGGAATTCGACGATCGCCGGCTCGGGAGCTGCGTTGGCGTGGATCTCGTGGCGCACCTTCACGAACACCAGGGGCCCGGAACGCCCCTGCTTGTGGCTGAGCTCGGCGATGGTGCTGGTGCGCCGGATGGCGTCGCCCACGCGCAGCGGCGCGCGGAACTCGAACTGGCTTCCCGCCCACATGCGCCGCGGCAGGGGCACGGGCGGCAGGAAGCCGCCGCGCCGGGCATGGCCGTCGGCGCCGATTTCGCTCTGGCGCTCCGCGGGCAGGAAATACAGCCAGTGCCACAGCGGCGGCAGCACCGTGCCGGCGCGCAGCTCGGCGGGCTCGCGGTCCAGCGTGGCCGTCAGTCCGCGCAGCGGAGCGGTGCTGACCACGTCCTCGCGGCTCTCGCTGCGTCCGATCCAATCCTCAAGCTCGCTCATCGCCCCGCTCCCTGCGCGCTCGCGCCCGCCGCATGCAGCGACTCGAGAGAGCGCCCCGTGGTCGATGTCCCGAACAACCCGACCACCGCGGAGACCACCAGCCAGCACGCGGCGATGTAGACGAACACGCTGCCGTATCCATAGGCCTCGAACAGGCCGCTGACCACGAAGGGCCCCAGGACATTGGCCAGGCGGCCCACGCCGTAGGTCAGCCCCAAGCCGGTGGAGCGCACGTCGGTCGGGAACATCTCCGGGGTGTAGGTGTACAGGCCCACCGCCATGGCCTGGATGCTGAGCATCACCAGGGCGCCGAACACCAGGATGCCCACGGGCTGGAAGGACAGGCCGAAGCCCAGCCCGAAGGCGGCGATCAGGATGCCGTCGATGGTGATGAACCAGCGGCGTTCGAAGCGCTCCACCAGATAGGAAGCCGCGATGGCTCCCAGGGGATTGCACACCGCGATGACGCTGGCGAAGGTCAGCGAATGCACGACGGAGAAGCCATGCTTGACCAGCAGGGTGGGAACCCAGGCCACGAAGCCGTAGAAGCCCAGGGTCTGGAACACCCAGACCAGCAGCAGGATGAAGGTGCGCCGGCGCTCCCCGGCTTCGAACAGGCGCGCCAGCGGAACCCGGCGGCCGTAGTCGATGGGCTCACGGTGCACGTGCACGCCCGTGTCGGGTTCGCCCGCCTTGCGCATGGCCGCCTGGGCCTCGAGTTCCTCCACGATGGCCAGCGCCTGGGCCTCGCGCCCTCGGCGCAACAGCCAGCGCGGGGATTCCTTCATGCGCGCGACGAACACCAGCGCGACCAGGCCCAGGCTGCCCCAGACGAACACCGCGCGCCAGCCCCAGGGAGCCAGGGGCACGAAACTGCGCGCGAACCAGGCGGTGGCCGGAATGCCCACCAGCCCGACGGTCATGATGCGTCCCATGTACTTGCCCCGCACGTTCGCCGGGAAGAATTCGCTGACATAGGTGTTGGCCGTGACCGTCATGCCCGACAGGCCGACGCCGGTGAGGAAGCGGAACGCCGCCAGCGAGGTCACGTTCCAGGACGCCGCGTTGAGCAGCGAGAACAGCGCGTAGCACAGCACGGTCAGGACGAGTGCCCGCTTGCGCCCGATGGCGTCGGCCACCCAGCCGGCCGAGACGGCGCCGAGGAACATGCCCCCGAAGCTGGCGGAGGTGATGAAGGCCACGGAGCCGACCGCGATATGCCACGCCTTCATCACCCCGGGGGCTGCGAAGGCGAAGGTATTGAGATCGGCGAATTCGAAAAAGTAGGCGAAGGCCAGCGCCAGGATCGCGGTCCTGTGGGCAGGCGTGATGGGCAGCCGATCCATCCGTTCGCTGAGGCTGGAACTGGACATGGGTCTCCTCGTCGTTCTAGGTTGACGCGCGGCATGCCGCGCGTGGATTTGGCAACTGGTTCGGCCTGCGAGCAGGACGCCAGTGAAATCATTATGTTGACTGCCGATCTCTAGGGAAGCACTGAAGAAATGACCTCTTGGGCGAAGCCGCTTGTATCCATGGTCGCGAACTGTGCGAAAAACGGGCGTTTCGCGGTCAGGAGGTCCGAAGCGCGGCCGAAAATCGGCAGCGGACGCCGCCCTTTGCCCCATTTTTCACACTGCGGACGCACCTCGGGTGTCGGAGTTCCAAACCAGCCTGCGCGCCAGCATCAGATTGGCCATGGCGAACAGCGTGTGCAACTGCGCCGTGTTCTTCGCCAGGCCGCGGTAGCGCGCCTTGCGGTGCCGAAAGAGGTTCTTCACGACGTGGAACGGGTGCTCAACCTTGGCGCGGATGCTGGCCTTGATCTGCTCGATCCACTCCAGCTTCTGCGCCCAGCCGTGCCCGGCCAGCGCGCGGCGCTTGCCGGGGCGCATGGCCACATGCCAGTTGACCGGAACACCGATGTTCTCCTCGCGCTTGGCCACGCCCTGGTAGCCCGCATCGGCGAAGACATCCTCCTCGTCGCCATGCAGCAGATCTTGTGCCCGGGTCACATCAGCCACATTGGCGGCGGTGCCGACCACGGTGTGCACCAGCCCCGATTGGGCATCGACGCCGATATGGGCCTTCATGCCGAAATGCCACGCGTTGCCTTTCTTGGTCTGGTGCATCTCGGGGTCGCGATCCCCCTTGGCGTTCTTGGTCGACGGCGGCGCCTCGATGATGGTCGCATCCACCACCGTGCCGCGCCGCAGGAACAGCCCCTTGGCCGCCAGGTGCGCGTTGATGGTCGTGAAGATGGTTTCGGTGAGCTGCTTGTCTTCGAGCAGGCGGCGGAACTTGAGCAGCGTCGTGGCGTCGGGTGCCGACTCGCGGCCCAGATCGATGCCAACGAAGCGCCGGATCGCCTGGCTGTCGTAGATGGCATCCTCGATGCCTTCGTCCGACAGCCCGAAGCAGTTCTGCGCGATGTACATGCGCAGCATGCGCTCCAGTCCGATCGGCGGGCGACCGCGGCCACCGCCCTTCGGATAGTGGCGCTCGATCGCCGCGACCAACTCGCCCCACGGCGTCATCGCTTCGATCTCGGCCAGGAAGCGGTCGCGTCGCGTCTGCCGCTTCTTGCTCCCGTACTCGTACTCGGAAAAGCTCGTCTGCATCGTCGTTCCTCGCGCTCTCGGACGTTCAGGACCATTGTTCCAGTTCACGCCCCGCTCGGCCAGCGTGCGATGCCAGCCGCCCCGAATTGATCAGTGTTTCCCTA
>NZ_KB898517.1 GCF_000377645.1 Thiomonas sp. FB-6 | reverse complement strand
TAGCCGGCGCCGCAGCGCCCCTCCACGTCGATCTCCATGAGGCGCTGGGCCATGAACTGCACCATCTGGCGCAGCACGTCGACATCGGCCCCCTTCTCAGCGAGCTCGGTCAATGCGATAGTGGCGTTGGTCATCGTGGTTTCCTTCAGACAAGGATTGGTGGGTCGCACCTCAACCTTATCCGGACTTCACGATGGCCACCCCCATCTCCAGGGACGACCGGCGCGCGGTGAGCTGCTCCGGGCTACGCCCTTCGCAGCTCACCGCACCAAAGACTTACACCACTCGGCGGGACATTACCCGGCGCGGCGCCGGCGCGACCCGCGGAGCCCCGCTCCTGGGGAGCATCTCGAGGGGTTGGACGAATGGCTTGCGGCTTTGCAGGCAGCCTGGCGGCAGATGCTCGGGGGTGGCGCGGATCTTTGGGCGATCGTTCAGTGATCCTTTGGATAAAAAGAGATTTATCAATTCATTTTTTTGTGAATCTGAGCTAAGATTCGTTTTGTTCAATTTTTGCCGGATAAAGCTCCAAGAAGCACTGTTTCCGTAGCACCTACTGCGGAGGAAACAGCCGGCAGCTGCGTAGCTGGATAGGCCCCGGGTTGCGCCTGGTGGGTGGTCCGGCGCAGGCGCCTGTCCGCTCTCCACGGCAGGGCGGCGCCGCGCAGATGGGGCGGCGTCACGTGCGCCGCCGGGGGAAAAGGCGCGCCGCGCGTGCCTGCTTCCCGACCAAGTCGCCGCGTCCGGCACCACGCCGGGCGTCCCCTGTACGGCGGAGCCACGGCCCGCCAACGACTTCGGAGATGCCATGCACGCTCGAAACCGAGGCGAGTCCGCCGCCCCCCACCACTCCGCCCGCCGTCCGCTGCGCGAGCCCCTCGAAGTGGCCGTGCTCGGCGCCGGCAGCTGGGGCACCGCGCTGGCGGCGGCTTCCCGCCGCGCCGGGCTGTGCACCCGGCTGTGGTCGCGGCGCCCCGACGTCGCCCACGCCATCCGCACCACCGGTTGCAATCCCCGGCACCTGCCGGGCATCGTGCTGCCGGATGGCCTGGAAGCCAGCGACGACCTGGCATGGGTGCTGCAGGGTGCCGACGTGGTGCTGTACGCCGTGCCCTGCGGCTCCCTGCGCGACGTGGCGGGAGCGGCCGCGGCTGCCTTGCCGCCGCATGCGCTGGCGCTGGCCACCTGCAAGGGCGTGGAGCCGGGCACCGGCCAGTTGATGACCCAGGTGCTGCGCGAGAGCTGCGCCAGGGGCCAGCCGGTGGGTATGCTGGCGGGGCCGAGTTTCGCCGACGAGGTGGTGCGGGGCCTGCCCACGCGTCTGACCCTGGGCATGCGTGCGCACCCCGCCGGCGCCGCCATCGCGGCCGAGTTGGCGCAGGCGCTGCGCGCCGCGGCCATCGAACCGGAGTTGTGCGACGACGAGATCGGCGTGCAGGTGGCCGGGGCGCTGAAGAATCCGGTGGCCATCGCCTGCGGCATGGCCAGCGCGCAGGGCCTGGGCGAGAACGCGCGCGCCGCGATCGTCGCGCGCGGCCTGGAGGACATGCTGCGCCTGACCCTGGCGCTGGGCGGGCGCGGGGAGACGCTGTTCCGCAGCAGCGGCGTCGGGGACCTGTTCCTGACGGCCTCGTCCAGCCATTCGCGCAACACGCGCCTGGGCATGCGCCTGGGAGCCAGCGCCGAGCAACGCGCCGGTGCGCAGGGCGGCGACGGCGGGGAACTCACCGAGGGCGCATCGGCCAGCCAGGCGCTGGCGGTGCTGGAGCGGCGCCTGGCACTGTCGCTGCAGGTGCCGCGCGCCGTGCGCGACGTGCTGGCCGGGCGTTGCACCGCCGGGCGCGCGCTGCAGCGCGTGCTGGAGGAGCCGCTGGGCGACGCGCTGCCGGGCCTGGCGCGCGGCGCGGCGCAGGCCTCACCCGGCCATGGCGGCGCGCACGAAGGCGCCTCGGTGCGGGTGCCGGGCGCGGTGTGGAACCATCGGGCGCTGCAATGAGCGCGGCGGCGATGAACGGGCCGGGCATGGCGCGTCAGCCCGGCGCGCCCGCCACGAGCCGGCGCACGGTGCTGGCCACCGACCTGGACGGCACCTTCGTCGGGGGAAGCGAGGAGCAGCGCGCGAGCCTGTACGGCTGGATTCGCGAACACCGCGACGACGTGGTGCTGATGTTCGTCAGCGGCCGCGGCCAGGCGCACATGCGCGAGCTGGCCGACGGCATCGGCCTGCGGCCGGACTATTGCATCGGCGACGTCGGAACCAGCGTGGAGGCCGCGGATCCGCAAGCCCGCGAGGTGATCGCGCCGGTGCTGCATTGGCTGAGCGACACCTGGCCCGCCTACGCGCCTCGGCGCATCGAGGAATTCATGCAGCGCCATCCCAGGCTGCGGCCGCAGGAGGTCACCGGAGGCCTGCGCAAGTCCTACTTGTACGACGACGAACCGGCGGCTCTGCGCGCGGCCGGTGAGCTGCGCACCATGGGCTTCGACGTGCTGCTGTCGGACGGCCAGTATTTCGACGTGCTGCCGCGCGGCGTGCAGAAGGGGCCGACCCTGCTGCGCGTGCTGCGCGCGCTGGGGCTGCCCTCGCAGCGCACGCTGGTGGCGGGTGACACCCTCAACGACCTCTCGATGTTCCGTACCGGACTGCACGGCGTGGCGGTGGCCAACCGCGAGCCGGCGTTGGCGCGGGCCTTGCGGGGCTGCTCCAACGTGTACCTCAGTCCCTTGCCCGGCGCCGCCGGCGTGCTGGACGCTCTGCGCCGATTCCACAACCCCTCTGGAGCCCAGTCATGGCTGCGCAACTCGTGATCGTCTACCACCGCCAGCCCTATGAGGAGGTGGTGGAGAACGGCAAGGTGGTGCTGCGCGAGAACAGCAGCCCGAACGGCATCGTGCCGGTACTCAAGGGATTCATCGGCCAGGTGGACAGCGCCAGCTGGGTCGCCTGGAAAAAGGCCCCGGCCGGCAAGGCGCCGGGTTTCGAGCGGCGCGTGCAGGTGCGCGACAGCTACGGCAGCTACGAGGTGCTGCGCCTGCCGCTGCAGGCCGAGCAGATCAATCAGTTCTACCACGTCACCTCCAAGGAGGCGCTGTGGCCGGTGCTCAACAGTTTTCCGTCCATGTACTCGTCGGAGAACACCCACTGGGCGACCTTCCGCGAAGTGAACCGGCTGTTCGCCGAGGCGGCCTGCGAGGAAGCGGCGCCGGGTGCCGTGGTGTGGGTGCACGACTACAACCTGTGGCTGGTGCCGAGCTTCGTGCGTGCGATGCGCCCGGACCTGAAGATCGCCTTTTTCCACCACACGCCCTTTCCGTCGGCCGACGTGTTCAACCTGCTGCCGTGGCGCGACGAGATCCTCGACAACCTGCTGAGCTGCGACCTGGTGGGCTTTCACGTGCCGCGCTACGCCTGCAATTTCGCGGCGGTGGCGCAGGGCCTGCGCCAGGTGCACGACCTGCGCTGGGAGC
This sequence comes from Thiomonas sp. FB-6, assembly GCF_000377645.1. Taxonomy (GTDB): domain Bacteria; phylum Pseudomonadota; class Gammaproteobacteria; order Burkholderiales; family Burkholderiaceae_C; genus Thiomonas_A. Next base: position 19,838 of record NZ_KB898517.1, on the reverse strand, counting down.
CCGCACCGGAGGGTCTGGCCCCGCGCGGCAGCGCACTGGCGGAGCCCCTCACACCGACCTCGTTGCGCGTGGGGACGCACCGCGTGCATATTGATGCCTTCCCCATCGGCACCCACGCGCGCCTGATCGAGCAGGCCATGGCCGCGCCGGGTGCGCGCGAGCAGGTCGCGCGCATCCGCGCGGGTCTGTCCGGGTGCAAGGTGATCGTGTCGGTGGGGCGGGTGGACTACGCCAAGGGCACGCGGGAAATGCTGCTGACCTACGAGCGCCTGCTGCGCCGGCGTCCGGCGCTGCTCGGCCGGGTGCAATTGCTGCTCACCGCGGTCGCGGCCGCGGACGGCATGCGGGTGTACCGGCGCGCGCAGCAGGCCATCGAGCAGCTGGTCGGACGCATCAACGGCCACTTCGGCAGCCTGTCGTGGCAGCCGGTGGTGTTGTCGACCACGCCGATGACCTTCCAGGAGACCATGGCCTACTTCCGCGCCGCCGACGTCTGCTGGATCACCCCCCTGCGCGACGGGCTCAACCTGGTGGCCAAGGAGTTCGTCGCCGCACACGACGCGCGCGACGGCGTGCTGGTGCTGTCGGAGTTCGCCGGAACCGCGCTGGAGCTGGGTGACGCGGTGCTGGTCAACCCCTACAGCATCAGCCAGATGGACGCGGCCATCGAGCGCGCGCTGGACATGGAGCCCGCGGAACAGCACGCTCGCATGCAGCGCATGCAGCAGCACGTGCAACACTACGATATCGACTTCTGGACCCGCCACGTGCTGCGCTGGTTCGAAGTCCTGCGCCGGCCGCCGGCCGAGGCGCCCGCCTGCGAAGCCGCGTGAGGACTCCTGGAGAATGCTGCAAGCGATGAGCCACTGGACCCATCTGATGATCGCGTCGAATCCCCTGTCCGCGTGGCTGGAGGCGCTGGCCTGGCTGCTGGTGGTCGGCGTGGGCGCCGCCTCCGCGAAGCCGGTGCTGGTCCGCCGCCTGCGCGACATCGCCGAACGCACGCCCTCGCGCTGGGACGACGCCTTCGTGCACGCGCTGGACGGTACGCGGAGCTGGCTGCTCGCGCTGGGGGCCGTGCTGCCCGCGGTGCGTGCGCTGGATCTGCCAGCCCAGCCGCGGCAGTGGCTGGAGGGCGCGGCCAGCGTGGCGCTGGCGGTGCAGGTCGGCCTGTGGACGGGGCGTTTCATCGACAAGCTCATCACGCAGTCGCGCGAGAGCGCGATGCGCACCGATCCGGAGACCGCCACCGGCCTGGCCGCGATGAGCTTCCTGGCGCGCCTCGTGCTGTGGAGCCTGCTGTTCCTGCTGCTGCTGGACAACCTGGGATTCAACGTCAGCACCCTGCTGGCGGGGCTGGGGGTCGGCGGCATCGCGGTGGGCCTGGCCTTGCAGAACATCCTCGGAGACCTGTTCTCCAGCCTGTCCATCGTGCTGGACAAGCCGTTCCAGATCGGGCACTTCATCGTGATCGACGGTTTCTCCGGGACGGTCGAGAACATCGGGCTGAAGACCACCCGCATCCGCAGTATCGGCGGCGAACTGCTGGTGTTCTCCAACACCGACCTGACCAAGGCCCGGTTGCGCAACTACCGGCACATGCAGGAGCGGCGCATCTCCTTCGCCTTCGGCGTGGGCTACGAGACGCCGCCGGACCTGATGGAGCAGATCCCGGCGCGGGTGCGCGAAGCCGTGCAGAAGCAGGAGCAGACCCGCTTCGACCGTGCGCACTTCAAGGATTTCGGCGAATCGGCCCTGAATTTCGAGGTGGTGTACTGGATGACCACGTCCGACTACACGGTCTACATGGACACCCAGCAGGCCATCAACCTCGAACTCATGCGGGCTTTCGCTTCGCTGGGCGTGGGCTTCGCCTTCCCCACGCGCACGGTGCAGCTTTCGGCCGACCGCCCGATTCCGGTGAGCTGGCAGGGAGCAGGCCCGGCGCCGGCGGAGCAAGCCGGCGGCGGCTGAGCCCCCCGACCGGGCGCGGCGGCTTCGGGCGGCGGCCTCAGGAGGCTGCCGTGGCCCGAGCGGGCTGTTCGGCGAGCACCTGCCCGGCCAGGCGGCGCGCCAGCTCGAGGCGCGGCCCGCCATGCTCGAGTCCCAGGATCCAGCGCTCGGGAATGGCTTGCAGCCCGCCCATAGCCCCGCACAAGGCGCCGGTCAGCATGGCGCGGGCCTGGTTCTGGCCCCCGCCGTTGACCGCATGGAGCACGGCGTTCTCGAAGTCGGCGCCGAATCGCGCGGCCAGGTAATAGGCGGCCGGGAACTGGTGGTAGACCGCGCAGGGCATGCCGTAGACCAGCGAGACCTTCCAGGCCGGCTCGATGCGCACGCCGGGATCGCGCGCCGCGCGCGCGATGTTCGACGGGGTCAGCAGCGCGTCCGGCGACGCGAACTCCCCCACGCCGCGGCGGGGCTTCTCGGCGCCGCGCGGCACCGAGGCCTCGCCGTCGGCGGTGACGGTATGGAAGGGGAGCTGGCCGTCGCGCACCAGGGCCATGAGCCGGCCCGACAGCGCTTCGTCGAGCGCGTGGCCCTGCACCAGCTGTCCGAGCACGCAGGCGTAGGCCACGGTCATGGCCATGACCGTGGGGTCGATCTGGGTGAGCGCGGTGTTCGAGCCCACGTCGCGGGCGAGCCGCTCGGGGTGCAGCGCGTGGCGCACCGCGATGGCCAGCACGCGTTCGGCGGCCTCGGTGTTGTCGGCGTAGCCGCCGATCTCGCCCCAGCCGAGGCCGCGCCCCACGCGCAGGCGCCAGGCCTCGCGGATGGATTGGCTGGTGTAGCCCCCGGGGCCGCTCAACGGCGTGCCGTCGAGCAGCGGGAACAACTCCTCGTCGATGCGCCGGCAGAAGTCGGCCTCGTCGTAGCCGCCACGCTCGACCAGGCTGCTCAGGGTCCGTTCGAGCAGCCAGCCGGCCTGGGAGGATTGCCCGGCGCGCAGGCCCGCGTGATAGCGCTCGGGCCGCGGCGCGGTGTAGTCGGTGATCCAGGGGCCGTAGTCCCGGCGCAGCGCGTCGAGGTCGTAGTACCAGTGGGGGCCGAGGGCCAGCGCGTCGCCGACGAAGGCGCCCATGAGGGCGCCGAGTACGCGTTCGCCGAGATCGGGCGGGGAAGCCGGGGAGGTGGGCTGGGACATGGCGTGGCATCCGGGAGGGAGGGGCGGCCGGCCCGGCCCGAAGGCACCGCCCGGCGTAGCGTCGGCCGATTGTGGCACAGGCGGCGCCTTGGCCGCAGTGGCCTCGGCGCGCCCGGGCACGCGGTACGGGCGCAAAAAAGCCGCCCGAGGGCGGCTTTCATTCAACGATGTTCTGGAGGCGCGGGCGGGAGTCGAACCCACCTGGAAGGATTTGCAGTCCTCTGCATAGCCGCTTTGCTACCGCGCCGTGATTCAATCTGGAGCGCATCTTAGCGGAAGGTGCACTTCGGTGCCGGAACCGGTCACCGGATCGACGCGAGAGATGCCTTGGCGGGCATTATCGGATGCCGTTTCCGCGCAGGGCGCAATGCTGGCATTTTCGATCGGCAACAAAAAGGGGAAGACTTGGCTTCCCCTGGAGGTGTTCCAGCTTCCGGGCTGCCTCGGAAGGCTCCGGACATTCACGAAGCTCCGATTATCTGGAGGGCTGGTTCGTAAATGGAGAAACTGGAGCGGGAAACGAGTCTCGAACTCGCGACCTCAACCTTGGCAAGGTTGCGCTCTACCAACTGAGCTATTCCCGCGAAAAACCAACATTCTAGAGCGTTTCCCGCGCTTGTCAACACCCCCGCCCGCCGCAGATTTCCACCCCGCCTGAAAGCCTCCCGCAACCGCCGCACTCCAGCCCGCCTGAAAGCCCCCCGCCAACGCCGCATTCCCCCAATGCCAGGAAACCCCCTGCCGCAGGGCCGCCCCAAGGCAGGGGTTGTCCCCCACGGGGGGACGGAGCCGGGGCCGCCCCCGGCGACGAAGGGGGCACTTACCCTCCCGCGCCCAGGCCGCCGACCACCGCGTGCATGCCGGCGTCCACGTGCAGCACTTCCGCGGTGATGCCGCTGGCCAGGTCCGACAGCAGGAAGGCGCTGGCGTCGCCCACCTGCTCGATGGTCACGTTGCGGCGCAACGGGGTGCTGGACTCGTTGAACTTGAGCATCTTGCCGAAGTCGGCGATCCCGGAGGCGGCCAGGGTCTTGATGGGGCCGGCGCTCAGGCCGTTGACCCGCATGCCGCGCGGGCCCAGGCATTCGGCCAGGTAGCGCACGCTGGCTTCCAGCGCGGCCTTGGCCACGCCCATGGTGTTGTAGTTGGGAACCACGCGTTCGGCGCCCAGGTAGGTCATGGTCAGCAGCGAGGGCATGCCGCCGGCGTCGCAGCTGGCCTGCAGCAGCGGCAGCAGCGCCTTGGCCAGCGCCGGGAAGGAATAGGCGGAGATGTCGTGGGCGATGCGAAAGCCCTCGCGCGACAGGCCCTCGAGGAAATCGCCGGCGATGGCCTCGCGCGGCGCGAAGCCGATGGAATGCACGTAGCCGTCCAGGCGCGGCCAGTGCCGGCCGAGTTCGAGCCCCAGCGCTTCCATCTGCGCGTCGTCGGCGACGTCGCAGGGGAAGGTCAGGCGGCTGTCGAATTCCTGGGCGAAGCCCTGGATACGCTCGGCGAAACGTTCCCCGACGTAGGTGAAGGCCAGTTCCGCGCCTTCGCGGTGACAGGCCTTGGCCACGCCGTAGGCGATGGAGCGGTTGGACAGCAGGCCGGTGATCAGAATGCGCTTGCCGGAAAGAAAGCCCATGAGTTTTTCCTGGAAATTCGAATGGCGACGATGGGGCGCCCAGCGCCCGCGGCTTGGCCCGCATTCTCGCATGGGCGCCGGGAACCTTCGGTCGTGCGGACCCGCTCGGCGCACTCCGGCGCCTGAGCGCACGCCCGGCAGGTGGAGGCGACAACGGCTACGATAGGCGATGGTTTTGACCCCGCTCCTTGAAAGGCGGGGGTTTTGCCTCTAGAATAGGCATTCCGGAGCAGATTGGGGCCCAGGCACCACACCGCAAGCTGGAGGCGCCAGCCGCGCCGCGTGTGTGCGGCGGCGGGGCCTTCCGGTCACGGCGGTGGCTTTCGGAAACGGATCCAGCCGGGTTGGCCAACAGCAAGGGCGACGAGCAAAGGGCGATACCGATCGCCCTTTTTTGTTGCCCTTGCATTCGTGTTCGCGCCATCCGGCTTCAGGGCGACAACGAGGGAACGTAGACAGGGCATGCAGCAGGCGCAATTGATCGAGGACACCGTGCGGGGTCTGGGCTACCAGTTCGTCGAGGCGAACTGGGCGGCCGCCGGCTTGCTGCGCGTGACCATCGATCGCGCCGACGGCAGTCCCGTGACGGTGGAGGACTGCGAGCGCGTCAGCCGGCAGTTGCAGTACGCGCTGGAGGTCGATGGGCTGGACTACAAGCGTCTGGAGGTGTCGTCGCCGGGGCTGGACCGCTTGCTGCGCACGCCCGAGGACATGCGGCGCTTCGCCGGGCTGGCGGTGGACGTGACCTTGCGCTTGCCCTTCCAGGGGCGCAAGAAGTACCGGGGCATTCTGCAGGCCATCCCCGAGGAGAGCACCGACGGGCCCGAGGCCAGCTATTCCATCGCCTGGGACGAGGCCTTGCTCGCCGGGCTGGAGCGGCGCCGTCCGGGAGCGGACAAGAACAAGGCTGCGGCGGCGGGGCGGCGCGCGACGCCCGCGCAGGAGCCGCAGGAATTGCGTTTTTCGATGGCCGAGGCGCGCGAGGTGCGCCTGGTGCCGTTGCTTGACTTCAGGGGTCGTAAATCATGAACCGCGAGTTGCTGATGCTGGTCGATGCGCTGGCGCACGAGAAGAATGTGGACCGTGACGTCGTGTTCAGCGCGGTCGAGGCCGCGCTGGCCTCGGCGACCAAGAAGCGCTACAGCGGCGAGGTCGACATCCGCGTGGCCATCGACCGCGACACCGGGGACTACGAAAGCTTCCGGCGCTGGCTGGTCGTGCCCGACGAGGCGGGGCTGCAGCAGCCCGACGCCGAGATCCTGCATTTCGAGGCGGTCGAGCAGATTGCCGACATCGAGATCGGCGAGTACATCGAGGAGCAGGTCGAGAGCCTGGAGTTCGGGCGCATCGGTGCGCAGGCGGCCAAGCAGGTCATCCTGCAGAGGATCCGGGACGCCGAGCGCGAGCAGATCCTGAACGATTTCCTGCAGCGCAACGACCGCATTTTCGTGGGCACCGTCAAGCGCATGGACAAGGGCGACGCCATCGTCGAGTCGGGCAAGGTGGACGCGCGCCTGCGCCGCGGCGACATGATCCCGAAGGAAAACATCCGCGCCGGCGACCGCGTGCGCGCCGTGATCTCCAAGATCGACCGTGCCGCGCGCGGCCCGCAGATCGAACTCTCGCGCACCGCGCCGGAATACATGAAGGAACTGTTCCGCCTGGAAGTGCCCGAGATGGAGCAGGGCCTTCTGGAGATCAAGTCCTGCGCGCGCGATCCGGGCGTGCGGGCGAAGATCGCGGTGCTGTCCCACGACCGGCGCATCGATCCCATCGGCACCTGCATCGGCGTGCGCGGCTCGCGCGTGAACGCGGTGAGCAACGAGCTGGGCGGCGAGCGCGTGGACATCGTGCTGTGGTCGGACGATCCGGCGCAGTTCGTCATCGGCGCGCTGGCGCCGGCCAACGTGCAGTCCATCGTCGTCGACGAGGAAAAGCACGCGATGGACGTCGCCGTGGACGAGGAGAACCTGGCGCTGGCCATCGGACGCTCGGGGCAGAACGTGCGCCTGGCCTCCGAGCTGACCGGCTGGCAGATCAACCTGATGTCGGCGGAAGAGTCGCAAACCCGGCAAAATGCCGAGACCGAGGAGATGCGCGAGCTGTTCCGCAGCAAGCTCGACGTCGACCAGGAAGTGGCGGACATCCTGATCCAGGAAGGGTTCACCAGCCTGGAGGAGGTGGCCTACGTGCCGCTGGCGGAAATGCTGGAAATCGCCTCCTTCGACGAAGACACCGTGCACGAACTTCGCACTCGTGCGCGCGACGCGCTGCTGACGCAGGAAATCGCGCGCGAGCAGAAACTCGACGAAGTCTCCCAGGACCTGAAGGACCTGGAAGGACTGAGCACCGAACAGATCGCCAGCCTGGCCGACGCGGGCGTGCATAGCCGCGACGACCTGGCCGACCTGGCGACCGACGAACTCACGGCGATCATCGGCGGCGAAGAGGCCCAGGCCAGCGCGCTGATTCTCAAGGCCCGCGAACACTGGTTCAACGCCTGAGACACAAGAAGGAGCAAGGAAAGCATCCATGGCACAAACCACCGTCGCCCAACTCGCCACCGAACTGCACATTCCGGCTGCCCAGCTCCTGGAACAACTTGCCGCGGCCAGCGTGCACAAGCAGAACGCGGAGGATCCGATCAGCGAGGCCGACAAGGCCCGGCTGCTGGACCACCTGCGCGTCGCGCATGGCGTGGCCGGGGCCGAGCGCAAGAAGATCACGCTGACCCGCAAGCAGACCACCGAGATCAAGCAGGCCGACTCGACCGGCAAGGCGCGCACCATCCAGGTGGAGGTGCGCAAGAAGCGCGTGTTCGTCAAGCGCGAGGATCTCCCCGAAGCCGCTCCCGCCACCGCGCAGCCGGTGGTGGACGAGGCCGAACTGCGGCGTCGCGAGGAAGAGGCCAAGCGTCAGTCCGAGCTGCTGGCGCGCCAGGCCGAGGAACTGCGCCTGCGCCAGCAGGAGGAGCAGGAGCAGGCCGAGGCGCGTGCGCGGGCCGCGGAGGCCGAGCGCGAGCAGGCCGAGCGCGAGGCGCGCGAACGCGAGCAGGCCGAGCGCGAAGTGGCGCAGACCGCCGAGCTCAGCCAGGCCGGCGAGGGCGCGCAGGCGGCCGAGGCCGCCGAACCCGCGCGGGCGGCCAAGACCGACGAAGCCGCCAAGGCCGCCAAGGCCGACGAGGCCGCCAAGGCCGCGGCGGACAAGGAGCAGCTGCGCGCCGCCGAGGCGCAGCGCCGGGCGCGCGCCGATGCAGAGGCCGCCGCCGCGCGCGTCGTGGAAATGGAGGCCATCCAGGTACGCCGCCGCGCCGCCGAGCAGGAAGCCGCGGCGATCCGCGACATGCTGGCGCGTCCGCGCACCGTGCTGCACGCGCCCAAGCCGCCGGAGACCCCGAAACCGGCCGATGCGGCTGGTGCGATCAAGGGCACCATCCACAAGCCGGCCGCCGGTGCCGCCAAGCCGGCGGCGCCCGGCGCCGCGGCCAGCGCCGACGGCAAGGCCAAGAAGGCGGTCAAGTCCGAGCAGCTGTCGTCCTCCTGGGCCGACGAGGCGGCGAAGCGCCGCGCCATCAAGACCCGCGGCGACACCAGCGGAGGCACCGGCGCGTGGCGCGGTGCGAAGGGCGGTTCGCGCCGCGATTCGCGCGATAAGGACCAGCCGCGCTTCGTCGCGCCGGCCGAGCCGGTGGTGCGCGAAGTGCACGTGCCGGAGACCATCACGGTCGGCGACCTCGCGCACAAGATGTCCGTCAAGGCTTCCGAGGTCATCAAGACCCTGATGAAGCTGGGCCAGATGGTGACCATCAACCAGGTCCTGGACCAGGAAACGGCGATGATCATCGTGCAGGAAATGGGCCACACCTCGGTGGCGGCCAAGCTCGACGATCCCGAGACCTTCCTGGAAGAGGAGGGCCTGCCCACGCAGGCCGCTGAACTGGAGCCCCGCGCCCCGGTGGTCACGGTGATGGGTCACGTCGACCACGGCAAGACCTCGCTGCTGGACTACATCCGGCGCGCCAAGGTCGCCGCGGGCGAGGCCGGCGGCATCACCCAGCACATCGGTGCCTACCACGTGGAGACCCCGCGCGGCATCATCACCTTCCTCGACACCCCCGGCCACGAGGCCTTCACGGCCATGCGTGCGCGCGGCGCCAAGGCCACCGACATCGTCATCCTGGTGGTGGCGGCCGACGACGGCGTGATGCCGCAGACCCGCGAGGCCATCGCCCACGCGAAGGCCGCGGGCGTGCCCATCGTGGTCGCGCTGAACAAGATCGACAAGCCCGAGGCCAACCCCGACCGCGTGAAGCAGGAACTGGTGGCCGAGCAGGTGGTGCCCGAGGAGTACGGGGGCGAATCGCCCTTCGTGCCGGTGTCGGCCAAGACCGGCCAGGGTATCGACGACCTGCTGGAGAACGTGCTGCTGCAAGCCGAGGTGCTGGAACTCAAGGCAGCGATCGACGCGCCGGCCAAGGGGCTGGTCATCGAGGCCCAGCTCGACAAGGGACGCGGCCCGGTGGCCACCATCCTGGTGCAGTCGGGAACCCTCAAGCGCGGGGACGTCGTGCTGGCCGGTTCGAGCTTCGGGCGCGTGCGCGCCATGCTCGACGAAGCCGGGCGCCCGGTGCAAAGCGCCGGTCCGTCGATTCCGGTGGAGATCCAGGGGCTCAGCGAAGTGCCCAGCGCCGGCGAGGAGATCCTCGTGCTGGGCGACGAGCGCAAGGCCCGCGAGATCGCGCTGTTCCGCCAGGGCAAGTTCCGCGACGTCAAGCTGGCGCGCCAGCAGGCGGCGAAGCTGGAGAACATGTTCGAGCAACTGGCCGAGGGCGCGAAGACCCTGAACCTGATCATCAAGTCGGACGTGCAGGGTTCGCAGGAAGCGCTGGTGCACGCGTTGACCAAGCTGTCCACCGACGAGATCCGCGTGCAGGTGGTGCATGCGGCGGTGGGCGGCATCACCGAGAACGACGTCAACCTGGCCATCGCCTCGCAGGCCGTGGTGATCGGCTTCAACACCCGCGCCGACGCCGGCGCGCGCAAGCTGGCCGAGCTCAACGGCATCGACATCCGCTACTACAACATCATCTACGAGGCGGTGGACGAGATCAAGGCCGCCATGTCGGGCATGCTGGCGCCGGAGAAGCGCGAGGAAGTGCTGGGCATGGTCGAGGTGCGCCAGGTGTTCCGCATCAGCAAGGTCGGCACGGTGGCCGGCTGCCGCGTGCTGTCCGGACTGGTGCGCCGCTCGGCGCAGGTGCGGGTGCTGCGCGACAACGTGGTGATCCACACCGGCGAGCTCGACTCCCTCAAGCGCTTCAAGGACGACGTGCGCGAGGTGCAGGAAGGCTTCGAGTGCGGCCTTTCGCTCAAGAGCTTCCACGACCTGCAGGAAGGCGACCAGATCGAGGCCTTCGAGGTCAAGGAAATCGCCCGCACCCTCTAAGCCGCCACAGCCGCCGCCGGCCCCTCGGGGCCGGCCGTCCCCATCCGGGCCCGTGCCGATGCACGGGCCCTTGCCGTTGAGCTCCATGCCACGCCAGGCCCCCAGTTCGCATCGCATCCACCGCATCGCCGACCAGATCCAGCGCGATCTGTCGGAGATGATCGGGCGCGAGATCCGCGATCCGGGCCTCGGCCTGGTCACCTTGTCGGAAGTGCGCCTGACCCCCGACTACGCGCATGCCAAGGTGTTCTTCACCGTGCTGGGCGCCGAGCCCGAGCACGCGCAGCAGCTGCTCAACGAGCGGGCCGGCTACCTGCACAGCCTGTTGTTCAAGCGTTTGCGCATCCACACCGTGCCGACGCTGCATTTCGTGTTCGACGCCACCACGCGCGACGCCGGCAGCATGAACGAGCTGATCCGCCGCGCGGTGTCGGACAAGGCCCAGGACTGAGCTCCCGCAACACGGCAGAACCTTCATGAACCCGCAGGGCCCTTCGGGCCGCGAACCGGTGCACGGCGTGCTGCTGCTGGACAAGCCGCGTGGCTGCACCTCGCAGCAGGCCCTGCAGCAGGCACGGCGTGCGCTGGGTGCAGCCAAGGCCGGGCACACCGGGACCCTCGACCCCTTGGCCGAAGGCCTGCTCCCCCTGTGCTTCGGCGCGGCCACCAAGTTCGCGCAGAGCCATCTGGAGGCCGACAAGGCCTACGTCGCGCAGCTGCGCCTGGGCGTGAGCACCAGCACCTGCGACGGCGAAGGCGAGGTGCTGCGCAGCGCGCCGGTGCCGGCGCTGGACGCGGCGGCGCTGCGCGGCGTGCTCGACCGCTTCGTCGGCGACATCCAGCAGGTGCCGCCGATGCACAGCGCGCTCAAGCGTGACGGGCGGCCGCTGTATGAATACGCGCGGGCCGGCCAGCAGTTGGAGCTGGATGCGCGCCCGGTGCGCATCGATTCCATCGAGCTGCTCGGCCTCGAGCAGGACCTGCTGAGCATCGAAGTGCGCTGCGGCAAAGGCACCTACATCCGTTCGCTGGCGCGCGACATCGGCGATGCGCTGGGCTGCGGCGCGCATCTGGCCGGGCTGCGGCGCACCCGCAGCGGCGGTTTCGACCTGGCGCAGGCTCGCCCCCTGGATCAGGTGCGCGAGGCCGCGCGCGAGCAGGCGCGCGCCTGGCTGCTGCCGGTGGACGCGCTGCTGCGCGAGCTGCCGTCGCTGGAGCTCGAGCCGGCTCTTGCCGCCGCCCTGCTGCAGGGGCGCGCGGTCGTGCCGCCGGCGGCGCAGCGTCCGGCGCAGGCCGCGCAACTGCGCATCTACGGGGCCGGCGGCGCTGCCGCGACCCCCGTATTCCTGGGTGTTGCACGCTGGGACGGCCGCGAGCTGTCCGTGCAACGCCTGTTGAGTCCCGAAGAGCTGCGTACGCAGCCGCAATGATCATGACCTCCTCGATTCGCAACATCGCCATCATCGCCCACGTCGACCACGGAAAGACCACGATGGTCGACCAGCTGCTGCGCCAGTCCGGCACCTTCCGCCAGAACCAGCAGATCGCCGAACGCGTGATGGACTCCAACGACCTGGAGCGTGAGCGCGGCATCACCATCCTGTCCAAGAACTGCGCGGTGGAGTGGAAGGGCACCCACATCAACATCGTCGACACCCCCGGCCACGCCGACTTCGGCGGCGAGGTCGAGCGCGTGCTGTCCATGGTCGACAGCGTGCTGCTGCTGGTCGACGCCGTCGAGGGGCCGATGCCGCAGACCCGCTTCGTCACCAAGAAGGCGCTGGCGCTGGGTCTCAAGCCCATCGTGGTGATCAACAAGGTGGACCGCCCCGGCGCGCGCGCCGACTACGTGATCAACGCGACCTTCGAACTGTTCGACAAGCTGGGCGCGACGGAGGAGCAGCTGGACTTCCCCGTGGTCTACGCCTCGGGCCTGAACGGCTGGGCCACGCGCACGGCCGGCGAGGTGGGCACCGACCTGTCGCCCCTGTTCGACGCCGTGCTGGAATACGTGCCCCCGCACGAGGGCTCGGAGAGCGACCCGCTGCAGTTGCAGATCTGCTCGCTGGACTACTCCAGCTTCGTCGGGCGCATCGGCATCGGCCGGGTCAACAGCGGCATGCTCAAGGCCGGGCAGGACGTGGCCGTCTACCACGGCCCGGACTCCGCGCCGGTCAAGGCGCGCGTGAACCAGGTGCTCAAGTTCGAGGGTCTGGAGCGGCACATGGCCGAGCAGGCCGGCCCCGGCGACATCGTGCTGGTCAACGGCATCGAGGGCATCGGCATCGGCGTGACCCTGACGAGCCTGGACGATCCGCGCCCGCTGCCCATGCTGGCGGTGGACGAGCCCACGCTGACCATGAACTTCTGCGTCAACACCAGTCCGCTGGCCGGGCGCGAAGGCAAGTTCGTCACCAGCCGTCAGATCCGCGACCGCCTGGACCGCGAGCTGCAGAGCAACGTGGCGCTGCGCGTGCGCGACACCGACGAGGACGGCGTGTTCGAGGTCTCGGGCCGTGGCGAACTGCACCTGACCATCCTGCTGGAGAACATGCGCCGTGAAGGCTACGAACTGGCGGTGAGCAAGCCGCGCGTGGTGTTCCGCGACGTGGACGGCCGCCGCCAGGAACCCATCGAGCTGGTCACCGCCGACGTGGAAGAGCAGCACCAGGGCGGCGTCATGCAGGCGCTGGGCGAGCGCCGCGGCGAACTGGTGAACATGGAACCCGACGGCATGGGGCGCGTGCGCCTGGAATACCGCATCCCGGCTCGCGGCCTGATCGGATTCCAGACCGAATTCCTCAACCTGACCCGGGGCACCGGGCTGATCAGCAACATCTTCGACAGCTACGACGACTACCGAGGCGAGATCCAGGGACGCAAGAACGGCGTGCTGATCAGCCAGGACCAGGGCGAGATCGTCACCTACGCCCTGGGCAAGCTCGACGACCGCGGGCGCATGTTCGTCAAGCCCGGCGACCCGGTGTACGAGGGCATGATCGTGGGCGTGCACAGCCGCGACAACGACCTCGTGGTCAACCCGGTGCGGGCCAAGCAGCTGACCAACTTCCGCGTGTCGGGCAAGGAAGACGCGATCAAGATCACCCCGCCCATCGAGCTGAGCCTGGAGTACGCGGTGGAGTTCATCGCCGACGACGAACTGGTGGAGATCACGCCCAAGTCGATCCGCCTGCGCAAGCGCCACCTCAGCGAGCATGACCGCAAGCGCGCCGATCGCGCGATGGCGCAGGGCGCCTGAGCGCCTGAGCACCTGAACACGCGCGGGCCGCGCCCGGCCCGCAGCCCGCCGAGAGTCGTGGACGCCGTCACCGAAGCGCAGCGCGCAGCCGCGCGCACCCACCGCCAGGCCGTCGCCGCCATGGTGGTGTGCACGCTGCTGTGGAGTATCGCCGGCGTGATCACCCGCCATCTGCACCGCCACGACGGCAGCGTGCTGGTGTTCTGGCGCAGCGGCTTCGCCGCGTTGTCCCTGCTGCTGGTGCTGGGCGGGCGTCGCGGCCCCGCGGCGCTGCTGCGGCAGGCCCTCGCACCCGCGGGCGGTGGCGCCTCGCTGCTGTGGTTGTCGGGACTGTGCTGGGGCGTCATGTACACCGCCTTCATGGTCGCGCTGAGCCTGACCACAGTGGCGCAGACGCTGGTGGCGGAGAGCCTGGGGCCGCTATTCGCGGCGCTGATGGGACTCTTGTTCCTGGGAGTGCAGGTGCGCGCGCGCACCTGGGCCGCGATCGCCGTGGCCATGCTGGGCATGGCCTGGATGTTCTGGAACAACCTGCACGCCAGCACGGGCTCGCGCGAAGTCGCCGGGCTGTTGATCGGGTTATTCGTTCCGGTGGCCGCGGCCGGGAACTGGGTGGCGCTGCGCCATGCAGGGGCCCGGCTGCCCATGCAGCTGGCCCCGATGCTGGGCGCCGGCCTGTCCGCAGCCTCGATGGCCCTGTTCAGCAGCGCGCGCCTGGCGGTGGATGCGCATGACATGGCCTGGCTGGCCGTGCTCGGCGTGTTCCAGCTGGCGCTGCCCGGTGCCTTCGCGGTGTGGGCCGCGCAACGCCTAGCGCCCGCCGAGGTGGCCCTGCTGGGCCTGCTCGAAGTGGTGTTCGGCACCCTGTGGGCCTGGCTTGGCGCCGGGGAGGTGCCCAGCGGCAGCACCCTGCTGGGTGGCGGCCTGATCCTGGCGGCGCTGGTGGGCAACGAGCTGCTGGCCTCTGCCTCTACGCGCTCCAGATGACTTTTTGTTGAAGGGGACTTGCGCGCCTTGCGGAACCGTGCAAGAATTCATTCTTCGCTGCTTCGCGCAGCACCGCTTCGAAAGAAGCTCGATCATTAACAAGAAGCAGCCGATAAGTGTGGGCGTTTGGCTTTTCGGGAATTCAAGAGAAAAGTTTGAACGCTCAACGCTAGAGTACGGAGAAATCCGTGATTCTTGATTGAGTGAACTGATGGATTGAACTGTAGAGTTTGATCCTGGCTCAGATTGAACGCTAGCGGCATGCCTTACACATGCAAGTCGAACGGCAGCGCGGGGGCAACCCTGGCGGCGAGTGGCGAACGGGTGAGTAATGCATCGGAACGTGCCCAACGATGGGGGATAACTGCGCGAAAGCGTTGCTAATACCGCATACGACCTACGGGTGAAAGCAGGGGACCGCAAGGCCTTGCGTCGATGGAGCGGCCGATGTCGGATTAGCTAGTTGGTGAGGTAAAGGCTCACCAAGGCGACGATCCGTAGCTGGTCTGAGAGGACGACCAGCCACACTGGGACTGAGACACGGCCCAGACTCCTACGGGAGGCAGCAGTGGGGAATCTTGGACAATGGGCGCAAGCCTGATCCAGCAATGCCGCGTGTGGGAAGAAGGCCTTCGGGTTGTAAACCACTTTTGGCAGGAAAGAAATCGTCCGTGCTAATACCATGGATGGATGACGGTACCTGCAGAATAAGCACCGGCTAACTACGTGCCAGCAGCCGCGGTAATACGTAGGGTGCGAGCGTTAATCGGAATTACTGGGCGTAAAGCGTGCGCAGGCGGTTGGGAAAGATCGATGTGAAATCCCCGGGCTTAACCTGGGAATGGCATGGATGACTATCCGACTGGAGTACGGTAGAGGGGAGTGGAATTCCGCGTGTAGCAGTGAAATGCGTAGATATGCGGAGGAACACCGATGGCGAAGGCAGCTCCCTGGACCTGTACTGACGCTCATGCACGAAAGCGTGGGGAGCAAACAGGATTAGATACCCTGGTAGTCCACGCCCTAAACGATGTCAACTGGTTGTTGGACGGGCAACTGTTCAGTAACGAAGCTAACGCGTGAAGTTGACCGCCTGGGGAGTACGGCCGCAAGGTTAAAACTCAAAGGAATTGACGGGGACCCGCACAAGCGGTGGATGATGTGGTTTAATTCGATGCAACGCGAAAAACCTTACCTACCCTTGACATGTCTGGAATCCCGAAGAGATTTGGGAGTGCTCGAAAGAGAGCCGGAACACAGGTGCTGCATGGCTGTCGTCAGCTCGTGTCGTGAGATGTTGGGTTAAGTCCCGCAACGAGCGCAACCCTTGCCATTAGTTGCTACGAAAGGGCACTCTAATGGGACTGCCGGTGACAAACCGGAGGAAGGTGGGGATGACGTCAAGTCATCATGGCCCTTATGGGTAGGGCTACACACGTCATACAATGGACGGTACAGAGGGCTGCCAACCCGCGAGGGGGAGCCAATCCCAGAAAACCGTTCGTAGTCCGGATTGCAGTCTGCAACTCGACTGCATGAAGTCGGAATCGCTAGTAATCGCGGATCAGCTTGCCGCGGTGAATACGTTCCCGGGTCTTGTACACACCGCCCGTCACACCATGGGAGTGGGGTTTACCAGAAGTCATTAGCCTAACCGCAAGGAGGGCGATGACCACGG
Organism: Thiomonas sp. FB-6; assembly: GCF_000377645.1. Taxonomy (GTDB): domain Bacteria; phylum Pseudomonadota; class Gammaproteobacteria; order Burkholderiales; family Burkholderiaceae_C; genus Thiomonas_A. The sequence continues at coordinate 3,697 of NZ_KB898517.1, read as the reverse complement.
TAGGCTTCATGACTGGGGTGAAGTCGTAACAAGGTAGCCGTATCGGAAGGTGCGGCTGGATCACCTCCTTTCTGGAAACTCTCGCAAGGGTCAAGCGCCCACGCTTATCGGCTAGGCAGCCTGTGTAGTCGTGCAAGGAAAACTTGCAAGGTTGACGTGTGGCCAGCTGGCCGCAGCCGAGGACGGTCCTGGGTCTGTAGCTCAGCTGGTTAGAGCACCGTCTTGATAAGGCGGGGGTCGTTGGTTCGAGCCCAACCAGACCCACCAGGAGCGGGACGAGAGAGAGAACACGCTGGGGGTGTAGCTCAGCTGGGAGAGCACCTGCTTTGCAAGCAGGGGGTCATCGGTTCGATCCCGTTCACCTCCACCAGTCACCTCGACGACACAAGAAGGCATGATCAAAGGCGAGCACACGCGTGGGAACACGCGGGATGTGTGCTGGCCCTTGATCGTGTAGACGATCGGCTGTGCTCTTTAACAATTCGGAAGCTGACGACATGTTCTGATGAGGGACATGTTGTTGCGATTGCATCGAACTTCATCAACGAGAGCTTATGGCTTTGGTTGGGTCGGAAGGCCCAGGTCAAAGTTATAGGATCAAGCGACGAAGTGCATACGGTGGATGCCTTGGCGACTACAGGCGACGAAGGACGTGGAAGCCTGCGATAAGCTGCGGGGAGCTGGCAATCAAGCTTTGATCCGCAGATGTCCGAATGGGGAAACCCACCCGCAAGGGTATCCCGTGCTGAATACATAGGCACGGGAGGCGAACCGGGCGAACTGAAACATCTAAGTAACCCGAGGAATAGAAATCAACCGAGATTCCGAAAGTAGTGGCGAGCGAAATCGGATCAGCCTGCACGTTTTAGCATGGAAGACAGGGGAAGGCTCTGGAAAGGGCTGCCATAGTGGGTGATAGCCCCGTACCTGAAATCTTTCGTGTGGAACTAGGCGTGCGACAAGTAGGGCGGGACACGTGAAATCCTGTCTGAATATGGGGGGACCATCCTCCAAGGCTAAATACTCGTAGTCGACCGATAGTGAACAAGTACCGTGAGGGAAAGGTGAAAAGAACCCCGGGAGGGGAGTGAAATAGATCCTGAAACCGTATGCATACAAAAAGTCGGAGCCCGCAAGGGTGACGGCGTACCTTTTGTATAATGGGTCAGCGACTTACATTCAGTGGCGAGCTTAACCGCATAGGGAAGGCGTAGGGAAACCGAGTCCGAACAGGGCGTTCAGTCGCTGGGTGTAGACCCGAAACCGGATGATCTATCCATGGCCAGGATGAAGGCTGGGTAACACCAGCTGGAGGTCCGAACCGACTAGTGTTGCAAAATTAGCGGATGAGCTGTGGATAGGGGTGAAAGGCTAAACAAATCCGGAAATAGCTGGTTCTCCTCGAAAACTATTTAGGTAGTGCCTCGTGTATCACCTTCGGGGGTAGAGCACTGTTTTGGCTAGGGGGTCATGGCGACTTACCAAACCAAGGCAAACTCCGAATACCGAAGAGTGTCAGCACGGGAGACAGAGCACCGGGTGCTAACGTCCGGACTCAAGAGGGAAACAACCCAGACCGCCAGCTAAGGTCCCCAAATATGGCTAAGTGGGAAACGAAGTGGGAAGGCATTGACAGTCAGGAAGTTGGCTTAGAAGCAGCCATCCTTTAAAGAAAGCGTAATAGCTCACTGATCGAGTCGTCCTGCGCGGAAGATGTAACGGGGCTAAGCCATATACCGAAGCTGCGGATGTGACCTTTGGTCACGTGGTAGAGGAGCGTTCCGTAAGCCTGTGAAGGTGTCCTGAAAGGGGTGCTGGAGGTATCGGAAGTGCGAATGCTGACATGAGTAGCGTTAAAGGGGGTGAAAAGCCCCCTCGCCGTAAGCGCAAGGTTTCCTACGCAACGTTCATCGGCGTAGGGTGAGTCGGCCCCTAAGGCGAGGCAGAAATGCGTAGCTGATGGGAAACAGGTTAATATTCCTGTACCACTGTCGAGTGCGATGTGGGGACGGAGAAAGTTAGGTCAGCCGGGTGTTGGATGTCCCGGTTCAAGCATGTAGGCGTGCCCCTTAGGCAAATCCGGGGGGCTGAGCTGAGGTGTGACGACGAGGCGGCTTGCCGCTGAAGTGATTGATACTCTGCTTCCAAGAAAAGCCACTAAGCTTCAGCTCGACAGGACCGTACCGCAAACCGACACTGGTGCGCGAGATGAGTATTCTCAGGCGCTTGAGAGAACTCGGGAGAAGGAACTCGGCAAATTAGTACCGTAACTTCGGGATAAGGTACGCCCCTGGTATGTGGAGACCCTCGCGGTCGAAGCAGAAGGGGGCCGCAGTGAAAAGGTGGCTGCGACTGTTTATTAAAAACACAGCACTCTGCAAACACGAAAGTGGACGTATAGGGTGTGACGCCTGCCCGGTGCCGGAAGGTTAAGTGATGGGGTGCAAGCTCTTGATCGAAGCCCCGGTAAACGGCGGCCGTAACTATAACGGTCCTAAGGTAGCGAAATTCCTTGTCGGGTAAGTTCCGACCTGCACGAATGGCGTAACGATGGCCACACTGTCTCCTCCCGAGACTCAGCGAAGTTGAAATGTTTGTGATGATGCAATCTCCCCGCGGAAAGACGGAAAGACCCCATGAACCTTTACTGCAGCTTTGCATGGGACTTTGAACAGATCTGTGTAGGATAGGTGGGAGGCTTTGAAGCCGGGATGCTAGTTCCGGTGGAGCCAACCTTGAAATACCACCCTGGTGTGTTTGAGGTTCTAACCTTGGTCCTTGAATCAGGATCGGGGACAGTGCATGGTGGGCAGTTTGACTGGGGCGGTCTCCTCCTAAAGCGTAACGGAGGAGTTCGAAGGTACGCTAGGTACGGTCGGAAATCGTGCTGATAGTGCAATGGCATAAGCGTGCTTAACTGCGAGACTGACAAGTCGAGCAGATGCGAAAGCAGGACATAGTGATCCGGTGGTTCTGTATGGAAGGGCCATCGCTCAACGGATAAAAGGTACTCTGGGGATAACAGGCTGATACCGCCCAAGAGTTCATATCGACGGCGGTGTTTGGCACCTCGATGTCGGCTCATCTCATCCTGGGGCTGTAGCCGGTCCCAAGGGTATGGCTGTTCGCCATTTAAAGAGGTACGTGAGCTGGGTTTAAAACGTCGTGAGACAGTTTTGTCCCTATCTTCCGTGGGCGCTGGAGGCTTGAGAGGGCCTGCTCCTAGTACGAGAGGACCGGAGTGGACGCACCCCTGGTGTACCGGTTGTCACGCCAGTGGCATCGCCGGGTAGCTATGTGCGGAAGAGATAACCGCTGAAAGCATCTAAGCGGGAAACTCGCCTCAAGATAAGGCCTCCCTGGGGACTCGATCCCCCTGAAGGGTCGTTGAAGACTACAACGTTGATAGGCTGGGTGTGGAAGCGCAGTAATGCGTTGAGCTAACCAGTACTAATTGCCCGTGCGGCTTGATCCTATAACCTTGATCTGGCTCGATCCAATCGCAACACAGCGTCAGCTCCCGAATCCCGGTTGTAGGGATCCCCACGTGGCACAGACCACGAACCCTGCAACCCACCAGTTACGCCTGATGACCATAGCGAGGTGGAACCACTCCTTCCCATCCCGAACAGGACCGTGAAACGCCTCAGCGCCGATGATAGTGCGCATTCGCGTGTGAAAGTAGGACATCGTCAGG
>NZ_KB898516.1 GCF_000377645.1 Thiomonas sp. FB-6 | reverse complement strand
AGCGTTTGCAGCGCGGCTTGGATGGAAGCGAGCAACACGGAGCGGGCATAGGCCGCATCAGGTCCTGCGGAAGGGTCCGGCAGGTTCTCTTCGAGCCAGCTGCGGCCATCGTCGTCATCGGCGACCGGCAGCGGCTCTTCCTTCGTCTTGCGCGCACGGTCGATGATGCGATTCCTGGCCACCCGAAACAGCCAGGCGCCGACCTGCTCGACCGCATCGGCGCTCAGGTAGAACTCGAACAACACGTCCTGCAGGATGTCCTCGGCCTCCGCCGTATCGCGCACGCGGCGGCGGATGAAGTCCCCCAGCCGCGAACGTTCGCGCTTGACGATTTCGGTGAAGCGCGGGGCGTCGGCGGACATGGAGAAGTGAGCCGGAGGCAGCGGGGCGGAAACGGCGTCCATGACAGGTAGACGAATGAACGCCGGGAATATTGTGGACGTGTTCCGCGGAGCCACCGGCTTGGCCGGCGCGCCGAAGTACGGTTCGCCTCCGAGCCGGCTGTTCGTCGCGGATGTTGCCGTCACGAGCTTCTGGGTCGTGCGCAGCACCGCCGAACACCTGGCAGACATACGGGATCCTTCGCGGGTGGAGCGGAGAGAGCGAGATCGTGCGTTGAAGAAGAAGAGGGTGGATTGGCTGCGTCTGTGATGTGCCAGCAAGGCTTGGCCGCATGAATCCCACCTTCCAAGAGATCTTCCGTGCCCGGCGCTCGCCCCAAGCTCAAAGCGCTGGGCGAGACCCGTGGCCACACTCTGGATTTCGCTCTACGGCATAAGGCCACCAGCCAGGTGTTCGTCGCGGAGATGAAGTGCGAGATCGAGTTTCAGAACTTCCGATACTTCGTCCTCGATCGCGCCGGGCAGCTGGATCATCACGCGAAGGAAGCCTTCCGAGCGTTTCTGGCCGCCGCCGGCGACGCACCGCGGCCGAGGGCTTTCGTGAAGGGGAGGGAAGTCGTCTATGACGGCGCGATCCTGATCTGGGGCTGCGTTACCGAAGCCGGGCGCAAGGCGGTGATGGAGCACACCGGCCTGCATGACGTGCTCAGCGTCGAGCAGATCTGCCAGGACCTGGTCTCCTGGAAAAATCCCCGGTACCAAGCCCGAATGCGACCATGAGATCTACTGATCAGTAGCCTGGGCGGAGCGCGAGGCGTCAAGCAACGTGGGTGAGTTCATGGAGCTTGGCCTTCGTCTTTGCCGCACCGCTTTCAGCGGCACGATAACGTCCCAACTCGCACGCTGCGCTAACTCGTGGCGAGAGTGAGCAAATCTAGTGTCCTGTCCCGCCGATAACTGTCATTTCGCTGGGCCGTATCGGGGCGCAGGCAAGGCGCGGCCGCAACGCAGCATGCGCCCCGATACGGCCCAGCCCGAAGGGTTCGGCGCCGGCGAGGACCCCGCAGGCACACGAACGAAATGCCACTTATCGGCGGGACAGGACACTAGGAGACGCCAGTTTCAAAGCCCGATTCCCCGGCAGGTCATGATGTTGGTGAATGGCTGCAAGGATGCCGGGACCGGCTTGGCTTCATGACGAGGCCAGGGCCGCTTCCTGGAGCATGCATCATGGCGCGACGCGCGTTGATCCTGGTGGGCGACAGCACCTCGCATGGCGGGGTCGTGCTGGAAGGAGCCGACACCGACACCCTGGATGGCCGCGCCATCGCCTGCGTGGGGCACAGGGTGTCGTGCCCCAAGTGCAAGGGCGACTTCCCCATCGTTCCGGACGGATCCGGTGGGCATGAGCTGCCGTGGATCGGAGGTCTCAACGTGGCGGTGGAGGGCATGCAGACGGCCTGTGGCGCCACGCTGATCGCCTCGCAACAGGCATTCGTGGTCGATGAAGCGCCCGAGGCGCCGGAGCAGCCCGAGGCGCCGCGAGCGCCGCCGCCATCGGGCCCGGGGCTTTGCCTGGAGTGCCTGCGTCACGCGGCCATCCACGGCGCGGTGAGCGTGTTGCGGAGGGAGGTATGAGATCGGATGAGGCCAGCTCCGTCGAGCTACGCCTGGCCGATTCGCGCAGAGGCGGTTGGCCGTCGGCGTGCCTGTACGCGCTGCTCGATCCCCTGCTTCCCGCCCATGAGGGGCTTGGCGCCGATGCTGGAGCGCGGCGAGGGCAAGCTGGCCTTGTTCGTGCAGTGGCTGGTCGAGCGCGCCGGACGGCTCGTGCAGGTCGCCCCGGAGGCGCCGCATGCTTGAGTTCGATGCCAGCCAGATCCAGGCAGTGCAGGCTCTGAACGAGCTCAGCTTTGTCGAGCGAGTGCGCCTGGAGTTGCTGCGCGACCAGCCGGAGCTGGGTGCGCAGCCCGACCTGGCCCAGCGCATGCTGCGCGCGCTGCGGGTGGCGCAGCAGTGGGGTGTGGACGACAAGCTGATGGGCGAGTTCATCCGCCTGGAGGCGGCCGCGCCGGGCTTCCATGAGCAGCCGGCGGTGAAGGCGTGGATCACGCGCCCGGGGCGCAGTGCGTCGCAACGGTTTGCCGACTACCTGTGCCTTGTGCGCTGGCGGGGCAGGGCCCAGGGCGCGAACAAGGAGTGAAGCATGGTCGCATTCGCGATTCCGTTGATCGAGTCGGCCGTGGCGGCTCTGGGGGGCTGGCTGCTGCGCGCGGCAGCGGTGATCGCGGGGGCCGGCGTGGCGCAGATGGCTGGCAAGAAGAAGGACGACACCCGAGCGCGCACGTCCGCGCAGGAGCTGACGCGTGACGACCGGACCTGCAAGGATTGTCCACCGAGGGCCGGTTATCGAGGTCGAGCTACGCACTTCATGAACCCGCCCCCGCGGGAGTACCAGGGCCGGGTCACCGGCTGGCCCTACAGCGTCGAGCAGGGCTGGAGCGAGGAGTGGGAGTGGGGTGGAACGTGGTTCGATGCCTTTGTCAGCGATCCGTGCCTGATCAAGGAGGCCAAGGCGAATTACGACCAGTTCTTGTCGACAGACTGGTTTACAGGTTTCAGACCCATGCGCGAGCAGATTGTGAAGCATGGCGCGCTTGCCAAGCTCAACCCCCCAACACGGGTGAGGTACTACTTTCAGGGGGCGGGGACGCTTGCGGCGATGCGCAAGCTATTGCTCAGAAACGGCGTCGAGTTTGAGCACTATCCGTGAGGAGCTAACGATGTTCATCAGGGCCACAGCCGAATTTCGAGACCCCGGACTGGGGTTTCGGGACTTTCCCGAGGTGGTGCGCAGGCTGTCCCATGTGGTCGAGCCTCTGGAGCGCCGCTATCCGGAGTTTCATCGAACCGGATGGCGGTTGTTGGGCGACACTCTGGAATTGGCTCGGCTGTTTCCGGTGTTCGACGACGAGGGGCCGTCGCGCGTCGGGTTGGCCGTGCTGGAGCAGCAATTCAAGAACGAGCAGGAACGCAGTTATGTCGGCATCTGGAGTGGGCAGGAGTCCGCGCGGGTGCGCCCGACGCTGGCATGCCATGTGGGGCCTCCAGATCAGGTACATAGCCTCGACGTGGAGTTGCGGGGTGCATTGGATGAAATCGACGCGCAACTGTTGCTCGATGTCCTGCGTCCCGTGGTCGAGCAGTTCGACCCGGTCTGGGTGGAGGTCTATCCGATCGGCTACTCCGAGCAGGTGTTCCCCGACAAGCCCGGCGTTGGCTGGATGTTGTACTTGCCGAGGGAGATCACGGCGCAGCAGATACCCGAAGCCGCGGCGCTGGTGCCGATGACCGGACCCGACGGCAGGCGCCGGGGTACGGTGGTGCAGAGCGTGATCGGCGAGGCTTTCGACGGCGACAACCCGCGGCACATCGAGGCCGCGGCCAACATCGACATCCGCATGGTCGATCAGGATCTGATGCCCTGCTACTCGGATCTTTGGCCGGCGGCCGGAGGGTGAGGCAACGATCAGCGGCCAATGGGGGCAGGTCATCACTACGACACGGAATTGACCAAGGACCGCATCGGCACCGAGTTCCTGGCCGGGATCCGGCGACATGCCGTGCGGCCGTGAGCGGGCTTCAAGCCTGAGGGGCCCGTGCTTGCCCCACGGCCTTCAGCGGCAGCACGGCGTTCCGACTCGCTGCACGAACGCATGGCGCCAACGCTCAGACCGGTTCGAGTTCGAGATGCACGCGCTGTCCCAAAGCGGCCGCAATGTTCACCAGCGCGTCGAGCGAGAAGCGCGACAGGCGTCAGCGCAGCAGATCGTTCATGCGCGGCTGTGTAATTGCGCAGCGCCGAGCCGCATCGGCCTGTGTTCAGCCGTGGCTGGCCACGATCTGTGCGATGGCTCGCATGAGATCGCTGCGCGCACGCAGGTTGGCCGCCTGCTCCGGCGTGTTGGCAATGGCGTCCCAGATGCCCTTGTAGGTATCCGGCCGGAGCGCAGGCACGTCACGCACAACATCCGCGATGTCGGTCGTGGAGAGTTGTGGCGGCGGACCCTGGCGGCCCTGACCCCGCCCCATTTCCTGGAGCGCTACCCATGAGTACCTTCACGATTCGACGGCCGGATGACACGGCCGAACGCTTGAAGAGGCGCTAACTCAAGGCGAGAGTGTGCAAATTGTCATGAGTGCAGAGGCCCACCGCCCGCCAGGGGCATTCCGTTGACGGAATGAATCTGTGCGCCTAGTATTCCTTCCATGGCATGGGATGTCGAGTACACGGACGAGTTCGGGGTCTGGTGGTCCTCGCTCGACGTGGAGGAACAGGTGTCGGTCGCCGCGTCGGTCGAATTGCTGCAGGTGAAGGGCCCGGCGCTTCGGATGCCGCACAGCAGCGGGATCAGCGGCTCGAGGCATGGTCACATGCGCGAGCTGAGAATCCAGCATCAGGGAAGGCCATACAGAACGCTGTACGCCTTCGACCCGCGCCGGACGGCGATCCTGCTGATCGGAGGCGACAAGTCGGGCAACGATCGGTGGTACGAAGAGTTCATTCCCAAGGCCGACAAGTTGTACGACGAGCATCTGGAGGAATTGCGCCGAGGGGGCAGGCAGTAGAGTTGCATCATGCTTGGGGTGCCCAGGAGTGGAAGTCCAGCCGCGGTCCTGGATGCTCGTTGTGGCACGGTATACGACGAGACGTCATCGTCGGAGCAAGGAAATCATCATGGCCAGAAAGTTCGAGGAATTGCGATCGTCCATGACGCCGCGGGCGCAAGCGCGGGCGCGCGACAAGGCGCGCGAGATGCTTGCCGCAATGCCGCTGGACGAACTTCGCCAGGCACGCGGCCTGTCCCAGCAGATGCTCGCCACGCTGCTGCACGTGCAGCAACCCGCCATTGCCAAGCTGGAAAAGCGCACCGACATGTACATCTCCACGCTGCGCAGCCACATCGAGGCCATGGGGGGCGAACTGGAGATCACGGCGCGCTTCCCGGAAGGCAGCGTGCGCATCCTGAACTTCGCCGACAGCGAAAGGGCGACGGACCCAGGCGAGGTCGTCGACGAGAGCTGATTGCGGGAGGACAGGGCCATGTCCCGCGAAGTGGTACTGACGACGCCCGGAGAAATCCTGGCCGAGGAATGCATGGGTACCGAGTTCCTGGCCAAGATCCGGCGGCATACCGTGCCGGCGTGAGCCGGGCTTCATGCCTGAGAGTTCTGTCGTAGCGGCACCGCCTTCAGAGCCAGTACGACCTCCCAGCTTGCCCGCCGCGGCAACTCATGGCGTGAGTGTGGAAATCCAGGGCAAGCAAGTCTCAAGACCTGAGTGGTTCACGCCGCTCGGGCTTGGCGGCGTCTCGGAGACGCGGACGACGCGCGAGCCAGGCGATTGCTGCGGTTGTCCTCGTCGCGGGGTGGCCTGTTGCTCGCGCTCATGCAGGGCAACGCATGGCAGCGGTTCCGGTGCGCGACGGAGCCCACCGGGCCGCGTGACGGCAAGCTCGGCGGCTGAAGTGGTGTATGATGAGCATCATGCGAAAGACAGCCGCCAATGCCCGCGCCGCCGCCAAGGCCGCCACACACGAGCGAATCCTATCCGTCGCTGCGCGGGCCATCCGTCGCAGCGGATATGCCGGCACGGGCGTTGCGGACATCATGCGGGAGGCCGGGCTGACGCACGGCGCCTTCTATGCCCACTTCGCGTCGCGCGAGGCCATGTTGGCCGAAGCGGCGGGAGAAGCATGCGCGAAGTCGGCCGCCACCGCATTCGAGCTGGCGGCCGGCGCATCACCCGACAAGGCGCTTGCAACGATGCTCGCAGCCTACCTGTCGAAAGAGCATGTCGAGCAACTCGAGAGCGGCTGTCCCTTGGCGGCCCTGGGCTCCGAGACCTCGCGGCAGGCGCCCGAAGTGCGTCGCGTGGTGACACGCCATATCAAGGCGACGGTCGACCTCCTCGCGCGTCAGTCGCCGGACTGGGGGCAGCCGAGCGCACACGAGAGAGCGCTCGTGACCCTTTCCACCCTGGTGGGTGCGGTCGTGCTGGCCCGCGCGGTCGATGAGCCCGGCCTTTCGGATAGCCTGCGCGAAGCGGCATTCAAGCATCTGAGCTCGATCGCTCCCTGAGCCCTGGATACCCAAGCCCCTTTGGTTCGCCATGCCGAATGACGGCCATCATGCCAAACTGTTCAGACAAGCCTCTCAAGCACCGCGGCATATCGCTCGGCCCTTGCCGACAGCGAGCTTCCCGATCCCCCCACCACGACGGAGTAGTGTCATGAGCATGAAAAACCAGAGCAACAAGGTCGCCCTCGTGACGGGGGCCTCATCCGGCATTGGGCAAGCCACCGCGCAGCTGCTGGCAAGCGCGGGCTACACGGTGTACGGAACGAGCCGACGCGGCGGCGGTGCGGGTGGGCGGCGATTCGAGATGCTGAGCCTGGACGTGACCAGCGATCCCTCCGTCGCCGACGCTGTCGCGCAGCTGATGCGACGGGAAGGGCGTATCGATCTGCTCATCAACAACGCCGGCTTCGGAGTGGCTCCGGCCGGGGCGGAGGAGAGTTCGATCGAGCAGGCCCAGTCCATGTTCGACACCAATTTCTTCGGGATGGTCCGGATGACGCGTGCCGTGCTTCCGCACATGCGCACACAGGGCGCCGGGCGGATCATCAACATGGGCTCGGTGCTTGGCTTCCTGCCCATGCCGTATGGCGCGCTCTACGCCGCGACAAAGCACGCGATCGAGGGCTATTCCGAGTCGCTCGACCATGAGTTGCGCACGAGGGGCATCCGGGTCTCGGTCATCGAGCCGGCCTACACGAACACGCCATTCGACGCGAACTTCCTGCAGCCCGATGCCCAGCTGGATGCGTACCGCGAAGCTCGCACCTCGGTCAGCCAGCGCGTGAAAGAGGTGATGACGATGGCGGACCAGCCTGGCGTCGTGGCGGAGGTCGTACTCAAGGCCGCCCGTGACGCCAGCCCCCGACTTCGCTACACGGCGGGCAGGCGCGCCGGCCAACTGGCGTGGCTGCGGCGATTCGCGCCAGCAGGGGTGATGGATGCCGGGATTCGGAAGGATCTTCGGCTCGATGCACCCACGGGGGCCAAGTCATGAAAGCCTTCGTGGTCGATGGATATCGGAAGCAAGCGGCGCTCCGTCAGGCGGACATGCCGATCCCCGAGCCACGCGAGGACGAGGTCCTGGTCGAGGTCCATGCCGCCGGCGTGAACCTGCTGGACGCCAAGATCCGCAACGGCGAGTTCAAGCTCATCCTGCCCTATCGCCTGCCGCTCATCCTCGGCCACGACGTGGCCGGCGTCGTCGTCAAGGTGGGTCCGCGCGTGCGGCAGTTCAAGGCGGGCGATGCGGTCTACGCTCGGGTGGACGATTTTCACATCGGTACCTTCGCCGAGTTCGTCCCGGTCAAGGAGTCCTCGCTTGCATTCAAGCCCGCGGCGCTGACGATGGAGGAGGCCGCCTCCCTGCCACTGGTGGGTTTGACGGCGTGGCAGGCGCTTGTCGAGAGGGCCGGCCTGAAGGCGGGCCAGAAGGTCTTCATCCAGGCGGGCTCGGGCGGCGTGGGCAGCTTCGCCATCCAGTTGGCCAGGCACCTGGGCGCAACCGTCGCCACGACGACGGGCACGACCAATGTCGAACTCGTCAGGCACCTGGGCGCGGACATCGTCGTCGACTACAGGACCCAGGACTTCGAGGACGTCCTTCGCGACTACGACATGGTCTTGAACAGCCAGGATGGCAAGACCCTGGAAAAGTCGCTTCGCATCCTCAAGCGCGGCGGCAAGCTCATCTCCATTTCCGGGCCGCCGGATCCGGCCTTCGGGGAGGCGATCGGTGCGCCCGGACTCGTCAGGCTGATCATGCGCATGCTCGGCGCGGGGATTCGGCGCAGGGCCCGACGCAGGGGCGTCGATTATGGGTTCCTCTTCATGAAGGCGGACGGGAGTCAACTGCGCGAGATCACGCGTCTCATCGAAGCCGGCGCCATCCACCCCGTGATCGATCGGGTGTTTCCATTCGAATCCACCAACCAGGCCCTGGCCTACGTCGAATCCGGCCGCGCCAAAGGCAAAGTCGTCGTCAAGGTCCAGTGAGCCAAGCCCGCAAGCCTGGCTCGGGGGGGGCACGCCTATTTGCCCATATCTGCTGTGTGGTCTTTACCTGTGGGGGCCCTCCGGTTAGATGATGATGGTAATCTAACGGCATAGGGCAGGCACATGCAGAGGCCCGAAGCTCGACAAGGCAGGGTGGGCGCCATGAAATGGCTGGTGGTGGGTGCGGGATCCACGGGCGGATACCTGGGTGCACGCCTGCACGGGATCGGGCGGGAGATTCACTTCCTGGTGCGGCCTGCCCGTGCCGCCCAGCTCCGGCAGCGCGGCCTGCGCATCGTCAGCCCGGACGGCGACAGCGTCATCGAGCCCCGGCTGGTGCAGCGCGATACCCTGGCCGGTCCCTTCGATGCCGTCTTGCTGGCCGTCAAGGGCTACCAGCTCGAGGCCGCGCTGGAAGACATGGCGCCGGCCGTCGGAGCCGACACGATGATCCTGCCGGTGCTCAACGGCATGGGGCATCTGGAGCGCATCGCAAGCCGCTTCGGTGCCGACAGGATCGTGGGCTGCACCCTCAAGGTGGCTACCACTCTGAGCGACGAGGGCGACATCGTCCAGTTGAACTCCTTGCAGGAGATGGCTTTCGGGGAACTCGACGGCCGTGATTCGGCGCGTATCCGGATGCTGCGCGACTTCCTGCAAGGCAGCCCAATGGTTACGCGGCTGACCCCGGACATCCGCCGCGAGATGTGGGAGAAGTGGGTGCTTCTGGCCAGTCTCGGCGGACTCACCTGCTTGATGCGCGGCCCTGTCGGCGAGGTCGTCGCCTGCTCCGGCGGAGGGGAATTGGCCAACAGCCTGCTGGACGAGGTGGCCGCGGTGGTCCGCGGCGTGGGCGATGCACCCTCGTCCTCGTTCCTGCAAGCGACGCGTGAACTGTTGAGCACCCAGGGATCGCCGCTGACCTCGTCGATGTACCGGGACCTGCAGCAGGGACGTCCGGTCGAGGTGGAAAACATCCTCGGCGACCTGCACCGCCATGCGCAGCGCGCAGGCATCGCGACCCCATTGCTGCAGGCGGCCTACGTGCACCTGCGGCGCTATCAGAACACGCTGGAGTCCAGGACCCTGGCACCCAAGGAGCATGCTCGATGAACGAGCCCGCAACGACCGCCACGGCGGGGATGGCGCCAGGCGGGCGCTGGGTGAGCGGCCGCGCGGCGCGGGTGTTGCTGTGCGTATCCGGCGTCTCCTTCATGATCATGCTCGACGCGAACGTCGTCGCCGTTTCGCTACCCGCGATCGCGCGCAGCCTGGGCAGCACCTTCTCGGACATCGAATGGGTCGTGAGTGCCTACATCCTCGCGTTCGCGGCCTGCCTGATGCCCATGGGGGCGCTGGCCGACCGCTTCGGGCGCCGCCGGCTGTTGCTCCTCGGGCTGGCACTGTTCACCTTCGCCTCGCTGCTTTGCGGCGTGGCGCCCGGCGCCGCCAGCCTGAATGCGGCACGCGCGCTCCAAGGGGTCGGCGCCGCGCTGCAGCTCAGTGCCGCCCTGGCGGTGCTCGGTCACGAGTTCCGCGGAGCCGCGCGCGCCAGGGCCTTTGCCTTCTGGGGCAGCGTGATGGGGATCGCGGTCGCGCTCGGCCCGCTGGCCGGCGGCGCGATCACGTCCAGCATCGGCTGGCGCTGGGTGTTCTTCATCAACCTGCCGATCGGCGCCGCGCTGCTGCTGCTGGGCGCCTCGGCGGTCGAGGAGTCCCGCGATCCGCACGCCCAGCGCATCGACCTGGCCGGCATGGTGCTGTTCGGCAGCGGCCTGTTCTCGGTGATCTGGGGCATGATCGACGCCAACGTCGACGGCTGGGGCGGGCAGGCGACCCTTTCGCGCCTCGCCGTTGGTGCCGCGCTGCTCGTCGCCTACGTGGTGGTGGAACTCGTGCAGGCGCGCCCGATGGTCGACTTCGCGCTGTTCCGCCGGCGCACCTTCCTGGGCAGCAGCATCGCCATGCTGGGCTACGCGGCTTCCGCGCAGGTCATGCTGACCTACCTCCCGTTGTACCTGCAGAATGCCTTCGGCTTCGGCGCGGCAGCCGCCGGATTGCGCATGATGCCCTTCGCCCTGCCACTGTTCATCGTTCCGCGCGTCGCCGCCGCACTGGCCGGCCGCGTTTCGGGACGCAGCCTGCTCACGGCCGGGCTGCTGGTCACCGCTGCCGGCAATGCGCTCACGGCCTGGCTCGTGGCGAACCAGGCCGGCTACCTCGCGGTCGCGCTCGGCATGGCGCTGACCGGTTGCGGAGCGGGCTTGCTCAACGGCGAAACGGCCAAGGTCTCGATGAGCGTGATTCCGCCGGAGCGCGGGGGCATGGCCTCGGGAATCGGTGCGACCCTTCGCTTCACCGGGCTGGTCGTCGGGATCACCGCGCTCGGAGCCCTGCTCGTCGACCGCACGCGCGGCCATGTGGCGGCCTCGCTGTCCGGCCTGGGCACGGGACTTCCCCCGCTGCATGCCCTGGTGTCGCGCATCGTCGCCGGCGACCTGTCGGGCGCCCTGGCGGGGCTTCCGCCGTCGACCGCGCAGCATCTGCAGCACATCGCGCGCGACAGCTTCGCGGCGGGCTTCTCCACGGTGCTGCTCGGCGCCGCCGGCATCGCCCTGGTCGCGGCACTGGCCAGCTGGCTCCTGGTCAGCGCGGCCGAGACGGCGCCCCATGCACATATCCCCCCCAGGAGTTCGTCATGAAAGTCAGCAGGGAACAGGCCGAGCGAAACCGGCGCGAGGTTGTGAATTCGGCTGCGCGACTGTTTCGCGAACGGGGATTCGATGGCATCGGGCTCGGAGAAGTCATGCGCGCCGCGGGCCTCACCCACGGCGGCTTCTACAAGCAGTTCGCCTCCAAGGAGGACCTTGTGCGCGAAGCCATGAGCTGCGCGCTGGAGCGGGGTCGCCTGAAGTGGAACGAACGCGTGGCGGGCGCCGACGACCCGCTGGCGAGCTTCGTGAACGGCTATTTATCCCCGGACCACCGCGACCACCCGGCCGAGGGCTGCGCCTTCGTGGCGCTGGGTGCCGAAGCTGCGCGCCGCGACGACGCGCCGTTGCGGCAGGTCTTCGAGGCCGAGGCGCGGGGATACCTGGACCTGCTCGAAGGCCTGCTGGACGACGCCTCGACCCCCGCACGCCGCGACCGCGCGCTGGCGAGCCTGTCCACCCTGGTCGGAGCCCTGCTCATGTCGCGCGTGGTGCGCGACCCCGAGCTTTCGGCGGATTTCCTGCGTGCCGCAGCCGCCTTCGTGTTGCAGCCGCGCTGAGATCAACCCTGGATCAGGAGCACCGTCATGCGACCCTCCGAAACGCCCGGTCTGTACCTGGACGATCTGCACGTAGGCCAACGCTTCGAGTCGGGCACATTGCAGGTGCAACGGGACGACATCCAGCGCTTCGCGCGCGAATTCGATCCCCAGCACTTCCACATGGACGAAGCGAGCGCCCGCGATACGCTGTTTGGGGGCCTGGCCGCCAGCGGATGGCATACCGCGGCTCTGACCATGCGCCTGCTGGTCGACGGCGGCCTGCCGCTCGCGATGGGAATCGTCGGCGCCGGGGCTGAAGTCACCTGGCCCTGTGCCGTGCGCCCGGGGGACACCTTGTGCGTGCGCAGCGAGGTGGTGGAGATCATCCCATCGGCATCGCGGCCGGATCGGGCGCGCGTGAGCGTGCGCAGCCAGACCCTGAATCAGGCAGGCGATGTCGTACAGACGACCATCGCAAGGCTGCTGGTGTTTCGCCGCCCGCAGATCTGAGTGACACATCGGGGCGGGGCTGTCGTCCAGGAATGGTTGGCCCGGAGAACCGCGGCAGGTCAGTTACAAATAGGAGCACGTTGTGCGCCCAAATTGCCGAACGTGAGCTATGCTTGAAACAGAGTATGGTAATGGCAATATGTTGGAAAGGCATATCAATGTAACATGGACTTACGGAAGCTCCAACACTTCACCCGGGTGGCCGAATTGGGAAGCTTCAGCAGAGCCGCTGAACTTCTGGGTATCGGTCAGCCAGTGCTCAGCCGCGACGTTCGAGCCCTCGAGGTCGAATTTCGTCAGGTACTCCTGAAGCGCAACGGTCGCGGCGTCACGCTCACCGACTCGGGCGAACAATTGCTCCGCCACAGTCGGAGTGTGTTCGAGCATCTGGAGCAGGTGCAGTCTGAAATGCTGGACTCTCGCACAGGGACGCACGGCCGATTCACCATCGCCTTGCCGCCGAGCATGAGTGGGGAGTTGAGCGTCCAACTCGTCCGTCGAGTGCGCGATAGTCTGCCCGGTCTGCAGCTTTGTATCCTGGAAGGCTTGTCGGCCTACGCCATCGAGTGGGTGGGCAACGGGCGGGCGGATTGCGCAGTTTGTTATTCAACGCCGACTTCGCTGGCGATCGAACGAGTTCCCTTGGTGACGGAGCCCCTGTACATGGTGTCGTCACCGGAGTTTGCCGCCCGGCACGGCCTCAGCCCGGGTTCCGGGAAGAATCTGGAACTTCAGGATCTCGCCAGTTTTCGGCTCATCATGCCGAGCCATCCGCACGCGGTGCGAGCGCAACTATCGGATCACCTGGCGCAACGTTCGCTGCGACTGCGCGTGGCGCTTGAAGTCGAGAGTGTTCCTGCAATCCTCGAGTTGATTCAAGATGGCGAGTATTGCGCGGTGCTTCCGCTCGAAGCCGTCCGCACCGCTCCGCGCCTCCAGGGCATGAGCCTGTTTCCGATCGGAAGCCCACCCATCTCGACGACCCTCTGGCTGGCGACTTCCGCATACCGCCCGCCGAAGGCCTGCTTCAAGCATCTGCAGCCCATGGTCAAGGATCTGGTCACGCAGATGTGGGGAAGCAAGGCTTCTCGGTCGGCTCCGGGATGAGCCGGCAAGGGCAGTCCTCGAGGCCCGAATTCAGGGGGATGACTCCGTCGGCGCGGCCTGCTCAAGCTTCCCCTGGTAATTTTGCAGCTCCTTGTAGATGACCTGCTGTACCAGGCTGGCGCAAGTGCCAATGAGCGGGTCCTTCCTGGAGTCGCCATGGCAGACCAGGGACAGTTGAACGAGCAGTTCCGGCTGTTCAATCCGCCGTACGGCAAGGTCCGGTGATTCCAGGTGAGGGTATACGCCACTCAATGGAATGACCGAGTGCCCGTATCCGTTCCGAACGAGATCGATGATGGCAGACAAGTTCTCGATCTCGTGCGCTATGTCCGGCGCCGCGCCAATGTCGGAAAGGGCCCCATCCAGCGCCTTGTGGATGGGGTTTCCCCGATTCGAAATGATCAGGGGAAGTCGAGGAATCTCGCCAAGGGGCAGCGAACCTGGGGATGCGGTCGAGGGGAGGGTGGCTGCGCGGGGTGAGACGAGATAGAGGCGCTCCTGGGCAATCCGCCGGAACTCCAGAGCGGTGTCGTCGCCCGAGCCGTACACCACGGCGCAATCGAGCTTCCCGTCCTCGACGAGCTGCGTCAGCACGGCGGAGGTTCCGTCCACGGTTCGCACCGTGACATCCGGAAGCTGCGCACGGAACGCCTGGATCAAGGCGGTGACGGCGGTACGTGCAAGCGATGGCGCAAGCCCAAGGACGAAATTTCCGCGCAGATCCTTGCTTTGACCGCGTGCTGCCCGCTCGGCCAACTCCATTTGGCGCAACACCATCGGCACCTGCTCCAACAGGCGGCGTCCCGCCTCGGTGAGCACCACGCCCCGGCCGTTGCGCCGGAATAGCGGCACTTGCAGTTCCGCCTCCAACTGAGCCAACTGGCGACTGAGAGCCGCCTGGGTCACCCCGAGCGTGTCGGCGGCGCGCGTGAGGCTACCCAGTTCCGCAATGCGTGCGAACAGGGACAGTTGCTTGATCTCCACCGAGAGTCCTCCTCCAAGGGCATAGCAGCTATGTGTGGCATCGCCTAGCAGATGCCATGATATCACCATAAAGTATATCCAAGAGCCGGATCCCCTGCCAGTCAGGCGGGGCTGCATCACCGGCGCGGACGTGCCTCTCCGCACACCTGCGCCAGTGGGCAACGCCAAGTGCACAAGGAGACTTTATGACCACGACGACATCCGCGCCGCCCCGCGGCGCCCAGCGGTATCAATACCTCACCCAAACGAACTCGGGAACCCCCGCCGGCGAACTGCTGCGGCGATATTGGCAACCGGTAGCGCCGGTTGACACTCTCGCGCCGGATGGAAGCCCGAAGACGGTTCGGATCATGGGCGAGGATCTGGTCCTCTTTCGGGATGATCAAGGCGCTGTCGGACTCATCGACCGAAAGTGCGCCCACCGGTGTGCCGATCTTGCGCTGGGGCGGATCGAGGACGGGGGTATCCGCTGCCCGTATCACGGCTGGCTCTTCGGTGTGGACGGTCGCTGCCTCGATCAGCCGGCCGAGGCTTCACCCGATGCCAAGCACCGCATCCGGACGAAGTCCTATCCCGTTCATGAGGCTGCAGGGGCCTTCTGGGCCTACATGGGACCTGGTGAGCCTCCGTTGTTCCCGAATTATCCGGCCTTGCTCGGCGGCAAGGCGCATTGCTATACGACACGCTGGCTCGGCAATTGCAACTGGCTCCAGGCCAGCGAAGGCAACATCGATCCCGTCCACACCTCCTACCTCCATCAGATCGAGTTGGCCGACGCCAACATGAACGCGCGTTGGGGAGTGTTCGCGAACCAGGCCCGACCCGAATTGAGCATCGAAGAGACGCGCTTCGGAATCAGGCTCTATACGAAACGAGTCATCCAGGGCGAGAACCGGAATTCCCTGCGCATTACCAATTTCGTGATGCCCAATGCGTGCGCGGTCGGTGGATTCGAGGGATACCTGGGCGAAGGCGGGCTGACCATGCTTTGGGATGTTCCGATCGATGACACCCATCACTGGCGCTGGGAGTTCATATTCCATCGCAGCGGGCAGTTGGACATGGATGCCCTGAAGAAGCAGTACGAGTCCGAAAAGGTCGACGGCGACAGGATGTGGCGAACCGAATCGGATCTTTACGCGCAGGATCGGAGCTCGATGGAAAACAAGGCCTATGTTGGCCTGGGTGAATGCTTTTCCGTGCACGATATCGTCATCACGCAGTCCCAAGGGGCCATACACCAGCAGACCGATGAGCATCTGTCCTCCTCCGATATTGCCATTGTCCGCGCGCGACGAATGCTGGATGAAGCCGCGCAAGCCGTTGCCGCGAACCAGGATCCGCGCGGGGTCATTCGAGATCCGGCAAAAAACCACTTTCACGACATGGTCGTGATCACGGCGGAAGTCGACAAGGAGGAATCCGAAATCGCCTTCTGCGAGCGGCAGGCTCGACGCACCGACCTGTACGAGCGGTCTTGACGGACTCGCCCAGGGCGGATGGGTTGGTCCGTCGCCAATTGCCGGGACCCTAGGGTCCGGCAGCAACTGATGGGAGAGCGTGTCTTCGGCCTCCGGTGGATGGCGAGGGCGCGCATCGACGTGGTGAACGATATTTCAACTGACCGGATCCCCGTGCGGGTCGAGCGGGTCGCTGTCATCGCAACGGACATTTGTCGCTTCGATCTGCGACGAATCGACGGCGAGCCCCTGCCGAATTGGCGCGCGGGTGCTCATATCGATGTCCATATTGCGCCGGGATTGGTTCGCCAATATTCCCTGTGCGGAGACGCGAACGGCTCGGAGTGCTACTCGATCGCAGTCAAGCGGGAAGAATCATCGAGAGGTGGTTCCGCCGCGTTGCACGCGAACATCCGGGCGGGAGCCGATCTGGAGATTTCCAGGCCCAGAAACCTCTTTCCACTCGAAGTGGGAGGGAAGGAGCGCGTTCTCCTGGTCGCGGCGGGAATCGGCATCACACCCATCATCACGATGGCGCGCGAGCTCGCGCGATCGGGGCGGCGCTTTGCACTCC
This sequence comes from Thiomonas sp. FB-6, assembly GCF_000377645.1. Lineage (GTDB taxonomy): Bacteria > Pseudomonadota > Gammaproteobacteria > Burkholderiales > Burkholderiaceae_C > Thiomonas_A. Next base: position 7,664 of record NZ_KB898516.1, on the reverse strand, counting down.
TCTATTTCGTTCGAAACAGGGACGCCTGCGCATTTCGCGAGGAGATCTCGAGCCCGCCGCTTCGTGAGTCTGCGGAAATCCTTCATGAAAACACGCCGGAGCGCGTGAGGGCAATCCTGGAAGCGCGGCTGAACGGGTCGGTGGGCTATGACCGGATCTATACCTGCGGACCCGGGGGCTTCATGTCCTGTGTACGAGAGGTGGCCGTAGGGAGCGGGATCAAGGAGGACTTTGTCCGCTCGGAATCCTTCGGGGCCATCGCGCGAAAGGAAGAAGCACCGTCAAAGGCCTTCCATCTGCGGCTTGCACGAGCGGGGGTGGATCTATGCGTGCCTGAGGGCTCGACCGCGGTCGATGTCCTGCGAGCCGCCGGAATTTCGATTGAAACGTCCTGCGAACAAGGGGTATGCGGAACCTGTGTCACGAAGGTCCTTGAAGGTGTTCCAGATCACCGTGATTCGTTTCTCACGGACGCGGAGAAGAGGCGGAACGATTGTATCGCGCTCTGTGTGTCGCGAGCATGCTCGGAGAAATTGGTAATAGACCTATAGAAATACCCCTGGATTGTCCCGGGATAACAGGAGGAGACATATGTCGAACAAGATCCTTTTCAAAGGCTGGCGCAAGACGCTCATGGCGACTGCCTGCGTTGCCTGTTCGAGCCAGGCCGCATACGCGGTGGATGGAATCTCGCTGGCGGGAACCGGCGTCAAGGCTGCCGGAATGGGAGGCGTGTCGATTGCCTTCCCGCAGGATGCGACGGTGGCCGCGGACAACCCCGCGGGTATGGCGTTGGTTGGGAATCGAGTCGACTTCGGGGTTCAGGTTCTCGAGCCGTTGACCGATTTCCAGTACGGCAGCGCATCAAACACGCTTCATACCGGGCGACTTTACGCGATTCCCGATGGCGGCATGAATTGGCAGATTGATCCCAGGGTGACGTTTGGAGTTTCGATCTTCGGGGTCGGTGTCGGAACGAACTATGGCCGTGCGGCTCTTCCCGTCGCGGGAGCGGGGCCAGCGAAATCGAGCCTGCAAACGGTGATAACGGCGCCCACCGTTACGTATGAATTGGCGCGCGGAAATTACGTTGGCGTGAGTCTCGCTGCGGCGATGGAGCGATTTTCCGCGAACGGTGTGATCGTGCCCGGGGCAGGTGGCGGATTGCTGGCGCTTCCAAGCCACGGCGTGTCTACGGCCTTCGGGTACGGCTTGCGCCTGGGCTACATCGGGCAAGTCGCTCCGAAGCTGACTCTGGGCGCCAGCTTCGCCAGCATGATCCGCATGGGGAAACTGAACGGCTATTCGAACGATCTCCTCGCCGCAGGGGACGGAAGGATCGACATCGGAGAGCAGTATGGGGCAGGCCTTGCATACAAGGTCACGCCGTCGCTCACCCTGGCTGCGGATTGGTTGCACATGGAATTCGCCAATACCATCATCGGGTCCGCCGATGCCTTTGGATGGAAAAATCAGAACTTTGTTCGCGCCGGCCTGTCGTGGCGTGAGAGCGAAAAATTGACTCTGCGCGCGGGATTCTCCGTCGGCAATCATCCCATCGATTCTTCGGTCGTGGGGCGGAATTTATTGTCGCCCATGCCGGTTTCCAGTTCCATCTCCTGTGGGGCAACTTATCGCTTGGGCGGCGGAAACGAGATCAGCGGCGCTTTCGACTACGGGTTCCCGGTGACCGTTTCGGGCAGCGGGGCGAGCGCTGGGTTCGTGGATCGTACGAAGACGGAGGTGATTGGCGTGAGCCTGGGTCATCGTTTCTGACGCGGCTCGCCCGACGCGCTGTCGATATGCCCGAGGGCGGCTTGCATCTGCTCCCGCGGCGCCTGCGCGCCGCCCTTTCCGGTGTTTCAACAGCCTGCTCGTGTCCGGATGCATGCCCGGGGGGATGTGATGTGACCCTGAAGCAGATTCTCTATTTTCTCCGCATCGCGGAGGCGGGAAGCATCAACAAGGCGGCGAAGCGTCTGGGGGTTGCGCAGTCGGCAATGACCCGGCAATTGCAGCTCCTGGAGGAGTGTCTCGGGTCGGCGTTGTTTGCCAGGGGACAGGGCGGGGTGCGGTTGACGGAACAGGGAGTGGCACTCCTGCCGTATGCGCGAGAAATATCGCTGTTGCTGGACAGGGCTGCGCGGGAAGTCTCCAGAGTTCGTGCGAACGATTCCTAGCCGAGTCTCGTTGCGGGCTCCGGATGCCAAAGCGGTGCGTGGTGACGACCGGTTCACGGACTGCCATGTCTTTGGTTTCAAGGGGGGCGGTCGTGCAAATTCGCGTTTCCAGGCCCTGCTCGTGCAATGGGAGGAAGGACAATCAAATGGGAGACAACATGGCTGATTCCGTATCGTCTGCATTCGATGCCGACATTGAATTGGGTTCGCGCATCCTGTCGAGTTTCCATGTCGACGGGCGCTGGGTACGGCCGGATGGCGAACAGGCGGTGGAGCTCATTTCCCCAGCGACGGGTCGGCCGATCGCCGCGGTTGTTCTGGGTAGCACGACGGATGTGGACCGCGCTGTTCATGCGGCGAGGCGGGCGTTTGACACGGGCCCCTGGCCGCGTTGGTCCGGCCCCGAGCGTGCGCGCATGCTTTCGCGCTTGTCGGCGGCGATCGCGTCGCGTTTGCCGCTGCTTTCCCGTCTGTGGACATGGGAGGTCGGGGCGCCGGTCCGGTTTGCGGACCTGTTCGTGCCGACTTTGACGGCAATGATGGACTACTACGCGGGCTTGGCCTCGACGACGGCCTTCGAGGAGTTGCGGGCGACTCGCGCCGGGCATGCTCGCGTCGTGCGGCAGCCGGCAGGAGTCGCCGCGCTGATCGCGCCGTGGAATGCGCAGAGCCCGATCCTGGGCTACAAGCTGGGAGCCGCGTTGGCTGCGGGTTGCACGGTGGTCATCAAGGCGCCGCCAGAGACGCCCTTCGATGCGCTCGTGATCGCCGATTGTGCGCAGGAGGCCGGCTTGCCTCCGGGAGTGCTGAACGTGGTCGTTGGAGACGCCGTCGCGGGGGCCCATCTCGTGTCGAATGCGGGAATCGACAAGGTCAGCTTCACCGGTAGCACGGCGACCGGCAAGCTGATCGCCAAGGCCTGTGCGGATCGCATGACGCGCGTGACCCTTGAACTTGGCGGAAAGTCGGCGGCGGTCGTCCTCGACGATGCGGAGCTCGATGCCACGCTCGCCGCACTGGTGCCATTCACGATGCCGTTCTCGGGCCAGATCTGTTTCGCGCAAACACGAATCCTGGTCCCGCGGCGCCTCGAGCAGAAGTTCGTCGAAGCCTACACCGCAGTCATCGGCGGACTGCAATGTGGGGATCCTTGGGATGGAGCGACGCAGATCGGCCCCGTCGCGAGTCGGCGGCAGCGTGATCGGGTGTTGAAGTACATCGAAACGGGACGAAGCGAGGGAGCACGCCTGACGACCGGTGGTGGTGTGGCGCCGGAGTGCGGTGAAGGGTTCTATGTACAACCTACCGTGTTCGCAGGCGTGACCCCTGACATGACGATTGCCCGTGAGGAGATCTTCGGCCCGGTCGCTGCGATCATGGCCTACGACGATGTTGATCAGGCGGTCGGCTTGGCCAACGATTCCGACTTTGGACTCAGCGGCAGCATCTTCACGCGCGACCTTGAGCGCGGCTACTCGGTGGCGCGCCGGATCAGGAGCGGCAACGTCTGCGTCAACGGACTGGAGGTCGCGCCGAACGTGCCCTTCGGCGGCTTCAAGCAATCCGGCATCGGCAGGGAGGGCGGCCCCGAAGGGCTGGGTGCGTTCCTCGAGGAGCAGGCCATCTATCTTCCGACGCCCTTGGGCGCGCCGAGCTGAGCGGAGTGATGCCATGGACTACGACTACATCGTGATCGGGGCGGGAAGTGCGGGGTGCGTGACGGCCCATCGCCTGGTACGTGATTTTCGAGCGAAGGTATTGCTGCTCGAAGCAGGTCCGCCTGCACGCGGGTCTCTCGTGCGCATGCCCGCCGGCACGTTCAAGATGCTCTTCGACGGTAGCCCCTATGTGAAGCGCTATACCTCGGACGAGCAGCCCTCGCTGGGGAACCGCAAGGTTTCGATCCCGCAAGGCAACGTCGTGGGTGGCGGTAGTTCCGTCAACGCGATGGCTTACACGCGTGGCTCGCGTGCCGACTATGCGCGCTGGGTCGCGGCGACCGGCGATGAAGGCTGGTCGTGGGCAGGCCTGCTACCGTACTTCCGCAGGCAGGAGGCCAACCAGAGATTCGACAACGAGGCCCATGGCGCGGAGGGCCCGCTCAAGGTCTCGGATGCGCGGTACACGGTCGACGCGGCCGATCGCTTCGTCCGTGCGATGCAGCGTCAGGGGGTACCGTTCGTGTCCGACTTCAACGCGGGTGTGTTGCAGGGGGTCGGATACATGCAGACCACGACCCAACGAGGTGAGCGCTGCAGCGCTGCGGATGCGTTTCTCGAACCGATCAAGTCCGATCCCCGTCTGACGCTCATCACCGGGGCGAGGGTCCATCGCGTTGTCCTTGAAGGGAGCCGCGCGGTGGGCGTTGAATATGTCATGGCCAACGGCACGAAGCTTCGCGCCCGGGCGGGCGCCGAAGTGCTCCTGTGTGGCGGCGCGTTCGCCACCCCGAAGCTGCTGATGCTGTCAGGAATCGGTCCGGCCGGGCACCTGCGAGAGTGCGGGCTTGACGTGCGCGCCGACCTGCCAGGAGTGGGGGCAAACCTTCAGGACCACAATATTGCGGTCGTCTCCATGAGCACGCACGGACAGCACGGCTACTTCGGCGAGGACCGAGGCCTGCGCGCGGTACAAAACGCCATACGGTACCTGGCCTTCCGCAGCGGACCGATTGCGTCGAACGGAGCCGAGACCATGGCGTTCGTGAATCTGCAGAACCCGGAAGCAGAGCCGGACCTGCAGCTGTATTGTGTCGGTGTGATGTGGCCCGACCCGCAAGCGCCCAGGCCGACCTACGGCATGACGCTGATGGCAAACCTGGTGCGGCCCCTGTCGCGAGGAACGGTGCGGCTGCGCTCGGCCGACCCGAATGACGATGCCCGGATCAGTCCCAATTGGCTTCAGCACGAGGCGGACACGACACGCCTGGTCGGAGCGCTGAGATTCTTCAGGAACGTAGTCTCCACGGAGCCCTTCGCGTCGATCGTCAAGAAGGAAGTCAGCCCGGGGCCTGCCCTCGAGACGGATGAGGCGCTCGGCCACTATGTCCGACGCACGACCGAGTCGAACTATCACCCGGTCGGGACATGTCGGATGGGACGCGAGGACGACCCCATGTCGGTGTTGACCCCGGATCTCAAGGTCAAGGGCATCGAGGGTCTTCGCGTATTCGATGCGTCCATGATGCCGGAGATCATTAGCTCGAACACGAATGCCACGGTCATGGCCGTGGCCGATCGGGCCGTGGACCTCATGATGGGCGTAGCACCGCTGGCGTAGCCCGCCGAACTGCCGGTACCACCGGGCCGCCGTGGAGCAGGCATGTCGCAAGCCTTTCGCGAGGGCTCCTATCGTCGCATGGGTTCGGCCGGCGCATCGTGCCGGCCATGTTCCCAGGGTTACCGGCATGGATCCGTTATGGGTTCCCGCTTGCGGGCAGCCGTACCAACGCGCTGCATCGCGGATCGATGCTCAGGGCCGCCGCGCCTCGGCTGTTGACCTACGATAGGAGATCCGAAGGTCGAGCCAGGCTCATGGACACCATCCCCACCCTTGTCGGAAGCCGCGTTCGCCTTCGTCCGCTGCAGGCGCAGGACGCCAACTCCTTGCTCGATGCCGCCTCCGACGGCCGGCTGTGGGAGCTCGAGTACACCGTGGTACCGAGTGCCGAGACCGTGGAGTCCTACATCGCCACGGCTCTGCGTGGCCGTGACGCCGGGACCGTGCTGCCCTTTGTGATCGAGGATCTGGAAAGCGGCCGGGTGGCGGGAAGCACCCGCATGTGGAACATCGATCCTCCACACCGCAGGCTGGAAATCGGCCACACCTGGCTGGCCTTGTCACTGCAGCGCAGCCACGTGAACACCGAGGCGAAATTCCTGCTCCTGCGTCACGCGTTCGAGACCATGGGCTGTATACGGGTGCAGTTCACCACGGACGAGATCAATGCCAGGTCCCGCGCCGCGATCGAGCGCCTGGGTGCGGTACAGGAGGGCATCCTGCGCAACGAACGCATCATGCCGAGCGGTCGCAGGCGCAACTCGGCGGTGTTCAGCATCACGGACGCCGAGTGGCCTCGGGTGCACGAGTCCCTGCTGCGGAGGATGGCTGCGCATGGAGTTGCGGGCGTGTTCAGTGCTCCGTGACGGGAACGTCGGCCTGAGAAGCATGCTCGATGGCTTCAGCCAGCCGGAACATCCATTCCTTGTCGTATCTGGGCGAACTCCGCGGGAGGCGCACGTCGTCGAGCACCACGAGCGTGAAGTCTCGGCCGTCATGGGCCCAATCGATCACGGAACGGGTGCGTCCGGACGAGGTGCGCTGCACGGTGAAGGCCGCTGGCCAGTTGCTGACGTGCTCCCGCACGAGTTCGGCCACCACAACGACGGCGCCATGGCCCGATAGATCATTCTCTGTGAGGGCGACGATGACGCCGTCGGGTCGCTGGAACTGGCGAGTCACTGTGGAGACAGGTTCGCCAGGGTTGGCATCATTGTCCTCGAAGCCCAGGAAGCGATAGCCGGCGAGTTCCGTGCGGGAGAGATCGCAAGGGGCGATCTCAAGCTTGCCCTGATTCATTCTCGCCAGATCCGGGTACAGTGAATCGGCCGGCAGAGGCCAGACCCAGTCGTCTTCCTCGATCTGCTCGGTGCGCAGGTCGCTCCAGGGGCTGACCGTGGCGCCCTCTATTGCGAAAAGGGCTTCGCTACGCAGTTCGGGCGGAAGTTGGTCCAGTTCGAGCACGTGCACCTTGCCGAGTTCGGGTTGCGGGAAGACGCCGGCCGGACTTGCGGGTGTGGCGTGTATCGCGGGGCTCGGCTCGTCAGCTGGTGCAATCGGGCTGATCACGGACGGCGAAACGAGCAAGGCGAGAAGAACTTGGCGAATTCGAGCTCGTGGCGGCAGGCGCATGTGGATTCACCATTCGCTGAGATTGCAGTCCGTGGCGTCGGAGTTCCACATCAGGTATTTCTGAGCGGTGTATTGCTTCAGGCCCCAATCGTGCCCGGTTACGTGCCCGTACCAGAACTCACCGAAGTGTCCGGCGCGACCCCGCCGTCCATGATGCCAGCCTGCCCCTTTCGGGCCATACGCTGGCGGACGGAGAGCATCGGAGTGCGCGGAATGTGCGGATCCTGTGCAATGAGACGCACCTGACAGTAGAAAGTTCCCGGAGCGGCGAGACCATAAGGGCACTAGCCTGGATATTTCATGAGCCGCCATCGACGTCGGGTTTGGCATCGAACACGAAGCGAGTGGCATCGCGGATGAGGGCCTGAAGCCTCGACGCGCGGGTCTTGGCGAACGCAGGGCGCAGTACCCCCTTACCCCCGTTGTTCGTCAACGTGCCGGGGACAGCACTTTTCGCGGCTCAAGGGGCCAGGGCGTGGGCGGCGCTGAGGAACACGTGCTTGAGGGGATGGCTGGAGGCCAGCAGCAGCCGCACGCGGCGGGTGTTGCGCACGACGGCCGCGCCGATCTTGA
>NZ_KB898515.1 GCF_000377645.1 Thiomonas sp. FB-6 | reverse complement strand
TTCGAGCTGTTCCCGGACCTGGCGAAAAAGCGCCGCGACGCGGCCTCGACCCTGTCGGGGGGGCAGCGCAAGATGCTGGGCATCGCCAAGGTGCTGGTGGCCGAGCCGAGGCTGCTGCTGATGGACGAGCCCTCGTCGGGGCTGGCGCCGGTGTTCGTCAAGCAGGTGATCGACGTGCTGCGCACGACCATCGGGGGGGGCACCTCGCTGCTGATCGCCGAGCAGAACGTGGCCTTCCTGGCGCTGGCCGACCGCGGCTACCTGCTGGACCACGGCAAGGTGCGCGCCAGCGGCACGCGCGAGGAACTCGAGGCCAGCGACGCCGTGCGCGAGACCTACTTCGGGTTGTGAGCGACGGCCTCGGCCGTCCAGCGATAGCTCGGCTGCGAGGCGCTGCCGCGAATCGACAGCTGCTCGGCTGCGCGCGGCTGTCGCGCCGGGGCCGCCGGCGCCAGGCGCAGGCGCAGCCCGCGGGTGGCGAGGTCCACGCTGCCGCTGCCCACCCAGGTGCCCGAGGCAGCGTGGAGCTCCAGGCTGTCCAGTGTCGCGCTGCCTTGCGCGACGCTCGCGCGGGCCTCCAGTGCATGGAAGGCGCTCGAGGCGTGGGTCACGCTGCGCCCGGGATCCTGCAGGTCCACGCCGAGCAGCTGGCCCTTGCCCATGCTCAGGCCGACGCTTCCGCTCGCGCCCTGCGGCGCCGCGCCGCCCGGATCGCGCCATTGCAGATCGGCCTGCAGCTTCGCGTTGCCCTGCAGCGCCGCCTGCCCCACCAGGGCGTCCAGCAGCGAGCTCGTGGACACGTCGCTCAGGCTGGCGTGCAGCGCGGCGCGCGGCCCTTCGAGCGCCGCGCTGCCGTTGGCCTGCAGCGAACCGCCCCAGGCCTTCGCCTGCAGGCTGTCGAGTACCAGCTCGGAGGCATCGTCGTGCGCCTGCGCCTGCACCTGCGTCCAATGGAGCGGGCCCCATCGCAGCGAGTCCGCCTGCAGGCTCAGGCTGGCGCCGGGCAGCTCGTGCAGCCAGGCGCGGGTGCGCTGCCAGCCGGCGGCGTCGGGCACCGCCCCCAGGTCCAGCGACCTGGCCTTGGCCTGCAGCTGCCAACCGGCGGCGTCGTGCAGCAGCGCCAGCTGCAGCGGCGAGCCCTCGTGCTCGCCCTGCAATTGCAGTTGCAGGCCCTTGGCGCTCGAATAGCTGCCCTTGCCCTGCGCCTGCCATTGCCCGGCGCGCGGCGCCGAGCCCCAGGTGGCGTGGGCCTGCAGCGCGTCGATGCGCAGCTCGCCGGCGGGAAGGTTCAGGTGCGCTCCCAGTTGCAGCGCCAGGCCCAGCGGGCGCGGCGCGGCGCGGCTGAGCTGCAGGCGTAGCTCGGGCAGTTGCAGGTCATCGTCCGGCCCGCCGCCCGCTGCCCCGCGCAGTTCCAGGTGCAAGGTGCGCGGAGCGGCGCCCAGCAGTGCCTCGCCGTGCAGCGCGGCCACGTGCATCTTGTTTGCGCTCCACTGGAGCATCGGTTCGTCCACCTGGATCTGCAGCGGCTTGCCGTCGCGGGCGCGGCCCTGGGCACGCAGATGCAGGTCCTGGATCAGCAGGCCGGACGCGGGGCCCGGGTTCCAGTGCACTTGCGCGCGCAGGTTGCTCAGCAGGTGCGCGCCGCCCAGCATGCGGCCGTCGCTGCGCAGCAGCAGGTTGCGCAGCGACACCCCCGTGGCCGAGTCCGCGTGCAGCTGGCCCTGCAGGTCGAAGCTGGCGGCCGCGTCGGGCGAGGCCAGGGATGCGCGTCCGCGCAGGCTCAAGGGGTGCCAGCCACCGCGCCCGATGCCGCTGGCGCGCCCGTCGACACCGTCGAGCCGGCCGTCCAGCCCACGCGCCGCATCGCGCAGCACGACGTCGCCGCCCTGCACGCTCAGTTCGTGAATGTCCAGCGCGGGCATCCTGCTGCCCGGCGCCACCAGGAGATCGGAAAAGTTCCAGTGCCCCTGCGCATCCCGGCGCAGTTCCACGCGCGGCGCGTCGAAGGCGATTCCGTCCACCACGAAACGCCGGCGCAACAGGGCCAGCGCGTTCAGGTGCAGGCGCATGTCGGCGGCCTGCGCGAAGGGGGTGTGGTCATCGGCCTCGCTCAGCCGCATCGGGCCGGTCTGCAGCGTGAAGGGCGGGAACAGGCGCAGGCGCAGCGTGCCGGGGAGGTCCAGCCGGCGGTGGTAGCGCTGTTGCACCGATGCGATGAGCACGGACTTGAAGGCGTCCGGATTGAAGGCCAGCAGGGCCAGGCCCACGCCGCCGACCAGCAGGATGGCCAGCGCCAGCAGTGCCGCGACGACGATGCGGATCAGGCGCGCGGCCATGCGGCGGCGGGCACCCGGCCGGGGGAGCGCGAGAGCTGCAGGACAGGGCCGCGTGGGCGCGGGCTGGGCATGGCGAGGCAGGCTCCGGGTGGCGCAAGGGTGCACAATGCACCCCTTGGTCCTGGGACCAAGGCATCAGGGTTGAATCAGGCTTTCGCGATCGATTCTAGGCATAGCGGAGAGGGCATGACCATGCTGGGCGACGATGTCGCGGTGGTGGGCGGCGGATTGGTGGGCAAGGCGGCCGCGCTGGCCCTGGCCCAGGCCGGCCTTCGCGTCAGCCTTTGCGGGGCGCGGGAGGCTCCCGCCCAGGCGGCCCAAGGCTTCGCGCAGCGCATTTATGCGCTCAACGAGGCCTCGCGCGACCTGCTGCGCAGCCTGCGCGCCTGGGACCAGATTCCCGGGCAACGCGTGCAACCGGTGCAGGCCATGCGCATCGCGGCCGACGGGGCCGTCCTGCGCTTCGATGCCTATGCCCAGGGCGTGGAGTCGCTGGCCTGGATCCTCGAATCCGACGCCATCGAGCGCGCGCTGGACCTGGCCCTGCGTTTCGAGCGCGGCGTGCGGGCGATGCCCGAGCCCGTGGCCGAGGCGCGCCGCGCGCCGGACGGCTGGGAACTGGAACTCGGCGGCGGCGCCCGGCTGCATGCCAGCCTGCTGGTGGGAGCCGACGGCCGCTCCAGCCGCGTGCGGGAATGGAGCGGCATCGGCCTGCGCTCGCGGCCCTACGGGCAAAGCGCCGTGGTGTGCAACTTCGCCTGCGCGGCCCCGCATGGCGCCGCGGCGCGGCAGACCTTCACCGCCGACGGGGGCGTGCTGGCGCTGCTGCCCCTGCCCGGGCAGCAGGTCTCGCTGGTGTGGTCCGCCCCGGACGCGCTGGCCGAGGAGCTGCGCCAGCTGGCGCCCGAGCAACTCGCGCGGCGCGTGGAACAGCACCTGGACGCCCTGCAGGCGGGCCATCTGGCCCCGTTGCAGGCGGCGGGAGCGATCGGCGCCTGGCCGCTGGTGCTGCAGCGCGCCGACAGCGTGGCGGCCGAGGGCGTGGCCCTGCTCGGCGACGCCGCGCACGTGGTGCACCCGATGGCCGGCCACGGGCTCAACCTGGGGCTGCAGGACGTGCAGGCGCTGGCGGCGGTGCTGGGGCGGCGTGGTGCCGGCGAAGGCCTGGGCCAGCTGCCGCTGCTGCAGCGCTACGCCCGCGCCCGCGCCGAACAGGTGCTGGCGCTGGAGCTGGCGACCGACGGTTTGCACCGCCTATACTCCCCTGGGCTTCGCTGGATGGCGCCGCTGCGCGCGCTGGGCCTGCGCGCCACCGATCGCCTGCCCCTGCTGAAAAGCTGGCTTGCGGGCTATGCTTCAGGTCGTTCGGTGCTTTCCTGAACCCGGCGCCGAAATCCGCCCGAGAAACCCGAAGCCCTGAAATGTCTCGCGCCTGCACCACGGCGCCCCGGCCCCATTCCTGTGAGAATCCTTCCATGAACTTCCGACGCTTCCTGATCAGCGCGGCCGGCGCGCTGGCCCTGCTGGTCGGCAGCGCGCACGCTGCCGACAACACCGAGCAGGTGCGGCGCGCGCTGTCCAAGCTGCTGCCCGATTTCCCCGCCTCGGCGCACATCGTCAAGACCCCCTACGCCGGCCTGTACGAGGTCGACTTCGGCGACCACGTGTTCTACACCGACGCCACCGGCTCCTTCCTGTTCGCCGGCAACATCCTCGACACCCGCTCGGGCGTGAACGTCACGCAGGCGCGCGTGCAGCAGTTGCAGAAGGTCGATTGGAACCACCTGCCGCTGAAGGACTCCTTCAAGGTGGTCTACGGCAACGGCGCCCGGCAGGTGGCGGTGTTCGAGGACCCCTACTGCCCCTTCTGCCGCCAGTTCGACAAGAGCCTGGCCAAGGCCGGGAACATGACCGTGCACGTGTTCCTCTACCCGGTGATCAGCAAGAACTCCCCGGCCAAGTCGCGCCAGATCCTGTGCGCACCCGACCCGGGCCAGGCCTGGCAGGCGTGGATGGGCGAGCACAAGGAACCGCCGCCCGCTCCGGCCAGCTGCAATTCCGACGTGCTGCAGTCCAACCTGCAACTGGGCCAGAAGCTCAACATCCAGAGCACCCCCACCACCTTCCTGCATGACGGCACGCGAATCACCGGTGCCGTCGAGTACGCCGACCTGGTGAAGGCGCTCGATTCCGCCAAGTAAGGGCGCATGCATGGCCGGCGTCGCCGCGACACTCCGCCGCGGCGCGCCCGGGCCGCTGCACGGCCGCGCGCACTGGCGTGAGCTTCCCCGCGCCGCGGCCTGTGCGCCGCGTTCGCTGCTGCCCTTCCTGCTCGAGCACGGCTCGCTCAGCCGCCTGCTGCGCGCGCATGGGCGCGAGCTGCGCGTGCTGCGCCTGTGGCAGGGCTTCCACGCGGGCCCCGCGGGCGCGCTGTGGACCCGCGAAGTGCTCCTGCTGCTCGACGGCGTGCCGGTGGTGTGGGCGCGCAGCGTGCTGCCGGCCGGGGCGCTGCGCGGACCGTGGCGGGCCCTGCGAGGCTTCGGCACGCGGCCACTGGGCGACTGGCTGTTCCAGCGCCCCGACCTGCGGCGCGGCCCGCTCGAACTTCGGCGCCTGGGCGGCGCGCATGTCCTGGTTCGCGCCGCCGCGCGCGCGCTCGGCCGCGCCGGCTTCCCGCACGCCGCATGCGCGCCGTTATGGGCCCGCCGCTCGGCCTTCCTGCGCCGTGGTTGCGCGCTGGAGCTGACCGAGCTGTTCCTGCCGGCCGCCGGCGCCTTGCGCCGAAACGCCGGGGTCCAGGCGCCCGAGGCGGGCGGGCAGCCGCAGGGCGCCTGATCCGCGGCGCCTGATCCGCGGCGCTCGCACGCACTCAGCCCGGCTCGCGGCTGGCCTGCGCCAGCGCCACCAGCGCCGCGCGCACCGCGGCGGCGTCGCACGCGGCTTGTCCGAACTCGAAGCGCAGCACCCGCTCGTCGGCGCGCACATCGAATCCGTCCACGTCCACCCCGATCATGCGCACGCTCGCCGGCTGCAGGCCGTGCACGTGACGGCAGTAGGCGCGCAGGTTGGCCTCGTGGTCGGCGTTCATGTGTTCGAGGATCGACGCCTCGCTGTCGCCCAGTGTGTTCGTGGGCGGCGCGAAGTCCGCGGCGTCGATCCAGTGGATGCTGCCGAAGCCTCCGATGAAGCGCACCGCCTCCACCCGCAGGCGGTAGAAGTGGAAGTCGTGCATGCCGAAGTAGCCCTCGGCTTCGGGGAAGCGCCGCAGGTAGCGCGGCCCCAGCGCATGCTTGTCCGGCAGGCGCTCGGCACGCCCCACCAGGGTTACGCGCCCGGCCGCCTGCGGGTCCTGCGCGCAGGGATGCGCGATCAGGCTGCAGCGCGGGTCGGCATCCAGGTTGCGCGTGTGCTCGGCCAGCGTGGAGATCAGGATCACCGGGCAGGCTTCATGGTCGAGCACGAAGGGCGCGATGGATCCGAAGGGCGCGCCGTCCAGGCGCCGGGACAGCGTGGACAGCACGCCGTGCGGGTGCGTGCGCACGAAGCGCCGGGCTTCGACGGCGCGGTCGGGCTTGGGATCGGGAGCGGACATGGCGGGTCGGGGGCCGGAGGGGATGGCTGCATTCTGCCCCGAACGGCCGGCACCGCGGGCAGGCCTGAATGTCCGACACACCCCCACGCTTCGTACGGGTAGCGGAACTTCCGGCGCGTATCGAAGTCTATGTCTTGGTCCCCCGACCTCATCGCGCTTCCCCAGATACCACCAGCCCCGCGCCGCATGCCATGAGCCAGAGCAGCCAGAAATTCATCGCCCGCAACCGCGCGCCGCGCGTGCAGATCGAGTACGACGTCGAAACCTATGGAAGCGAAAAGAAGGTCCAGCTTCCCTTCGTCATGGCGGTGCTCGCCGATCTGTCCGGCAAGTCGGAGCGCCGCATTCCCGACGTCGCGCAGCGGCGCTTCGCCGAAATCGACATCGACAACTTCGACGAGCGCGTGAAGGCGCTCGCGCCCAGAGTCGCCTTCACCGTGCCCAATACCCTCAGCGGGCAGGGGCAGCTGGCCGTCGACCTCAGCTTCGAAGCCATGGAGGACTTCTCGCCCGCCGCCATCGCCTCCAAGGTCGAGGCCCTGCAGTACCTGCTGCGCGCGCGCACCCAGCTGGCCAACCTGCAGACCTACATGGATGGCAAGTCCGGGGCCGAGGAACTCGTGCGCCACCTGCTGCGCGATCCCGCCACGCTGCGGGCGCTGGCGCAACTTCCGGCGCCCGCAGCCACGCCCGAAGCCACGCTCCAGCCCCCGCGTTCCGACGAGCCCGCGCAGCCCTGAGCCCGCCGGCGTGGCCCTCGGGCCGCGCTCCCCCGATCCTTCCGCAGCTCCCGTCCCAGAGCCATGTCCCAGCTTCCCCCGACGACTTCCCTGGACGCCCCCGCGCCGCTTCGCGACATCGCGGCCCCGAACCTCGATCCGGCCCCCCTCGTGCCGCCCGGCGAGCTCGCCCAGCTGCGGCGCATCGCCCAGGAATTCCGTCCCCGCGGGGAATTGCAGCGCGCGGCGGTGGAGAGCGCGGTGCGTACGCTGGCCGAGCAGGCCCTGGTGCACAGCACGACCGTCAGCGACGACGCCTACGCCTGCATCGAGGCGGTCATCGCCGCCATCGACGCCAAGCTCACCGAACAGATCAACCTGATCCTCCATCACGAGGACTTCCAGGCCCTGGAGGCGGCGTGGCGGGGCCTTCACCACCTGGTGTCCAACACCGAGTCCGACGAAATGCTCAAGATCCGCTTCATGGACCTGAGCAAGGACGAACTGCGCCGCACGATGCGCCGCTACAAGGGTGTCGCCTGGGACCAGAGCCCGCTGTTCAAGCGCCTGTACGAGGACGAATACGGGCAGCTCGGCGGCGAGCCCTACGGCTGCGTGGTCGCCGACTACTACTTCGACCACGGCGCCCCCGACGTCGAACTCCTGGGCGCCATGTCGCGGGTGTGCGCCGCCGCCCATGCCCCGCTGCTGGCCGGCGCGGCCCCGTCGACCCTGCAGATGCAGAGCTGGCAGGAGCTGGCCAATCCGCGCGACCTGGCCAAGATCACCGGCAACCTGGAACACGTCGCGTGGAACAGCCTGCGCGACACCGACGACGCCCGCTACGTCGGGCTGGCGATGCCCCGCTTCCTGGCGCGCCTGCCCTACGGCGCGCGCACCAACCCGGTCGACGAGTTCCATTTCGAGGAGCGCACCGACGGCAGCGACCATCGCAACTACGTGTGGGCCAACGCGGCCTACGCGCTGGCCGTGAACATCAACCGCAGCTTCAAGGAGTTCGGCTGGTGCTCGATGATCCGCGGCGTGGAATCGGGCGGCACGGTCGAGAACCTGCCCTGCCACACCTTTCCCACCGACGACGGCGGCTTCGACATGAAGTGCCCCACCGAGATCGCCATTTCCGACCGGCGCGAGGCCGAACTGGCGCGCGCCGGCTTCATCCCCCTGGTGCACCGCAAGGGCACCGACCACGCCACGTTCATCGGCGCCCAGTCGCTGCAGCGCCCGCAGCAGTACGTCGATCCCGATGCCACGGCCAACGCGCAGCTGTCCGCGCGTCTGCCCTACCTGTTCGCCAGCACGCGCTTCGCCCACTACCTCAAGGCCATCGTGCGCGACAAGATCGGCTCCTTCAAGGAGCGCGAGCACATGCAGCGCTGGCTCAACGAGTGGCTGATGCAGTACGTGGATGCCGATCCGGCCAACTCCTCGCAGGCCACGAAGGCGCGCCGCCCGCTGGCCGCGGCGGAAGTGGTGGTCGACGACGTCGACGGAAACCCCGGTTACTACAACGCCAAGTTCTTCCTGCGCCCGCATTTCCAGCTCGAGGGCCTGACGGTCAGCCTGCGCCTGGTCGCGCGCCTGCCCTCGGTGCCCAGGAGCGCGTAGCGCGCCGGCGCGTGGCGACCCCCTTCCCACCCGGGCGCGCCGGCCGGCCCTGAGCCGCACGCCCTTCACCCAAAGGAACCATCATGGCGCAGGATATCTTTCTGAAACTGGACGGAGTCGACGGCGAAAGCCAGGACGGCTCGCACAAGGACGAGATCGAGCTGATCGGCTGGCAGTGGAGCATGCAGCAAAGCGGTGCCATGCACAGCGGCAGTGGTGGCGGCGCGGGCAAGGCGCAGGTGGGCGACCTCGAGTTCACCCACCGTCTCGACCGGGCCAGCCCCAACCTGATGCGCATGTGCCTGACCGGCAAGCACATCGCGAAGGCGGTGCTGACGGTGCGCAAGGCCGGTGGAGAGCCGCTGGACTACCTCAAGCTCACCATGGAGGACGTGCTGGTCACCAGCGTCAGCCCGAGCGTGCAGAGCGCGCAGGCGGAGCAGGGCCAGGAACAGGTCCACCTGTCCTTCGCCAAGGTCACCCAGGAATACCAGGTGCAGAACCAGCAGGGCGGCCCCGGTGGAACCATCACCGCCGGCTACGACCTCAAGCGCAACCAGGAGGCCTGATGCGCGCGCCGCCCCAAGCGAAGGCGGCCTGGGCTCCCGCGATGCTGCGGGAGCGCAGGCGTTGCCTGTGTTCCGGCGCGTGCCTGGCCGCGGCGGCGATGCTCGGCGGTTGCGCCAGCAGCGGCGCGGCGGGAGCCTCGGCGCCCGGCCTGCTCAAACTCGACCTGCGATTCGTGGCCGCCGCGGACGTGAACCCCAATGAACGGGGACAGCCCGCGCCCATCCTCGTGCGGGTCTACGAGCTCAGCTCCCGGGACCCTTTCGATACCGTCGACTACTTCAGCCTGGCCTCGGACGACAAGGCCGCGCTGGGAGCCAGTTGCCTGCACGTGGAGGAACTCGTGCTGCGCCCCGGCGAGCAGCGCAGGCTGCAGCGCAAGGCCTCCGCCGGCATGGCCGTGCTGGGCGTGACCGCCGCGTACCGCGATCTGCCCCAGGCCACCTGGCGCGCCAGCCGCGAGGTGCCGCAGCCGCAGGCCCACTGGTTCGACGCCGTGCTGCCCACGCCGGTCCTGCGCGCCGAGGTGCAGCTGAGGGCGAGGGCGCTCGAGATCGTGGTCGATCGCTGAGCCGCCCTCCAAGGCCACGCAGCCGTGATGTCACGAAACCAACCCGGGAAGCAGGCATGGTCTGGTTCAACAAGGTGAGCTGGAGCGAGGGGCTGTTCCTGTCGCCGCAGATGTTCCAGCAGCAGGAACGCTACCTGGAGCAGCAGGCGCACAGGCGTTGCGAGCCCCTGGGGCCCTTGTTCTGGGGCTTCCAGTCCCTGGCCCTCGAAACCAGCGCGCTAGCCTCCGGGCGCCTCGAACTCGCGCATGCTCGCGGCGTCTGGCCCGACGGCCTGGCTTTCGACATTCCGTCGCTGGCCATGCCGCCGGCGGCCCTGCGCATCGATGCCGACCTGGTCGGTCAGGAGATCGTGCTGGCCCTGCCGGCCGGCGTGGCGCAGGCGCAGGACGTGCACCTTCCGGATCAGGCGCCCGGCGCCACCCGACACGCCGTGTTCGACGCCGATCTGCAGGACGTGCAGCCCTCGGGCCAGGGGGCGCGCAGCGTGCAGTTGCTTCGGCAGACACCGCGGCTGATCCCGCGGTCCGCTCTGCCCGCAGGCTGGATGGACCTGGGCGTTGCCCGAGTCGCCGCCGTGCACGCGGATGGCAGCGTCGAACTCGACCCGCGCATGCTGCCGCCCTGCACCGCGGTCGAGGCCAGCGATGCGCTGGTGCGCTGGCTGGCCGACCTGCAGGCGCAGCTGGAGCGGCGCGCCACCTCGCTGGCCCAGCGCCTGACCGGCGAGGCACGCATGCAGTCGCCCGACGTGGCCGATTTCCTGCTCCTGCAATTGCTCAATGCCTACGCGAGCCGCCTGGGCCATCTGATCGAACTGGGGCGCGCCGCGCCCGAGCGGGTCTACGCGCTGCTGCGCAGCCTCGACGCCGAACTTTCCACCTACCTGCGCGGCGACACGCGCCGACCGATTCCCCTGCCCGGCTATACCCATGCCGACCCGGGTGCCAGTTTCGTGCCGCTGCTGGATGACCTTCGCGACCTGCTTCACAGGACCCTGCGCCGCGGCGCCGAGCCGATCGCCTTGCGCGACGAATCCCACGGCATGCGCGTGGGAACGATCGATCCAGCCGAGCTGCAACAGTTCAGCGCCCTGGTGGTCGCGGTCGGCGCGGACATCGAGGCCGAGGCCCTGCTGCAGCAGTTCGTGACCCAGGCCAAGGTCGGCCCGGTGGATCGCCTGCCGGAACTCGTGCGCCTGCACCTGCCCGGCATCGTGCTGCGCCCGCTTCCGGTGCCGCCGCGGCAGATCCCCTACCGTTCCGAGCAGGTGTACTTCCAACTCGAAGCCGAAGGCGCGCTGTGGCAGCAATTGCTGGCCAGCGGCGGCATCGGCATCCACATGGCCGTCGAGTTCCCGGGCCTGTCGCTGCAACTCTGGGCCCTGCGCTGACACGATGAGCCCCATGCGTTCCGAACCGCCCCGCCACGGGGCTTTCCCCGCCTCCGGGCTTCCCGGCGCCGTGCACCTGGCCGGCCCCGCGCTGCGGGCCGGCTTCCCCGAGGGCGGTGATCCCCACGGTTGGCAGTTGCTGGAATTGCGCGGCCATGAAGCCATCAACCACGGTTTCGACTACGAGGTCCTGCTGCAACGCCGCCGACCGCTGCCAGGGCCTGCGTCCCCGTGCCCGGTCGCGGGCCAGGATTCGTGTCCTGATTCGTGTCCCGATGCGTACCCGCAAGCGCACGCGATGCTCGGCCGGGAACTGCAGATCTGGCTGCCTTCTGCTGCCCCGGAGTCCGTAGCGGCCGCGGGGCCCGGCGGCCGCTGCATCGCCGGCATCGTCACCCAACTGGACCAGCCTGGGCACGAGGAGCCCGCGCCGGCTCGCCGGGTCACGGCCGGATCCGGTGCATCCACCCCGCAGGGCCCGATGCTTCGGCTTCGCCTGCAGCCCTGGACCCGCCTGGCCGACATGCGCGTGGCCAGCCGGGTGCACCAGGACCGCAGCGTGGTCGAGGTCCTGCGCGAACTGCTCGGGCGTTACGAACATGCCTGGGAGCTGCGCCTGCAGGGGCACTACCCGCGCCTGGACTACCTGGTGCAGTTCGACGAGACCGACGGCGAGTTCCTGCGGCGCCAATGCGCGCGCTGGGGCCTGCACGCCCACTTCGAGCATGGCGCGCAGGGTCACTGCCTGGTGCTGGGAGACGGAGTGCATGCGCTGCGCGATCCGCCGGTGGGATCGAGCGCCGTGCTGGAACTGCGCTCCCATGCCCGGCCCGACGAAGCCGGCGTGCTGCAGGCTCTGTGCACCGAGGATGCGCAAGGCGTGGCGACCTGGATCTCGGCCGCGCATCCGGAATGCCACCCGGGCGCTCCGCGCGTGTGGCGCGACGATTCCGGCGCGGACGCCGACGCCGCCCATACCTTGATCCGCTGGCACGGTGCCGACGGCGTGTGCCGGCCGCGCCGTGAACTCGACGCGCAGCCGGAGCAGCAGGGCGACGCCCTGGCCGAGTCGCGGCTCAACCGCCGGCACGCACGGCAGGGGCGGCGCGGGCTGCACAGGGTGCTGGGAAGCGGCACGCTGTCCGGGCTGGCCGCGGGCTGCCGCCTGCGCCTGCGCAGCGCCAGTGGGAAGGCCGAGGAGCGCCACTACGTGCAACGCAGCAGCCTGTGCTGGCAAGCCCCTGCCGCGGCCCAGCCGGCACGCCCGCCGGCGGTGCAGGTCGAGTTCGAGGCCCGTCCCGTCGACGACGAGGTGTGCCCGATGCCCCCGATCCGCGCTTCGCGGGCCCTGGGCGCGCAGACCGCCACGGTGCTCGAGGCGGCGCGCTCCGAGTCTTCCTTCACCGATGCCGTCGGGCGCCTGCGGGTGCGCCTGCACTGGGCCCATGGCGATGCCGACGCCAGCACCTGCTGGATCCGGCTGCTGCGGCCCGCGGCGGGCGAGGCCATGGGCTGTGCGACCTGGCCGCGCCCCGGCGAGGAAGTGCTGGTCGAGTTTCTCGACGGCGATCCCGATGCGCCGGTATGCCTGGGCCTGCTGCGCAATCCGGCGAATGCCACCCAGTGGCCGCTGCCGTCCACGGCCGCGATCTCCGGCTGGCACACCCACGCATTGCGCGAGCACGCGCAGGACTGCGCCGACGAGGGCGGAAACCGCCTGTTGCTCGACGACCGCGAGGGCGCGCTGCAGGCGCAGCTGGCCAGCGACAGCGAAGCCAGCGCATTGCGCCTCGGCCAGCACGCTCCGGTGAGCCGCCGCGACGGTCGGGGATCCCCGCGCGGCGAAGGTTTCGAGTTGCGCAGCGACGCCGGCGTGGCCGTGCGCGCGGCGCGCGCGCTGCTGGTGCTCAGCGGGGCCGCTTCGCGCGCCGCGCAGGACATCGTGCAGCCGCTGCGCGCTTGCCGTCGCCAATTGCGCGAGTGGCTGGACCGGCATGCCGGCCTGCGGCCGCCGCGCGATGCCCGCGATGCCATGCCCGAAGGTCCGGCGGCGGCGCTGCGTGCCGACCTGGACACCGGCAGCACCCCCTTGCTGCTGCAGGCCCAGGCCGGCCTGCACCTGAGCAGCCCGCGCGACGCCCAGGTGGATGCCCGCGCGCAGCTAGCCTGCAGCGCCGAGCACGATCTTCTCGCCGGCTGTGGCGACGCCATGCTGCTGCACGCCGACGGCGCGGCCCTGCTGGCCGGCGCGCGGCAGGGGCTGCAATGCGTGGTTTCCGAAGGGCCGCTGAGCCTGCTGGCTCCCCAGGCGCAGCTGCAACTGCATGCGCGCTCCCTGCTGCGCATGGGATCCGCGCGGAAAGGGGTCCGCCTGCAGGGCGCCGGCTCGCTGGTACTGCAGGCCGCCGGCCAGTCCCTGCAGCTGGGGCCCGAAGGCCTGCGCCACCACAGCGGCGGCTCCTGGCAGCTGCGGGTGGCGGGCCGGCAGTGGGGCGCCGCGCCGAGGCCGGAGCGAGCATCATGATGCCGGGCACCCTCTCCGAAGCGCCGTGGCCGGACGCGATCGCGCGGCCCGCCGCTGGCGAGCCCGGCGCCGGCCTGCCCGGACCGGCACCCCTCGGCGATGCCGGGGCTGCGCCGGGTGCGCAGGTCACGGCTCGCGGCGCGACGCCCCGCAATCCCCTGCTGCATGCCGCGGGCGCGCTGCTGCGTGCGCTGGCCGCGATCCAGTGCGCGCAGGAGGCGCCGGCCTCCGGCTTGCGCGCCCTGCATGACCGCCTGGCGCAGGAAGTGCTCGAGTTCTCGCGCGCCTGCGACCGTGCCGGACTGCGCCACGAGCACATGCTGGCCGCGCGCTATGCGCTGTGTACGGCGCTGGACGAAGCCTTGAGCTGCAAGCCCTGGGCAGGTGGCGAGCAGTCCAGCGTCGGCCCCTGGTCGCAGTACGCGCTGCTGCAGGAGTTTCATCAGGAAGGCGAGGGCGGGCGCACCGTGTTTCTGCTGATCACGCGCCTGGCCGCGCAGCCCCAGGACCATCGCGACGTGCTCGAGCTGATGCTGCACATCCTGGCGCTGGGTTTCATGGGCGATTACCGTTGCCGCGCCGACGGCCAGCAGGCGCTGGACCAGGTACGGCGCCGCCTGCTGGGCATGCTGGGCGGCGACACCCAGGCACTGAGCGTGGCGCCTCACGCGCGGGCCGCCCCCGCCGCCGCGCCGCCGGGACCCTGGCGCGGCCTGCTGCCCTGGGTCCTGCCCGCGATCGCGCTGGTGCTTTGGGCGGGCTTTGCCTGGAGCTGGCGCGACCAGGTGCTGCAGGGCTCCACGGCGGTGCGCGAACAACTGCTGAGCCTGCGTGCCGAGGCCGAGGCCGCGCTGTCCCGCCCCGCCCCCTCGCCGTCCCGAGCGCCGCAGCCCGAGCCCGTCTCCGCGGCGCGCGCCGACGTCGATCCCAGGGCCTGGCTGGCCACTCCGATCCGCGCCGGCCAGCTGGAGGTGGCGCCCGAAGCCGACGGCTGGCGCATCGGCCTGCGCGACGCGCGCATGTTCTCCCAGGGCAGCAGCGAACTGGAGCCCGGCGTGGCCACGCTGCTGCGGCAGGTGGCCGCGATGCTGCAGGCCCATGGCGGGCAGGTGCTGGTGCTGGGCTACACCGATGCCACCGGTCCGCGCGCGGATCCCTCGCTGAACCAGGAACTCTCCAGGCGCCGCGCCGAGGCCGTCGCCGCCCGCCTGGCGCAGGACGGCGTGCCGGCCAGCCGGGTGCGGGCGATCGGACGCTCCAGTGCCGACCCGCTCGGGGACAACGCCACCGAGGCCGGGCGGGCGCGCAACCGGCGCGTGGACATCGTGCTGCGCGGCACTCCCGGAGGCGCGCCGTGAAGGGGCTGCCGATCCGCCTGCCCCGTGTCTCGCCGCGCCTGGTCGCGGCGGTGGCGCTGGGCCTGGCGCTGGCCGTGGTGCTGGCCATCGCGGGCCCGCTGCTGAGCGTGGGCTTCGGTCACCCGCTGGCGCCCGCGGGCACGCGCGCGGCGCTGGTGCTGCTGGTGCTCTGGGGAGCCTGCCTGTGGGCGCTGCGGCGCTCGCTGCTCGGCCCCGTGCTCGGCCTGGGCTGCCTGCTCATCGTGCAGGGCGGCGCCGAACTCGCGTGGGCGCAGCACCGGCCCCTGCGCCCCCTCGCGCTGCGCGCGCTGCTCGTCGGCCTGATCGTGCTGGGCTACCTGGCCTGGCTGGCCTGGCGTGCATGGCGCCGCGACGGACGCGAGCACGACTTGCGCCAGCTGGCCGGCGCGGTGCGACGCCTGCTGTTTCCCACGCCGGCCGAGGCCCGGCCCGAGCGCCTTCACGGCGCTCTCGCACTGCAGTTGCAGGAGGCGCTGCGTCAGTGGCGCCAGTTGCACGCGCGCGGCGGCTGGCGCGGACGCCTGGACGCCTGGCGCGCACGCAAGGATCTTCCCTGGTACCTGCTGCTGGGAGCCGAAGGCGTGGGCAAGAGCTCCTTGCTGGCCGCCTCGAGCCTGCGCCTGCTGCGCTGCCAGGGCATGGACGTCGCCGAACAGGAGCCCGCGGCATGTACCTTCTGGCTGGGCGAGCGCGCGATTTTCGTGGAGAGCCCGGGTTCCTCGGGCTCCCAGCGATCGCCGGGCCCCGCTGGCGGGGCCGCGGAGCCCGCGCTCGGCCACGGCGCGCCGGCTCCGGCGCCTGTGCCCGCACCCGGCGCCGCGCCCGGCGAGGATCTTGCCGGTGCGGACACGCCCGCCGGTGCCGAGACGGCCGATGCGGACGCCCGCTGGAGCGCCCTGCTGCAAGGCCTGCGCGGGCGCGGTGCCCAGGCCGCGCTGCACGGCGTGATCCTGGCCGTGGACGTGCCGCTGCTGCTGCAGGGAGTTCCGGAGCGCCTCGCGCAGTCCGCCCTCGCCGCGCGCCGCCAACTTCTGCAGCTGCGCGCCACCCTCGGAGCTTCGCCGCCCGTGCACCTGGTCCTGACCAAGGCCGACAGCCTCTCCGGCTTCGAGGAATACTTCGGGGCGCTCGACGCCCATGCCCGGCGCCGCGAGCGCCAGGATCTGTGGGGTTTCGTCGTTCCCGAGGGTTCCGCAACAGGCGGCACCCCGCATCCCGCGGCTGTGCTGCGCGACGAACTCGACCTGCTGCATCGCCGTCTGGAGCAACTGTTGCCGGCATGCCTGGAACAAGACTTCTCGCTGCAGGGGCGATGCCGCATGTACGAGCTCCCGCATGCCTACGCCGAGCTCGCCGCCCGCCTGCGCGGCTGGATCGACACCGTGTTCGCTCCCTGGCCCGAGGCGCCGGCCTCGGTGTCCCGCGGGCTGCCGGCGCGCCCTGCGGGCGTGGCGGCGGCTCCCGGCTTGCGCGGGGTCTTCCTGGAGAGCTGCACCTCCTGCGATGCCGAGCCGCCGCTACCCTCCGAACCGGGGCGCTTCGTGGCGGGCATCCTGCGCATCGTGCTGGCTGCCGATGCCGCATCGGGCCTGGCCTTGGCGCCGGCCCGGGCGCGGCGACGCCGGCGCCAAGGCTTCGCGGTCGCCGCCTCGCTGCTGGCCGCGGCCGCCGCCTTCCAGGGTCTGCACCTTTCCTACGCGCGCACCCGCGGCCAACTGGACGTGCTGGGGCGCCAGACCGAGGGGCTGCAGGCGCAGGCAGCCACCGCCCTGCGCCTGCCGTCCGGCACGCAAGCCTGGGACGGCGCGCTGCAAGGCGCCCAGGACCTGCTCGATGCCTGCCGCGGTATGCGCGCGGCCTGGCCGCTGGGCGCCATGGCGCTGCAGCCGGTGCGCGGCGCGGCGCAAGCCGTCGCGCTGCGGCTGCAGACGGCGCTGCTCGCGCCCCGACTGGCCGCGGACCTGCGCGGGCAGATCGAGCAAGCCATGCAGCGTGACGACGACGCCGGTGTGTTCGCGGCGCTGCGCGCCTATCTGATGCTCCACGACCCCGCGAGCTTCGAGGCGCCCGTGGTGCTGGGCTGGGTGCGCGGCCACGCGTCGAACGAACTGCTCGAACGCGCCTTGCGCGCGCCGGCGGGCGTGCTGCAGGATCCCCTGCCCGCCGACGATGCGCTGATCCAGCGTGCCCGCGAATGGCTGCTGCGCAGGGGGCGCCCGCAACGCCTCTGGTTCATCGTGCGCGAGCAGCTGCCGCGGCAGCTCGAGCCTGCGGAGTACTCGCTGGCCACGTGGCAGGGCACGCGCGCCGAGCGTCCCTTCCGCCTGGCCTCCGGGCGGCCGCTGAGTCGCGGCGTGCCGGGCTGGTTCAGCCCGCAGGCCTGGAATGGCGTCATCGCGCCGCATCTGGCGCAATGGGCCGCGGCCGCCGGCAGCGTCGACCGCAGGGTGCTCGGAGAAGGCGCGGGGGTCGCGTCCGACGAACTGCTGAGCGAGGAGCTGCGCCACGCCTACTGGCTCGAATACGCACGCGAATGGAGCGCCTTCCTGGGCGACATCCGTCCGCAGCCCATGCCCGGCCTGGAGCCGCAGCTTCAGTACCTGCAGTCCATGGCTTCCGAGAACTCGCCCTTGCTCGATCTCGCGCGCCAGGTCTGGCTTGAACTGCAACCGCTGCGCGCCGCGCAGACCGCGGCCTCCGACCCGGTGGCCGCTCGTCTGCTGGAGTTGCAGCCCCTGGCCGGAGCCGACGCGGACCCCGCCGCGGTGCAGCGCCTGCGAGGCTGGCTCGACGACTACTACACCGCGGCCAGCGTGGCGGCCAGCTCGATTCGCGCCGGCAAGCCGCCAGAGGCCGAGATCGAACAGGCCGGCGCGAAGCTGGAGGCCCTGGCGGGCACGCTGCCCGCACCGATCGGCCCGGTCGTGCAAGGACTCGGCGGCGACGCCGCGACGGCCCTGCTCGGCGCAAGCGGCACGCTCGCGCAGACCCAGGCCGCCCAGATCTACGCCCGCATCGCCGCGGCCTTCCAGGAGCAGGTCGCGCAACCCTGCGCGCGCACCCTCGCCAACCGGTTCCCGCTGCGTCGCGACGGACCGGATGCGGATCTCGAGGACTTTCGCGCCTTCTTCGCCCCCGCGGGGGCGGCGGACAGCTACTTCCGCGCCTACCTGCAGCCCTGGGTCGACACCTCGAGCCGCCCATGGCGCTATCGCAGCGCCGCGGCCGCCGGGCCCGGCTTGCCGTCCGCAGTCGGCGCCGCAGCGTCGCCGGACGAATCCGCGAGCGGGCCGGTGGCCCGCGAACTGCTCGATCTGCTGCGCAAGCGCGGCCCGGACCCGGAAGCCTTCGCGCGGGTGGCCCAGGTGCGCAACGCCCTGTGGCGCAACGGCGCCGGCCCCCAATGGGATTTCGACCTCAGCGTTCCCGAGCTCGACACCCGGTGGGCCATGCTGCGCCTGGACGTCGACGGGCGGGACATGCGCTACGCGCACGGCCCCGTGCTGCCCTGGCACGCCGCCTGGCCCGCGCAGCGTCCCGGCAGCGGCCACGCGCGCATGCGCTTCGAGGGCCTCGACGCAGGCGAGGTGCTGGAGCTCGGTGCGCAGGGCCCCTGGGCGTGGATGCACCTGCTGGCCCAGGGCCAGCGCCTGGGCACGCCGCCGGGCGGCGGCATCGATCTCGCCTACGGCCCGAAGGGGCGCCGCGCCGTGTTGCACGTGGGCGGACCGGAGCCCAACCCCTGGAAACCCGGCATGCTGGAGGGCCTGCAATGTCCCCGTTGAACCCCCTACGTCCGCCGCCGTGGATGGCCGCCTTGGGAGAGCACGACGCTCCGGGCCTGTTCGAAAGGCCCGCGCCGCCTTCACCGCTCTCGGTCCTGCACAAGCACGGCGCCCGCAGCCTGTCGCCGCTGTCCCTGCCCGGCCCGTCCTCCCCGCCGTGCACGCCTTGCACGCCTTGCACGCCGAGTGCATGTACGCGCGCACCCGCGAAACCCCGTCGCCCGGATGCGGAGCTTGCGCGCATCGAGCACCACGTCTGCGCCCTGGATTCACCATGCCCCTAGCCTCGCCATGCCTCTAGTGTCCCCGCGATTCCTCCCAGGCTCCGCCCGGCCCGAAGGGCAGGCGCTGCCGCCCATCCGCGAGGCCCGGCTCGGGCCACGCACGCGCCCCAGCCTGTTCGAGCGCTTCTGCGCCTCGGACGCAGCCGCACCCACCAGCGCACGCGCCGAGCGCGAGGCCCTGCGCGCGCTGGTGCTGCGCGACCTCAGCGCCCTGCTCAACAGCACCAATCATGAACATCTGCTCGATCCCACGCGCTTCGGGGCGGTGCTCGAGTCCTGCTGGAACTTCGGCCTGCGGTCCATCTCCGGCAATTTCGACGGCCCCAGGGCCTGGGACGAGATCGAGCAGTCGCTTCGCGCGGCCATCGATCGATTCGAGCCGCGCATCCAGAAGGGCTCGGTGGAGCTCACCGTGCTGCACGATGCGGGCGTCGCCAGGCACAACATGCTGAGCTTCCAGATCCGCGGACTCATCCGCGACCTCCCGCAGGCGTTGCCCTTCGTCGTGCGCTCCGCCCTCGACCTCGAGACCCGCCGGGTCTGGTTCGACGCGCGCGAGGGGACATCGGGGCCCGAGCCCGTGGCGGAGCGCGGCTGATGCATCCCCGGCTGCTCGAATACTTCAGCCAGGAGTTGCTCTACATGCGCGAGGGCGCCGCGGAATTCGCGCGCATGCACCCCGGAGCCGCCGCGCACCTGGGCATCGGTGCGCCCGAGGTCGCCGACCCCTACGTGGAGCGCCTGATCGAAGCCTTCTGTCTGTTGTCGGCGCGCACCCGCATCAAGCTCGACGCCGAGTTCCCGCGCTTCGCCGACCGCCTGCTGGAAGTCCTGCATCCGCACTTCCTGGCCCCGATGCCGGCGATGGGCGTGGCGCGCCTGCGCCCACGGCACGACGATCGCACCCTGGACGCCGGTGTGCTCGTTCCCGCCCACACCCGCCTGTGGAGCAACCTCGAGCATCATGCCGATACCCCCGTCGAATGGCGCAGCAGCGCCGAGCTGCGGCTGTGGCCGCTGGAGCTCGCCGAGGCCCGCCTCGAGGCCGGCGTTCCGGAACTGGGGCGCGCATCCCGCGGCCTGCCCGCGCAGGCGCGGCTGAGGGGATGCCTGCGCCTGCGCCTGCGCACCCTGGGCGAATGGCGCCTGCGGGACCTGCACGGCCTGGACAGCCTGCGCATCCACCTCGCGGGCGACCTCGCCATGGGCTCGCGCCTGTTCGAGCTTCTGCATCGCAGCTTCGCCGCCTGCGCGGTGCGCGCCCCGCAGGCCGCGCATGGCGCCGGCGAATTCCGGCTGCTGGAGGGCGAGGTCCTGGCCTATGAAGGCATGCACCCGGAAGCGGGCCTGCTTCCGCTGCGCTACAACACCCTGCGCGCGCACAACCTGTTGCAGGAATATTTCCACGCCCCGCAATGCCTGTACGAGTTCACGCTGCGCGGCCTCGCGAAGGCCCTCGGGGAACTCGACGCACAGGCCGTCGACCTGTACCTGCTGCTGGAGGACGCGCCGCCCGATCTGTGCGCCTGGGTCGACGCCGGGAGCCTGGCGCTGTTCTGCACGCCGGTGATCAATCTGTTCGAAGCCCGCACGGACCGCGTGCACCTGAGCGAGGACCGCAGCGAATACCAGCTGCTCGGCGACCGCTCGCGGCCCCTGGACCACGAGGTCTGGGCGGTCGAGCAATTGGAGGGCCACCGCCGCGGCACCTCCGACCTGCTGTGCTTCAGGCCCCTGTACCAGACCCTGCACCGCGACGGCGGCGACCATGGCCGCTATTTCGCCGTACGACGGGCCCAACGTGCGCCCTCGGATGCCGTGCGCCGCTGGGGAGCCCGCTCATCCTATGTGGGAACCGAGGTGTTCGTCAGTCTGGTCGACCAGTTCGAGGCCCCGCTGTCGGTCGACATGGACCAGATCTCCGTGCGTGCGTGGCTGACCAATCGGGACCTGCCGCTGTGGATCGGCGGCACCACCCCCGCGAGCCGGGCCTTGTCGGTGGAGGCCGCGGTGGCGTCGGCCGAACTGCTGCGCGCGCCATCGCCACCGCGCCCGCCCGTGGCCATGGAAAGCGGTGCGTGGAACCTGATCCGCCTGCTCGGCATGCATCACCTGCCCCTGGCCGAACTGGACGGGGAGCAGGCGGCGCAGGCGCTTCGTGAACTGCTCAGCCTGTTCGTGCGCAGCGACGACGCCGACGCGCTGCGGCGCATCGAGGCGCTGCGCGCGGCCAGAATGGCCTGCACCACGCGGCGCCTGCCCGTCGCGGGTCCGCTGGTTTTCGGGCGCGCGCTGGAGTGCGAACTGGAGCTCGACGACGAGGCCTTTGCGCCTGGCAGTCCGCTGTTGCTCGCCATGGTGCTCGACAGGGTGCTGGCCCAGTACGTGTCCATCAACAGCTGCTCCCGTGTGTCGCTGCACTCGGTGCAGCGTGGCGCCCTCTGGGCCGGCCCGCTGCGCATGGGCACGCAGGGCGTGATCTGATGGCTTCGCAGCAGCCGCGCGGCGCCGCGGCCGGCGACCCCGCCCCGGACCCGGCGCCGCCGCAATGGCTGTTGCGCGCCGAGCGCGAACCCTGGCGCCATGAACTGTTCGCGCTGTTGCGCCGGCTGTGCGCCCACGCCGTGGACCATCCGCGCATCGGCGAGGCGCGCCTGCCGCGCCAGGAATTCGTGCGCCTGGGCCAGCAGCCGAGCCTGGCCTTCGCGCCGAGGGAGATCGCGCAGGTGCGCGCCGGCCCGCGGCAGGTCCGGGTGTTGTGCTTCGGCCTGGGCATGCTGGGTCCCAACGGCGGCCTGCCGCTGCACTACACCGAATTCGTGCGCGAGCGCCTGCACGCCTCGCGGGACGCCGCGCTGGCCGACTTCCTCGACCTGTTCCACCATCGCGCCATGTCCCTGCTGTACCGCGCCTGGTTCCAGGCGCAGGCGGCGGCGGCCCTCGACCGCCGGCACGACGAGCGATTCACGCCCTACATCGCCAGCCTGGCCGGCGACAGTCCCCGGCACCCGCCGTCGGCCTGGCCGGCGCATGCCCGCTGGGCCAGCGCGGCCCAGCGCCTGCGGCCGAACCCTTGCGCGCAGGGCCTGGCCAGCGCGCTGCGCGACTATCTGTGCGTGCCGGTGCGGGTGGATGAATTCGAGCTTCAATGGTTGCAGGTGCAGGACTGCGAGCGCAGCCGCCTGGGTGCGCAGGACCGCGGCGCACGCCTGGGCGATGCCGCGATCCTGGGCGCCAGGGTGCCCGACCGCCAGGGGCGTTTCTGCATTCGCGTGGGCCCGCTGGATCTCGCCGGGTTCCTGGAGCTCCTGCCCGGCTCCGGCGGCCGCGCCCTGCAGGCCGTGGCGGCCTGCGTGCGCGGCTTCGTGGGGCGCGAGCTCGACTGGAGCCTGCGCCTGCTGGTGCCCGGAGCCGAGTTGCGCGCCGCGGCCCTGGGCGGCCCCGATGCGCTGGCGCGCAGCGCCTGGCTGGGCGACCCCCGCGCGGCCGCGGACGCCGCCGGCATGGTGGCGGTGCAGTTCGACCACCCCGTCCGCGAATCCTTCCCCCCACCCAGGAGTTGTGCATGAGCAGCCCCCAACGCCGCCTTCGACGAGACGCGGCCGTCCGGTCCGCGCGCGCCGAACCCGCGGCCGGCAAGTCCGATACGTCCGACGAGGCCGACACGTCCGACAAGGCCTGGAGCCCGGCCGCCAGCCCCGACGAATCCGCCGGCCTTCCCGCCGAGCTGCGCGCCTGGCTGCAGCCCCTGCCCGGCTCCTGCCCGGCCGGGCCCTGCCTCGAATACACCACCGAATACGCCGCCCTGCAGGCGCGCATGGCCGCGCCCGTGGAGGTGCAGTACGGAAACTTCACCCAGCGCCGCGAGGCTCCTCCCTGGCGGGAGGTCGAACGCGAATGCCATGCCCTGCTGCAGCGCAGCCGCGACATCACCTTGCTGGTGTGGTGGCTGCGTTGCCGCGTGCACAACGCCGGCGCACTCGGCCTGGAGCAAGGGCTGTACTGCATCGTGCAACTGCTGCGCCGCTTCGGCGAACACCTGCATCCACAGGCGCGGGTGGACGGCGAGCACGACCCCGCGATGCGTGCCAACGCGCTGGCCCTGCTGGGCGACGCCGAGGGGCTGATGGCCGACGTGCGTGAACTGGTCGCGCTGCGCACTCCGGGCGGGCAGCAGCGGGTGCGCGACGTCGAGCGCGCGCTCACGGCGGATGCAAGCGCGCGCGAAGCCCTGCACGCCTCGCTGGCGCGCAGCTGGATCGACGAGGAATCCGAACGGCGCGCGCTGGGAGGTGCCCGCGCGGCCCTCGCGGAACTGTTGGCGTGGGCACACGAGGACCTGGGTGGCGCGGCACCCGATCTGGGCCCGCTGCAGCGCTTGCTGGAACCCTTTGCGCCTCCGGCGCCGGCGGCACCCGAAGCCCCCGACGCCCCAAGCCCGGACAAGGCGCGCAACGACGGCGAGCCGGCACCTCCCGATGGGCCCATGCTGCAAGGACCGTCCAGTGCAGCCGCGCCGGCAGCGCAAGGCGATGAGGCCCCCGCATCGCCCCAGTCCGCCAAGGCCGCGGCGCAAGCCGGCGCCCCTGCGCCCGGCACCGCCGCGCCGCGCGAACCCGGCGACCGCCAGGCGGCCCAGGCCAGCATCGCGCTGGCCCGCGCCTGGTTCGAACGGAATGAACCGAGCAGCCCGGTGTGCGTCCTGCTGCGCCAGGCAGAGCGGCTGGTCGGCAAGCGCTACGCCGAGGTGGTGCAGGCGATTCCCGCCGAGCTGCTGGCGCGCTGGGAGTCCCCGTGATCGTCTCCCGGCGCCCGCCATGCCCCCACGCTTGTCCGCCATGACCCCACGCTTTCTAGTGTCCTGTCCCGCTAATCACTGGCATTTCGTTCGTGTGCCTGCGGGAGCGATCGTCGGTTGCCCGCACAGGGTCCAGACTGGACGTCTGGGCCCTGTGCGGGCGGCCGGCGAGGGCCCCGCAGGCGCCGAACCCTTCGGGCTGGGTCGCGTCCCGCGACGTGGTGTAGGTCCACAGCCCGGACAGGCTGAGCTACACGGTACTCAGCGTGCCACAGCGGACAGCCGAGTCGGGGCAGTATCGCAGAGCGACTGAAGGCCTTCAAGCTGCATATACCGGCGATTCAGCGACCACTCGTCGTTCTGCTCCAGCATCATGGCGCCGACCAGGCGTGTGATGGCCGCGTCGTTGGGGAAGATGCCCACGACGTTGGTGCGGCGCTTGATGTCGGCGTTCAGGCGCTCGAGCGGGTTGGTCGAGTAGATCTGCGCCCAGTGCGCCTTC
>NZ_KB898514.1 GCF_000377645.1 Thiomonas sp. FB-6 | reverse complement strand
GTGGAGTTCATCCGGGGCTGGCGCGTGCTGAACGTGGCGATGGCGGTGTCGTGGCCGCGGCGCGTGGTGGACTACCTAGACTACCACGCGCAGCCCATCGTGCATTTCCACGCCGCCACCATTCGCGCCCACACCACGCGCGCCGACCGCGTGCTGGGCCGCGCCTGCTATGCCGCGCATGTGCTGACCGTGCTGCTGTTCCTGGCCTGGAGGGGTGTGTCGGCGCTGGGTTGAGGGGGCGCGCCTTGACGGCGCGCGCTTTGCTAGGCTCGGGGCTCCGACCTGTTCCCAGACCCAGAACGACACGCCATGAACAGTACCGCCCTGCCCACCGCCGCCGACCCCGCCGCCGATGCCGCCTACCGCAAGGTGGGCTGGCGCCTGCTGCCCTTCCTGATGCTGTGCTATTTCGTCGCCTACCTCGACCGGGTGAACGTGGGCTTCGCGCAATTGCAGATGAAGGGCGCGCTGCAGTTCTCCGACGCGGTGTACGGCTTCGGCGCCGGCATCTTTTTCCTGGGCTACTTCCTGTTCGAGGTGCCCAGCAACCTGTTGCTGCACCGCGTCGGCGCGCGCGTGTGGATCGCCCGCATCATGATCAGCTGGGGCGTGATCTCGGCGCTGACCCTGTTCATCCAGACGCCGACCATGTTCTACGTGGCGCGCTTCCTGCTGGGGCTGGCCGAGGCCGGCTTCTTCCCCGGCATCATCCTGTACCTGACCTACTGGTACCCGGCGCGCCGGCGCAGCCAGATGACCGCCTGGTTCATGTCGGCCGTGGCGCTGTCGGGCCTGGTGGGCAGCCCGGTGTCGGGCTGGATCCTGCACCATTTCCACGGGCAGTCGGGCCTTGCAGGCTGGCAGTGGCTGTTCCTGCTCGAAGGCGTTCCTGCGGTGCTGCTGGGACTGGCCACGCTGGCCTACCTGGACGACGGCATCACCTCCGCGAAATGGCTGAGCGAGGGGGAGAAACTGCTGCTGCGCCGCGGCATCGAGGCCGACAACCAGGCCAAGCAGCATGTGTCGGCGCTGCAGGGCATGCGCAGCCCGCGGGTGTGGCTGTTCGCGCTGGTGTATTTCTCGGTGGTCATGGGCCTGTACGGCCTGGGCTTCTGGCTGCCGCTGCTGCTGCGCAGCACCGGCGTGAGCGACCCGCGCACCATCGGCTGGCTGGTGGCCGTTCCCTACGGCGTGTCCATCGTCGCCATGGTGCTGGTGGGGCGCAGCAGCGATGCGCGCGAGGAACTGCGCTGGCACGTCGCGCTGCCCGCGCTGGCCGGCGCCGCCGGCCTGGCCCTGAGCACGCTGTGGCCGCACGACACGCTGGCCGCCGTGCTCACGCTGACCCTGGCCACCTGCGGCATCATGACCGTGCTGCCGCTGTTCTGGAGCCTGCCCACGGCCTTCCTCGCGGGCAGCGCGGCGGCGGCGGGCATCGCGCTGATCAATTCCCTGGGCAACCTGGCGGGGTTTTTCGGGCCCAGCATCGTGGGCTGGGTCAAGCAGGCCACCCACAGCACCAACGGCGGCGTGCTGGTGCTGGCCGGCTTCATGGTGCTGTGCGCGGTGCTGGTGCTTTCGCTGCCCGCACGCCGGAACTGAGCGCGGCGCCGCAGCGGCAGGCTCGCGGGGCGCCGGACTCCCGGGCCCGCGGGCGCCGGGCGGCCGACCCGTGGGGCGCCGCGCCCGCGCCTCAGATGATCGACAGGTGCCCGGTCTCGACCTCGGCGGTCTGGCGCTTGCCGTGCAGCTTGATGGTCAGGCGCAGGTCGTTCATGGAGTCGGCGTTGCGCAGCGCGTCCTCGTAGCCGATGCGCCCGGACTCGAACAGGTCGAACAGCGCCTGGTCGAAGGTCTGCATGCCCAGCTCGCGGGACTTTTTCATCACGTCCTTGATGTCCCCGACCTCGCCGTTGAGCACCTTCTCGGCGATCAGCGGGGAGTTGATCATCACTTCGACCGCGGCCACCCGGCCCTTGCCCTGCTCCAGGCGGATCAGGCGCTGCGAGACGATGGCCTTGAGGTTCAGCGACAGGTCCATCAGCAGCTGGGTGCGTCGCTCCTCGGGGAAGAAGTTGATGATGCGGTCGATGGCCTGGTTGGCGTTGTTGGCGTGCAGGGTGGCCAGCGCCAGGTGGCCGGTCTCGGCGAAGGCCACCGCCTGGTCCATGGTCTCGCGGTCGCGGATCTCGCCCATCAGGATCACGTCGGGGGCCTGGCGCAGGGTGTCCTTGAGCGCGTCCTCCCAGCCGATGGAGTCGATGCCCACCTCGCGCTGGTTGACGATGCAGTTCTTGTGCGGATGCAGGAACTCGATGGGGTCCTCGATGGTGATGATGTGGCCCTGCGAGTTCTCGTTGCGCCAGTCGACCATGCCGGCCAGCGAGGTGCTCTTGCCGCTGCCCGTCGCGCCGACGAAGATGATCAGGCCGCGCTTGGTCATCGCCAGTTCCTTGAGCACTCCGGGCAGTTGCAGCCCGTCGAGGGTGGGGATTTCCAGCGGGATCTTGCGCGCCACCAGCGCGACGCTGCCGCGCTGCGTGAAGGCGTTGGCCCGGAAGCGCCCGATGCCGGTGGGGGAGATGGCGAAGTTGACCGCCTTGTTGGCCTCGAAGTCGCGGCGCTGCTTGTCGTTCATCACCGCCACCGCCAGGGCCTGCGTGTGCTCGGGGGTCAGCGGGTGCACGGACAGCTTCTCCACGTTGCCGTCGACCTTGATGGCGGGCGGGAAACCGGCGGAGATGAACAGGTCCGAGCCCCCGCGCTTGACCATCAGCGCCAGGGAGCTGTGAATGAATTCGGTGGCTTGGGACTTTTCCATCGCGAGGCGGTCGTGGACACGGGCTCGCCCGCGGCGGGGCGTGTTCGGGCAATGCTACGGCAGGCGGCAGACCGCAGTGTGAACCGCCGCCGCGCGCCGGTCAATGCAGCTTGATCTGGGGCTCGGTGGTGCGCGAGATCATGCGGGCCAGGGTCAGGAAGGCGGTTTTCCAGAAACCGTGCAAGGCGTGCAGGTGCATGCGGTACAGCGACCAGTAGATGAAGCGTGCGAAATGCCCCTCCACGAACATGCTGCCGCGGGACAGCCCGCCCATCAGGCTGCCCACGGTGCTGTGCTCGCCCAGCGACACCAGCGAACCGGCATCGCGGTAGCGGAACTCGCCCAGCGCTCGCCCGGCGAGCCGGCGCTGGATCTGGCCCACCAGGAAACTGGCCTGCTGGTGCGCCGCCTGGGCGCGCGGCGGCACGTTGGTTTCGCGGCCCGGCCAGGGGCAGGCGGCGCAATCGCCCAGCGCGAACACCGCGTCGTCGCGCGTGGTCTGCAGCGTGGGGCGCACCACGAGCTGGTTGATGCGGTTGCTTTCCAGACCGTCGAGGTCCTTGAGGAAGTCGGCCGCCTTCACGCCGGCCGCCCACACCACCAGCTCGGCGGGCAGGAACTCGCCGTCGGCGGTGTGCACGCCGGTGGCGCTGACCTCGGTGACGCGCTTGCCCACGTGCATTTCCACGCCCAGCTTGCCCAGCTCGCGCGCCGCCGCGGCCGACAGGCGCTCGGACAGCGCCGGCAGGATGCGCGGCGCGGCCTCGACCAGGCTGAGCCGGATGTCGCGTTCGGGGTCGATGCGGTCCAGCCCGTAGGCGGCCAGCACGCGCATGGAGTTGTGCAGTTCGGCCACCAGTTCCACCCCGGTGGCGCCGGATCCTACCGCGACCACCTTGAGCTGCTCCGGGCGCAGCGGCTCGGCCTGGGAATTGGCGGCGATGCAGGCGTCCACCAGGCGGCGGTGGAAACGCCGGGCGTCGTCCGGGGTGTCCAGCGCGATGGCGTGGCGGGCCGCCCCGGGGGTGCCGAAATCGTTGTTCTGGCTGCCCACCGCGATGACCAGGATGTCGTAGCCGATGGCGCGGCGCGGTGTGACCTCGCGTCCCTGCTCGTCCAGCGTCGGCGCCACCAGAACCTGCTTGCGCGCGCGGTCGAGCCCGTCCATCGCGCCCAGCCGGTACTTGAAGTGGTGCCAGCTGGATTGCGCCAGGTAGTTCAGCGCGTTGTCGTCGATGCCCAGGGTGCCGGCGGCCGCCTGGTGCAGCAGCGGCTTCCACAGGTGGCTGCGGCTGCGCTCGACCAGCGTGACCTCGGCCTCGCCGCGCCGGCCCAGGGTATCGCCCAGGCGGGTGGCGAGTTCCAGGCCGCCGGCGCCTCCGCCGACGATCACGATGCGGGGGATGGGGGTAGTGCTGTCCGGGGCTGGCATGGGCTGGGAACCTGGCGTGGCGCGATGCGCGGGATCTGGCTGGATTGTGAAGGCGGATGCTGCGCCGCGGCAGTGGGTGCGCGAACGTCCCTACGCGGCCCGCGGACGCACGGCCGCGGCCACCCGGCGCGCGCGCTCGCGCGCCTGCTCCACGTCGTCGCCGGCGGCCAGCGCCACGCCCATGCGCCGACGCTGGTAGCTCTCGGGCTTGCCGAACAGGCGCAGATCGGAACGCGGCACGGCCAGCGCCTGCGCGACGCCCTCGAAACGCAGCGCGCGCGCATCCACGCCGCCGTAGATCACCGCCGAGGCGCCCGGCTCGCGCAAGCCGGCGTCCACCGGCAGGCCCAGGATGGCGCGCGCGTGCAGCTCGAACTCGGACTGGCGTTGCGAGCACAGCGTGACCAACCCGGTGTCGTGCGGACGCGGGCTGACCTCGGAGAACCAGACCTCGTCGCCGCGCACGAACAGCTCGACCCCGAAAATGCCGCGCCCGCCCAGCGCCGCGGTGACCTTGCCGGCCACCTCGCGCGAGCGCTGCAGGGCCAGCGCCGACATGGGTTGCGGCTGCCAGGACTCGACGTAGTCGCCCTGCACCTGCAGATGACCGATGGGCTCGCAGAAGCTGGTGCGCACTTCCCCGCTGGCCGGGTCGATGGCCCGCACGGTGAGCAGGGTGATCTCGTAGTCGAATTCGATGAAACCTTCGACGATGACCCGCTGGATCGGCACACGGCCGCCGGCCATGGCGTAGTCCCAGGCAGGCTGCAGGTCCTCGGGCCCGCGAAGCACCGACTGGCCCTTGCCCGACGAGGACATCACGGGCTTGACCACGCAGGGGTAGCCGATGCCCCCCTCCACGGCCCGGCCCAGCTGTTCCAGCGAATCGGCGAAGGCGTAGGGCGAGGTCGGCAGACCGAGTTCCTCGGCGGCCAGGCGCCGGATGCCCTCGCGGTTCATGGTCAGCTGGGCGGCGCGCGCGGTGGGGATCACCTCGGCCAGGCCCTCGGCCTCGATGCGCAGCAGCTCCTGCGTGGCGATGGCCTCGATCTCGGGCACGATCAGGTGCGGGCGCTCGGCCTGCACCAACGCGCGCAAGGCCTGCGCGTCGGTCATGTCGATCACGTGCGCGCGGTGGGCCAGCTGCTGGCCGGGCGCGTTGGCGTAGCGGTCCACCGCGATCACCTCGGCGCCCAGGCGCTGCAGCGCGATGATCACTTCCTTGCCCAGCTCGCCCGCGCCCAGCAGCATGACCCGCAACGCGGCGTCGGACAGGGGGGTTCCGAGAAGGGGAAGGCTCTGGGTCATCGCGGGGCTCCGGCGGCGGCGCAAAGGCCCCAGCATAGCCAATGCGCGGGGCCCTTCCCGCCTCGCGCCTTGCGCTGGCGCAAAATCGGGTTTGACGCGCAAGCCGGGTCTGACGCACCATGTGCCGGCAGGCCTGCGGCGCGCCGGGGTTCGTCGCCGGCGCGGAGCTCAAGTGCCATTGCGACGTGCCGTTATCCATCTTGATTCGTACACCGAACAGGCCCGGGAAGGCTTCGATGAGCAGCGCAGGAACCTCGTTGCAGGTGCAGGATGTCTTCGGCTCGCTGGCGAGCACCATGGCGATGATCGAATTCGATCCGGAAGGCCGCGTGGTCTGGGTGAACCAGAAATTCGCGCACGCACTGGGTTACGAGCCCGAGGACCTGGTGGGCCAGCACCACCGGAAATTCTGCAGTACGGAATTCAGCTCCTCGCCTGCCTACCGGGAACTGTTCCACCGCGTGGCCGAGCACGCGCGTGAGCTCCGGGCCAATGCCGAGCGCGTCACGGGCTGAACCATGCGCGAGGCCATGGGCAAGGACGAATCGCCGACCGGCGCCAGCCGGCTGGAGTTGCTGCTGTTCCGCCTCGGCGAGGACGCCGGGGGCAGGCGCGAGCTGTTCGGCATCAACGTGTTCAAGGTGCGCGAGGTGCTGGAGATGCCGCCGATCACCGCCACCCCCGGCGCGCCGCGCCATGTGCTGGGCATCGCGGACCTGCGCGGCCAGGTGATGCCGGTGATCGACCTGCCGGCCGTCGTGGGCTGCCGCCCGCAGGCGCTGCGCCTGCTCATCGTCACGGAGTTCGAGCGTTCCTTGCAGGGCTTCGCGGTCGAGGGCGTGGAGCAGATCGTGCGCCTGGAATGGAGCCAGGTGGTCTCGGCCCAGGCGCATGCCGTGGGCGGACTGGTCGGCGGCATCGCGCGCCTGGATCCGCGCGGCGCCGAGGGCGGCGCGCTGGCGCTGGTGCTCGACCTGGAGCGCATCCTGGGGGACGTGCTGCCCGAGCGTGTCGGCGCCGGGCCCGAGCAGGCCTTCGCCGAGCCGCTGCGCCTGCCCGCGGGCAGCGTGGTGCTGGCGGTGGACGACTCCTTTCTCGCGCGCGGACAGATCGAGAAGGTCATGCGGGCCCTGGGCGCCCCCTGCGTGCTCGCGCACACCGGGGCCGAAGCCTGGCAGCGCCTGCAGGCCTATGCCGAGGCCGCGCGCGCCGAGGGCCGCCCGCTGCGCGACAAGGTCGCGCTGGTGCTGACCGACCTGGAAATGCCGGAAATGGACGGCTTCACGCTCGTGCGGCGCATCAAGGGCGACGAGCTGCTGCGCCAGCTGCCGGT
This sequence comes from Thiomonas sp. FB-6, assembly GCF_000377645.1. GTDB lineage: Bacteria > Pseudomonadota > Gammaproteobacteria > Burkholderiales > Burkholderiaceae_C > Thiomonas_A. The sequence continues at coordinate 19,972 of NZ_KB898514.1, read as the reverse complement.
GGTGATCCACTCCTCGCTGACCGGACAGGCCACCGAGGAGCACGCGCGCGCGGTCGGGGCCGACGGCTACGTCACCAAGTTCTCCGCCGGGGAACTGGCCGCCGCCATGCGCGCAGCGCTGGCGCGCTGACTCGGGGGCGGGCCGTCCATCAATCGATGAGGCTGCCGTCGGGCTCGAAGAAGGGATAGGGGCCGGGATACTCCTCGATGGGAACCAGGTGGGAGACCAGGCCCTCGCCGTCGATCCACGCGTGCAGCTGCATGGCCGGCGGCTCCAGCCGGAAGCCCGGCGTGGCCTCGGGGTCGAGGTCGAAGGCCACCTGGTGGGCCGGCGCCGGACAGGTGCTGACCACGCTGGAGCCGAAGCGGCGTTGGATCGGGCGGTGCAGGTGGCCGCAGACGATGCGCTCGATCTGCGGATGCCGCGCGACCAGCTCGGCGAGCCCGTCGCGGTCCTCGCGCGGCAGGCCGATCTTGTCCATGTGCCCGATGCCCGTGACGAAGGGCGGGTGATGCATGGCCAGGATCACCGGCTTGGCCGGCTCGCGCGCGAGTTCGCGCTCCAGCCATTGCAGGCGCTGCGCGCACAGGCGTCCGCCGCTGTGGGGCGGATCCTGGGTGTCCAGCGCGAGCAGCCGGCAGGGCCCGAGGTCGACCGCGTACTGCACGAAGCCCTCGCGCCCCAGCCAGGGATGGTCGGGAAAGGCCTGGCGCAAGGCCTCGCGGTGGTCGTGGTTGCCCACCAGCAGGTAGCAGGGCAGGGACAGCTCGGCCAGCAGTTCGCGCAGATGCGCGTACTCCTGCGCGTCGGCCAGGTCGACGAGGTCGCCCGTGACCACCACGGCGTCGGGCGCCGGGCGCAGGCGCGCGATGGCTCGCAGGCAGCGGCGCAGCGCCTCGGCGGTGTCCACGCGCTGGTAGGCGAGCGCGCCCTTGCGCTTGATGTGCAGGTCGGAAATCTGGCAGAGGATCATCGCGGCATCACCGGGCAGTGGAAGCGGGGTTGAGCAGGGCCTCGGCGGCCACGCGCAGCGCCACGCGACTGTCCACGGCCACGTCGACGCGCCCGGGCACGTCGGCCCACAGGGTCGCGCCGGCAGCGCCCGCCACGCCCACGCGGGTACGGTCGCCGAGGAAGATGACCTGGCGCACGCTGCCGCGCAGCTCGCCCTCGTGCTCGGCCACCAGGCGGGCGTCCTCGGGACGGAACCACAGTTCCTCGTCGCCGTCGGCGTGCACGCGCCCGTCGCGCAGGGCGCCGCGCATGCGGTTGAGCATGCCGATGAAGCCCGCCACCTCGAGGTTGGCCGGGCGATGGTAGATCTCGCGCGGCGTGCCCACCTGCTCGATGCGGCCCTGGCTCATCACCACGATGCGGTCGCCCAGTGCCATCGCCTCGGCCTGGTCGTGGGTGACGTAGATGGACGTGACGCCCAGGCCGCGCAGCAGCGCGCTCATTTCCACGCGCAGGGTTTCACGCAGCTGCGCATCCAGCGCCGCCAGGGGTTCGTCGAGCAGCAGCACGCGCGGACGCGGGGCCAGCGCGCGCGCCAGCGCCACGCGCTGGCGCTGGCCGCCCGAGAGGCGCTGCACGGGGCGGTCGGCGTATTCCCGCAGGCGCATCAGGTCCAGCAGTTCATCCACGCGCTGGCGGATCTGCTCACCAGGCATGCGCCGGATGCGCAGGCCGTAGCCCACGTTGCCCCGCACGTCCAGGTTGGGAAACAGCGCGTAGTTCTGGAACACCATGCCGACGCGGCGCGACTCGATGGGCAGCGCGGTCACGTCCTCGTCGTCGAACAGCACGCGCCCGCCCGGATCGGGGCGCTCCAGGCCGGCGATCAGGCGCAGCGTGGTGGTCTTGCCGCAGCCGGAGGGGCCGAGGAACACGAGGGTCTCACCGGGCTCGACCCGCAGGTCCACCGGATGCAATGCGCGCTGGCCGCGCTCGTAGTGCTTCGCACAGGCCTGCAGGGTGATGCCCACGGAGGCTGGGTTCATGGACGACCTCGTCGAGACGGCTCGTCGCCCGCCATGCGCTGCATGAGCACCAGCAGGGGGACGATGAGCACGAAGAAGATCAGGGTGTAGGCGCTGCCGACCTCCAGGCGCAGGGAAGCGTAGGCATCCGCCAGGCCCACCGGGAGGGTCTTGGTGGTCGGGGTCGCCAGCATCCAGGTCAGGTTGAATTCGCCGATGGACAGCGTGACCACGGTGAGCGCGCCGGCCACGATGCCCGGACGGATGTTGGGCAGCACCACGGTGCGCATGCGCTGCACGAAGCCGGCGCCCAGGCTGGCGGCGCCCTCCTCCAGGCCGCGCAGGTCGATGCCGGCGCAGATGGCCTGGACCGAGCGCACCATGAAGGGCAGCGTGAACACGACGTGTCCGACGACGATGAACCAGCTGCTGGAACGAAAGGCGCGCAGGCCGCCGTACACGGCCAGCAGGCCCAGCGCGCTGGCCAGCCCCGGCATGGCCACCGGCAGCATGAGCACTCGCTCGAACAGGCGCGCGGCGCGCGCGCGGCTGCGCGCCAGCGCGTAGCCGCAGGGCACGCCGGCGATCAGCGTGACCACCAGCGTGGCCAGCGCCACGCGCAGGCTCAGGCCGATGGCGTCGCGATACATGTCCCAGACCTGCGCGACCCAGTGGAGCGTGAATCCGCTGCGCAGGCCGATGAAGTCGTTGCGGGTGACGCCGGCGAGCATGGACATGCCCACCGGCACGATGAGAAAGGCTGCCAGAAGCACGGTGAGCGCGGCCTGCGCCAGCACCAGCAGCCGCGGGCGCAGGCGCGCGAGCGCCGCGCGGTCGGGCCTTGCGAGGGCAACGGAGGTCGACGCGTTCATGGCGGATGCATCGTGGAGGCTTCGGAGGGTCGTGGGGCGTGCGTGCGCCTCAGGCGCCGGGGGCGGCGGTGGGCCCGCCGGCACCCTCCCCCCACCACAGCACCAGCCAGGTCACCGCGCCGAGCACCAGGCTCCAGGTGGCCGCGGTGGGCAGATCGGCGTTGAGGGTGAAGGCGGTGTAGATGTCCATGGGCAGCACGTCGATGTCGGTGGCCAGCGTGAAGGCGGTGCCGAAGGCGCCGACGGCGGTGGCGAAGCACAGCGCGCCCGAGGCGACCAGCGCCGGAGCCAGCGCCGGCAGCGTGACGTCGCGCAGCACCTGCCACGAGGAGGCGCCGAGGCTGCGCGCGGCCTCCTCGACGCTGGCGTCCAGCCCCTGTGCGGCGGCGGTCACCGTGAGTATCACTCGTGGAATGGAAAAGTACAGATAACCCACGAACAACCCGCCCAGCGAGTAGGCGAACACCCAGCGCTGGCCGAACAGCGCCAAGCCGAGCTGCGCGGCCAGGCCCATGCGCCCGCCGAGCATGATCACCATGAAGCCGACCACCACGCCGGGAAAGGCCAGCGGCAGCGTGAGCATGGCCATCAGCAGGCGCCGCCCGGGGAACCGGTGGCGCGCGAGGAACAGGCCGGCGACCAGGGACAGGGCCAGCGCCGCCGCCGTGACGACGCCGGCCAGCACGACCGTGACCCCGAGGCTGCGCAGGTATTGCGCGTTGCCCAGGATGTGCAGGTAGCCCTGCAGGCCGTGCTGGGCGCTGGCCCGCCCGAGGGCGGCCATGGGCAGCAGCCAGAAGGCCGCGAACAGCGCCGCGGCCGGTGCCGCGAGGGCCCGGTGCAGCCACGCAGCGGATGCCTCATCGCGCGTCATTGCTGGTCTCCCGCGGCCGGCCTTCGAACGCTCAATGCACCTGGGCCAGGTACTGCCTGGCGAAGGCCTGTTCCACTGCGCCCATCTTCTGGTAGTCCACCGGCTTGGCGCGCGCGTAGTCGCTGGCGGGCAGGAAGCGGGCGGCGGCCTTCGCGCTCATCGCCCCCGGCATCACCGGACGCAGGAAGGCATCGGCCCAGATCGCCTGGCCTTTGGGCGACAGCACGAAGTCCAGCACCTTCTTGCCCACCGGGGGATGGGGTCCGTTCTTCACCAGCGCCATCACGTAGGGCATGGTGATGGTGCCTTCGCGGGGAATCACGAAGGCCACGTCGGCGTGGTCCTTGTACTCGGCGCGGTAGGCGTTGAAGTCATAGTCGATGAGGATGGGGATCTCGCCGGACAGCACGCGCGCGTAGGCGGTCTGCTTGGGCACGATGGGATCGTTCTTCTTCAGTTGCTGGAAGTAGTGGATCGCCGGGCCGAAGTTGTCCAGCGTGCCGCCCATGGCCAGGTTCACCGCCACGGCGCCGGCGTAGCCCACGAAGGCGCTCGACGGATCCAGGTAACCCACCATCCCCTTGTACTCGGGCTTGAGCAGGTCGGCCCAGGACTGCGGCACCGGCTTGCCGCCCAGCGCGGCCTTGTTCACGAAAAAGCCCAGGGTGCCCGAATGGATCGTGAACCAGTAGCCCTTCGGGTCCTTGAGCTGCGCCGGGATCTTGTCCCAGCCCACCGGCTTGAAGGGGGTGATCACGCCCTGCTTCTCGGCCTCGAAGGCCGAGCCGATGCCCAGGTAGACCACGTCGGCCACGGGGCTGGCGCGCTCGGCGATGAGTTGCGCGATGGCCTGGCCCGAATTCTTGTTGTCGAAAGGCACGGTGATGCCCGTGGCGGCATGCAGGGCGCGGATTTCGCCGGCCCAGTCGGCCCACTCGGGTGGACAGTTGTAGCAAATGGCGGTTTCGGCGGCATGCGCGTTCGCGCTCAGCAGCGCGAGGGACCCGCACAAGGCGAGCAACCAGTGACGCAGGGTTTTCATGGGAATCACTCCGGGCGGGGACGAGAGGAGGGAGGAGCCACCGTGCCGTCGATGCGCAGCCGGTGGGCGAGCACGCTCGAGCGCGGCGCGCCGCCCTCGAGCACTTGCTGCAGGTGGCTCCACGCGGTGGAGCCCAATTGGCGGTGCGGCTGGCATACGGTGGCCAGCGGCGGGGCGAGGAGTTCGCCGAAGGACAGGCCGTCGAAGCCGACCACCGAGATGTCCTCGGGCACGCGCATGCCGGCCTCGCGCAGTTCACGCATGACCAGCAGCGCGAGGAAGTCGTTGCCGCAGAACAGCGCCGTCGGGCGCCGCCGCGGGTCGCGCAACGCCGTCAGCATCGACGACGGAAGCCGGCGCTGGTGGAAATCGATTTCCAGCGGGGCGCGCGCGCGCAGCCCGGCCGCGCGCATGGCGTCGCAATAGCCCTGGTGGCGCTGCAGCGCGCGGTCCGAGGCGGCGCGGCTGCCGCTGAGCATGCCGATGCGCCGGTGGCCCAGCAACACCAGTTCGGTGACCAGCTCGCGCGCCGCGGCGCGGTTGTCGACGCTGACGCAGGGATGCGAGTCGCAGTGGTTGTAGACCAGCTGGTAGGGCACGCCGCTGGCGGCCAGCTCGGCCAGCAGCGGGTGGTCCTGCGCCCGCGCCACGGTGAGGATCAGGCCGTCCACGCGCTGCGACAGCAGCGTGTCGATGGCCTGCTCCTCGCGCGCGCAGTCGTAGCCGGTGGTGGTCAGCAGCACCCGGTAGGCGCCCTGCGCGGCGGACTCCTCGATGCCCTGCATGCATTCGCCGAACACCGGATTGAGCATGTCGGGCAGCACCACGCCCACCAGGCTGGTGCGTTCGCCGCGCAACTGGCGGCCGATCAGGTTGGGTCGGAAGCGCAGCTCGCGCATGGCCTTGCGCACCCGCTCCAGGGTCTCCCGGCGCAGCTTCTCCGGCTGGTTGAGCGCGCGCGAGACGGTGGCGATGGAGGTGCCCGAGCGCTCGGCCACGTCATGCAGGGTGCTGGGCATCAGGCCGCCTCCCTCCACGACACCACCGGCCAGCCCCGCCATTTCGCGACGCGCTCCAGCAGGGGATCGGGATCCACCGCCACCGGATCGCTCACCTGCTCCAGCAGGGGCAGGTCGTTGTGGGAGTCGCTGTAGAACCAGCTGCGCTCCAGCCCGCGCAGGGACAGGCCCATGGCGCGCAACGCATGCTCGACGTGCAGCACCTTGCCGTGGCCGAAGCAGGGCCGCTCCAGCCCGGCGCCCTGCTCGCTGTCGGCCGCGATCAGGTGCTCGATGCCCAGGCTGCGCAACACCGGGCGCACCAGCGCCTCGCGGCTGGCGCTGACCACGAGCACGAGCACCCCCTGCTCGCGCAGCCGCGCCAGCAGCGTGGGCGCCGCCGGCGCAAGCGCCGGCAGCAGGCGCTCGCGCACGCAGGTCTCGCGGCAGGCCTGCAGGCGCCGCGGGTCCAGCGAGGCATCGAGTTCGGCGCGAAACGCGTCCAGCGCGGCGAAATCCAGGCCGCCGGCGGCGTAGTCGCGCATGTAGGCGCGGTGGCGCTCCAGCGCCTCGGGCGGCAGCATGCCCTGCGCGTCCAGGTGTTCCAGCCAGAGCTGGTTGCTGTCGGCGGCGAGCAGGGTGTGGTCGAAGTCGAAGAAGGCTGCGCGCACGGCAGGCGGGGATCGGGTGAAAACGTTTTCATCCTAAATCCCCCGTGTGTCGAATGGATGACAGCCCGCATGGGGACTTGCCCTAAGCGGGGCGCTCAGAAACTCGAACCCGGCTGGCGCAGGAACTCGACTTCCTCGGGGCTGCTCGCGCGGCCCAGCGCGGCGTTGCGGTGGGGGTAGCGCCCGAAGCGGTCGATGATCGCCTTGTGGCGCAGCTCGAAGCGCAGGTTCTCCTCGGGGGCATGGGCGCGGTACAGCGCCTCGGACACCTCGTGGATGCGCGGGGATTCGCTGTGCATGTACGGCAGCAGCAGGAACACGCGCCGCGTGGGCTCGAGCTCCAGGTGGCAGCCGCGGGCGACGGCCTCCTGGGCCAGCGCCAGGGCCATCGGATCCTGCGCGAAGGCGGCGGCGCTGCCGCGGTGCACGTGGCGCGAGAACTGGTCCAGCACGAGGATCTCGGCCAGGCGCCCCTGCGCGTCGGCGCGCCAGGCGAAGCATTCGCCCCGGGCCGTCTGCTCCAGCAAGCCGCGGAAGCGCTCGGCCACCAGGCGGTCGAAGGTGGGGGTCGCCGACCACCATGATTTCGGATCGACTTCGCGGAACCAGAACTCCAGGACCTCGTGCTGCATGCTGCTCCCCTTGGATGGGCCCGCGCCATGTTTGCGCTGGCGCAAGGCGGGGCCGGCGGGCCTGCCTATGCTGGGGGCAGTTGAGGCAGGCGGAGCCGACGATGAACGATTATCGAAGAGTCCTGTTGTGCATGGGTGCCGTCACCCAGGCGGCGCGCCTGATCGAGTTCGCCGCCGCGCTGGCCGGCCCGCAGGGTGCCGAGCTGGAGGCCCTGTGCGCGCCCGATGCCATCGACTGCGAGGCCACGCGCAAGCTGCTACGCGACACGGGCGCGCGCGGCGCATGCCGCGGCGTATCCGAAGGGGCGAGTGCGCTGGCCGAATTCACGCGCGGCGCGGACCTTCTGGTGCTCAGCCAGCCTTACCTGGGCAGCGCCCACGCGGCGTCCGAGCAGTTCGCCTCGCAGCTGCTGGTGGCCTCGAGCTGTCCGCTGTTGTTCGTGCCCCGGCCGCAGGAACTCGGCCGCAGCTGCGGCAGCCGCGTGCTGGTGGCCTGGGACGGAGGCCGCCAGAGCGCGCGCGCCCTGCGGGACGCGCTACCGCTGCTGCAGCGCGCGGGCGAGGTCACGCTGCACGCCTACGGCAGCGCCGAGGGCGCCGGGGCGCGTACCCTGGCGTCGGCCTGCGGCTACCTGCGCAGCCACTCCGTCCAGGCGCGCCACGCGCTGCGCCACAAGGTGGACGTGGACTATGCCTCGGGCTCGGCCACCCTGCCCAGCCTGGGTGCCGGCATCGACGAACTGCTGCTCAGCGACGCCGCCGACCTCGGCGCCGACCTGCTGGTCATGGGCGGCTACGGGCACTCGCGCGCCCGCGAGTCGATGCTGGGCGGGGTGACCCGCTCGATCCTCGGCTCGATGACCCTGCCGGTGTTCATGTCGCACTGATCGCGCCGAAGCGGCGTAGGCTTTCCCGTTTCCCCAGCGGGAGGCCCGATCCATGAACCCGGCGAGCGCACAGACCCCACCGAGCTCCTTCAAGGACCATTTCTCCTCCAGCGCGGCCAGCTACGCGCGCCACCGCCCCGGCTACCCGGCGCAGCTCGCCGCCTGGCTCGCCGGCGTCGCGCCCTCGCGCGGTCTGGCGCTGGACTGCGGCTGCGGCACCGGCCAGTTGTCCACGCTGCTCGCGCAGGAATTCGAGCAGGTGGTGGCCACCGACGCCAGCGCCGCGCAGATCGAGCATGCGCAGGCGCATGCTCGCGTGCGCTACGCGGTGGCGCCGGCCGAGCGCAGCGGGCTACCCGGTGCCAGCGCCGACCTGGTCACGGTCGCGCAGGCCGCGCACTGGTTGGACTTGCCGCGCTTCTACGGTGAGGTACGGCGCGTGCTGCGCCCGCGCGGCTGCCTGGCCCTGATCAGCTACGGCGTGGCCTGCCTGGACGGTGAGCCCGGCGCCTTGCTGCGCGAACTGCACGATGAAGTGCTGGGCCCCTACTGGCCGCCCGAGCGCAGGCTTGTCGTCGACGGCTATCGCGCCCTGGCCTTTCCCTTTCCCGAGCTCGAGGCGCCTCGCATGGAACTGCGGGCCCGCTGGTCGCTGGACGGGGTGCTGGGCTACGTCGATACCTGGTCGGCGCTGCGCCCGGCGCTGGCGCGCCTGGGCGCGGCGCCGCTCGAGGACTTTCGGCGGGGCCTCGCGCAGGCCTGGGGGGATCCGGCGCGGGAACGCGACATCGCGTGGCCGCTGAGCCTGCGCGTGGGCTGCATGCCCTGAGGGCGCCCACCCGGTCCCTGCCGGGGTCGGCGCGGCGCTCAGGCGCGCAGGTTGTCGACGATGAGCCCGACCAGTTCGGGGGAGCGTGCCGCCACGATCTGGTGCGCCAGGCCGGGCAGGATGCGCAAGCTGGCGCCCGGGATGAGTTCCGCGGTGGCGCGCCCGCCGCTGGGCGCCACCATCAGGTCGCGGTCTCCGTGCAGCACCAGCGTGGGGGCGCGGATGCGGCACAACTGCGCGCTGCGGTCACCCGATTTCTGGATGGCCGCGACCTGGCGCGCCGTGCCCTCGGCGTTCACGCGCCCGCCGCCGCGCTGCCAGGCGCGCAAGGCGTAGTCGGCCCATTCCTGCGGCGCGCCGGGCTCGGCGGGGTTGCCGATGTGGTGCATGAACTCCACGTACTGGCGTACCGCCTCGGCGGCGCTGCGGGGCACGGGCCGCAGCATGCGCAGGATGGTCGACGGCGCCGGCTGCCCCACCGTGCGCCGGCCGGTGGTGGAGAAGATCGAGCACAGGCTGAGCACCCGCGCGGGATGGCGCGCGGCCAGGCACTGGGCGATCATCCCGCCCATGGACATGCCCACCACGTGGGCGGCACCCACGCCCAGGTGATCCAGCAAGCCGGCCATGTCGTCGGCCATGTCCTCCAGCGCGTAGTTGTCGGGGGGCGCCAGCGCCAGCAGCTGGCGCAGCCGCCCGGGCGGCGCGCTGGCGGCCGCGGAGGACAGCCCGGCATCGCGGTTGTCCGGCATGATCACGCGCAGGCCGGCCGCCGCCAGGCCCTCGACCAGGCGCTCGGGCCAGGAGATCAGCTGCATGGCCAGTCCGTTGATCAGCAGCAGCGGCTGCGCCTGCGCGGCTCCGGCCTCGCGCCAGCAGATGCGCGTGCCGGCGGGCAGTTCGGCGAATCGGTCCTCGGAGGGCTGAGTGCTCATGCCGGGGATTGTCGCCCAGCCGTGGGCCGGTCCGCCGCCGGCCCGCCATCAGGCCGCCATCAGGCCACCATCAGGCCGCCTCGGGCGGCTTGCGGAAGGCAATGGCGAAGCGGTTCCAGCTGTTGATGGTGGAGACCAGCAGGCTCAGGTCGACCACCTCCGTCTCGTCGAAGTGCTCGCGCACCGTGTTCCAGGCGGCATCGGGCACATGGGTCGAGGCCACCAGCGTGAGGGCCTCGGTCCACTCCAGGGCAGCACGCTCGCGGGCCGTGAAAAACGGCACCTCACGCCAGACGCCGAGCGCGGCCAGGCGCCTCTCGGATTCGCCGGCTGCACGCGCGTCGGACGCGTGCAGGTCGACGCAATAGGCACAGCCGTTGATCTGCGAGGCGCGCAGGCGCACCAGTTCGATCAGGCCCTGTTCCAGGCCGCAGCGGCCGATCCATTGCTCGGCTGCGATCAGGGGCTTGAGGGCTTCGGGGCGGACACCGCGGAAATCGAGACGGGGGTTCATGGCGCTTTGCATCCTTCGGGAAAGGGAGATTAGGATGGGATCAGCGTAGTTTCTGAAACGATTTCCGATAAGTACGCGCCTTTGAAACATACTGTCTCATGCTTGATGCGAATGATCTCGACCTGAACGACCTGCGCCATTTCGCCCAGGTGGTCGATGCGGGCGGCTTCGCCGCCGCCGAGCGGGTCGCCCGCATCACCAAGTCCAAGCTCAGCCGGCGCGTGGCGGCGCTGGAGGCCGAGCTGGGCGTGCAGCTGCTGCGGCGCAGCACGCGGCGCATCGCGCTGACCGAGGCCGGGCGCGCACTCTACGAGCACTGTGCCGCGCTGGGGGTGGAGGCCGAAGCCGCGCTGGAAGCCGTGGAGCAGTTGCGCAGCGAACCGGCCGGCACCGTCAGGCTATCCAGCCCCACGGCCCTGGCCCAGCAGCAGCTGGCGCGCCTGCTCGCCGAGTTCATGGCGCGTCACCCCAAGGTGCGGGTGGAACTGGACGCCACCGACCGCCTGGTCGACCTGCTCGCCGAACGGGTGGACCTGGCGGTGCGTGCCGGTGGCGAACAGCGTCTGGACCCGAACCTGGTGGCGCGTCGCATCGCCAGCGGGCGCTGGGTGCTGGTGGCCTCCGGAGACTTCATGCGGGCCCATCCCCAGGCCCTGGATCCCGGCGCGGCGCTGGCCGGCTGCGCCACCATCGGCAGCCTTTCCGCGGGCGCCGAGCAGCTGTGGGAATTGCACGACCGGGCCGGTACCGTGCTGCGCCTGGCTCACCGCCCACGCCTGTTGTGCGCCGACGTGATGGTGCGCCTGGCCGCCGCGCGCGCCGGCGCGGGCATCGCGCTGCTGCCGCGGCGCACGGTGGACGCCGACCTGGCCGAAGGCACGCTGCTGCGCGTGCTGCCCGGCTGGTCGGGCCCCGAAGTCGGCATTCACCTGCTGTACGCGCGCCGCCGCGGCATGATTCCCGCGGTGGGCGCGCTGGTGGATCACCTCGCGGCGGGACTCGCGCCGCTGCTCGACCCAGCCTGAGCGCCGCGGCGCGCATCGCGCGGCGCCCGCCCCTGCGGCGGCGCATCGTCGATGCGGCGGAAGATCGGCGTGGCCAGCAGCGCGATCCCCCCGACCACCACGAAACCCATGCGGAAGCCCAGGCCGGCCGAGCCTTCGGCGGCCGAGAACAGGCGCACCGCGGCGCCGGCGATGGACACGCCCAGGCCCATGGCCAGCATCTGCACCATGGAGAACAGGCTGTTGCCGCTGCCGGCGTCGGCGTGCGAGAGGTCCTTCAGCGTGACGCTGTTCATGGCCGCGAACTGCATGGAGTTGGAGGCTCCGAACACCGACAGCAGCAGCAACTCCAGCGCCATCGGGGTGCCCCGCGAGATCAGCGCGAAACCCACGATGGAGACGCCGACCAGCGCGGTGTTGACCTGCAGGAAGCTCTCGTAGCCGAAGCGCCGCACCAGCGGCGCGATCCAGCGCTTGGCGACGATGCCCGCGAGGGCCGCCGGCAGCATCATCAGGCCCGATTGCAGCGGGGTGTAGCCCAACTGCAGCTGCAGCAGCAAGGGCACCAGAAAGGGCACGGCGCTGGAGCCCACGCGGCACACCAGATTGCCGAGCAGACCCACGCTGAAATTGCGCTCACCGAACAGGGACAGCCTGAACAGCGGATCGCGCCGGCGGCGCGCGTGGGGCAGGTAGCCCAGCGCGGAGGCGCCGGCCAGCGCCAGCAGGCCAGCCGACCAGGCCGCGCGGTGCGAGGCGAAGGGCACGTCCACCGCCAGGGAGAAGGCGATCATGGCCAGCGAAACCAGGGTGCAGCCGACCCAGTCGAAGGACGGCACCTGCCCGCCCTCCCCCCGCGGCAGGTAGCGGTGCACCGCCAGCAGGCCGACGGCGCCGATGGGCACGTTGATGAGAAAGATCCAGTGCCACGACGCCGCCTCGACGAACCAGCCTCCCAGGGTCGGGCCCACGATCGGCCCCACCTGGCCCGCCACCGAGATCAGCGCCAGCGCCGACACGTACTGCTCGGCGCTGACGCTGCGCAGCACGGCCAGGCGCCCGATGGGCAGCAGCATGGAGCCGCCCACGCCTTGCAGCGCCCGCGCCACGACCAGCTGGCCCAGACTGTGCGCGCTCGCGCAGCACAGCGAGCCCAGGACGAACAGGAGGATGGCCGTGAAATACACCCTGCGGGTGCCGAAGCGGTCGGCCAGCCACCCGGAGGCCGGCGTGATCAGCGCCATGGTCAGCGTGTAGGCGACGATGACCGACTGGGTCACGAAGGCCTGCACGCCCAGGCTGCGCGCGATGGACGGCAATGCGGTGTTGACGATGGTGGTGTCGAGCGCCTGCATGAAAAAACCGGCGGCGACGATCCACAGCAACGCGGTACGGTTCGAATCGGTGCTCAAGGTGAATCCTGCCTGCTCCGCCGCGCCTCGGCGGGCCAGAAGAAATCCTAGGAGCCCGCGGGTCAATCGGGAAGTACACTGAAGGCGTTGACTGTCATCGGCTTTTCCGATGACAGGTAGCGGCCAGGGCCCCCATGCTCCATCCCGTCTGGCTTCGCAGTTTCGTGACCGTCGCGGCCTGCCACGGCTTCAGCGAGGCCGCGCGCCAGCTCGGCCTGACCCAGTCCAGCGTCAGCGACCACGTGCGGCGCCTGGAGACCGAGGTGGGACGCCGCCTGTTCGTGCGCGACACCCATTCGGTCAGCCTGACCCCGGACGGCGAGGCCATGCTGGCCCATGCGGGGTTGATCCTTCAGGCCATGCAGCGCGCGGAACGCCAGTTCCGCGCGCCCACGCTGCGCGGCCGGGTGCGCCTGGGCTGCTCCGACGACGTCGCGCTCGGGCCCCTGCCCACGGTGCTGGCCGCCTTCCGCAACGCCCATCCCGACGTGGAATTGCAGATCACCATCGGCATGACGGGGCGCCTTTACGAGGCGCTGGATGCGGGAGCCATCGACCTGCTGATCGGCAAGCGGCGGCTCGGCGAGCGCCGCGGCGTTCCGCTGTTCACCGGGCGCCTGGAATGGCTCGCGCGCACCGGCACCGTGGTGGACCTCGAGCGCCCGCTGCCGCTGATCCTGGTGGCCGAGCCCAGCGTGTCGCGCGCGGTGGTGCTGGACACCCTCGCGCAGACCGACTTCCGCTGGCAGCAGGTATGCACCAGCAGCAGCCATGCCGGCTGCATCGCCGCGGCGCGCGGCGGGCTGGGCATCACCGTGCGTCCGCAGTACCTGGCGGCGCGCGGACTGGCTCCGCCGGTGAATGCCGCCGAACTGCCCGTGCTGCCCGACGTGGAGTTCATCGCGCTGGCGGCACGCCGCCTCAGCCGCCCGGCACAGACTCTCATGCAGCTGCTGTTCGACAGCGACCTGCGCGGATCCTGGATGGGCGAGTGAGCTGCGAAATCACATGGAAAGGCCTGGCCCTTGTTCGCGTTTCGCCCTGGCGGCAACGGCGGGCGCGGCAGTAGCTTCCGCTTGGACGGCCTCCAACGCGTTGGCCAACTCCGCGCGCATGGAACAAAACAGTTCCCTGACCGAGTTGGACAGGGATTCCAGGTGCGCATCGGTGGAGGGGGACCGGGCTGGCGCTGTTCGACGCGGCCCGCCGCGGCGGCGAGGTCCTACACTGTGTGCAACTCGAGGAAACCGCACATGGCCTGGACACTCGCGCGCCGCGCGCACGCTATGAACCCTTCGGTGATCCGCGAGGTGCTCAAGCTCACCGAGCGCCCCGGAATCATCAGCTTCGCCGGCGGCCTGCCGTCGCCGAAGACCTTCCCGGTGGATGCCTTCGCCGAATCCTGCGCACGCGTGTTGCGCGAGGATGGGCAGGTCGCGCTGCAATACAGCGCCAGCGAAGGCCTGCCGCTGCTGCGCGAGCAGGTGGCGGCCATGCTGCCCTGGCCCGTGGACCCGGCGCAGGTCCTCATCACCACCGGCTCGCAGCAGGGGCTGGACCTGGTGGCCAAGATCCTGATCGACCCGGGCAGCCGCGTGCTGGTGGAAGACCCCACGTACCTCGGGGCCTTGCAGGCCTTCGCGCCGATGGAGCCGCAGGTCGAGGGCGTGCCCGGCGACGACGAGGGCGTGGACCTGCAGGCGCTGCGCCGCGTGGCGCGAGCCGGCGCCGCGCCGCGCATGCTCTACCTGCTGCCCAATTTCCAGAACCCCACCGGACGCCTGATGAGCGAGGCGCGCCGCCAGGCGCTGGTGCAGGCCGCGCAGGAGCTGGACCTGCCGCTGATCGAGGACAACCCCTACGGCGAACTGTGGTTCGACGCGCCGCCCCCGGCGCCGCTGAGCGCGCGCCGGCCGGAGGGCTGCATCTACCTCGGCTCCTTTTCCAAGGTCCTGTCGCCGGGCCTTCGCCTGGGCTACCTGATCGCCCCGGCCGCGCTGTACCCGAAGCTGCTGCAGGCCAAGCAGGCGGCCGACCTGCACACGCCGAGCTTCAACCAGCGCATGGTCGCCGACGTGTTGCGCGACGGCTTCCTGGATCGCCACGTGCCGGGCATCCGCGCGCTGTACAAGGCGCAGCGTGATGCCATGCTGGCCGCGCTGGAGCGCGAGATGACCGGCCTGGGCCTGGAGTGGAACCGCCCGGCCGGCGGCATGTTCCTGTGGGCCCGCTTGCCGCGGGGCATGGACGCCACCGAGCTGCTGCCCCTCGCGGTGGAGCGCGGCGTGGCCTTCGTGCCCGGCGCACCCTTCCACGCCGGCGAGTCGGATCCACGCACCCTGCGCCTGTCCTTCGTCACCGCCACGCGCGAACAGATCGCCACCGGAATCGCCCGTCTGGCCCAGGCCATCCGCGCCTACCCGCTGCGCCAGGCAGCATAAGTCGAGTTCCCGGCCCCCATGGGCCGGGAACTCAAGGAACGAGCACCACGGCGCCTTGGGTGGCGCGGGACTGGGCGGCGCGGTGCATGGCCACCACCTCGTCCAGCGGGAAGCGCGCAGAGACCTCGGCGCGCACCCAGCCACGGGCGACGGCGTCGAACAGCTCCGCGGCGTTGGCGCGCAGCGTGGCCGGGTCCGCGTTGTGGGGAAACACCGACGGGCGCGTGAGGTACAGGCAGCCCTTGCGGTTGAGCAGCTCGGTGTCCAGCGGCGGCACCGGCCCCGAGGCCACGCCGTACAGCACCACCAGGCCGAAGGGGGCGGCACAGTCCAGCGAGTGCTCGAAGGTATCGCGCCCCACCGAGTCGTAGACCACCTCGGCCTTGCGACCGCCGTTGGCCTCCAGCAGGCGCTGCGTCCAGCCGGGCTGCGAGTAGTCGACCGCAAGGTCCGCACCGGCCCGGCGCGCGAGTTCGCACTTGGCCTCGGAACCGGCGGTGGCCAGCACCCTGGCCCCCAGCGCCTTGGCCCAGCTGCACAGGATCTGCCCCACGCCGCCGGCCGCCGCGTGCACCAGCACGGTCTGCCCGGGCTGCACGCGATGGGTGCGCCGCAGCAGGTACTGCGCGGTCAGTCCCTTGAACAACACGGCCGCCGCCTGCTCGTCGGACAGCCCGCCGGGCACCGGCACCAGCTTGTCGGCCGCCACGTTGCGCGCCTCGGCATAGGCGCCGATTCCCGCGTTCATGTAGGCCACCCGGTCGCCCGGCGCGAAGCCGGACACCGCCGCGCCCACCGCCTCCACCACGCCAGCCGCCTCGTGGCCCAGGCCGCTGGGCAGCGGCAGCGGGTACTTGCCCTGGCGCTGGTATACGTCGATGTAGTTGAAGCCGACCGCGGTCTGGCGTACGCGCACCTCCTGCGCGCCCGGCGCGGCGAGCTCGGCGTCTTCGATGCGCATCACCTCGGGATCGCCGACCTCGTGGATCACCACACGCCTTGCGAGGGACATTCCGGTTTCTCCTGGCTGGGAACGGCGCGCCGCGGGACCATCCGGCGGCACGCGATACAGGGCATTGTCCGGCAAGGCCCGCGCGCCTGCAGGGCGCCGCGCCCGGCCGCGCTACGCCGCGCCTTCGGCGTCGTCGAAGGCGACGTCCGAGCGCGTCACCCCCAGCTTGCGCATCTTGTCGTACAGGGTCTTGCGCGCCATGCCCATGTCGGCCGCGGCCACGCTGATGCGTCCTCCCGCGCGCTGCAGGGCCTGCACGATCAGGTGGCGTTCGAAGGCGTTGACCCGCTGCTCGAAGGACGGCGACGCCTCGCGCGGCTCGGCGCCCAGTTCGTCGCCCGACAACATGCCCAGCACGAAGCGCTCGGCGGCGTTGCGCAGTTCGCGCACGTTGCCCGGCCATTCGCGGGTCATCAGGTCCAGCAGGTAGGCGCCGGGCACCGGACGCAGGGGCACGCCGGCGGCCTTGGCGGCATCGAACACGAACTTCTGGAACAGCAACGGCACGTCCTCCAGGCGCTCGCGCAGCGGAGGCAGGCGCAGCTCGACCACCGCGAGCCGGTAGTACAGGTCCTCGCGGAAGGCGCCCTGCGTGGACAGCTTGCGCAGGTCCACCTTGGTGCCGGCGACGATACGGCATTGCATCGGGCGAGACTGGTTGGAGCCCAGGCGCTCGAAGCTGCGTTCCTGCAGCACGCGCAGCAGCTTGGCCTGCAGCAGCATGGGCATGGTCTCGATCTCGTCGAGGAACAGCGTGCCGCCGGCCGCGTACTCGATCTTGCCGATGCGCCGCGACGAGGCGCCGGTGAAGGCGCCGGCCTCATGGCCGAAGATCTCGCTGTCGAACAGCGACTCGGGCAGGCCCGCGCAGTTCAGCGCGACGAACTCGTGGCGCGCGCGCGCGCCGAAGCCGTGCAGGCTGCGCGCGGCCGATTCCTTGCCGGTGCCGGTCTCGCCGAAGATCAGCACGTTGGCGTCGACGTCGGTCAGCGCCAGCAGCTTGTGGCGCAGGTCGCCGATGGCGCGCGAGCGTCCGACGATCTGCGCCTCGATGCGTTGCGGGGCGTCGTCCAGCTGCAACGCGTCGAGGTAGGCGCAGCGCGTGAGCAGGGCCTGGCGCGCGATCTGCGCGAGGCGCTCCGACGAGAAGGGCTTCTCGATGAAATCCGCGGCGCCCGCGCGCATGGCCTCGACCGCGGTCTGCACGTCGCCGTGGCCTGTGATGACGATCACCGGAAGCGCCGCGTCCAGGGCCTTCAGGCGGGCCAGCAACTGCAGGCCGTCGATGCCGGGCAGGCGCACGTCGGTGACCACCACCGCGCGCATGCCGGGCTCGGCCACGCGCAGCGCCTCCTCGGCGCTGGGCACGGGCAGCACTCCCAGGCCCGCCAGGTCCAGCGCCTGCGCGATGCCGTGGCGCACCTCGGGGTCGTCCTCGACGATCAGGACACGGGAATCAGGCGTCACCGACATGGCTGGAAGGGTCCGGTTCGTGCACGGGGAGTTCGACCTCGAATTCTGCTCCGCCGGCGTCGCGGTTGCGCGCGGCGATGCTGCCGCCGGCCTCGCCGACGATGCGCTGCGCGATGCTCAGGCCCAGGCCCAGGCCCACCCCCTGGGCCTTGGTGGTGTAGAAGGGCTCGAACAGGCGCTCCATGGACTCCGCGGGAATGCCCGGGCCGTTGTCGGCCACGCGCAGGCGGGCGCGCCGCGGCGAGTTGCCCGGCGGGTCGACATCCAGGCGGATGTCGATGCGTGGCGCCGGCGTGCCGCGCAAGGCGTCGGCGGCGTTGATCAGCAGGTTCAGCACCACCTGCTGCAGGCGCACCTCGTCGCAGGCCACCGCGGGCTCGTCGGCCGGCAGGCTGGTGCGCAGCTCCACGTGCTCGCGCTCCAGGCGCTGGCGAAGCAGGCTGGCGGCACCGTCCACGGCTTCCGAACAGCGCCCCGGCTGCCATTGCGCGGGGGCCTTGCGCGCGAAGGACTTGAGTTCGCCGGTGATCGCCGCCATGCGCCGCACCAGGCGTGAGATGGACTCCAGGTTGGCGCGCGCCTCGCCCTGGCGCTGCTTGCCCAGCAGCACCACGGCATTGTCCGACAGCGTGTGCAGCGCGGTCAGGGGCTGGTTGAGTTCGTGCGCGATGCCGGTGGCCATCTGGCCCAGTGCGGCCATCTTGCCCGCCTGCACCAACTGCTCCATGGTGCTGCGCAGGGCCTCCTGCGCGCGCTGGCGCTCGTCGATCTCGCGCTGCAGGGCCTTGTTCACCCGGGTCAGCGCGGCGGTGCGCACGAACACGCGGGTCTCCAGCTCGCCATAGGCCTGCTCCAGCGCCTCGCGCGCGGCCAGGCGTTCGCGCAGCACCTTGCGGCGCTGGCTGGCGAACAGCAGGCTGGCCTCGAGCAGCCCGGCCAGGGCCACGCCGGCCAGCGCGCTGCGCGCGGCCGCCTGCTGGACCTTGCGCGTATCGGACAGCGACAGGATCAGCCAGTCGGTTCCCGGGACCTGGGCGCGGATCAGCATGTAGGTGTCGCGCGCGGACAGTCCGGCGGGCACGGCGGCGTTGCGCGGCAGCTTGTACAGCTCGGCGCCCGCCGCCTCGCCGGCATGGCGCAGTTCCAGCTCCTGCAGCGGCCCCGCGGCGGAGTACTGGCGGGTCTGGGCCAGGCGCGAGCGCACGCTGGCCGACAGGCGTTCCAGGCTGCGAAAGCGCCAAGCCGCCACCGAGGTCAGGAACACCACGCCGTGATCGTCGACCACCAGCACCGGGTCCGGGCCGCTCTGCCAGGGCATGGCCACCTTGTCCAGGTCGACCTTGGCGGCGACCACGCCGGAGATGTGCCCGTGCATGCGCAGCGGCTGGGAAAAAAACAGCCCCGGCACGTCGCTGACCGTGCCGATGCCGTAGAAGCGCCCGGGCTTGCCGCGCATGGCGTCGCGGAAATACGGTCGGAAGGCCAGGTTGGCGCCGACGAAACTGACCGGCGAATTCCAGTTGCTCGAGGCCAGGGTCAGCCCCTGGGTGTCGAGCACGTAGATCGCCGCCGTACCGGCATTGCGGTTGGCGGCTTCCAGGAAACGATTGGCGGCGTCCACCGCCTGCGGCGAGCCGGGGTGATCGAGCACCTGGCGCACCGTGCTGCTGAGCACGATCACCGAGGGCAGATAGCCGTAGCGCTGCAGTTCGCTGCCCAGCGCGCTGCCGTAGCTGTCGAGGCGCCGGCTGGCGTCGGTGCGCAGCTCCTGCGCCGCCGAATGCAGGCCCAGCGCGTAGGCGGCCACGCCCGCCAGCGCGGCCACCGCGAGGCCGGCCACCACGATGGTCGTCGCGCGCCCGGCGAGGCGGGCACGAAACGCCGGGCGGGGCCTCACGGCAGGGCGCGGCGGACGGGACATGGCGGGTTGGGAGGCAGGAGGCGGCAGCCGGACGGGCCTGCAAGCCTAGCAGGCCCCCTTGCCGGCAGGCCGTGCCCCGCCCGCGGGCCCGCCGGGCCGCACGCCGCCCGCGGCGCGCGCGGGGCTACAAGCCGAAGTAGGTCTCGCGCACGGCGTCGCTGGCCTCGAGTTCCTCGCGCGTGCCGCTGGCGCGCACCTTGCCGTGGTCCAGCAGGTAGCCGCGGTCGGCCAGCGCCAGGAAGGCCACGTTCTGCTCGGCGATCAGCAGCGAGGTGCCGCCGCCGATGGTCGTGCGCAGCACGTCGATCACCTGCTTGACGAACACCGGCGCCAGCCCCGACGAGGGCTCGTCCATCAGCAGCAGCCTCGGCTCGGCCACCAGCACCTTGGCGATGCCCAGCATCTTGCGCTGCCCCCCCGACAGGGTCGAGGCCGCGTCGCGGCGCTTTTTCGCCAGGTCCGGGAACAGCTCGAA
>NZ_KB898513.1 GCF_000377645.1 Thiomonas sp. FB-6 | reverse complement strand
GTGCTGATCGGCGTGCCGATGTACTCCAACGCCGCGGGGATCATCCCGGTGGTGCAGGCTCTGCTGGGCAAGGGCGCGGCGCTGGGCACGACCCTGGCGTTCATGATGTCCGTGACCGCCTTGTCGGCGCCCGAGTTCCTGATCCTGAAAAAGGTCATGAAGCCCAGGCTGATCGCGCTGTTCGCGGCGGTGGTCGCCACGGGCATCGTGGTGGTGGGCTACGTGTTCAACGCGGTGATGTAAGGCCGCATTGCTTTCCCTGTTCGTTCCACGAGGAGTTGCATGATGATCGAGGTCAAGATCCTGGGTACCGGTTGCGCCAGCTGCAAGACCACGCAGAAGCTGGTCGAGGACGTGCTGGCCGCCAAGGGCGTGCAGGCACGTGTCGAGAAGGTCGAGGACATCGCCTCGATCATGCGCTACGGCGTGATGAGCACGCCGGGGGTGGTCATCGACGGCAAGGTCGTTCACGCCGGGGGCGTGCCGGCCCGGGCGCAGGTCGAGCAGTGGCTCGCGGGCTGAACGGGCCCGGCGGGCGCGGCTTCAAGCCTCGCGGGCATGCATGCCCGCGAGCCTGTAGGCCCCCTGGGGATGCGAGGTGTCGCCCGCGAATCCGAGGCGGACGAGCTCGGTGAGGTAGAGCTCGTCCCACTCGATGTTCGCGAGGTTCACGTCGGTGCCGAGTTCCCTGACCAGCCAGGCCGTGATCTTGTGCTTGTAGTCACGGGTCACTCCAGGCAGGATGACCACCGGAAGCTCGTAGATCAGACGTTCCCTGGGGAACTCGCGAGCCAGGGCGGCGATCAGCGAGGAGCGCACCTGATTGGCGCTGAAGAGCTCGGCGGCCTCCAGGAATACCCGATCGGCGCCGGCGTCGAGACAGTTGGCCACGTCGCGCAGCAGCGCGGCGTCGTCCATCGTCCCTTCCTTGCGCCCCGCCTCGCCGTACACGCTCAGACCCATCGCCCGCGCTCGACGGATCGCCGCGGCCTTGTCCGGTGGGCTCAGGTCCAGCAGGTTGTCGGACACCTCGATGCCGGAGAAGCCCGCCTCCACCGCCTGTTCCAGGAATCTCTCATAGCGGCCCGGCTTGAGGGCCAGTTCGGCGAACAGGCCACTGGGGGCCGTGTGGATCCCATGCGCTTCGTAGTGCCGCAGCTTCTCCCGCAGCAGCGACGCGGGCATCAGGCGCGCGATGCCGGCGGCGATCTTGGCGATGTCCACATAGTCGCCGGCGCTGGCCAGCGTGTCCTTCTGGCGTTCCAGCCCCATGCCCCAATCGATCATCATGGAAAGGCCGGCCGTGCGCGGCTTGGACGATCGCGCGGGCAGGGGGAAATCCGCGAATTCGGTGCGCATCTTCGGCCTTGCTCGGGGTGGACGCTGGTTCAGTCGGGGGCGCCGGGAGGGGTGTTGGGATGTTGCGCGCAGCTTTGCTGGAAATCGCGCACCATGCGCAACATCGGACCCATGACCCAGGTGTTGAACACCAGCACGTCGGTTTCCTCCTTGGGGTCGCGGGTCACGTTGAACAGGTAGGGCGACTCGAGCTTTCCCTTGCCCTCGTTGACTTCCGGCTCCCAGTAGAAGTGCAGCTTCCAGTCGCGCCATTTCACCGCGCGCATGTCCTGCTTGATGTAGAAGAGGAAGCCTTCGCGCGCGGACGCTTGCAGGCCGAACAGAAAAGCCGTCTGGTTGACACCGTCGATCGGACGGTCCTGCGGAATCTGCGCGCCGCCGATGGTCGCCAGGGTCGTGTACAGGTCGGTCACGTGCACGATCTCATTGCTCGTGCGACCTGCCGGTATGCGCCCGGGCCAGCGCGCGATGAACGGAACTCGCAGGCTGCCTTCCATGGCCGTGTGATAGGTGCCGCGCCAGGGACCGGCGGTTCCGCGGTAGGGTGCGCGGAACTCGGGCCCGTTGTCGCTGCAGAAGATCAGCAGCGTGTCGTCGGCGATGCCCAGGCGGTCGACCTCGTCGACCACCTGGCCGACCCGATGGTCGAGTTCCATCATGGAATCGGCGAAATCCCCATGCTGGCTGCGCCCCGCGAAGTCAGGGTGCGGCAAGGTCGGGAAATGCAGATGCACCAGCGGCAGATACAAGAAGAAGGGTCGGCCCGCCTGGTGATTGCGCCGCATGAATTCCAGCGAACGCTCGACCAGCCCATGGTCGATACGGCGCCGGGCGTCGAGGTTGTATTCCTCGACCCTGCTGGAGGACTCGCCCGCCCGGCCTTGCATGATGTAGGGGATCTCGGCGGCTTCCGGATCGAAGCCTACCGAGGCGGTGAACTGGCTTTCGTCGGTGGTGCGGGGGATCCCGTACCACTCGTCGAAGCCGCGGTCGCTGGGATAGCGTCCCGGAATGTCGCCGAGGTGCCACTTGCCGTAATGCGCCGTGGCATAGCCTTGGCCGCCGAGCAGTTGTGCGAGGGTGATTTCGTCGCGCCGAAGGCCCTGCGGCAACCCCGGGGGCACCGACTGCAGACAGCCGGTGCGGATGGGATGGCGCCCGGACATCAGGGCCGAGCGCGTCGGCACGCAATCGCTTTCCACGTTGAAGTTGTGCAGCAGCAGCCCCTGCCGTGCCAGGAGGTCGATGCAAGGCGTCGGCGCACCGCGCAGCGCGCCGCCGCCGTAGCATCCGGGCTCACCCCAACCCAGATTGTCGGCCACGATCAGGACGATGTTCGGGGAACGCATGTCGGGCTCCGCTCAGGCGCCCTGGGGCGCCGGGGTCGCGCCGGCGGAGCCCAGGCGGGAGGCCGCCTCCACACCGCCCAGACGCTCGATCATCTCGCGCTGATCGCTCTTGGCCAGCCGGTCCACGGCCTCGGGATCGCAGATGGCGCGTAGCGCTTGCAGCATCTCGCGCAGGACCGCGCCCCGCTCGGGGTCTCCGGCAAGGTCGTGGAGCTCCTCGGGATCGCTGTCCAGGTCGAACAACTCCGGGCGATGACGCACGTAATAGTTCAGCTTCCAGCGCCCCTTGCGCAACATGAAGCCGGCCGTGTTGCTGCCGGCCGCGTGGTATTCGCTGAACACCACCCGTTCCGGCTGGTCATGCTCCCGCGCCCACGTCAGCAGGGAACGCCCGGGGCGCTCCTGCATGTGAGGCCCCGGATCGATGCCCACGGACTCCAGCAGCGTGGGATACAGGTCGGTCAGTTCCACCGGTGTGCGGCAGACCCGCGCCGGCAGGCCGGGAGAGCTGAGGAGCATGGGCACGCACACGCTCTCCTGGTACAGGGTGGACTTGCCCCACAGGCCCCGCGCGCCGAGGTTGTCGCCGTGGTCGGAGGTGTAGACCACGGTGGTGTCCTGGTCCAGCCCGGCTTCCCGCAGCGCGTCGAGCATGCGCCCGACGTTGTGGTCGACGAAACTGCACAGGGCCCAGTAGGCCCGGAAGGCGTCCAGGCGTTCCTGCGGGCTTCGGAACTTCTGCTCGTTGCGCTGGAAATCGGCGTAGGCCTGCACCCAGGGGTGCCGGGCGTGGCCTTGCGAGGGATGCAACTTGACCGGCGGCACCTCGCGGTGGGCATACAGCGCGAAGAACTCCTCGGGAGCGATCAGCGGAAAATGCGGCGCCACGAGGCCCACGTACAGCACGAAGGGCTGCTCGCGCCGGGCGGCCGCCTCGTGCAGCCAGTGCACCGCGCGATCGGTGATCTCGCGGTCGTAGCTCGTGTAGGGCGATTCACCCGCGCCGATGTGCTCGCCGAGCATGCGCTTGCCCTGGTCGCTGCGCGCCAGGTAGGGGTCGCGGATGGAAGCCCACACCATGCCGTGGCCGCCGACCACGTGCATGGGAATGTGCTCGCGGTCGAATCCCACCGGGTCCTCGACGCCGCGGTAATGAAGCTTGCCGATGCTCTCCACGCGCACGCCGTGGCGTTGCAGCACATGGCCCCATCCCTGGGGCTCCCCGGCGTAGGGCATCGCGTTGTCCCAGTGGCGGGTCTGGTGCACCCGCCGTCCGGTGGCGAAAGCCGCGCGCGCCGGCACGCAAATCGGGCTGGGGGTATAGGCGCTGGCGAAGCGCACGCCGCGTCCGGCCAGCGCGTCCAGGTGGGGCGTGTGCACGAAGGGGTGTCCGGAACAACCCATGTAGCGCGGGTCGTGTTCGTCGGACATGATGATCAGGGCATTGCGGGACGGCATGGCAAGAGGGGCGAGAAGGCGATGGGCAGGCGGCGAGGATGACCGAAGCGCAGCCGGTTCAGCGCACGGCAAGGTCCGCGCGCTCGTGCGTGGCCAGGATCTGCGCGCTGAAGGGTTTGATGAAAAAGCCCGAACACAATGCCAGCAACGCGACCATCGACAGGTACAACCCTGGGGCCGCGGCATCGCCGCTGACGTGGATCAGGGTGGTGACCAGCAGCGGAGTGATGCCGGTGAACACCACGGTGGCCATGTTCAGCGACATCGCCACGCCGCTGAAGCGAAGGCGCGTGGGAAACATGTCGGCCAGCAGGAAGGCGTAGGTCGCGCTGACCAGCGCATGCACCATGCCCAGCATCAGGTAGGCGGCCATCGGCGAGATGGCATGCGCGACCAGCGCCTTGTACACGGGGAAGGCACCCAGCAGGATGAGCAAGGAGCCGCAACGGTGCAGCAGCCGCGGCGCGATACGGGTACCCAGCCAGGCGACCAGGAGGATGGGCAGCGCCATGGCGGCCAGCCCGGTGGTCTGCGCGACGCTGACCTCCCGCGCCGGGTAGTGCAGCAGCCCCGTGAGATAGGCCGGCAGCATGACGAACAACATGCTGTTGCCGACGTTGAGCAGGCTGGACACGCCGATGCCCAGCAGCACGGGCAGCGGATGCTCGGCGAGGGTTTCACGCAGCGGCCTGCGCGAGACACGGCCCTTCATGCGCGCGTACTCCTGCGACTCCTCCAGGGAGTTGCGCAGCCAGTAGGAGCCCAGTCCGGTCAGGCCGCCCAGCAGGAAGGCGATGCGCCAGCCGTAGTCGAACAGGGCCTGCGGCGACAGCAGGGTATGCAGCAACAGGCTGACCGCTGTGGCCAGCAGCACGCCCGAGTGCAGACAGAAGATGACCATGCCGCTGGCCAGGCTGGCCTTGCGGGGGAGTTCCTCGACCACGTAGGTGATCGAGCAGGACAATTCTCCGGCCAGGAAAAAGCCCTGGATCAGCCGCAGCACCACCAGCAAGAGCGGCGCGAGCAGGCCGATGCTGGCATAGGTCGGCAGAAGCCCGATGGCGATGGTGCACGCCGACATGGCGAAGATCGACAGCAGGAACAGCGGGCGCCGGCCGATGCGGTCGCCCAGGCTGCCCAGCAGTCCGGCGCCCAGCGGCCGCGACACGTAGCCCAGCGCGAAGACCGCGAAGGCTCCGAGCAGGGTGACCAGCGGCTGCTCGCGGGGAAAGAACTGGCGGCCGATCTGCAGCGCGAACACGCCGTAGATGATGAAGTCGTAGATCTCCAGCGCGCCGCCCAGGCTGGCCAGTGCGACGACCTTCCACGGCCCCTGTCGTGAACGCGCTCCCGTGGGGGAGAGGGCTACGGTGCTTGCGCCTTGCATGACATGTCTCCTGGTGGATGCGCGCTCGACCACGGTCTTGTCCGGGCAGGCGCCTCGCCCTCGTGCGGGGGAGTTGATCGGCCACATGTTCCGGAATTCCCCATATGAGAGTCAAATGATGATTCGTAGCATGCGCATAACCAGGACTTTCATCGCAACCCATCAGGAACCGGCCATGACCCTGCGTTCCGCGGACTCGGATTCCAGCGAAAGGTTTTTCCAGCGGGGGATCAAGCTCTCGCAGCTGCGCCTGCTCGTGCTGTTCGCGGGACTCGGCCAGGTACGGCTGGTGGCTCAACAGCTGCACCTGACGCAACCGGCGGTGTCGAAGCAGATCGCCGAGCTCGAGGCCGGCATCGGCGCGCCGGTGCTGCAGCGCGCGGGCAACCGCCTGCGCTTCACGCCGGTGGGCGAAGCCCTGCTGCGGCGCGCGCGCGAGGTGCTGCTCCAGCTCGAGCAGGCGCGCCACGACGTGCATGCGCTGAGTCAGGGCATCTCGGGCACCGTGGCGGTGGGTGCCGGCAACACGGTGCTGCCGGTGATCGGCCCGGCCTTCGCCATGGCGATGCGGCGCCGCGCACCCTCCGTGAGGCTGCGCTTCGTCCAGGGCACCAGCGACACCCTGTTTCCCAGGCTCGAGTCCGGCGAGCTCGACCTCGTGTTCAGCCGCGACGCCCCCGCTTCGGCGCAGGCCGGACTGCAGGGCCAGGACCTGTTCGACGACCCGGTGCTGCTGGTGTGCGGACGCGACAGCCCGCTGGCCTCGCGCCCCTCGCTGGAGCCCGAGGACTTGCGCGACATGCCCTGGATCCTTCCACCCGCGAGCGCTCCCACCTTTGTCGCGCTGCAGGCCTGGATGCATGGGCACGGGCTGGAATTTCCCGACGGCTGCATCGAATCCACCTTGACGGCACTGAACATCGAACTGCTGCTGCGCTACCCCTTCCTGGGCATGTTGCCGCGTTCATTGGCCGAACAGGCGGCGCAGGCCGGTCAGTTGCATATCCTCAAGCTGCAGGACGCGAGCTTCCTGGGGCGCGTCTGGCTTTGGCGCAACACCAGCAGCGCCAATCCTGTGGTGCAGGTCGCTCTGGACTGCGCGCGCAGCCTGCCGGGGCCGACGTCCGCGCCGGTCTCGCGAGGATGATCAGGGCGTCCCGGCCTCGAGCGCTGCGCCGCACACGGCATGGACGGTGTCGCGTAACCAGCGGTGCGCGGGTGCGGACCTCCGGCGCCGAGGTCCCCAGCACGCCGATGTCCAGGTCCACCTCGGCTTCGCGCAGGGCCTCGGCCTCCTTGCGCGTACGCGCCACGAAACGCAGCTGCACACCCGGAGCCGCCTGCCCGACGGCCTCCACCAGGCGCGCCATGCTGCAGCGCAGTGCATACTGGCCGCAGCCAAGCCACCAGGAGTCCGCCATGAACGATCCCACCCAGCCCTGCGCGTCGATGCTGCTGATCGGGGCATCCCGCGGCATCGGCCATGCGATGGCCGCCGAATTCCTGCGCCGGGGATGGGAAGTGGTCGGCACGGTCCGCGGCCAAGGCCGCACGCCGCTGCACGACCTGGCCGACACGCACCCGGGCCGCCTCGAGGTCGAGTCGCTCGACATCACCCAGGCCGGGCAGATCCTCGCGCTGCGCGAACGCCTCGCGCAGCGCCGCTTCGACGTGCTGTTCGTCAACGCGGGCACCGCGAACCGGGAGCGCGACCACACGATGGCCCAAGTCCGCGACGAGGAATTCGCGCGGGTCATGGCGACCAACGCGCTCGGTCCCATGCGCGCCCTCGAGATCCTCGGCGCCCTGCTCGGCCCGGCGGGCCTGGCGGGCGTCATGTCCTCGGGCCAGGGCAGCGTGGCCAACAACGAACAGGGCGGGCGCGACCTCTACCGCGCCTCGAAGGCCGCGCTGAACATGCTGATGCGATGCCACGCCGCCCGGCATGCGGGCAGCCCGCGTTCGCTGCTGCTGCTGGCGCCGGGATGGATCCGCACCGAACTGGGCGGAGGGGATGCGCCCTTCACGCTGGAGCAGACCCTTCCCGACATCGCGCAGCGCATCCTCGACACGCGCGGCAAGCCCGGGCTGCACTATCTCGACCGCATGGGGAGGACGGTCCCCTGGTGAAGCCGGCCACGCCTGCCCGGCGCCGTGCGGGCGCGCCGCGCCTCATCGACGGTCGTCGTGAGGCGCGTCAAGGCCGGGCTCGGCAGGGCTCGCTAGAGTCGGTCTGGTTGCGCGGCGATCGCCGAGCGAGGCCATGCAGATTCCCCGGACCGTCGACCTCTTGCTGCTGCTCGCCGCCGTACCCGCCGCGGCACTGGGCGGTCATGCCTTCCTTCAGGGCGTCGTGGAGGTGGCCGCCCGCCTACGGGTTCCGCGGCTACTGGTGGCGACGACGCTCGCCGCCTTCGCGACCTCCTGCCCGGAGCTGACGGTCTCCAGCCTGTCCGCCTGGGCCGGCCGGCCGGGCATAGGCTTGGGCGACGCGATGGGCAGCAACGTGGTGAACCTCGGCCTGGTGCTCGGCTCGGCGCTGTTATTCGGCCCGCTGGCCGTGGACCCCCGTGACATTCGGCGCGACTGGCTGCTCGCCCTGCTGGTCCCCGTGGCGACCTGGTTGCTGAGCCTCGACGGCGTGCTGTCCCGCGGGGACGGTGCCCTGCTGCTGGCGGGCTTTTCGCTCTGGACCGCCTGGCTGACGCGCCTGGCGCTGCGCCACCGGAGGCTGGCCCCAGCCGACATGGCGCCCCCGCGGGCGCTGGGCTCCGCGACCGCGGCGTGGGCACGCCTGCTGACGGGGCTGGCCGGTCTGCTGGTGGCGGGGCGGCTGTTCGTGCTCGGCGCCTCGGGGATCGCGACGGCCCTGGGCGTGCACGCCTATGTCGTCGGCGCGACCCTGGTGGCGGCCGGCACCTCGCTGCCGGAGTGGGTGACGGTGATGCTGGCCCGGCGCCAGGGGCACGACGATGTCGGCCTCGGCACGCTGATCGGCAGCAACCTGTTCAACGGTCTCGCCGTGGTGGGGCTCGCGGCCTCGCTGCACCCGATTCGCGTGACGCCGCGGGAGGTCGGCGTGGCGGCCGGCTTCGGCCTGCTCACGCTGCTGCTGGTCGTGCCCCGCCACGGGCTCCTACCGCGCCACCGGGGCCTTGCGCTGCTGCTGGCCTACGCGGCGTTCGTGGTCGCGACCACCCTCGGCGCCTTCTGAACGGGCAGCCCACGCCATGCTCCCGCAGCCCCCGCTCGCCTGGCACGCAATGGACGCTGCGTCGGCCGTGCGGCAACTCGGCAGCGACGCCGCCGCGGGCCTGTCCTCGGAGGCCGCGTCGCGGCGCCTGGCGGAGCTGGGCCCCAACACGGTGGCCGAAGCCGCGGCCGACGCCGCCTGGCTGCTCCTGCTGCATCAGTTCAGGAGCCCGCTGATCTACATCCTGTTCGCGGCCGCGGCTCTGGCCGGCGCGCTCGCCCACTGGGGTGACGCGGTGGTGATCCTGGGCGTGGTGCTGGCGAACGCCTTGATCGGCGCCTTCCAGGAAGGCCGCGCCGAGCGCTCGATGGCCGCGTTGCGCAGGCTTTCCGAGCTGCAGGCGCGCGTGCTGCGCGACGGCCGCGAGCAACTGCTCGCAGCGCGGGAACTGGTGCCGGGAGACGTGCTGCTGCTGGCGGCCGGGGACGCCGTCGGCGCCGATGCCCGGCTGCTCGAAGCCTCCTCGCTGGCGGCCGCCGAGGCGGCGCTGACCGGGGAGTCCGTGCCGGTCGGCAAGCGTGCCGAGACGCTGCCGGAAGCCACCGGGCTGGCCGACCGCCGCAACATGGTGTTCTCGGGCACCTACATCACGGCCGGCCGGGCCCGCGCGGTGGTGACCGCGACCGCGGAGCACACCGAGGTCGGCGCGATCGCGCGCCTGACGCGCCAGGCGCGGGAGCCCCGGACCCCGCTGGAGCTGCGCCTGGCAGGCTTCGGCCGCCAGCTGGTGGCCGGCGCACTGGCGCTGTTCGTGGCCGTGATGGTCTTCGGACGCTTGCGCGGGCTTGCGCTGGCCGATCTGCTGATGGTGGCGATCAGCCAGACCGTGTCCATGGTGCCCGAGGGCCTGCCGGTGGCGATGACCATCGCCCTGGCGGTGGGCATCCAGCGCATGGCCGCGCGCGGCGCCATCGTGCGGCGCCTTTCGGCCGTGGAGACGCTGGGTTCGATCACGGTGATCGCCAGCGACAAGACCGGCACGCTGACTCGCAACGAAATGACGGTGAGCGCGCTGTGGCTGGCGGGCGGCCGCGGCATCGAGGTCGCTGGCGCGGGCTATGCGCCGCAAGGCAGCCTGCGCGAAGGCGGCCGGGACCTGCCCCACGGCGATGCCGCGCTGCGCGAACTGCTGGGCGCCGCGGTGCTGTGCAACGACGCCGAACTGGTGGCGCCGCACGAGGGGGCGCCCGCGTGGAGCGTGCTCGGCGATCCGACCGAGGGGGCGCTGCTGGTGGCCGCGGGGAAGGCCGGCATCGACTCCGCCTCCCTGCGCGCTCGCCATCCCAGGGTCGGCGAGCTTCCCTTCGATTCCGACGCCCGCATGATGGCCACCTGGCACGGCGGGGACGGTGGCGGGCCGCGGGTGTTCGTGAAGGGCGCCCCGGAGTCGGTGCTGCGCCTGTGCACCGCGGACGATGCGCGCACCCTGGAGGCCGCGCGCGCCGCGGCCGAGGCGATGGCGCAGCGCGCATTGCGGGTACTCGCCGTGGCCGCCTCCGGATCCACGGCCGATGCGGGGCCTGCGCTGCCTGCCGGCTTCGACGGCCTGGCCGCGAGGGTGCGCCTGCTGGGGCTGATCGGACAGATCGACCCGCCGCGCGACGAGGCCCGCGATGCGGTGGGCGCCTGCCGCGCCGCGGGCATCCGGCCGATCATGATCACCGGGGACCACAAACTGACCGGCATGGCCATCGCCCGCGAGCTGGGAATCGCCGACGCGCGGGACGAGGGCATCGAGGGCGCCGAGCTCGAGCGCATGAACGAGACCGAGCTGCTGGAGCGGCTACCCCGGGTCGCGGTGTTCGCGCGCGTGCATCCGGCGCAGAAACTGCGCATCGTCGAGGCGCTGCAGTCGCGCGGCGACGTGGTGGCGATGACCGGCGACGGGGTCAACGACGCCCCGGCGCTGGCGCGCGCCGACGTGGGCGTGGCCATGGGCATCACCGGCACCGAGGTCGCCAAGAGCGCGGCGAAGATCGTCATCACGGACGACGACTTCGCCACCATCGTGGCCGCGGTCGAACAGGGCCGCGTGGTCTACGCCAATCTGAAAAAGGTGATCCTGTTCCTGTTCGTCACCTCCATCGACGAAGTGCTGGTGCTGTTGCTGGCGCTGCTGGGTGGTTTCGCGCTGCCGCTGGCGGCGGTGCAGATCCTTTGGATCAACATCGTCACCGAGAGCACGCTGACGGTGAACCTGGTGATGGACCCGCCCGATGGCGACGAAATGGCGCGCGCGCCGGTCGCGCGCGACCAGCCGCTGCTGGACCGCGCGATGCTCGGGCGCATCGCGCTGCTGGCTCCGGTGGCCGTGGCGCTCACCTTCGGCTGGTTCGCCTGGCGCCTGACATCGGGCCTGGCCTACGAGCTGGTGCAGACCGAGACTTTCACCCTGCTGGCGCTGTGCCAATGGTTCAACGCGCTCAACTGCCTGTCGGCCAGCGCGTCGGCGCTGCGCCTGGGCGTGCTGCGCAACCGCTGGCTGCTCGCCGGCTTCGCGCTGAGTGTCGTGCTGCAGGCTGGCGTGCTGTATCTGCCGCTGTTGAACCGCCTGTTCCATACCGTGCCGCTGCCGCTGGACGATCTGCTGGGCATCGCAGTCGCGGCCAGTGGCGTGCTCTGGGTGGAGGAACTGCGCAAGGCGTGGGTGCGCTGGCGTGTGCGGGCCGCGGCGCGCGGCGCCGGCGGGGTGGCGCGCCGCGCATGATCACGGCCCCGCGGCCGCCGCCTGCCCTGGGATGCGGGCGGCCGCCGCCTGCACTTCGGCGGCCGCCTCCAGCAGGCGCCCCAGCGCGGGGTGTTCGATGCGCCGGCGCGCGGCGATGGCGTAGAAGCTCTCGCTGACGTCGGCGCTCAGCCCCAGGCGCACCAGGCCGCCTTCGCGCAGCAGCTGGGGCGTCGACCAGTCCGGCGCGGCGAAGGCGCCCATGCCCGACTGCCCGAAACTGGCCAGCAGCGCGCTGTCCTCGAACTCCCCCACCACGCGCGCGTGGATGTCGTGGCGCAGCAGCCAGTCCTCCAGGCGGGCGCGCAGGGCGGCATGGGTGCTGGGCATCAGCAGCGGCAGGCGCCCCAGCAGTTCCGGGAAGGCCACGCCCTCGGCCCGGTGCGCCAGTGCCGGTGCGGCGAACCACGCCACCTGCGCGCTTCCCAGCAGGCGGCTGTGGAGCCTGAGGCTGGGATGGGGCGGCGCGGGGCGGTCGGCCAGCACGATGTCCAGGCGGTGCAGCGCCAGCTCGGCCAGCAGATCGTCGAATTCTCCTTCGAGCCCCACCAGGCGCGTGGCGCCGTCGTCGCACACCGGGCGCAGCAACTGGCGCACCAGCAGCTTGGGAAGACTGTCGGCGATGCCCACGCGCAGCACCATGCCCTCGCCCGCGGCTGCCTGCGCCACGGCCTGCGGCACGCGCTCGGCGAGCTGGAACATGGGCTCGGCCAGCTCCAGCGCGGCGCGCCCGGCCGGCGTCAGTTCCACGCCGCGCGCGCGCACGCGCAGCAGCTCGAAGCCCAGGTCGCGTTCCAGGTCGCGCACCTGGGAGCTGACGGTCTGCACCGCCACGCCCAGCCGCCGCGCCGCCGCGCTCATGCTGCCCTCGGCGGCCACCACCCAGAACACCTGCAGATGCCGCAGCTTGTAGACGGCCATGGTCCCTTCCTCCGTGTCCGACACCGTGGAGCCGGACTTCGATTTTTTCGAAGCTTGCCTCACTCAAATGTAGGGGATTTCGAAGTGCATTCCGGCGGCCGGGGGTCTACACTTCACTTGTATCCAAATATGACCCGTCTTCCCCGCAATCCCCCCTGCAATCCGGTAGCGCCCCGCTCGCGCGGGGCCTCCGATGGAGCCCATGCCATGCCTGAATCCGCACCCACATCGAAATCCAGCCGCCGCGCGGCGCGCGTGGTCGCGCTGATCCTGGGCGCCGGGCTGCTGCTGAGCAGCCTCGACGCCGCCGCCGCCAGGCTGGGCGGCGGCCGCGCCAGCGGCCTGTACCGGCCGCAGATCACCCGCACCGCACCGGTGCGCCCGGCGCCGCAAAGCCCGCGCAACCAGGCCGGCACCCAGGCGCAAGCCGGCGCCGCCGCGGCCGCGCCGGCCGCGGCACCCCGGCGCAACGCCTGGCTGGGCCCGCTGGCCGGCCTGGCCGCCGGGCTCGGGCTGGGGGCGCTGCTGTCCCACTTCGGCCTGGCGCCTGCCCTGGGCTCGTGGCTGATGGTGCTGCTGCTGGCCGTCGCGGGCTTCGCGCTGTTCCGCCTGTTCATGAACGCCCAGCGCTCGCGCCCCGCACCCGCCGGCGCCGCGCCGTGGGCGGCGCGCGCGAGTGCCTCCGCGGCCCCGGGCGCGGGCGCCTTCGCCCAGGCGGCGGACGCCGCCGCCAGCGGCGGCGCCATGCCGGCCTCCTTCGACGCCGAGGCCTTCATCGAGCGTGCGCGCGAACTGTTCCTGCGCCTGCAGAAGGCCAACGACGAGGGCGACCTGGCCACGCTGCGCGACGCCAGCACCCCGGAGCTGTTCGAACAATTCCGCCGCGACTTGATCCGGCTCGGGGATGGTGCGCGCGGCACCGAGGTACTGAGCCTGCAGGCCCATATGCTGGAGTATGTGGAGCACCCGCTCGCCGAACTGGTCAGCGTGCGCTTTTCCGGCCTGCTGCGCGAGCAGCCGCGCGCGGACGCCGCCGAGTCCTTCGATGAGGTCTGGCACTTCACGCGGCCCACCGACCGCAGCACGGGCTGGCTGCTGGCCGGCATCCAGCCCATGGCCTGAATCCGCCGGTCTGCGTGCCGGCCCGCCCCTGCCGGCCGCGTGACGGATCCTGTGTGTTTCCCGGAAGACCCACCATGAAGCGCATCCTGCTGTTCCTCGCCACCAACCTCGCGGTACTCGTCGTGCTCGGCGTGGTCACACGCCTGCTGGGCCTGGACCGCTTCCTCGGCGCCTACGGGCTGAACCTGCCGGCGCTGCTGGGCTTCGCCGCGGTCATCGGCTTCGGCGGTGCCTTCATCTCGCTGGCGATGTCCAAGACCATCGCCAAGTTCAGCACCGGCGCGCAGGTCATCGAGCAGCCGCGCGACCAGGCGGAGGTCTGGCTGCTGGACACGGTGTCGCGCCTGGCGGCGAACGCCGGGATCGGCATGCCCGAGGTGGCGATCTACGAAGGCGAACCCAACGCCTTCGCCACCGGGGCCCGCCGCGACCATGCGCTGGTGGCCGTGTCCACCGGGCTGCTGCAGACCATGTCGCGCGAACAGGCCGCCGCGGTGCTGGGCCACGAGATCAGCCACGTCGCCAACGGCGACATGGTCACCCTGACCCTGATCCAGGGCGTGGTCAACACCTTCGTCGTGTTCCTGTCGCGCGTCGTGGGGTTCCTGGTGGACTCGGCGCTGCGCCGCGGCGACGCCGAGGACCGCGGCCCCGGCATGGGCTATTTCGTGACCACGCTGGTCTGCGACATCCTGTTCGGGGTGCTGGCCAGCATGATCGTGGCCTGGTTCTCGCGCCAGCGCGAGTTTCGCGCCGACGCCGGCTCGGCGCGCCTGCTCGGCAACCCGCAGCCGATGATCAGCGCGCTGCGGCGGCTGGGCGAAATGCAGCCCGGGGGCCTGCCGCGCAACCTGGCCACGGCGGGCATCACCGACCGCCCGGCGTGGATGGAGCTGTTCGCCAGCCACCCGCCGCTGGAACAGCGCATCGCCGCCCTGCAGGGCCTGCGTGCCTGAGCCCCCGCGCACGGCGAATCCCGCACCGCCATGAACGTCCCGGCGCCCCAGCCGGCGCTGCGCCGCGTCCTGCTGGGGCTGCTCCTGCTCCTGCTGCTGGGCCTGGCCTACCTGGTGCTGCGGCCCTTCCTGGCCGCGGTGGCCTGGGCGGTGATCCTGGGCCTGAGCACCTGGCCCCTGTTCGAGCGCCTGCGCGCGCGAGTGCCCCGGCATCCCGGCGTCGCCGCGCTGCTGATGACCCTGGCGATG
This sequence comes from Thiomonas sp. FB-6, assembly GCF_000377645.1. Lineage (GTDB taxonomy): Bacteria > Pseudomonadota > Gammaproteobacteria > Burkholderiales > Burkholderiaceae_C > Thiomonas_A. The sequence continues at coordinate 12,194 of NZ_KB898513.1, read as the reverse complement.
GCGCTGGCCTTCATGCTGCCGGCGCTGTGGCTGGGCGTCCTCCTGCGCGACGAACTGGTGCGCGCCCTCGCCGAGGCCGGAACGCGGCTGGCCCAGGGCGATTGGCGGCTGCCCGATGCGCTGGCCCGCCTGCCCGTGCTCGGCGGCCTGCTGCAGGACCTGCTGCGCGACATGACCAGCGCGCAGGCCGCGAGCCGCTGGCGCAGCGCACCGTGGAGCACGCAGGCCGCCGAACAGGTGTTCTCGCTGCTCGGCGGCGCCGGACGCAACGCGGCCAAGTTCGGCTTCGCCCTGCTGACCCTGTTTTTCGTGTACCGCGACGGGCAGCGCGGGCTGCGCCAGGTGCAGGCGGTGTCCCGGCATCTGCTGGGCCCGCGGGTGGACGCCTACCTGCAGGCGGCCGCCGACATGACCCGCGCGGTGCTGTGGGGCCTGCTCGCCACCTCGCTGGTGCAGGGCGTGTTCGCCGGCCTGGGCTACTGGTGGGCCGGGCTGGCGGCCCCCGTGCTGCTGGCCGCGCTCACCGCGCTGTTCGCGCTGGCCCCCTTCGGCACGCCGCTGATCTGGGTTCCCGCGGGGTTGTGGCTGTTGCTGCAAGGGCACATCGGCGCCGGGGTCGGGCTGCTGCTGTGGGGCCTGCTGGTGGTCAGCTGGGTCGACAACCTGGTGCGCCCGCTGGTGATCAGCGGCAGCACCCGCGTGCCCTTCGTGCTGGTGGTGTTCGGCGTGCTCGGAGGCCTGGCGGCCTTCGGCCTGGTGGGCATGTTCCTCGGCCCGGTGGTGCTGGCGGTGCTGTTCGCGGTATGGCGCGAATGGCTGGAGGAATCCCGGCTGGACCGTGCCGCCGGCGACGCAGGCGCCGAGACTCGCGCGGGACCGGCGGATTCCGCGGCTCCCGGGGATCCGCGGCAAGGGTGAAGGCCACGGGATGACCCCGCGTGGGTCGGCGGTGCGGCCGCGGGTCGCCTGCCGCGGCGGCCGCCTCACATCATGCGGCTGCGCAGATCGGCCAGGATGACCAGCGTGCCGCCGGCCATCAGAACCAGGATGATCGACGAGAACACGAGCAGCTGCAATTTGTCACGGGATGCCGCTCGGAAGTCGATATGCAGGAAGTAGCGAAAGTGCACCAGCACCTGCAGCAGGCCCAGCAGGAACACCAGGCCCGCCAGCGCATGCGGGGCGGCGAGTTGCCACGACACGGCCGCAAAGGCGGCGCAGGTGAGGATGAGCGCGAGCACCAGGCCCAGGACGTAGTCACGGCGGATGCGTGCGCGATCCGGGAGGGTTTCGTGGTGCGCGGCGCTCATCGGATCAGCCCCTGCAGGTAGACCACCGAGAAGATGCCCACCCAGACGATATCCAGGAAGTGCCAGAACAGGGCAAGCCGGGTCAGGTTCAGTCGCACGCGCGCATCCAGCCCGAACACCGCAAGTTGCACCAGCATCACCACCAGCCAGATGCAGCCGCTGAACACGTGCAGGCCATGGGTGGCCACCAGCAGGAAGAAAGAGGAAAGGTAGCCGCTGCGCTCGGGGCCCGCCCCGACGGCGATCATGCCGGCGAAGTCGCGCAGTTCCAGGGTCACGAAGCCCAGACCCAGCAGCAGGGTCAGCGCGAGCCATGCATACAGGCGGCGCGGGACGCCCGCGGCCGCCTCGCGCGGCCGGTTTCGCTCGTGGCGAAGATCCAGCGAGGCCATGCCGAAGCCGAAGCTGCTCGTCAGCAGCAGCAGGGTCTCGGCGAAGGCGGCACCCGGGTGATAGACCTCACCCGGCGCAGGCCCGCCGGCGGTGCCGGGCAGCATCAGCCCGTAGGTGGCGAACAACAGCGCGAACACGATCGCGTCGCTCATCAGGAACACCCAGAAGCCCCAGACCGCGCCGGTGTCCTCGTGCGCGTGGGAGGCTTCGAGCCGCGCCGGATCCAGCGCGGTGCCCGCTCGCACGGCCGCGCTCATGCCAGGGCCTCCGCCCGGCCTTTGTTGGCCGGGGAGCTTTCCTCGTCGCGCGTGATGGCCCGCGAGCCTTGCGCCAGTTCCAGCCAGGCGCTCTGCTCGGCGGCCACCCGCGCGGCGGGGACGATTCGCACCGTGGCGCGGACGAAACTGCGCGCGATGACGCCGCCGCAGATCACCAGCAGTGCCGCGGCGGCCATCCACCAGATGTGCCATACGAGCCCGAAGGCACAGGCCGCGCCGGCCAGGCCCAGCACGGGCCCCAGCGCGCTGTTGCAGGGCAATACGATGTCCTCGTAGGCCGCCGGCGCGCGATACGCGCTGCCGTCCTGCTTGGCGGCCATGAAGGCGTCGCGCCCGTGGACCCGCGGAATGCACGCGAAGTCGTATTCCGGCACCGGTGCGGGAAGCGACCATTCCAGGCCGCGCCCGTCCCAGGGATCGCCCACGGGCACACGGTGGAGTTCGCGATCGCGCACGGACACCCACAGTTGCACGAACAGGCTGGCCAATCCGGCGAGCAGCAACACGGCGCCGGCGCCTGCCACCATCAGCCAGGGCCCGAAGCTCGGGTCGAACAGTTCCTGCGAGCGCCTCGGCATGCCCTCCAGGCCCAGCACGTACAGCGGCATGAAGGCCAGGTAGAAGCCTGCCACCCAGCACACGAAAGCCACGCGCCCCCAGCGTTCGTCGAGCCGGAAGCCGAAGGCGCTGGGGAACCAGAACTGGTAGCCGGCGATCACGCCGTACAGGACCCCCGGGATCAGCATGTTGTGGAAATGCGCGACCAGGAACACCGTGTTGTGCACCATGAAGTCCACCGGCGGCACGGCCAGGATGATGCCGGTCATGCCGCCGATGACGAAGGTGAACAGGAAGGCCAGCGTGAACAGCATGGGCACGCTGAAACGTATGCGGCCGCGGTACATGGTCAGCAGCCAGTCGTAGATCTTCACGCCGGTAGGAACGCCGATGGTCATCGTGGCGACGCCGAAGAAGGCATTGATGTCGGCCGATTGGCCCATGGTGAAGAAGTGGTGCAGCCACACGGTGAAGGAAAGCAGCGCGATGGCCATGGTGGCCCACACCAGCGAGGTGTAGCCGTACAGGCGCTTGGAGCAGAACACCGGGATGACTTCGGAGTACACCCCGAAGGCCGGCAGGATCAGGATGTACACCTCCGGGTGGCCGAACAGCCAGAACAGGTTGGGGAAGTTCATCATGTTCCCGCCCAGGCCGTTGGTGAAGAAGTGCATGCCCAGGTAGCGGTCCAGCGCCAGCATCACGGTGGCCACGGTCAGCGGCGGCATGGCGTAGATCAGCAGGATGCTCGTGCACAGCGCGGTCCACGTGAACAGCGGCATGTCCATGAGTCTCATGCCCGGCGCGCGCAACTTGACAATGGTGACCGTGAAGTTGATTCCGGTGAACAGATTGCCCAGGGAGCTCAGGCTCAGCGCCCAGATCCAGTAGTCCGGCCCCACTCCGGGCTGGTAACTCAGCTCCGTGTAAGGCGGATAGCCGCTCCAGCCCCCCGTGGAGAACTTGCCCAGCACGAGCGAGACCATCATGATCAGCGCGCCGCCGATGGTGAACCACAGGCTCACCGAATTGAGCACCGGGAAGGCCACGTCTCGCGCGCCGATCTGCAGCGGCATGACGAAGTTCATCAGCCCTATCAGGAAGGGCATCGCCATGAAGAAGATCATGATCGTGCCGTGGGTCGTGAACAACTGGCCGAAATGCTCCGGCGACAGGAAGCCGGCGCGCCCCACCGCGTCGGCCTGCTGCAGGCGCATCAGCACCCCCTCGACGACGCCGCGCGCCAGCATGACCAGCGCCAGCACGATGTACATGATGCCGATGCGCTTGTGGTCGACGCTGGTGAACCATTCGGCCCACAGGTAGCGCCATCGACGCAGGTAGGTGATCAGGCTCAGGCTGAGCAGCGCACCCAGCACGGCGACCCCGGCGCCGGTGGCCGCAACCGCGCTGTAGGTGGGTAATGCGTGCAGGCTCAGCCTGCCCAGCAGCAGATGCCCGAGTCCGTGGGTTTCAACCATGATCGTCCTTGTCGGGAGCGCTCGCGGGGCGCTCGCGCAGCCGCGCCGCGCAGGAGGGGCAGGACCGGGCGATGACCGCCCGGAACAACCCGGGCTCGACGGCACCGAAGCTCTCCGGACGCGCCAGCACCGACGGCCGGCTCAACTGCGCGTACTGCACCGAGCCGAGCATCTGGCCGCTGGAGCGCAGCTTTTCCACCCAGACGTGGAACTGCAGGGGGCTTACCGTGCGCACCGGGAAGCGCTGGTCCTGGAATCCCATCCCGTTGTACTGGGTGTTCTCGCCGAAGGATCGCCCCGTGCGGGCGGCCAGAAGGTTGAGCCGGGTGCGCATGCCCGGCATCGCGTAGATCTGCCCGGCGAGCGAGGGAAGGAACAGTGCCTGCATCACCGTGGAGCTGGTCATGCTCAGTTGCACCGGACGCCCCACCGGGAGTACGAGCTCGTTCACGCTGGCGACGTGCTGCCCCGGATAGATGAACAGCCACTTCCAGTCCATGCCGATGACCCGCACTTTCAGGGGCACGGACCGCGAGGCGATCGGCCGGTACGGATCCAGCCTGCGGGTCTGCGTCCACGCGAGCACCCCCAGCACCAGGACGACGAGCACCGGGACGCCCCAGACCAGGATTTCCAGCCAGAACGAGAACTCCCACTGCGGGCGGTACGTCGCCCTGGAGTTGCCGCGCCGGAAATGCCATGCCAGCAGCGGAGTCAGCACCAGTACCGGCACCACGACGATGAGCATCCACAGCACCGTCAGCACCAGCAGGTGCAGTTCCTCGGCGGCCACGGGCCCCTGAGGGTGGAGGAAATCTCCCTGGCGCGCGGTGCATCCCGCCAGCAGCAGGCAAGTCGCCGCCATGGGCCAGGCCCAGGGGCGCGAAAGGGGAGCATCGCGGACTGCGCGGTCAGCCATGGTGCTTCGTCCTGGGCGGGTGACGCCGAGGCCTCGTGCGGGCGCACGGGTGTTCGCCCACGCGGCCCGCGGGGCCTTGCGTTCGCGAATGTCGACGCAGGCCCCATGCTGCGACAAGCAGCCGCGCAAAGCCAGCGCGTGACGGGCGTGATGTAACCGGATGACTCGGGCGCGCAGCCCTACGTCACCGGGGAGGCCGGGGGTCGCGCTGCATGCGCTTGCCGGTGTTGCGAATTCTTACCTCTTCAGCTGCCCCGCGGCGCGCAACTGTTCCGAGGCCACGCGCTGCAGCTTGACGGCCTCTGCCGGCGCGATGCCCAGGTCCGCCGCGGCCCGTTCGCCGGAGCCGAGGCCGGCGGGGTCGATTCCGCTCAGGGAGCCGAACAGCACCAGCGCGGCGAGGTAGGAGCCGTACTTGCTGGCGTGCAGTCGGTCGTGCCACCACAGGTCGATGGTGCCTCCGCCGGGCTCGCGCCAGGCGCCGTCGGGGCCATAGAAGCCCCGCGACGGCGCGATCCCCTGGTCCACCGCGCGCTGGAAGGCGTCGCCCACCGGCACGACGCCGCCAAGGCGCGGGTTGGCCTCCGCCAGCCCGTGGAAGGCCGCGTGCAGGTCGGCGGTCATGGCCCGCAGGCTGGGGTAGTAGGTCCTGGCCGGCAGGCCCTGGGGGTGGCCGGGCGTCCTGCGCACCACGGGTTCCCCGTCGGGCGAGTGCAGGTCCACGTGGGTCTGCAGGTGGGGCTCCACCATGTCGGGCCGCGCCCAGGTCTGCTCCAGGTAGACGCGGGTGCGGGGGTCGGCGTGCGGGTTGCGCGCGATGCTGTGATCCGTGCCGCAGCGCTGCGCGCTCTGGCCGGTGGACTCGCAGGCGGCCAGGCTGCCGTAGAGCTGGGTCTCGGTGTAGTTCTGCGCCTTTCCTTCATGGATGAAGCGCTCGAACTGCTTGGCATAAGCCACGAAGGCCAGGGGGTCGGCGTGCCGGCCCTTGCCCAGGGGCAGCGCCCCGTCGCTGCGCTCCTGCAGCACGACCACGTCCCAGCGCCGGCTCGCCACGTTGCCGCGCAGGTCCCAGTCCTTGTTGGCGAGGTCGAGGAAGTGGCCGCGCAGCGAAGCGCCATTGCGCGTGGACAGCGAGATGTCGTAGTGCAGGCCGGCCTCGCGGCTGAGCTGTTCGACGATGCCCGGCACGCCGCCCCAGGGGTGGGGCTCGAAACTGCCGAAGCCCGGCGTGCCGGGCGGATAGCTGTTGGTCCCCCGCGGGCTGCGCGCGTTGAATTCCGCGGTGAGATCGTGCACGCGCGCGGCGTTGTAGTTCAGCACCGGAGGGACGCGGCCGAAGGTGTAGCTGTTGCCGACGAAAAGCACCGAGAGGGGGGCTGCGGCCATGGAGGGAACGGGAAGGAGAGCAAGGGCCCACGCCAGCACGCATGCGGCAAGGCGGGAGAGGCGAAGAGAAGGACGCGGCATGCTGGCGACTCCGGCACGTGGATCAGGCTTGCCACCTTAGGCGAGGAATGCGAAGATTTCCAATATCTTGACTTGGCCTTCCGGATACGCAACGAGTATGGAATTGCGCCACCTTCGCTACTTCCTGGCCGTGGCCGAGACCGGGCACATGACCCGCGCCGCCGAACACCTGGGCATCCAGCAGCCCCCGCTGAGCCAGCAGATCCGCGCGCTGGAGCGCGAGTTGTCCCTGGAATTGTTCACCCGTCACCCCAAGGGCGTCAGCCTCACCGAGGCGGGCGTGCAGTTGCGCGTGGAAGCACGCAGGATTCTCGACGGCGTGGCGGCGCTGGAAAAGCGCATGGCCAGCGTGGCCCGCGGCCATTCCGGGCTGCTCGCGGTAGGGTTCACGAGTTCGGCCGCCGCGCACGGCTTCACCCCGCAGGTGCTCAGGGCCTGCCGGCGCGACTATCCGGACATCGAACTGCAGATCACCGAGCACAACGCCGCGGAGCTCATCGAGTCCGTCGCCGACGGCCGGCTGCATTGCGCCTTCCTGCGGGTGCCGGTCACGCGCCCGCAGGGCCTGCGCTTCGAGGTGCTGCTGAGCGAACCGGTGGTGCTGGCGCTGCCCATCGACCACCCGCTGGCCGAGCGCTACGCCGAGACCGAACCCGTGCCCTGGCAGGCGCTGGACGGCCAGCCGCTGATCCTGACCCGGCGCCCCGGTGCGCAAGGCCTGTACGGCGAATGGCTGGAACTGATGCAACGCCGGGGGCTTCGCGTGCGCGTGCATGCCGAAGTCTCCCGCATGATGACCAACATCAACCTGGTGGCCTCGGGCGCGGGCATCTCGGTGGTGCCCGCGTCGATGCAGGGGGCGCACCGCTACGCGGTGACCTACCGCCGCGTCAGCGAGGACTTCGGGCTGGAAGCCCCGATCACCCTGGCCTACCGCGAGGACCACGATTCGGGCGTCACCTCCACCTTCCTGGCGCTGACGCGTCGCAGCGCCGAGGCGCAGCGCGCGCGCGACGCCGCGGCTTGAGCCGCCGCGGGGAAGTGGGCGCTTGGGCTCCGGCCCTCAGCTGCGCTCGCGCAGCGCCAGGATCGGGGGGTCCTGGTAGCTGGTGTCGATGACGTAGCCGCGCTTTTGCAGGGCGGCTTCGTCCGCCGCGCGAAGCTCCTGCATACGCTGAAGCTCGGCGGGAACTAGCTGTTCCCAGCGATTCATGTCAGCGACTTTCCTGAAGTAAGCCTGAAAGTTGGCCGACTCGCTTTCAATGTTGACGTCGAACATGTAGACCCCGGGGCGCGCGGGATTGCGCAGCGAAGGCTCGTCGATGACCCGCACGACCATGTAGCTGCCGTCGGCCCAGAATTGCCAGTAGGGCAGATGCTTGTTGAGCTGCATCCACTCGTCCAGACTGGGCACGTAGCTGGGATCCAGGGAATAGTTGCCGCTTTGTTCCGAAAAGTAGCGCATGGTCTGCCCGCCCGAGAGCCGAGGGTCTCCCACATCGACATACCTGCGCCATCCCGCCTTGAGCAAGCGCTCGAAGAGCCGGAACAACCTGTCACGTGCCAGGGCATGCGGGATGGTCTCGCCGGCCATCGGGAACGCCGTGATGGACCACGCGTAGACGCCGCGCTCGGCGTCGTCACGGTCGTAGGTCCCCATGACCTGGGAGACGAGCGGCACCTCGAAGCTGTAGCGGCCTTGGGCGTAGCGAACCGTGCCCAGTTGATCGAAGGGCCAGTCGTGCTGAAGGAAATCGATGCCCACGGGCTGGCGGTCGATACTGGTTCCGGCGGTACCCAGGTGGGACAGCCTGGGGTCCCCCAGTGCGATGGTCGCGGTGTTGTCGGCCATGGTGGCTCCGTTCGAGGGATGTGCGGAGAAGGCGTGGCGCCACGAGCCTTTGCCCTGGGCAAGGGCCAGACCGCCGGCGGCGGCCAGGGCTCCGAGCAGCAGTCGCCGTCGCGTCAGAAGGCAGGGCGCGTCATCCATCCCAGGCGGCCAGTTTGCGCAGTTCGGCGAACATGCGTTCGCTCTTGGAGCCGGACATAAGCTGGTGATAGCGCTGCGCCGTCGTCTTGATCCACTGCATGCGCTCCTTGTACTGCTCCAGGAAGATCCCCCGTGGCGCATCGGAGCGGAACTCGTCGTCGGTGCTGTACTCCTCTGCGCTGAAACTGAGATGCAGCTTGAACAGGTAGACGTACTTGTCCAGCTTCATCCCATCCCGGGTCAATCGGCTCTTCTGCAGGTCCTGGAGGAGTCCGGTGTCGCTGTAGACCAGGCCTTGCAGCACTTCGCCCTGCTCGTGGCGGGCCATGGCCCAGAGATGGCCCATGCACAGCGCTCGTCGCTTGGCCGGTTTCGGCTCGGCCTCGATGCGCTTCCACCCTTCGATGGCCTCGGTCATCAGCGGGCAAGCAGGTTCTCCAGCGTGCAGGCCACCTGCTTGGACGCGAAGGCGGCCAGCCCGGCCCAGTAGAAACGGCCCTGCCGCTTGGGATTGCCGTGCTCGAAGTCCTCGAGGAACATGCAGGCGTAGGCGCGGGCGATGAGCCGGGCGCGCGTCGCGTAGCGCAAGCCCCCTCGCTGGTATCGCTCGATCACGACGGGGTTCACCTCCCTTTTCCGCATGCGTTCCCGCTGCTCGGCGTGCATTTGAGCCACGAGCGGGTCCGATGAGAATTCGGGCTCCGACTTCATATCCCCCAGGCCGTCCAGCCGGCGTTGCAGGACCTCGAGGCCCTTGCCTTCCGCGAGCAAAAGCCCGGGCTCCCGCGGTGGCGGAATGATGCGGATGGTCTCCCGACTGAGGTTGATGAAGTGCGGGTCCGTGTTCGGCGCTCGGGGGTACAACTCGAGCATCGCCCGCTGCTGCGCGACACTCCAGAAGTCGTCACAACTGCATCGGATTTCCACCGGCGGCCCGCCGCCCCGCACCGTGGTGAACTTGAAATTGAGATGATTGGGCATGGCGGGCAGCGTCGGGGTCGCTGCCCGCCAGACTAGGGGCACCCGCATGCCCGTGCAGGCGTGGGGACACAAGGCACCGCGTGCCTGAAGGGATGCCCGGGCATGGCCCGGGCGGGGTGCGCCTAGAACTTGGTGCGCAGGCCCAGGTCGAAGCCGGTGGACGTGGCGCCGTCGGCCCCCGCCGGCAGGTCGCTGTTGTTGGAGGAGTCGTTCACCGCGTGGAACACGCCGCTGTCGTTGCGGATGGTGGCGTAGGAGGCGTAGAGGTTCACGTTGCGGGAGAAGGCGTAGGTGTAGCCCACCGCGAACTTGCGCGCGCCGTGGTCGGCCAGGGTCTGGTCGCTCAGGCGGGTGTAGGACGCCAGCACGTCGCCCCGGCCCACGGGCACGGCGAGGCCCAGCAGTTCCACGCGCAGGTCGTCGCCCAGGCCGTCCTCCGGGTGGTTGCGCGCGAGCATGGCCGTGAGCGTGGCCGGCCCGAAGTCGTAGCCCCCGCTGAGCATCGCGTGGCGGCTCACGGCGCCGCCGGTGGACTTGTTGACCCGCAGGTAGTCGAGGTTGGCGAAGCCGGGCCCGCTGCGGTAGCCCAGATGCAGGTCGTAGCCTCCGGTGGTCGAGGTGCCGGCGGGGAACTTCTCGCCGGCGCCGAACTGATACTCGGCGGCGGCGGACCAGGGGCCGAAGCGGGGGGTGACGTATTCGACGGCCTGGCTGAAGCGGGGAGGAACGGTGGAGTAGCTCCCGGCCAGGCCGATGTTGGCGATGTCGCCCATCGTGCCGTAGTGGAAAGGGTCCACGGCCACCTGGTCGTGGAAGGCCAGCGTGTACATGCGGCCCATCTGCAAGGTGCCCAGCGGCCCCTTCAGGCCCAGCTGGCTGGTGCGCCCCATGAAGCTGCCGCCCGAGCAGTAGCCGGATTTGTCGGGAGAGCCGTTGGCGCAAAAGCCCGTCTCCACCTGGAAGAAGGCCTGGACCCCGCCGCCCAGGGCCTCGCGGCCCCGCACGCCGATGCGCGAGCCCGACTCGCCGCCCGTGGACATCTTGGTCTCGCCGGCCGAGCCGTTGCTGAAGTGCGATACCCCGAGGTCGATGAGTCCGTAGAGCTGCACGCTCGAGCCGGCGGCGAAAGCCGGCGATGCGAGGCCTCCCGCGGCGAGGGCGACGGCTGCGGCGAGCTGGGTTCGGGTCATGGTCTTGTCTCCTTGTGGGTACTGCCGGAAAGGCCCTGCCGCCCGACGGCGGGCCCTGCGAATGCGGCGAAGGTAGGGGCCCAGAAAGGAGACGTCAAATATCTTGAATATGTTCTTCCGAGATGTTTTGGATATGCCAAATGCGCAACAAGGCCCGGCGCCGGGCGCCGAAGCGCCTCAGGTTTGCGCGGTCTGGAGGGGGATCAGTTCGACCGCGACCGCCGCGGCGTCGCTGCTCAGGGTGATGGCCGCGTCCTGCACCAGGCATTGCAGGCGCATGCTGCGCTGGGCCAGCCCGGCCAGGGCCTGGGCCGTTTCGGCCGGGATGCGCCACACCGTCAGGTTGCGCAGGCGCGCGAGCTTGGACTCGATCTGCTTCCACCAGAGCTCGCTGCTGGCGGCGTAGCACAGCACCACCACCTGTTCGGCGCGGCCGCAGGCCTTGCGCAGGCGCACCTCGTCGGGCTGGCCGACGTCGATCCACAGCTTGATCTCGCCGGTCAGGTCCTTCACCCAGACGGCCGGCTCGTCCACGTCGGACAGGCCCTTGCCCAGCGCGATGCCTTCCTGCGCATGCAGGGCGTACATCAGCAGGCGCGCCATCATCCGCTCGTCGGTTTCCGAGGGGTGGCGGGCGATGGTCAAGGACAGATCGGCGTAGTGGTTGCGATCCATATCGGCCAGTTGCACTTCGGCCTTGTAGATGGTTGCCTTCAACGCCATGTCGGGTCCCTGGGATGCCGTTCGACAAAAGCGCCGGCTCGGCCGGCGCCGGTGGACCGGCCCGCGCGCGACTGGCGGGCCGAGGGCAGGGATGGTACCGGCCCGGCGGGCGTCACGCCTCGCCGCCGGGCCGCCCCAAGGCGAGGCGACCCCCTCGGGGGGCGGGCCGGGCATCGCCCGGCCCTGGGGGCGGTCAACCCTTATTCGCCGAGGTAGGCGGCGCGCACGCGCGGGTCGTCGAGCAGCTTGGAGGCCTCTCCGCCCATGGTCATGGTGCCCGAGTCCAGCACGTAGCCTCGCTGCGCCAGCTCCAGCGCACGCTTGGCGTTCTGCTCCACCAGCAGGATGGTCACCCCCTGCTGGGCAATCTCCGAGACCACCTCGAAGATCTTGTCCACCATGATCGGCGACAGCCCCATCGAGGGCTCGTCCAGCAGCAGCATGCGCGGGCGGCACATCATCGCCCGCCCCATCGCCAGCATCTGCTGCTCGCCCCCCGACATGGTCCCCGCCAGCTGGCTGCGACGCTCCTTCAACCGCGGGAAGATCGAGAACACGCGCTCGATGTCGTCCTGCACCCCCTGCTTGTCCCCCCGCGTGTACGAGCCCATCAGCAGGTTCTCGTCGATGGTCATGCGCGTGAAGGTGCCGCGCCCCTCGGGCACCATCGCCAGCCCCATGCGCACCAGCGCATGCGCCGGCTTGCCCCGGATCGACTGCCCGTCGAACACGATGTCCCCGTCGGCCATCGGCTGCAGCCCCGTGATGGCCTTCAGCGTGGTCGTCTTGCCCGCCCCGTTGGCCCCGATCAGGCTGACCAGCTCGCCCGCGCGCACCTCGAAGTCGATGCCCTTGACGGCCATGATGCCGCCGTAGGCCACCCGCAGCCCCTGGATGCTCAGCA
>NZ_KB898512.1 GCF_000377645.1 Thiomonas sp. FB-6 | reverse complement strand
GTCTTCGGCGTCATCAAGCGGCTGTGGGGCTTCAGCAAGGTGCGCTATCGCGGACTGGATAAGAACGCGACGCGCGCGTTCGCCGCGCTGGCCTTGAGCAACATCTTCATGTGCCGAAATCGGCTCATGGCACAGGTGCGTCCATAAGGGCGCAAGGCGGGTCGAAAGGCTCGCGAATGAGGCCCGATGGGCGCCAAATCACCCTCATCGAATCGAGTTCCCGCATCCTGAAATCGTAGGGCCCGGCTTCTGCAAAAACAGGTGCTTCTTCAGCGTTGCCTTAGTGCTCCTCGTGCATCGCTGAGATGCCGGCGGTTACACGCACGCAATCAACACGTGTGCACAGCCCACGGCATCACCGTGACCACGGTGGCCGGCAACTGGTGGCACTCTCGCCGTCGACCAGCACGCCATCACCCACACCCGGCCCGAAGGTACCGCAGGCCATCTCCTAGATGAACCCGCGGGCGGACGGCGCTGCGTCCAGCAGCGTGCGCTGCAGATAGGTCTGCTGCGAGTAAGGGTCACGCTACTCCTAGTCGACACGCTAGCGAGGAGACGCCTGCTCGCGACCGGGCACGGCGAGGCGGTGCGAACCGCCGCCGGCCCAGCGCAGCCCGCTCTCGAGGGACCGGCGAGGCGCGACTCGCGCCGAGGTCCGCAGCGCGGGCCCCGGACTTTCAACGTTGAAACTCTGCGCCTGGTCGCCCCCCCGACAGGACGAGTTTCATCGATGAGACTGGGCGACCGTGCGCTCGCCAGCACAGTTGCGTGAAAGGCAGGGCAAGCTGCTGGGTGGACGGCTGCTGGCAGAACAGTTGGAGCCGACGTCGATGACACATGGGGCCTTGCAAGTACATCCGGGACGGCGGCGGTTCGCACCGGCGAAGCCGGGCAGCGAGTACACAAGGCCTTGATGGACGTCGCGACGAAGACGTGAGCGACGCGCGCCCCCTGGCGCGCGAGCCTGTGTGCGGGGATAGAACACATTGCCCAATACCCGCGCGCAGGCGTGCGTGAAGTCCTCGACAACACCAACATCACCAAGGCAGCGGCGTGGTGCGCTGGACATCGGCCCCTGTTGGCACGGTCAGCGCTACACGATGTACACCGCCGCTGCCTGAGGAGACACAACGCTGGACAGCGACCCCGAAAACGACATCGAGGAGCCATCGCACTATGCCAGCACGCCCGAAGGCACGCCCACACGCGGACCATGGCGCCGCATCCGACACCACGGCGTCACCCGCGCCATCCACCAGTGACGCCAACGACGACACAACAGTGTCGACTAAGAACGGCATAACGGCTGTAACCCGTAACGGCGACAAGTTAGCCCAAATAGCGCCAGATACGCCGTTACGGAGTTACGCACAATCTGCAACTAATTCCCCTCCCCCGCGCGGCGCGACGGCCCACATGTCGAGCCTGGCGCTGCGCGACGCCATCTATGTGCGCGCCCTGCTGCTCGCAAACAAGTTCCGCGTCATCAGGACTCTCGACATCGCCGCGTATTGCTTCCCCGAGAGGCCCTTCAAAGCCGCCCTGACAGCAGCACAGCGCGCCGTCCGTGGACTCGTCAAGGGGCAGCTGCTTCGTCGTTACAGGACGGACAGATTTCAGACGGTGTACGGCCTCACACAGCGCGGCGTCGACTGGCTCGCGGAGCACGGCCACGATGCTGCATCGTCCATCAGGCGAGTGAGCGACATGACTAATCCGGAGCATCGGTTGTGGGCCCAGTTCCTCGTCATTTGTGCGTGGTCTCGCGACCTGGATGCATGCACCGAAGCTGAGCTCATGCAACGCCTGAACGCAGCGGCCAAGCCGGGCACGAAGGCCGCAAGCGCGACAACACAGGGTTACATCACAGTCGATGTGCACCGAGCCAATGGCACCGTCCGCAAGCACCTGCGACCAGATGCAGTCGCGTATGACGACAAGCGTGGCGGCGTCGCTTGGTTTGAGGTCGACCGCAGCAAGAGAGGGAGCGACCGGCAAGCAGACTTGGCCGCACTTATCAGCGCGATTGGCAGCAAGACCGCAGACGGGAAGGTTCTTAGGCGCGTTGTGGTCATGTGCAAGACCGACCGCATCGAGCGCGACGCCATACGCATCATTGAGCAGGCCGCCGCTTCGAGCAACGACCAGGTTCTTATCGAGGGGCGTCGGCACATCAAGCGGTACGACGATGGGGTGTATGAAGTGCTGAGCGCAGTTCCACTCAAGCGTGGTGATGGCCGAACTGTGCTCCGTGACGAACTGGTCGGACACGTCATCGTCCAGATGCTGCCAACCTGGCTGCCCAAGGTGCGCATTGACGCCAGCAACGTGTGGAGCATGGATGGCTGGTTCAACGACAACTACCTTCCCTACAAAAGACCACCAGTTCTTGGGAGGTGGGCGGCGCCGACATCGCCGCTTTGGCCAGCTACTGATGAGGGGGACGGCGCTGGCACTGGATGATGGTTGCTACACGAAGTGGCGGCATATGCCGCACCATTCGAATGAGGACACACAATGCAGGTATTTGGCAACTGTGCAACGGAGCCTACGGCCAAGCAGAGCAAGGCAACAGGGAAGAAGCTATGGGAATTTCGCCTTTGCGAGGCGCAGCGTGGAGTAGACACTACGCCAACTTGGTACACCGTGAGACTTATAAAAGAGGCGAACCCAATGCTCGACAAAGGTGACTTCGTCAAGGTCACCGGGAAGCTCAAGACCGACTACTACCTCTCACGGGAGGGCAAGCCGACCGGCACCCTGCTCATCCTCGCGTTCGAGGCCACCAAGCTTGCTCGCAAAGCGGCCGCGGCGGAAGCAGCGGACGCGAAGGCCACGAGCGAGGAGCACAGCGAGAGCTGAGCGCAGTACATCATTGATTCCAAGCCCCCACCTGGGGGCTTCTTCGTGCACTCGGCGCGCGCCACGCCCGTATCCCGTCAAGTTCTTTGAGGAGCCCAGTTCCCCGAAGAGTCATAGTGGGGCGACGCTGCGAAGCCGGCCGACTGCCAGACGAGGTCGAAAAGTGGCTTCAGCTCTGTCCTGACATCGCTCTCACCGGACAACTCTACGTCGGGTAAGGCTAGAACGTCACGGTCGAAATTTCCCAACTGCGAGTCGCCCCACCCGTGCTGGAAGCCCAGTGTGACCTTCCTTGCGTCGAGGATAGAGAGCATCGCGATAACCTGCTCGCTCAGCCCCCAGTCCCTTAGCTCCGCACGAGCCGCCGCAACGAACTGGGCAATATAGTCCTCGTAGGAACCACCTGGGAGAACGGCCTGCATCTCCGGGGTGTTCGAGCTGAGAGCCCAGGTGGTCTCTATGAAGCCATTCCTGAAAAGCAGCGTATATCCGTTGGTCCCGTCCTCGACGAGACTGCGCGCCCCTGCGACGCCATCCAGGTTGACCAGCGCGTCCGCCGCGGCCGACCGCGATGCGACGACAGGGATACCACGACGCAAGCCCAGATATTGCACGGGATTGACGTCGACAGCGCCAAGAACCGCATCAACTGGAACGATATGAAGTACAAGAACCGTGCTGTGCGTCAGTCGAAAAGGCACCTCTCCAGTCAGGACCTTGGCTAACCTGTCGGTGCGAAAGTCACGAACGCGCTGCGCCATGTTCTCCGACCGCAGAAACAGCCCTCGGATTTCGGGTACGTTCAGTGGCCGCTTGCGCAAGCCATCTCGAATGAAGAAGTGCTGATTCGTGTTGACGCGATGCGGACCGACCCAGCTTTGCGGAACACGGACGAGCACAACGTGGCCTGCCGTACCCGCCACGGACACGGGGACCGCATGTACTTGTACCCCAGGCATCCTCGGCTCAACGAGGTGAAGCAGGAAATCCTGGAGTCGACGAACTTCTTGGTCCACGTTGGTAAGCACTTGGGGAACGAGCGCCTCTGCCTGTGCGCTGCCACCTTCCGCGATGCCGTAGAGCAAGTCGCCACCCGACGCGTTGGCGAGCGCCGTGATGTCTGCTAAGACCTCTGTCTTCGTCGCTGTATCCCAATTCGTGGGGAAGTCTCTCTTGAATTCGAGGTGCGGCCCCTCCTGGGCATGTTCCCTCACCAGTTGCTCAAGATGCTCCTGCGTCGTATCAACGAGCCTTACCGGCAATGTCATGCCTCGCTCCCCATGTGTGAGCTATCCACTCAAGTCTGCGGCCTACTAAGGCTGTCAAGCAGCTTCATGAAATTTCTCTTGTTGCCCCAAGCTACCTTCCAGCCCGCGAGCTGCTCCTGGAATTTGTGCAACTGGTCGAGGCCCGCATAGACCTCGCGCATAGCCTTGACCACTTCGAACGCCGCGTCGTAGCGAGCCTTTGGTGCCCCCTCCTGGACGCGCATTGGTAGCAGCTTCCGGTAAAGCGCTAGAGCATCTTGCGGGTGCGTCTTCGCACGCAATTCTGCTAGCGGTTGCCAGAGCTGAACAGCTGTCTTGCCCCCTGCATACAGCTCCCACGCCCGGCCTGATTGCCCCTCCCGGATTGCAATGGCGAGGAGCTCAGACCTTGGGCCAGCCTGCCAGATGTTCGGGCTCTCTGGCGCTGCCTCAGCTGCGCGCATGAGCTCTTCGAATTTCCAAAGCGCCTGCTTCTCGAGCTCGCGTCTTCGCCCCAGTTGCTCCGCGACCGCAATAAGCTCGTAGAAGGCCGCCGCACCAGGCCTCGCAGCGAACTGAGCCCAGGCCACGGCCTGAGCAGCATCCTTGTCGCCAGCATTGAGCTGCAGCGCCACTGCCATGGCCGCGAGCTCCTTCGTTCGGTGCTCATGCTTGAATGCATCGAGCCCTTCCATGCCAAAGTGAAGCGCGTCATCTGGCATATCGTGCTCGAAGTACAACTGCGCAAGCATCAGGTAACGCATCGGGCTCGAGAGGTTCTTCTTGAGCACGTGCGCGATGAAACTGACTTCGCCTGTCGTTCGAGCAAACGCTTCCATCGCAGCTTCGACCCTGAAGCGCTTCGTGTCCCACGGGGCGCCGGCGTCGGCTGCGGTCAGCGTGGGGAGCGGCTCCCAGCGCTCGCGCAAGAACTGCTCGTATCGTTGCAGCCCCAAGGGGCCTAGCGCATCGAGGTACTGTGGCAGGACCGCATGGAAGACATCCCACTCTCCTTCCTGCTGATAGGCGAACAGGCGCAGCGCTAGCTTCAAGGGGTCTGGCCGAAGCGCCGTGCACGCCTTCAGGTGGACCCTCTGCAGACCAAGGATGGCTGGCATCACGTACCCGTTCGAATCGTCGATGTGAAGCAGGGCGCGCTCGGCCTTTTTGATGGCCAATTCGATGACCTCGACCAAGCCTTTGTCCCCATCAGGAATACGCGCGGATAGCATCTCAGCCAGGTCTTCAAGTTGCCTGGCGTAACGTGCACTCTCGTGCCCTCCCATGAAGCCACTCGTGCGGGTGGCGTGGCGCACAGCGTCCTTCAGCGACGCCAGGTCAGCTCCGCCGCTGGTACGCGCCATGAGCAACAGCTTGTCCCGCAGGGGTTTGCTCTGTTGGCTGGCTTCCAAGAGCAACGCCCTCAGCTCGTGCTCATCTTTGCCCTGCAAGAAGCTCTGGATAACTTCGGCTTGCGTGTGCGGTCGGCCCTTTGCACGGGGCTTCTTCGCCGTGGGCTGTTCCTGGCCACGGACAGCACTATCGGCGGCCACAATCTCGCCTTGGCCAAACCAGGCCAACGCGGTTGCGACCAAGTGCTTGCAGAACACGCCGTCGTGGCCCATCGGGCAACTGCACTCGTAGCCGAGCCTGCCCTTGGCGTCAGCGTAGAGGCGCACGTCGTATGAGTCCATGCCGAGAACTTCTGCGACCACTTCGCCGGGCAGCACATCGACGAGCGTGACCGCGCCGCGCTCGAAATAATCGGCACCGCGGGCGAGCGTCTTTTCATCGACGAGCTTGGCAATGGCTTCGGCGGTCAACAGCTTGCGAAGCGAAGATTGGCGGCTCATGAAAGTAGGAAATGTCTGCGGCTCTGCCGCCGGCGGCGTCTACTTGGGCATACGGGTCTAGCTGTCGCGAACTATAGCCGCGCCCGGAGTGCTCGACTTAGAAAGGCGGCCCGCCAGTTGGCGGGCCGAAAAGGTCATTCAGGTCAATCTCTCAATCACTACAGGTCACCGCAGGTACGCGTCAGCCTGCGCTCCCCTCCCCACACCTCATCCGCGCCGCGTCTGCATGCACCCGGTCAAGCTCACGCCCGAACGCTTGCGGGTCGAACTGCCCATCCAGCAACCTCTTGCCAGAAGCTGCTTCGTAAAGCTTCAACAGGCAGAACCTGCTCGCAGCGCTCGCATGCCTCAGCTCTGCAGTCACAAGCGGTGACCAGGCGGGGTCTGACTCGATGTAGCGCATCGCGGCGTCCAGCGCCTCGGCATGGAAATTGCCGGGACCGAAGAAGTCCCTAGCCTCGAGGCGCCCCGACATCATCAGCACCGCTGCCTTAGACAAGCCCAAGTATGCGGCGCACGCGTTGACGAAGTCGTCCGAGACTTGGTCAACGCGCCGAGCCCCTGAGATGAGCAGATTGATGTACGGGTAGCTGTAGCCAAGCTGGTCCGCTAACTCCGGCACGCTTTGCCCTCGCTCTTGAGCGCACCTGGCCAAGGCTGCCATCAGAAGCCCACCGGGCCTCTTCAAGCTCGCTGCGTCGAAGACGCCGGACCAGGGGCGCTGCAGGCGGGCGCTCAGGTCGTGAACCGCATCGCGCCTCGGCTTGCTTGAATTCGCTCGACTTCCCATGATGAGTCATTCCTCCATTGCATCGTTTCATCCATGACCTCGAAGAGAGGTTGGTTCCTGATGCGTGTAGGAACGAGCTGTCCAGGGGCGGCTACGACGCTGTGTCGTGCTTGGTTGTTCGTGCTTACAGCGCCATGGAACGACGTGCCCGCTTGCGCGACTCCTTTTGCGCATACATAGCGGCATCGGCCCGTGCCAGCACGTCGCTCGGCAGCACTCCCGGCTCAAAGCTCATCGCATAGCCCACGCTGACCTGCAGCGGCTGAACGCTATCGCGCACCGGCACGGTGCGGTCGACCTGGGCTCGAAGCATGTCAACCACTTCCCTGGCTTCCTGCGGCGACTGCAAATTCTCGAGCAGGATGACGAACTCGTCGCCCGCCAGGCGCGCCACGACATCACTCTTGCGTACGACAGTCTTCAGCGCCTGCGCGAGGCGCACAAGCAACTCGTCCCCGTAGGCGTGGCCACGCGCATCGTTGAGCATCTTGAAGTCGTCGATGTCGCAAAACACCACAGCCAACCCATCGCCATCCCCGCGAAGGCGCGCGCAGGCCGCGGTAAGTGCCTCTTCGAAGGCCCGCCGGTTGGCAAGCCCTGTGAGAGGGTCCGTCATAGCCAGCGTGGTCAAGTGCTCCACGTGCTGCTTGTCGGCGCTGATGTCGCGCTCCACAACGAACACCCCATCAGCCGAACGCGTCATGAAGCAGCGCACATGCGCCCACGCGCGGCCAGAATCCTCGCGTGCATCGGACGTGCACTCCACGGTAGCGGCCTTCCCCGAGTTCCATACGCCAGCGCACGCAGAGAAATATTTCTCTAATTCGGGCGCCTCCTGCATGAGCTCTCGCAGTGAGGCGTTGGTCACCGAGACGGGCGAGCGCTTGAACTGCTGGGCGAAGGCCGCATTTGCGAAACGAATCCGGAAATCCGTCACTTGACCTTCGGAGTCCTGCAAGGGCTCCAGCAAGCAAAGCGCGTCCTGCGCCGAATCGGCAGCCGCGAGAAAGTGTGCATAGTGAGCGCCCGAACGTTCTAGCGCCACTGCCAAGCGCTGGGTGATGGCGTACAGAAGACGGCGCATCACGAGTGCACCCAGGATGATGCAGCCCAGGACAATCAGGGCGAGCTGCCCCAAGGCGGCTCGGACCGGCGCATACACCTCGAACGCTGGGACCGTCAGGAGCAGTGCGAGGTCTGTTCCTGCCAAGGGCTCCTTCGTCAACACGCAGGGTTGGCCTCGGGCGTCATGGCCCAAGATGACCTTGTCGAAAGACGTGGTGCCCAGTTGCGAGCGCAAATTCCGCAGGTGTGTCTCAGGCAGCGGGGTGAAGTGCCCCTCGTGCACGTCAAAGCAGGTGCCGCCAGCCCGCTCACACAGCATGACCCTCGCCTGCTTCCACGGAGGCGGCATCGACAAGAGCGCTGCGAGCGACGGTAGCGGCTGCTGCATCTCGAGCTCGCCTGCTACGCCGTCCTTGCGATACAACCTCCAGGTCGTCTGCAGGAGGGGCTCGATGCCTGCGATGAGCACGGCGCTGGCGGGCGCTTGCGAAGCCAAACCCAATGGGAGTATCGGCGCCTGTTCGAACGTCCCCAGATGAACCTGGCGCGCACCGTTGGGGTCGCGGTAGGCCAGTGCGGTGGCATCCTTCCACACGCTAGCGTGCTCGTGCAATTCGCGGGCGACCGCCGCGTAGGACTCTTGCGGCGAGACGCTCGAGGCCGCCCCCAGTGACAGCTCCCGCGCACGTTCGCCCGCCAAAGCCAGGGCGCGCTCGATGTCTTGCTGCACTCCATGGGTTCGCTCGAGCAAATCGGAGCGCATGGCGCGTTCCTCGACGCGCTGGGTCTGCCGCTGCATGACGGCAAGTCCGCTCAGTCCAATGACCAGCGAGACGACGACGAGCACGGACAACGCCGTTGCCGTCACCCGCTGAAAGTCACTCAGTTGCGCACTCGGGTCGTGGGCCCAGTCGCGGGCGGCCACCAAGACGCAGGCGGCCAGCAGCATGTATGCGACAGCTGTTGGCGCCGCCAGGCTAGTTTGCTCTGGCCAGAGGTTAAAGAAAGGCAGTGAAAACGCATACACCGACACACCCACAATGCCGATGGCCCCGACCGCGCCACCCAGCATCAGAACGCTGAGGCGGACTCGCGGGTTCGGCTTGAACGATAGGCCCCACAGTGCGAGGCCCAGAAGCAGCATGGCCATGCTGGAGTTCGGCGAGGGGCGCCCCGGATGACGACTCACCAGGTCCATGCGCGCATGGAACTGCCCGAAATCGACTCCCAGGTGCAAGCCTGTGATTACTTCGAGCGTATAGAGCAGTCCGAAGAGGGCGACCGCAGCCCCGACGGCCCGCAATAGCCATCGTCGCGCGGTCTGGCGAAGTCGGAGCCTTATGAGGAGCGCAATCGCTGCGGCGGCCAGGGCCAGTGCAACCGGCAGGTACATCGGAGGACCGCCGTACAGCTCGCGAAGCTGCAAGGCCGGGGAGCGAATGAGCCATCCGAGCGAAATGCTCAGGCACAAGACGACCACAAACGCGCAGGCCCAGTTGGCTGCGCTTCTCAAAACGTAGTCGCCCCGCCCTGGGCCCCGTGCGCTCATATTCCGTTTTTCTGATTATTGGTGTCGACCTCGGCCCGGGCCTACCGGCCCGAACGGCTCGCTGTCGTTGCCCAGCACAGTACCGGGCGCAAGGCAAAGGGCGCAAGCATACGGCTCGAATCGGCGCAATCGATGCCCCGATTTGCGAATTAGTTCACAGCCTCCCCGACACCGCTGTGGAGCAAGCGCGACGTCAAGGCCCTTGAAATCTCCACCTGCATAACTGCGATGACTACACGTGCCAGCTGAGGCCTGTAGGGGGCTAAGGCCGACACGAAGAGCCGCAGCCGGACAGCGCTCGTGTCAGCAACAGACCGGCTGGAGATTTGCAATGCACATTGAGCGATTGCTCGAAATTGAGGAGGTCGCAGAGATTCTTGGGCGTAGCCCGGAGACCATCAAGAAGGACATCAGGCGGAACCCGAATGCGGTCCCACCGCGACTCTACGTACCCGGAACGCGGTGGCTTCGGTGGCGACCGTCTGATGTACAGGCGTGGCTAGACGCGTGCGCTGGTCATGGTGCAAAGGGGGGAACTACGCGATGAGCCGCCCATTCAGCAAACCCGTCGACATTCGCGAGACGCTCACACGCAAGCCGCCCACGCTCGACCATGTGCTTCCAGGACTCCTGCGCGGCTCTGTTGGCATGCTGGCTGGCCCAGGGGGCATCGGCAAAACAAGCCTGGAGCTACAACTCGCCGTGGGCCTCGCGACCGGAACGCCAGTGCTCGGCGGTGTCTTTGAGACACTTGGAGTTGAACTCGCCCAGCAGCCAGCCCGTGTCGTAGTTGTCACACCAGAAGAGCAGGCCGATGTCTTGGCTCACAAGCTCCACGCCGTGGCCAAGCACTTGCTGCGACCCATGCATGAAGGGGGGACTGGCCTGCAGCCGTCGGCATTCCTTCAGCGCTTGGCAGACAACTTGAGGCTTTTCGCGGAAGATGATGCCGGCTCGGCGATGCTGCTCGATGCTCGGGGTCGGGTGAGTTCGAGTGCTCGAGGGCTGCTTCGTGCTGCCCGCGGCGCGCGCCTCGTCATCTTGGACCCGCTCCGGCAATTTCATGCGGGCGACGAGAACGACTCGGGCGCCATGAATCGAGCTGTCCGTCTTTTGCGGCAACTTGCGACGCGCACGGGAGCCGCCGTGCTCTTCGCCCACCACACGAGCCGAGCAGCCACTCAGCTCGGCGTCGGCGATGCAGCCGGCGCGGCACGAGGGTCGACCGCACTCACAGACGGCGTGCGCTGGCAGCTCAACCTCTCCCAGCCGACGAAGGACTGGGCGAGGGCGCACGGGAAGGACGAGGCGTTCCGACGAGAGCATGTGCTGCTCGATATTCCCAAAGCGAACTACCTCGCCCCGCCGGCAACCAAGGTGCTCAAGCGCGGACTCGGGGGCGTGCTTGACTGGGTCCCGGGGCTTGGCGGTGGCAGAACGTCCGCTTCAGCGACGCAGCCGCGCCGGGCCGACGTCCGGAGAGCGGCATGAGCGCGCAACTGGATACCACGGTAGGCAATTGCACCTCGGCTCGGATAGTGCAGTACTACCCGCCTTTCGGACTGACCAAACTGTTCCGCTCTCTGCCAAAGAGCGGGGCGCGCCCTTCCCTCGACGTCTCCTACACCGCGGTAAAGTCGAAGATGACCCTGCGCTTTAGCGCCAAGGAGGCGCTCGGCATCCCTGAGCAGACACTTCTCCTGGTTTTGCTCGAGCTTGCTCAGGAGGCGCTTGAGCGCTCGCCGGACACGGCAAGGTTGAACCGTCACGTCACCGGACAGGTCTCCAAGACGCTTTGGACTGACCTGAACCGCGGTTTCGTAGACCAGTCGGACGAATCGGTTCGGTTCACCACGTCTTGGCACGAACTCAGTGAGCGAATCGGCGCGAGCACGGGTGGCATGAGTCAGCGCCTTCGACGTGAGCAACTTCAACGCCTGTGCGAGGTTGTCGTGTGGGAAGAAGAACTGGACGCCCGCCAGACAACCCGGCAGTCGTACCTCGTGAGCTGGCTCCTGGGCGACGACACTCGCGTTCATGTGGCACTGAACGCGCGCCTGGCCGTGTCGCTGTTGAACGGGCAATTCGCTGCCGTGTCACTATCCGAGCGCATGCGACTCCCCTCTGACGCCGCAAAGGGCTTGCACGCGTTCTTCTCCACGTGCCTTCGGCCTGGGCACCACCTCAAAGTAAGCGTTGCCTCGCTGCTGAGCCGACTATGGCCTGAATCGGACGTCAGCACTCCAGCGGGAACGCTTCGGCGACGCCGCAAGGACGTACGCGACGCGCTGAAAGAACTAAACACCCTGCCAGGATGGGATGTCGCTCACGTAGGGCGAGACATTGTGAGTGTCACTCACCTGAAGCAGGGCGTTCGCGAAACTACGACCACTCGTAGTAACACGAGCATTCACACGTTGAAACGCGAACGCATGGACGGGCAGGAAGGTAGGAAATCCGCGGCTTCCGAGGCGATGGACGCCTCTGAACTATTTCTTAACTAAAAGAAAAGCTGGGGCCGCCTGGAGGAGCGGCACCCAGCCCACAACCATCAATGCCCTCCAGCGCCGCGCGCTTTCGGGCACCTCAGGGCCAACGGGCACAGGCATCTCGGGTCAAGCAGTCCGCCTCTCCCTGGTATGGAAATCGAGGCACTCCACGCTCAAGTGGGAGAGACTTCCACAACCTTGTAACTGGGAAAACTGCCCTTGCCCGCGCCTCAACGCTTGCGCATCGGGCACGTGCTGATGCCCACCAAGCTGTACAAGGGGCAGACCCCTACGGCGCCAGCGATGAGCGGCACCACGCCAATCCAGCCCCACGCGCCGATGGTGTGGGTCATCGCAAGCGCCATCAGTCCGGCCCCGACCACCACACGCAACAAACGGTCTAGCGTCCCTTCGTTCACGACCATCGTTGGCTCCTGACTCGCTGTTCTTCTCGTGACAGAGTCCACAGCCATCATGGCAGAAACTCAGTACGCTAGTGAGTATCGAAAACACCGAGCATGTATCGGTCAGGTTCCAGCTTCGTTGTCGCAAATTGCATCAAATGACCATGACATCCGACGAACTCAAGGTGACATTCCGCCAGCAGGCCCAAGGCGCACTCAGCCTCAATGTCGCGTACATCGGTATCGTCAACCGACTCTTCGAGACGCTGCACAGTCTTGGCAAGGCATCGGCGGCCGACCTGGCCGCGGCCGCAGGCATGGACGCGGGTTACGTAACCCGCTGGTGTGATGCGGCGTACGCGTTTGGTTACCTCGAAGCAAGTGGCGTTAGTTTCCGCCTAAGTCAAACCGGAGAGGCCATGCGCCCGGATGCCTCTGGAACGCTCATGCCGATGGCGATTCAGTCCGTGCTGTCGGCGCACATGGCTGAGCGCGCTGCGGGCCTCATGCGAACGGGCGAGCGGCCCGGCGAACAGGTCCTGGCGGAACGCGAAACCGTTCTGCCGTGGTTCGGGCCGATGCTGGAGGCGAACTTCGGCGCCATGTTCGAGACGACCGTCTGCCCCGCAATTCCCGCGTTCGCAGAGGTCAACACTCGCGGGGGCCTCGCCGTTGACCTTGGCTGCGGCAATGGCTGGTACCTGCGCGCCCTGGCGCGGCGCTATGCCAACGTCCGTGGGCTCGGCATCGACGGGTTCGGCGAGAACATCGACCAAGCGAGACGACTCGCCGACGCCCAGCGTTTCGGGTCCCGACTGCGCTTCCTACAGGGCGATATCCACGAGTTGACGCTCGACGAGCCGGCCGACCTCATCGCGATGAACCGCGCCCTCCACCACGTTTGGGAAAAGGACCCTGCTGCCCTTTTTGCGTGGCTCCGCTCTAACCTCAAAGCCGGCGGCTACGCCGTCATCTGGGAGCCGGCATGGCCAGCCAAACGAGAGGCCCTCCGCGAGATGCCGCGCAGAGGCATGGCCTTCCAGAACCTCACCGAACACGTCCAGGGGAACCATTTCCTGCGCCCTGACGAAATCGTCGAAGCCTTTGACCGCGTGGATATGCCTGCCAGGGTGCATCTCTTCGCTCAAGGGACGGAGGCCGTCATCGTGGCACAGCGACAAATGTCGGAATAGTTTGTTCCGCGAAGCGCGTTCGGCACCACCTACGTTGCATCCCATTACGTGCGAGGCCCTACTTCTGCCAAATAGTTGCGCGTCGAGACACGCGTGGCCGACCAGAATGGCTTACATGGCGGGGCAACATTCCGCCACAAGGGGCCAAGCCATGGGGTGTCTAGCAAAATCCAATTCACACAACGCGCTGCGTGGCCAGATACTCGCGCTGAGGCGACTCGATTTCGACCGCCAGCTACCGAATGCTGATGCTTTTTCGTCACCCTTCTGCTTGGGTTGCGATAATTCTTCCGCCGCCCAATCCGACTGCTGTGGCTATGGTTGGGCGCCTGGGGATGCCGCCGTCCGTCCCCTGTGCCGGCTCTCGCCCTCGCAATTAGAGCAGGCGCTTCTTGAGGCACAAAGCTTGGTAAACCGCAGATATCGGAATCTCCAAAGCCGGCGAAGCGCATTGGGTAAGCCTGCGAAAGTGTAACTCGCTTTCGCCGCCCGCCTCAGAGACGGAAGGCGCTCTCTTTACCCTAAAACCAAAATTTTTAGCATCAGCGCTTGAAAATAAACCGCGGTTGCTATACAATTTATCCACTCGCATGGTTCGAGTTCATTCTTGAACAATGCGACGGTTCGCCTGCGATAGCAGGCATGTCTCGACTTCATCCGAAATGCCTCAGGACAACTGTGCGTTGCCAGTTGCATCAGATTGAAGAAATCACCTGCGTAAGCGGGTATGGTAGGAGCTAGTGCGCCGCCGAATAGGTGGTTTAGAGGTATCGCTCCTGCCGCACGGCGGTTTGCGCCGTCGTGGTGTGCCGCCGTATAGGCGGAGAGAAGCCCGGCCATTTTGACCGGGCTTCTCCTTTTTAGGGCATTTGTTGATTCGGTGCCCCGGCATCTGAACCGTGACGAGGCCACTCGGTCATCGCATGGATGCTCTGAAAAAAACCCGCCGAAGCGGGTTTCGTCGAGGACGCCGAACAACTACTGATGCGCCGATTTGAGCGCAGCCCGCAGCGCCTCAAGGGCGCCTTCACAGGAATACTTCGGGCTCTGAGAAAAGTGCAAAGCCAAGGCAGCCGTCCTTTCGGTGCGCTCGACAGAGGCTGCGCGAGCGGGGCCGGCACCCGCCTTTTCTTGAGTGTGTTGCCGACGCTCCCTGCGAACTCTCATTGGCATCACTATCCATCGGTCAATGCCTTGCCTAGGCTTAGAAAGCTTGGCCACCAGGGGCAGTGACCGAACCTTCGGATTGTCGAGAGCGTCAGCGCCCAGGTCAACTCTTGTCGACCCATCGAGGCACGTTGGCTCGGCTCAGTTCGCGAAGACCTCCCACCGCTCGGCCATGCGCCTCAGCGTCTCTGCGGGAACGTCGTGCTCATTGCCCCACCGCCCTGTGGCCTCGATGACGCGAACATTGCGACTCATGGCCAGATAGGGGGCCATCTCGCGCAGCTGCGTGAACGTGTTGGAGACGACGGTGCGCCTGCCCTCCTGGAGCGCCTGGCGAGTCGACCGCTGGCACCAGGCATGCGCGTCGCGCACACGAGCGCCGTCGAAGTGGTAGACCCCGTGGCGCATGAAGAAATGGTCGGCCTCGAAGTGCTCGTAGCCGACCATCGCCAAGACCCTGGCCATGGTGCTCTTGCCACTGCCAGGTAGGCCGCGAATCAGCACGAGTTCGGTGTCGACTTGGTCGTTGCTCGCGCCGGCTGCGCCGCGGTCAGCCGGATGGAGGGCCTGCCGGCTGTTTTGGTGGGGCAGCCGGTGAGGATTATGCCGGGTTGCTTCCATTTGTTCATCTCCAAGTGGTTGGTGGAGACGAGTGAAGCAATCGGATTTATTCGTTGCCCTTTACGGTTCTGCCGAGATTTCCACCCTTGGCCTGCCGACCACCGCCCAGCGCTTTTCAGGTCCTTGCACGCGCGGACGCGCTCGCCCCCCCCTGTGACACGCGAAAACCTCGAGGACGCGGTCGGATACGTCAACTCGGGCTGCAGGCCGCAAAGGACACAACCTTTTACATCATCTCATCCGCAGCGCATAAACCTCGGCGCTACGCGTGACTGACAGACAACGTTGTCGGTCATTCAACCTCCACCTTGATGAGAGCCCATGATGAACACCCCCTCAGACTCGATTTCCCCCGAACTTTTCAATTTCGCGGACCTTGCGCACGGCTTGCGAGTTACTACGCAGACCTCGAACTCGCAGCAACTAGCAGCGTTAAGTAGACTGCTTGTGAAAAAAGGCCTGGTGCGCGGCTTGTTCGAATCTGGTCAGTATGGCACCCCATGGCCTGAATCGCTTGGCATACCGGGTAAAAAGCGAAACGATGCGGAGGCACTTCTTGCAGGCATCACCAACCTAGAACTCGAGCAAGAAGCAGCGCGACTGATTCGCGTACAGCAAGACCGCGAAGCGCAAATAGAGTTCGAGAAGAGGCTTGGCGAGATGAGGCTCGCTGATTTCATGCGGCTATTCTGCGACCGATGCGGAGAAAAGCTCGCCGCCAAGCCTTTCCAAGGGAACTTCGTTGTGTCCACGAAGGAACTTCTTCCCGTGACCCACTTCAAAGCTCTGGCACGGCTGACCAAATACGATGCGCACACCCGTGAATTCTCGGCCACGCGCCTTAGTCAAGCCGAGCGCGTCAAACTGCTCGACCTTGCCGTCAAAATTGGGAAATCGAAGAAAAAGGTGACGCGCGAAGACATACTCGCGCGACGGAAGCGTATCCGAGAAAAACAAAATGCCGATAATGCGCCCCTTCACATGGATTTCTCTGAGGCTGCCGAGGATTTCGGCCGCCAACAAGCTCTTGAATGGCTGAGACAGGGACGATTGGATGAGCCAGAACCCCACATCTCGATTTACGAATGACCCTTCGTGAGAAGGATGGGAGTGCAACAGCAGCGTCAGGCCACCTCATTTTCTGGCCTGACGCTTGCTTCCAGAAACCGCAAGCAGCGCACCCTACCGAGCCGCCTGGACCTACGGTTCGGCGGCCGCCTGCCCAAGAGTGGCATCATCCGAATCCGATGAGGCCAACACCGGCTTTAGCTCCTCGCGCAGCGCCGCTAGCAAGTTCCTCCATGGCCCCTTCGGGGCACGCTGAAGCCGGTGCGCCAGAGCGCGCTTCGTTGGTGTGGGAAGCCTTCTCGCGGCGGGCACACTCGCCCACACCTCCGGGAAGGCTCCCACGGGATGGGTACTAATGGCCGCGATGAGCATGAGGCGTTCCGCACCGTCAAGCTCGCTGAGCTGAACCAGAAGCTCCTCCCGCCGCGCATTCCACTCGGCGTGGACTCGACGCCGGAATTCGTGGGCCACCTAACCCAGCCACTCTGGCGTAGGCCATATCAGCCACACTTGTGCCCCAGTCGATGCAATGTTTTTTCTATTGTCTTTTCTATTTCATTAGTTTTACCCAATTTCCAGTTCAACGTGAGGCTGTTCGGCTGGAGAGGCCGCATCTTCTCACGCTCGGTCGACTACTGTATACTTTCACAGCCACATCACCCGACGCGAAGGCCGCCCATGTAGCGGGCACCATGTGGCTTTTGGGGACGCACAGGGCTTTGCCAACTGGCGGCTTCATCCAGTTAGACTAGGAGCCACTATGTCCGAGCTCCTACTAGAACAAGACAAGCAGCCGCAGTTCTCCGGTCACGAGACGTTCCCCTTGCGCCAACTCTGGCTCCGCAAGGCATACGACGCGGTTGCCGAGACTCAGGCGCCCGCGCAGCGGTCCGTGTTTGCTGGCGAAGATGCCATCGTTCGCTTCGGCGTCGGCAAGAACATGGCCATGGCTATCCGCTTTTGGGCAACGGCCTGCGGGGTGGTGGACGAAACCAAAAGCGGCTATGTGCCGACCGACCTCGGGCACTACCTGTTCTCGCCTGACCGTGGCCGCGACCCGTACTGCGAGCTTCCCGCCACAACATGGCTGATGCATTGGCAGGTCGCGAGCACGCCTGAGAAGACCACGACATGGTGGTACCTATTCAACCACGTCATACAGCAGGTCTTCGACCGAGACCACCTCGTCAGGTCGCTCTCCGGCTTCATCACGGAGTACAAACTTCGCATCTCTCTCGCCACGCTCAAGCGCGACGTCGAGTGCTGCATCCGTAGCTATGTGCCACGGCTAGGCGGTGACTCCCCCGAGGAGATGAGCGAGCCGCTGTTGGGCGAGCTCGGGCTCATTCAGCAAAACGCTAAGGGTACGTTCGAGTTCCGCCGCGGAGCCAAGAAGTCGCTTCCCGATGGTGTCTTCGCATATGCATTGCTCGATTACTGGAGCCGAATGCCGCATGCCGGCTCGGTCATGGACTTCGACCGAGTCGCACATGACTTCGGCTCGCCTGGCCGAGTCTTTAAGCTCGATGAGAACTCCGTGGCCGACCGCCTCATTGCTTTAGAGACGCTGTCCAATGGCAGTCTGCAATGGGTAGAGCAGGCCGGCATTCGGCAAGTGACGCGAAAAGGCCCTGCACTGAACAGCCTCCATGACTACAAGCTCAAGATGCTGGAGGCCGCATATGCCTAAGTTATTGCGCCCGACAGACCACGAGCAGGCGAGGCTCTCATGCGTTGTCTCAATTTCCAGGCAGTTCCTTCGGTCCGTCCGAATTGATGCAGACCTCGGCCGCGAAGACGCATTGACTGGCTACATCTGCCAGGGCACGGCGCGCTCGCTGCTCGAAAACCTGTCCAGACAGATTGTCGAGACAAATCAACGCGCGTTCACCTGGACCGGGCCATACGGCGGCGGGAAATCGTCCCTGGCGCTAAGTCTCTGCTCGTTGGTAAGCCCTAACCCGAAGCTACGAGCTAAAGCGCGGCAGGTGCTCGACCTACCCGCCACGAGTCTGGTCCAACGCGCATTCGCGACCAAGAGCGATGGTTGGCTCGTAGTGCCCGTTGTTGGCAAGCGTGCCGATGTCCGTACCGAGCTGAGCAACGCTCTTGCCGCAGCGCGAGGTTTAAGCCCACCCCGGCGCAAGAACGCCGACGTGATTGCAGAGCTGGTTGATGAGGCGGAGCGCCATCCGAATGGGGTGCTGGTTGTCATCGACGAACTTGGGAGACTTCTGGAAGCGACCGCTATGGAAGGCGGCGATATTGGCTTCTTCCAAGAGCTGGCTGAGAGTGCCAGTCGCTGCTCCCGCAAGCTGGTCATTGTTGGAATCCTGCACCAGGCCTTCGACGCGTACGCCTCGCGCCTTGGCCGGGAGGCTCGAGACGAGTGGGCCAAAGTCCAGGGTCGCTACATTGATATGCCCCTCGTCGCAGGTGCGGACGAGGTCATCGAACTCGTAGGGCGGGCAATCACGCTTAAGGACGCGCCAGACCTAAGAAGGGCAACCAAAGTTGCCGAACGAGTTGCCGACTCCATCAAGGCACGCCGACCGGGCACGCCGGATGGCCTCGCTGCCGCGCTATCGGCTTGCTGGCCGCTCCACCCTGTCACTGCTGCCCTCCTCGGCCCCATCTCTAGGCGCAAGTTCGGACAGAACGAGCGGAGCACGTTCGGCTTCCTTGCGTCTCGAGAGCCTCTGGGCTTCATGGAGCACCTGAATGGGCACCCGGCCGACTGGTCCTGCATGTACGACCCGGCGGACTACTGGGACTACATGCGTGCAAATCTTGAGCCTGCCATCCTCGCATCTCCCGATGGTCATCGATGGGCGCAGGCATGCGAGGCTGTGGAACGTGCTGAGTCCAAAGGAAACGAGCGTCACATTGCGCTGACCAAAGCAATTGCACTCATTGAGCTCTTCCGAAGTGGCTCTGGCCTGGTCGCGGACAACCACGTCCTGGGGGTCTCAGTGCGGCGCGTCACCGAGGAATCCATACCCCAGCTTCTCAAGGAACTTGCTGAATGGAAGGTGCTTATCGAGCGCAAGCACCTCGGCGCCTGGGGCATCTACGCTGGCAGCGACTTCGATATCGAAGGAGCCGTGCGTCTGGCTCGTGCTGAGATTGGCGAGCCCGACCTAGACCGTATCTCTACGCTAAGCGACCTGCAGCCGGTTCTCGCAAAACGGCTATACCACGAGACCGGCACGATGCGCTGGTTCAACCGGGCGTTGGCTCGGCTGGATGACATCGAGCAGCTCGCCGAAGATTACAAGCACAAGCCTGGCAGCGTAGGCACGTTCGTGATGTGCCTACCCTCAATCGGGACCCGGACGAAGTCGGCTGAACATCGCGTGCGCCACGCCTCCGGCTCGGCAAGTAAGACGCTGCTGCTGGGCACTCCCAAGAACGCCGAGCGCATTGCCGAGTTGAGCCTGGAGCTAGCAGCTGCAGAGCGCGTGAGCAAAACACACCCGGAGTTGCACGGTGACCCCGTAGCACGCCGCGAGCTGGTTGGCCGTATCGAGGCCGTCCGCTCGTCGTTAGAGGAAGAACTGGCTGACGCTTTCTCCACCTGCCTTTGGTATCGCCACGGCGCCTCCGTCAACCCTAAGCACGACAAACCGCTGACCGTTCTGGCCTCGGAGATTGCGCGTGACGTTTACGGCGAGACTCCCCCAATCTTCAGCGAGCTCATCAACCGAGATGAACCGTCCAGCAACTCCGTAAAGGCACGCAAGGACCTGATGTACAGGATGGTCAGCCATGCGTCCCAGGAGAGACTTGGCTACGACGGATTTCCTGCCGACGCTGGCCTGTACTTCACCATCCTCAACAACCCAGGACTTCACCAACGGTTGTCCGACGGAAGCTGGGGATTCACTGACCCCTACTGGACACCGAAGTGGGAACCGTTTAATCCGTGGTGGTATGCGACGCGCCTCGCGGTGCTGAAGGAGGGGAGGACCACAACGCTGGCGGACCTCTATAGATACTGGGCCGACGTACCCTACGGCATCCGTCGGGGTGTCATGCCAGTTCTGGCTTTAGCGTTCTTCATGGCCCACCGCTCACAGCTTGCACTCTATGTCGCCGGCGCTTTCACCCCTGAGCTCAGTGAGGCTGTTGTTGACGAGTGGGTACTTGACCCCAGCCGGATTGCATTCAGGCACGTCGAAGCATCAAGTGACCAAGTCAAGCTAGTCGACGCACTAGCAGCATCTGTCGCAGAGCGGAGCAACACCGAAGTCGAGGCCGCTCCCCTCGACGTCGCACGGGGTCTAGTGAGCATCATCGTTGGGCTACCCGAATGGACCAAGCGCACCTTGACGGTTTCGAAGCGGGCGCAGGCGGTGCGCGGCACGCTCTTGCGTGCGAACGACCCGCACAAAGTGCTCTTCGCAGACCTCCCCACTCTGCTTGAAGCCAAGGAGCCAGAGGAAATCAATCGTCGTTTAATCGGGGTCACAGATGAGCTGACGAGCGCCTATGGTGCGATGTTGAACCGAGTTCGAGAACATCTTTTGGACGCCCTGGACCACCGCGGCCGCTCCCTGCAAGAGCTACGCCAAAGGTCCAACACGGTAAAGGGCATCACAGGTGACTTGCGCCTCGATGCGTTTGCCGGCCGCCTGGAATTGGCAGACAACAGCGACGCGGTTACCGAGGGCCTTATCAGCTTGGCAGTGAGCAAGCCGTCTTCGCAGTGGGTCGACCGTGATATCGACGCAGCAATGGCTGCCCTCGCAGGATGGGCAGTCGACTTCAGGAAGGCGGAGGCCATGGCGCCTCTGCGAGACCGTCCATCCACACGACGCGTGCTAGGCGTGGTGTTTGGCGCGAGCCGGGGCCAGGATAGGTCTGGCTACGTCGACATCGCCGAAAAGGACACGCAGGCAGTTGACCGACTGGTGAAGGCCTTCCTCGCCGATACCGTGGGTGAAAAACCTGAGGTCATCCTAGCTGCCCTTGCTGAGGCTGGCGCGATGACCTTGAACAAGCTTGAAAAGGGGAAAAAGCATGACTGAGCGACACGTGCTGGGCATTAGCGGCGGCAAGGATAGCGCTGCACTGGCCGTCTACATGAGCCTTCATCACCCTGAACTCCCTATCGAGTACTTCTTCACTGATACAGGGAAAGAATTGCCCGAGGTTTACGAGTTCCTCGGAAAATTGGAGGGATTCCTAGGACGTCCAATTACCTATCTCAATCCGCATCGGGATTTTGATTTTTGGCTTCGCACCTACAATCACTTCCTTCCCTCGCCTCAGACTAGGTGGTGTACCCGCAAGCTAAAGTTGGAACCGTTCAAGAACTGGGTGAAGCCGTCTCTGGACGCAGGAGATACGGTCTATAGTTATGTGGCTATCCGCTCGGATGAGGACCATCGAGAGGGCATGGTCGCCCAGCATGAAAAACTGAAGGTCCTGATGCCCTTCAGAGAGCACGGCATCGACAAGGCCGGCGTGTTAGAAATTCTCGAAGCCTCAGGCCTTGGCTTGCCGAAATATTATGGATGGCGGTCCAGAAGTGGCTGCACGTTTTGCTTTTTTCAACAAAAGGTTGAGTGGGTTCGACTGAAGGAAACCCATCCCGAAGCTTTTGAGGAAGCCAAGAATTATGAGAAAAATGCTATAGAGCACGGCTCGCCATTCACGTGGAGCCACGGCGAACCGCTAACGGAACTAGAGAAGCCGGACCGCACCAACCAAATCGTCACCGACTTCGAGATTCGCAAGCAACGAGAGCTTTCCCGCAGAAGGCCTAACCCGTTGCGTGTCGTGCCAATCGAGCCCATTGATATCGACGACCTGTACCTCGAGGATGAGGGCGGCGGGGCATGCTTGGTGTGTCACAAGTAAAAATTGCGCGTCATCTCAAACCATTCGAGGAGGTAAATCATGCCCAGCCCTGGTCAGCGCATCTTTGATGCCGAGTCGGAAAGTCTCTACGATTTTGTGTCAAAGAACGGTCGCGGACTCTACATTCCGCCGTATCAACGCGACTACGCTTGGGATAAATCTAACATTGAACGCCTCATTGATGACACGATTCAGGGGCTCAACGCACTACTAAAGCGACCTGACGAGTCCATCACGTTCATCGGCACCATAATTGCGATGAACGACTCAAAGAAGACAACCATCAGTCCATTGGTAAAAAATCAAGTCTACACGCAGGTCATGTCCATCATCGATGGGCAACAGCGACTGACCACATTGTTGATGCTGTGCCTCGCATTGCTGCTGGAGATTGAGGTCCAATGGGCCGAGCTTAAGAAAGGCAATGCCCATGGCAGCGACGAAGCAAAGCTATGGCTTGAAACGCGCGTCAATGACATGAGAGGTCTGCTCTCGCAGATGCTTGCGGAGAAGCAGAACAACGGGGAGGCTGAGTTCCGCCACTTCCCGAAGATGATTCGCGCGTTCATCGATACATGGTCATACGAAGCAGAGAAGGCAACGTACGCCTCCCCAATCTCTTGGCTCCTTTTCGAATTCGTGCGTTTCCGCGAGCAGCAAGAGCCGAAGTGGAATAAATTCGCCTCAGTTCTCAAGGAGAGCGCTGATGCCGCGGAGAACGAGGGTCAACGGCGTCACTTCATGAGGATGCTGAAGGTGATGCGCGATAAGCTAAAGTGGCTCCCTAACGACGACGAATTCCCTGAGCTCATCCATATTGTCCAGGATGATGCTAAGCAAGATACCCTATTCGGCGAGGAATTCCCGGAGTCGATGAGGAAGGGCCTCGAAGCCTGCCTACAACCTGTTGGTCTGGGCGACCCCGCCTATAGCGATACCAGGACTCGCAAGTGGTGGGACGCCTCCACCAACTTGGTCTCACTGCTCTTTTTCGCGAAGTTCGCATTAGAGCGCATTACGCTAGTTGTCGTAACAGCGACTACGGAAGACTTCGCATTCGACGTCTTCGAGGCTTTAAACACGACCGGTCAACCACTGACAGCACTTGAAACATTTGTGCCGAAGGTCGTTCAGTCGGTTGGCATGGCCAAGTACAACTCGTCTGAGGAAAAGAAACAGCTTGAGATTGCGGGAGCGTATATCAGGAAGGTAAGTCGAGCAGATGACCGACAGAAGCGCTCGGCTGACCTACTAGTGGCTTTCGCGCTAGCTGAACTCGGCGAGAAGCGCTCCAAGAACCTCGCCGACCAGCGTCGCTTCATGCGAGAAGCGTTTGATTCCTATCCCGACCGCCCGGGTCAGCAGGAATTCATCCGCCACCTCGCGGAACTTTCTCGCTTCTTCGACACCGTATGGGTGAGTAACGACAGCGTACCCAAGGTTGATGACCAGGCGCTTCCCGACCCCGCAGCACTTTGCTTGAGGTTCTTGGTCGACTTTGGCCATACCATCACCGCACCGCTTTTGGCGCAGTACGCCGCCGCGGTGGGCGTCGTCAAGGACCCGTATGAGCGACAACAGGCAATCCAGCGGTTCTGCCAAGTAGTCCAGGCCGTCACCGCCTTCACCGTTCTGTGGAGGGCGTCGCGCAGCACTACCGACAGGATTGACCAGGTCTACCGTGACCTGATGAGCAAAGGTTCGCCCGACCACGGCGTTCCCGCGCTTGCTCGTGGCAAGCGTGGCGATGGTCCATTGCCTCCTCCCTCAGCAATCCGGACTGCGTTGGTCGCTAAGTTGAAGGCCGACCGAAAGCAAGGTGGTGCGAACATTGCAGGCAAGACTGAGTGGATTGACAAGACAATCGCGCAGCCACTTTGGGACGTCAACGTCACCCTAGCGCGCTTTGTCCTCCTGGTCGCTTGTCATGATGTCGTCGAGGGAGCGGATGGTGCCCTGACTCCAGGCAAGGACGGAAGCTATCCGACGTTGACTTGTGAAGCATGGCTCGGCACGAAGTTCGCAACCGTCGAGCACATCGCGCCGCGGTCAAAGGCAAAGGGGTGGTCGCCGGACCTCTATCAGGACGAAGAGTTCGAGCGTCTAGGCAATCTGACGCTGCTGCCGAGCAACACTAACTCCTCGCTCAGCGACAGGCCATGGGACCAGAAGAAGTCACTGTTCGCTGCACTGTCAGCGAAGACCGAAGATGAGGCCAAGACGATTCTGGCCAGGCTCAAGGACGAAGGCGTTGACCTGTCAGAAATCGGCACGAACTTGTATGCAGGGCAGTATCTGCCCCATGTGCACGCTATCAGTCAGGTCCATGGGTCTTGGGACCTAGCGGCTGTAGACGGTCGGGGCCGCGCACTCGCTGACCTTGCCTGGCGGCGACTTGCTCCCTGGCTTGGACTTGAGGCGAACACACATGAACTCCCCGCTTTTGACACCGGCACCTGATGAAGTCCCCGCCCTCATCCGCGACCTCTACGCCATCGTCGCCAAGCTCGAGTCCATCTTTCCCGGCCGCCACTTCACCCCCGACGGCCACCTTGTCGGCAGCATCGGTGAAGCGCTAGCAAGTACCTACTACGGCGTTGAGCTTTGCCGAGCCTCAACAGAGGGTTATGACGGGCTGCGGCAAGGCAGGAAGGTCGAGGTGAAGGCTACGCAGGGAGACCGAGTCGCACTCTCCAGTTGCCCAGAGCACCTACTGGTCTTCAGGCTGAACGTAGATGGCTCATTCGAGGAATGCTTCAACGGCCCCGGGACGCTAGCTTGGGCACTCGTCGCGCAACGGAAGGCAACCAAGAATGGCCAGCATCAAGTGTCGCTGGCCGCGTTGAAACGCGTGATGCTTGCAGAGGTGCCGGCTGAGCAAATGCTTGAACTCATCAAGGAACTGCCGCCGGGGACAAGGCGCGTCGCACATTCAAGCCAGACCGGCGGCCGCTGAGCTCAGATTGCCTAGCCCGGCGCTCTTGGCGACACGCCAAAGCAGTGCGTCGAGGGCGTCCTCGTCCAACAGCACGAAGAGCTCGACCTCACGCCGAGCTTCTGCTCAGCCAATCAGAAAGTCTTCCTTGCGCTTTCCAACGTTGACTTCCGCCTGCAGCCAACGCGGCATCTTGCCTCGGCCCGTCCACGTCTCGCCCGTAGCACGGTTGCGGTACTTCGCGGCGACGGTCGTCCCTTTGGCTCGTGACGAGCGCCCCGCGGAGCCGAGGTCGGCGATGGTGATGCCGTACTCATGCATCTTCGCTTTGATGTCAGCGATGGCAGCGGCAACCTCGGCTTTGCGAGCAGCGTCGGCCTGTTGCATGAGTCGAGCGATTTCGCGCTGAAGTTCTGTGTAGTTGGCCATGGGGGCTCCTGACGCTGGCTTGGTTGGGCGGACTCTAACTGGTAAAGCTTAGCGTTGACTTAAGCAATGCACTTTCCACGTTATCTTGCCCTCTACAGGTTCAAGACCTCACTCCATGGCGAAGGAAATCGCCCCAAGGAAATAGTGTTGGCTTGCGCCCACACTCGCCTAGATTCCTTCGACCGATTTATTCGTCGGACAGAGGTCGCTGAACAACCTAACCAACCGCTGTCACATCGCCAATTGTCTGCCGACGCTCGCTGACCACACTCCGACATTGGCCAAGCTGTTATCGTCTGCTAGCGCATACACAATTCAAGCATGACCCGGGCCTCTGGAATATTGCTTTTAATGTCGGCCGCCTTATAGGTCTTCCCGGCGAGGTCGAAGGCCACTGTCTTTCCCAAAGCCTCCCTCCAAGAACGCTTGAATGGCCCGGCGACGAAGTTTCGTTCCGCGCGCCCGTCGAGTCTAGTCTCCAGCACGAAGATGCCCGGCTTACTATAGCGCACCCCTCGCCGCGCTAGTTCATAGTGCGCAGTATATAGGCTACGTTCCGCCTCATTCAGGCGTGCTGCGCAAAGGGACTCCAAGGTCGTCGTTCTGCCCCCAATGCGTAGCCGTCGGCCAAGCAGATACTGAACCACTGCATTGTTAGACGCTGACTTGCGTTGTGATTTATCTTGCTCGGCGAGAGGAATTGCGAACGACTTTACCGCGGATGAAGACCAAGGACTTTCCAGTCGATTCAGCTCTGTCTTGAGCAAGTTGGTTGCGCATTGCTCCAGTTCTTCACCGGTTCCGATGATTGCACCCTCGACGTCAACCCCTCGCATGCGCTCAAGGTGAATGCGAACATGGATGAGAGCGTCTTTTGCGAACAACGTCGGCCAGGCTTTCAGCGCTCCATCCGCCAACTTTGTCGATAGCGTATTGAGGGAGAACGAACTGAACAGGTTGGCCGTGAGATGCATCTTGTACAACCCGCCATCTCCAGGTTGACGTACGGCATACAGAACCCCGGTCGTCGCCTGAAGCAAAGACGCCGCGTCATAAAGCTCATCCGCTGCAACGACTTTTTCACGTTGAGCCGCACGGCGAAGGGACTCTTTGAACGTCTCGATGTACTGAAGGGCTTGCTTTTTGAGGTGCCCGTCGAATTTCGCCTTCCAGATGGCCGCTCTCATGCCGCCATGGATGGCTGATCGCCATGCTTGCTGAGCCACTCCTCCAGGAAGCGAATCGGCGAGCAGTAGCCCAGCGTGGAGTGGCGGCGACTCCGGTTGTAGAACGCCTCGATGTACTGGAACAGGTCGGCCTGCGCATCGGCGCGGGTCGGGTACGACGTGCCGTGCACCCGCTCGTTTTTGAGGCTGTTGAAGAAGCTCTCGGTCGGCGCGTTGTCCCAGCAGTTGCCCTTGCGACTCATCGATGCGCTCATGCCGAAGTCGTGCAGCTTGGCCGCCATGGCGGCACTTGCGTATTGACTTCCGCGATCGCTGTGAAACACGATTCCAGCCTCGGGCTTGCGCCGGAACCACGCCATGGTCAGGGCATCGGTGACGATGTCCGCGGTCATGCGCGGTTTGATCGACCAGCCGACGATCTCGCGGTTGAACAGATCCAGGACGATGGCCAGGTACAGCCAGCCCTCGCCGGTCTGGATGTAGGTGATGTCACCGGTCCAGACTCGATTCGGCGCCTCGGGCGCGAAGTTGCGCGCCAGCAGATTCGGCGCGATGGGCAGGGAATGCCTCGAATCCGTCGTCGCCTTGAATCGTCGCTTGTGGCGCGCCCGGATGCCGTGCTCGCGCATGAGTCGTTCCACCCGCCGCAGGCCGATGCGATGGCCGCGCCCCTGCAGCTCGCGGTGCATGCGCCGCGAGCCGTAGGCAGCCTTGAACTCGGCGTGGATGCTGCGCATCAGCGTCAGGGCCTGCGCATCGCTCAGGCGGGTGCGATCGGGCTTGCCGCCGCGGCGCCAGGCGCGGTAGCCGCTGATGCTCACGCCGAGCACCTCGCACAGCTCAGGCAGGGGATGGTCGCGGCGCTGCGCGTCGATCCACGCGTACTTCACAGCGCATCCTTGGCGAAGTACGCAGTCGCTTTTTTTAAGATGTCCACGTGCATCCGCAGCCGGGCGTTCTCCGCCCTCAGCCGCGACAGCTCCATCTGTTCCGGCGTCACCGGCTTCGCGCCGGCGCCCGCCAGATGGCCGGCCTGGGCAGCCTTCACCCAGTTGCGCAGCGTCTGCTCCACCAGCCCCAGTTCGCGAGCTGCCGCACCCACGCCAACCGCCTGGGCATGCTTGACGGCCTGCTCCTTGAACTCGGCCGTGTACTGCTGTTTCGGGATCGTCTTCACTTCGTCTCGTCCTTCAGGTCTCGATGCTACACATCGGCTCCTGGAAGACGAAAAACGGCAGGCAGCTCA
>NZ_KB898511.1 GCF_000377645.1 Thiomonas sp. FB-6 | reverse complement strand
CGGCGTCATCAAGCGGCTGTGGGGCTTCAGCAAGGTGCGCTATCGCGGACTGGATAAGAACGCGACGCGCGCGTTCGCCGCGCTGGCCTTGAGCAACATCTTCATGTGCCGAAATCGGCTCATGGCACAGGTGCGTCCATAAGGGCGCAAGGCGGGTCGAAAGGCTCGCGAATGAGGCCCGATGGGCGCCAAATCACCCTCATCGAATCGAGTTCCCGCATCCTGAAATCGTAGGGCCCGGCTTCTGCAAAAACAGGTGCTTCTTCAGCGTTGCCTTAGATTCGCGCCATGGGCACGGACGCGGAAAACCTGATCCTCGAGCACCTGAAGCAATTTCAGGCGGCTCAGTCG
The DNA here is from genome assembly GCF_000377645.1 of Thiomonas sp. FB-6. Taxonomy (GTDB): domain Bacteria; phylum Pseudomonadota; class Gammaproteobacteria; order Burkholderiales; family Burkholderiaceae_C; genus Thiomonas_A. The sequence continues at coordinate 28,364 of NZ_KB898511.1, read as the reverse complement.
CGGCTGGACCACCGCTTCGACGAGGTGATCCTGCGCCTCGGGCACCTCGAGCGCGGCATAGCGCATCTGGACGAAGCCTGCGCGCTGCTGAGCCTGCGCATGGACAAGCTGGTCGAGCGCGTGGCGCGCATCGAGCGTCGCCTCGAGCTCGCCTGAGGCCGCGAGGCCGCGCTTACACCGGCCGCGGCGGGGCCAGCAGCCAGCCCTCGATCAGCTGGCTGGCCTCTTCCAGGCCCTGGCGCGCGGTCGCCGAGAACAGCTGCACCGAGGTGGGCGCGAGCAGCCCGGCTCGGGCGCCGTTGCGGTGCAGGTCGTCGCGCACGGCCTGCGCCTGGCGCAGCTGCTCGTTGCGCGAGAGCTTGTCGGCCTTGGTCAGCAGCACGTGCACCGGCAGGCCGGAGGGGGAGAAATAGCCCAGCAGGGTCCAGTCCAGCGGGGTCAGGCCCTGGCGGCAATCGGCGATCAGCACCAGCCCGGAGAGCTGCCTGCGCTCGGCCAGGTACAGCGCGATGAAGCGCTCCCAGCGCTGCTTGGTGGCCAGCGGCACCGAGGCATAGCCGTAGCCCGGCAGGTCGGCCAGCAAGCCCACCGTTTCGCCGCCGAGCCCGACCGCGAACAGGTTGATGTGCTGGGTGCGCCCGGGTGTCTTCGACGAGAAGGCCAGGCGGCGCTGCCCGCACAGCACGTTGATGGCGGTGGACTTGCCCGCGTTGGAGCGGCCGACGAAGGCCACCTCGGGCCATTCGCTGTCGGGCAGCTGGCGCAATTCGGCCGCCGTGGTGAAGAAGCGCGCCGACTGCAACAGCGCGTTGGTGTCGGGCGCGGGCTTGCTGGAATTCCCTATATTCGTCATGACTTATATGTCGCTAGCATGCGGCATCTTAGCCCTGCGTCGCCCGTTGCCCGGCGGACGCCGCGCACAGGGCCTGTCCCGGACCATCCTGCGAAGCCTGCCATGCCCGATCGAGCGCGTCCCGAAGCCCAGCCGTCCCGCACGGTTTCGCACGCGGCGCGGCGCGCCGGCACGGCCCTGCGCGGGTGGCTGCTCGCCGCCGCATGCTGCGCCGCCGCCCCGGCGGCCCTGGCCGCGCCGGGGGGCGCGACGCTGAGCGCCCAGGCGCCCGACGCGGCGCAACTGCGCCACGGGCGCGCGCTGGCGCAGAGCTGCGCCGCCTGCCACGGCATCGACGGCAACGCCTCCGGGCCGCAGTTCCCGAAGCTGGCGGGGCAGGATGCCTCCTACCTGGAACGCGAACTCGAGCATTTCCGGCCGGCGCGCGCGGGGGCGCCGGCGGCGCGACCCAGTCCGGTGATGAACCCGATCGCGCAGGGGCTGTCGGCGCAGGACCGGCGCGACCTGGCGGCCTACTTCGCCTCCTGCCGGCTCAAGCCCGCGCTGGCGCCCCAGGCCTCGGAACTGGCCGACGGCGCGCGCATCTGGCGCGGCGGCATCGTCGGGCGCCGGGTGCCGGCCTGCGCTGCCTGTCACGGCGCCGACGGACACGGCATCCCGCCGCTGTATCCCTCGCTGGCGGGGCAGTGGTCGGAGTATCTGGTGTCGCAGTTGCGTGCATTTCGCGACGGTACGCGCAATGATCACGGGCCGATGCACGACATCGCCTCGCGCATGACCGAGTCGCAGATCCGCGAGGTGGCGGATTTCGCCTCCGGCCTGCATTGAGCCGGCGCCTCCTTGAGACAAATTCGACCCATTCGTTACCACGTTCCATGTGCGGGTTTGCTATATTGCACAAGTCCGGCTTCGCGGTTCGAGGCCCTGTTCCAGGTACGCAGCATATACACCTGGCTGTATTCATGGGGGCGCATGGGCCTAGAGGCCGTGCCGTTCCCGCAGGCAGCCGCCCCATCGAGCGCTCCACCATCGTCCCGCACCTGCGCGGCAGGGCCGCGCGCCGCGGTACCGGGGGCGACGGCGGCGCGCAGCGCGCCAGTCCCTAGGTCTTCGCACGGCAGTCCATGTCCTCCACCCTCACGACCCTCAGCACTTCCGGCCTGCAACTGCGTCGCGGCTCCCGAGCCTGGCGTACCGGCGTGGAGTTGCTGTCGTCGATGCGTTTCGCCATTGCCCTGCTGGTCGTCGTGGCCGTCGCCAGCATCATCGGCACGGTGCTGGACCAGGGCCAGCCGCTGAACAACTACGTGGACGAGTTCGGTCCCTTCTGGACCTCGGTGTTCCACCGCTTCGACCTGTTCAACGTCTACAGCTCCTGGTGGTTCCTGCTGATCCTGGGCGTGCTGGTGGTATCCACTTCCCTGTGCCTGGTGCGCAACACGCCGAAGATCCTGGCCGACCTGCGCAGCTACAAGGAGCATTTCCGCGAACAAGGCCTGCGCGCCTTGCACGACAAGGCCGAGGCGAGCCTGCCGCTGTCGCGCGCGCAGATGGTGCAGCGCGTGCAGGCGCACCTGCGCCGGCGCGGCTACCGCAGCCGCCTGCGCGAGAGCGAGGGCGCCACGATGGTGGCCGCCAAGACCGGCGGCATCAACCGCCTGGGCTACATCCTGGCGCACAGCGCCTTCGTGTTCATCTGCGTCGGCGGCCTGCTCGACGGCGACATGATGATCCGCCTGCAGATGCTGCTGACGGGCAAGAAGCTGCTCACCAGCAACATGCAGATCTCCCAGGTGCCGCCGCAGAACATCCTCTCGGTTCACAACCCGAGCTTCCGCGGAAATCTGCAGATTCCCGAGGGCGGCAGTTCCAACACGGCGGTGCTGACCATCGGCGACGGCTCGGTGCTGCAGCCGCTGCCCTTCACCATCCAGTTGCACAAGTTCCAGGTGGACTATTACTCCACCGGCATGCCCAGGTTGTTCGAGAGCCAGGTGCAGATCACGGATTCGCGCACCGGCAAGAGCTTCCCGGCCACCATCAAGGTGAACTCGCCGGTGACCTACGACGGCGTCACCATCTTCCAGTCGGGTTTCGACGATGGCGGCTCGCACCTGCAACTGCGGGCCTGGCCGATGCACGGCGTCGGCGACAAGCCCCTCGCCATCGACGGCGACGTCGGCAGCTCGCGCCAGCTCAGCGACGGCAGCCAGAGCCTGAACCTGGAGTTCACCGGTTTTCGCGCCATCAACGTGGAGAACCTGAACGCGGCCACGCAGCAGGGCCAGACGCCGGTGGCCCCGCGCGGCGGCCTGTTCGCGGGCTTCGACAAGCACCTGGGCGCGGCGGTGAACAGCCAGTCGGCCACCCACCCGACCAACGTCGGGCCGGCGGTGATCTACAAGCTGCGTGACGCCGCCGGGCAGGCGCACGAGTTCTTCAACTACATGCTGCCCATCGAGCTCGGCGGTCTTCGCGTGTTCGTCGCCGGCGAGCGCAGCGAACTCGGCGGCAGCTACCACTACCTGCGCATTCCGGCCGATTCCCACGACAGCGTGGACGACTGGATGCGCCTGCGTGCCGCGCTGTCGGATCCGAAGATGCGCGCCAAGGCGGTCGAGGCCTACGTGCGCGAGGCGCTGCCGCCCAACGCGTCGGCCCAGCTGGTCGATCAGCTGCGCGACACGGCGGGGCGCACGCTGGACGTGTTCGCCGGGGTCGTTCCCAAGGATCCGGCCACCGGCAAGCCGCTGCTGAGTTCGCCGGGCGGCCTGCCTGCGCTGGCCGAGTTCCTGCAGCGCAACGTGCCGAAGGAACAGCTGACCAAGGCTTCCAAGGTGTTCATCGACGTGCTCAACGGCACGTTGTGGCAGCTGTGGCTGGGAGAGCGGGCCCAGGCGGGCCTGCAACCCCCGAAGCAGGACGAGGCCAGCCAGCGCTACTTCAACGCCGCCGTGCTGGCGCTGTCGGACGCCACCTTCTACCCGGCGCCGCTGTACATGCAACTGGCCGGTTTCAAGCAGGTGCAGGCCAGCGTGTTCCAGGTGGCGCGCGCGCCGGGCAAGATCATCGTGTACTTCGGCGCCGGACTGCTGATCCTGGGCGTGTTCACCATGTTGTACATACGCGAGCGCCGGGCCTGGTTCCTGGTCAAGGACGAGGGCGAAGGCTCCAGCAAGACGCTGATGGCGATGAGCACGAATCGGCGCACAATCGAATTCGAGCGTGAATTCGGCGCGATGCGGGACGCTGTCCTGCAGTCCGCGGCAAAGCCTGCCGCGGGCGGCGCCGACCCAACCTGAGAAGGACCCAAGCGATGGAACTGACAAGCAAGCACCCAGGCCTCGATCTCGACGGCGCAAGCCTGGAACGGCGCTCCGGCCCGCTGGGCTACCTGAGCCGCCGCAGCGCCTACGACTGGGTGTTCCTGGCGCTGATCCTCGGCACCGACGGCTACGTGCTGCACCGCTTCGGTGCGGCGATGGGCTACTGGGTGCAACTCATCTTCCTCGGCGCCACCACGGCCCTGCTGCTGCTGGGCTGGGGCTGGAGCGCGCTGAAGAACCTGGCCATCGCGGTCGGCGTGCTGTCGCTGCTGGGCATCAGCCAGTACTACGGCCCCGGCGGCGTGCCGGTGCTGGCGCGGGGCGAACAGGAGTTCCTGCTCAAGTTCTTCCTCTCCAGCCAGACCGCGATCCTGTGGATGGCGCTGCTGTTCTTCGTCTCCACCGCCAGCTACTGGGTGGGCATGTTCACCGGAGGTGCCGCGACGGCGGCCGACGGTACCGCGCTGCGTGACGCGGGGGGCTGGCAGTCGAATTTCGCGCAGTACTTCGGCTCCCGCCTGGCCTGGGTCGGCGTGACCATGGCCCTGACCGGCACGATGATGCGCTGGTTCGAAAGCTACCTGGTGGGCCCCGACGTCGGCCACATCCCGCTGTCGAACCTGTACGAAGTGTTCGTGCTGTTCTCGTGGCTGACCACCACGCTGTACCTCTACATGGAGCACAAGTACCGTACCCGCTCGATGGGCGCCTTCGCCATGCTGGTGGTCAGCGCCGCGGTCGGCTTCCTGCTCTGGTACAGCCTGGTGCAGGGAGCCTACGAGATCCAGCCGCTGGTGCCGGCGCTGCAGAGCTGGTGGATGAAGCTGCATGTGCCGGCGAACTTCGTCGGCTACGGCTGTTTCGCCATCTCGGCCATGATCGGCTTCGCCTACCTGGTCAAGCTCAACGGCAACGAGAGCTCCTGGTGGAAGCTCGCCCCGCTGTGGCTGCTGGGCTTCGTGATGTTCTTCGAGCCCCTGGTGTTCCGCCAGGGCGGCATCTCCGAGTACTGGGGCGTGTTCGCCGGCATCTCGGCGCTGGCGGTGGCGGGGATCCTGTACGGGCGCCGCCGCATCGCCGAGCGCCTGCCGTCGCTGGAAGTGATGGACGACGTGATGTACAAGTCCATCGCCATCGGCTTCACTTTTTTCACCATCGCCACCATCCTGGGCGCGCTGTGGGCGGCGCAGGCCTGGGGCGGCTACTGGAGCTGGGACCCGAAGGAGACCTGGGCGCTGATCGTCTGGCTGAACTACGCGGCCTGGCTGCACATGCGCCTGATGAAGGGGCTGCGCGGGCAGTTCGCCGCCTGGTGGTCGTTGACCGGCCTGCTGGTCACCACCTTCGCCTTCCTGGGTGTGAACATGTTCCTGTCGGGCCTGCATTCCTACGGGAAGTTGTAAGGGGTTTCCGACGATTGCCTGACAAAAAGCCCGCCTCGTGCGGGCTTTTTGTCATCCGGGCCGCTGCCGAATAGGCCTAAGAACAGTAGGGTTGAAAAGCCGACTGTAAGGTTTCGCCGCGAAGTCCGACTCAAGAGCATGGGCAGGCGCCGCGGCGGCGCCGCCCCTCATCATCCCAGGGAGTGCACAGGCCATGAACAAGCGGCAACAACTCGGCTTCGAACATCCGGTGGCGTCGGACATCACGCCCGAGAGCGTGTACCGATCGCGGCGGGCCTTTCTGGGCACGGCGGGCGCGGCCGCGCTGGCCGGCCTGGTGCCGGCGGCCCCGGCACGCGCGGCCCAGGACGCCCCGGGCGCGCTGGCCGCCAGGCCCGATGCCCGGTATTCCACGAAGGAAAAGCTCACGCCCTACGGGGACGTGACCTCCTATAACAATTTTTACGAATTCGGCACCAGCAAGAGCGATCCGGCGCACAACGCCGGCAGCCTGCGCACGCGCCCCTGGACCGTGGTGGTGGAGGGCGAGGTGGCCAAGCCGCGCAGCTTCGGCATCGAGGATCTGCTGCGCCTGGCGCCGATGGAGGAACGCATCTACCGCCACCGCTGCGTGGAGGCCTGGTCGATGGTGATCCCGTGGACCGGCTACCCGCTGTCGCATCTGCTGCAGGCGGTGCAGCCCACGTCCAGGGCACGCTACGTGGAATTCGTCACCCTGCTGGATCCGGCCGAGATGCCCGGGCAGAACGACGCCGTGCTGCAGTGGCCCTACCTGGAGGGCTTGCGCATGGACGAGGCCATGCACCCGCTGGCGCTGCTGACCTTCGGCCTGTACGGCAAGTTGCTGCCCAACCAGAATGGCGCGCCGGTGCGCATGGTGCTGCCCTGGAAGTACGGATTCAAGAGCGCCAAGTCCATCGTGCGCATCCGCCTGGTGGAGCAGCAGCCGGTCACCTCCTGGATGCGCGCGGTGCCCAATTGGTACGGCTTCTACTCCAACGTGAATCCGCAGGTCAGCCCGCAGAACTGGAGCCAGGCGCACGAACGGCGCATCGGCCAGGGTTCCTTCGGCGGGCTGTTCACGCCGCAGATCCCCACCCGCCTGTTCAACGGCTACGGCGAGCAGGTGGCGCAGCTGTACAAGGGCATGGACCTGAGCAAGGACTTCTGAACATGAACTCCCCCGTTCAGGACGCCGCCCCCCGGGCGGCGCCAGGCCCCTCGCGCGCCGCCGTGGCGCCGGGCCTGCGGCTGCGCCGCGCGCTGCTGGCGTCCCGCGGCACCAAGCCGGTGGTGTTCGTGCTGGCGGCCACGCCCTTTGTCGTGCTGGCATGGCGCGCGCTGCACAGCGAACTCGGCGCCAATCCGGCGCAGCAGGTGATCTGGACCACCGGGCTGTGGGCCTTGCGCATGCTGATGATCACGCTGGCCGTGACGCCCTTGCGAGTGATCACAGGCTGGGTGGAGCTGGCGCGCCTGCGGCGCATGCTGGGCCTGTTCGCCTTCGGCTACGCCTTGCTCCATTTCACCAGTTACCTGGGGCTGGTCAACGGTTTCAGCCTCACCGAGGTGCTGCAGGACGTGGTGCGCCATCCCTTCGTGCTGGCGGGCATGAGCGCGCTGCTGTTGATGCTGCCGCTGGCGCTGACCTCCACCAACGCCATGGTGCGCCGGCTTGGCGGCGCGCGCTGGCGCGCGCTGCACAAGCTGGTCTACGCCATCGGCATCATCGCGGTGTTCCACTATTGGTGGGGCAAGCTGGCGAAGAACAACACCGCCGATCCCAAGTTGTACGCGCTGCTGCTGGCGCTGCTCCTGGGCTGGCGCGTGGTGCAGGCTCTGCGCGCCCGCGCGCGCCGGGCCTGAGCCGGGCGAGGCCCGGCGGCGGGCTAATCCTGCAGCGGGTGTTCGCCGCGCAGCAGGTCCTGCAGGCTCTCGCGCTCGCGGATGAGCTGCGCTTTGCCGCCGTCGACCAGCACCTCCGCGGCGCGCGGCCGGGTGTTGTAGTTCGAGGCCATGGCCATGCCGTAGGCCCCGGCCGACAGAATGGCCAGCACGTCGCCCTCGCGCAGGTCGAGCTGGCGGTCGCGTCCCAGCCAGTCACCGGATTCGCACACCGGGCCGACCACGTCGTAGTGCATGGCCTGCGCGCCGTCGCGCGCCTGTGCCGGCTCGATGCGTTGCCAGGCCTCGTACAGCGCCGGGCGCATGAGGTCGTTCATGGCCGCGTCCACCACCGCGAAGTGCTTCTCCAGGCTGCTTTTCAGGGTCACCACCTCGCACAGCAGCACGCCGGCGTTGCCCACCACCGAGCGGCCCGGCTCGAGCAGCACCTGCCGGTGCCCCTGGCCGCGCGCCTGCAGGCGCTCGCACAGCGCGTCGATCCATTGCGCGGGGCTCGGCGGCGTCTCGTCGGCGTAGCGGATGCCCAGGCCGCCGCCCAGGTCCAGGTGGTGCAGGCGCACGCCGTCGCGTTCGATGTCGTGCACCAGGTCGAGCACGCGGTCGAGCGCGTCCAGGTAGGGGCCGATCTCGGTGATCTGCGAGCCGATGTGCACGTCGATGCCCAGCACGCGCAGATGGGGCAGTTGCATGCACTGCGCGTAGGCCTGGCGCGCCTGCGACTGCGCGATGCCGAACTTGTTGTTGCGCAGGCCGGTGGAAATGTAGGGATGGGTGCGCGGATCCACGTCGGGGTTGATGCGCAGGCTTACCGGCGCCGGCACGCCGGTGCTGCCGGCCACGCGGTTCAGGCGCTGCAGTTCGCTCAGCGACTCCACGTTGATGCACTGCACCCCCGCGCGCAAGGCGGCCTCGATCTCGGCATCGGTCTTGCCCACGCCGGAGAACACCACCTGGGAAGCGTCGGCGCCGGCCGCCAGCACGCGCGCCAGCTCTCCGCCCGAGACCACGTCGAAGCCCCAGCCCAGGCGCGACAGCAACTGCAGGATGGCCAGGCTGGAGTTGGCCTTCACCGCATAGCGCAGCGCCACCGGGCGATCCCCCACGGCGTCGGCATAGGCGCGCGCCGAGGCCTCGATGGCGGCGCGCGAATACACGTACAGCGGTGTCCCGAAACGCGCGGCCAGTTCGGCCGCGGGCAGCGACTCGACCATCAGCGTCGCGCCGTGGCGGGCGATGTGGGGGTGGCCGGGCAGCGTCTCGGACAGGTGCGGGGAGTGGGGCATGGGCAAGGATGACGAGTGGGGAGGGCGGCGGCGCCTCGGGGCGCCGCCGGCTTGGCCGCGGCCTGGGCTCAAGAGCCGCCGGGCGCGGATGCCGGCCGGCCGGGCGGCTGCGCGGCGGAGGCCGCCGCCGAGGCAGCCGGCACGCTCGCGGTGGCCGCCGGTGCCGCCGGCAGGTACAGCGGCCCGGGCTGGCCGCAGCCGGCCAGACCCGCGGCCGCCGCCAGAAGGGCCGCGCGCAGAGCCCGGCGCGAAGCTCCTAGAATGGAAGTTCCAAGCATGAATTCAGTGTATCAGTGGGCCCATGGACGACCTGTCGCAATCGCAGTACCTGGATCTCGCCGAGCAGGCGATGCGCGCCGTGGAAAACGCGGCCGACGCGGCGGACCTCGACTCCCGGCGCGACGGCTCGGTGCTGAATCTCGAACTCGACAACGGGGAGCAGGTGATCATCAACCTGCAGGCCCCCGTGCAGGAGCTGTGGTTGGCGAGCAAATCCGGCGCCTATCACTTCCGCTGCACGCAGGGCCGCTGGCGCGATACCCGGGAAGGCCTCGCGTTCGGCGAACTGCTGCGGCGCGCGGTGCTCGAGCAAGGCGGCCCGCAGTTGGAACTCGACCCCCTGCTCGGCTGAATTATTGCGGCGCAGCATCGGCGCCGGATGGATTTTGCGCGGTGTTTTCGACGCCGCGGCGCTTGCAACCCCCCTCAATGCGTGGGTGATTTGCAACGAAACCTGTAGCTAGCCGGGAAAATTCCACAGCCTGCAAAATGGTTGTTGCTAGGATCTGGAACAAACGCCCATTTGACGCCATGGCGTATTTTCAGTCCGTGGCGCGAACTTATGGGCCAAAGCGGATGTTCTGGATCAACAGGGGGGCGAGTTGTCCATCTTCGGCAGCCTGTTTCGCAAGCGCTATGCGCCGCTGATGGGGTTGGACATCAGCAGCTCCAGCGTCAAGTTGGTGGAGCTCGAGCTCGACCAGCAAGGACGCTACACGCTCGTGCGCGCCGCGATCGAGCCCCTGGAGAAGGGGGCGATCGCCGACGGCACCGTCGAGAAACCCGACGAGGTGGCCGAGGCGGTGCGCCGCCTGATCAAGCGCAGCGGCACGCGTACGCGTGACGTGGCGCTGGCGCTGCCTTCCTCGGCCGTCATCAGCAAGAAGATCATCCTGCCCGGCGACCTGCGCGAGGAGGAGATCGAGGTGCAGGTCGAGAGCGAGGCCAACCAGTACATCCCCTTCGCCATCGAGGACGTCGCGCTGGACTTCTGCGTGCTCGGCCCCAGCCTGGGTTCGCCGGGCGACCAGGAAGTGCTGATCGCCGCCTCGCGCCGCGACAAGGTGCTCGAGCGCCAGGCCATCGCCGAGGCGGCCGGGCTCAAGCCGCGCATCCTGGACATCGACGCCTTCGCCTCGCGCCTGGCCGCGGGGCGCCTGATCGAGCGCCTGCCGCGCGGCGGGCACGACCTGCTGGTGGCCATGTTCGAGATCGGCGCCTCCAGCACCTCGATGCAGGTGCTGCGCAACGGCGAGACCCTGTACGACCGCGACCAGACCTTCGGCGGCCAGCAGCTCACCCAGGCGATCGCGCGCCACTACGGTTTCTCGCAGGAGGAGGCCGAGGCCAAGAAGCGCAGCGCCGACCTGCCCGACGACTACACCAGCCAGGTGCTCGAGCCCTTCGTCGCCGGTATGGCGCAGGAAGTCATGCGGGCGCTGCAGTTCTTCTTCCGCGCCACGCCGAACAGCAAGGTGGACTACATCCTGCTGGCCGGGGGCACCGCGGCGCTGGCCGGCCTGGTCGAGCGCATCACCGAACTGACCTCCACCGCCTGCCTGGTGCTCAACCCCTTCGAGGGCATGGCCATCGGATCCGAAGTGCGCGAGAAGAAGCTGCGCCTGCAGGCTCCGAGCTATCTCACCAGTTGCGGTCTGGCCATGCGCAGGTTCCTGCAATGAACATCGTCCTGATCAATCTGCTGCCGCACCGCGAGGCGCGGCGCAAGAAGCGCCGCGAGGCCTTCTACGTCGGCGCCGTCGTCGCGGTGGTGCTGGGCGGGCTGCTGCTGGCGCTGGGCGATGGCGTGCTCAGCGCGATGATCGACGCGCAGCAGTCGCGCAACAACTTCCTGCAGTCGCAGATCGCCATCCTGGACCACCAGATCCGCGACATCGCCACGCTGCGCCAGGAAATCGACAGCCTGCGCGCGCGCCAGAAGGCGGTGGAGGACCTCCAGTCCGACCGCAACCTGCCCGTCTACCTGTTCGAGGACCTGACCAGCAAGACGCCGTCGGGCGTGCAGCTGAGCAGCGTGCAGCAGCAGGGGCGCAACGTGCTGATCCAGGGGACCGCGCTGAGCCAGGAACGCGTGGCCGACCTGCTGCGCAACCTCTCCGACGGCAAGGGCTGGCTGGAAAAGCCCGAGCTGATCGAGATTCGTTCGACGCAACGCCCCGGTATCGGCCAGGCGGTGTCGTCGTTCCAGCTGCGAGCCACGCTGAAGACGCCCGGCGCGCCGGGCGAGCCGGCGCCCAAGGCTGGCGCGCACTGACCGAGAAGCTTCCAGCATGGCCAATCCCTTGTCGATGCGGATCGATTTCGCCACGCTCCAGGAGCGTGTCGCCGGGCAGTTCCGCGGCCTGAACCAGAACGACCCCGGCACCTGGCCGCCCATACCCCGTTTCACGGTCTACGCGGTGATCCTGGTGCTGGCGCTCGCCGCCGGCTGGTACTTCTGGCTGTCCGGGGTCAAGCAGCAGCTCGACAGCTCGCGCCAGCAGGAGGTGCAGCTGCGCTCGACCTACAAGGCCAAGCTCGCGCAGGCCGTGAGCCTGGACCTGCTCAAGGCGCAGAAGGCCCAGGTGCAGCAATACGTGCTGGTGCTGGAAAAGCAGCTGCCGGGCAAGGCCGAGATGGACGCCCTGCTGTCGGACATCAACCAGGCCGGGATCGGCCGCGGCCTGCAGTTCGACCTGTTCCGCCCCGGCCAGGTGGACGTGCGCAACTACTACGCCGACCTGCCGATCGCCATCGAGGTGCAGGGAAGCTACAACGACCTGGCGGCCTTCACTTCGGACATCGCCAAGCTCTCGCGCATCGTGACCATCAACAACGTCAGCATCAGCAACGGCACCCAGGGGCGCCTGCGCATGGACGCCACGGCGATGACCTACCGCTACCTGGACGCCGACGAGATCGCCGCCCAGCAGGGGCGGGCAAATCCCAAGCCGAGGGGCAGGAAATGACGGCTGCGCGCGTTCTCCGGCTGGGCTGCGCCGTCGGCGCGGCCGCCCTGCTCGCCGGCTGCGGAGGCAGCCAGCACGAGGACTTGCGCGCCTGGATGGCGCAGCAGCGTGCCCAGCTGCACCCGCAGGTCAAGCCCATCGAGCCTCCCAAGCCCTACATCCCGGCCAGCTACAGCCTGGCCTCGCAGGTCGACCCCTTCTCCGGCGCCAAGCTCGAGACCGGCGTGCGCCAGGAGATGAACCGCCTCAGTCCCGAGGTACTGGCGCAGATGAACCGGCCCAAGCAGCCGCTGGAACAGTACACGCTGGACCAGATCCAGATGGTGGGCAGTCTGCTCATCAAGGGCCAGCGCTACGCGCTGCTCAGGGCGGGCAACCTGCTGTTCCGCGCGCACGTCGGCGAGTATGCCGGGCAGCATTACGGGCGCATCACGCAAATCACCGAAGACCAGGTGGTCCTGAATGAACTGGTGCAGGACGCAACCGGCGACTGGGTGCAACGCACCGCAACCCTTCAATTGCAGGAGAGCAGCAAATGACGTCCCTTCGGCCTGAACGTGCGAGCGTGGCCCGTTGCCTGGCCGGCGCGGCGCTGCTGTGGGGGCTTGCGGCGGGCTGCGCCGCGCATGCCGCCAACGTCCTGCAAAGCCTCAACGCCAGCAGCCAGAGCGGCCAGGTGGTGGTCGACCTCAAGTTCGCGCAGCCGCTGAGCGCGCCGCCGGCCGGCTTCACCATCGACCAGCCGGCCACCGTGGTGCTCGACTTCCCCGGCGTGAGCTCGGACCTGGGCATGCACGCGCTGAGTTCCTCCGAGGGCAACCTGCGCTCGGCCGACGTGGTGCAGGCGCAGGGGCGCTCGCGCGTGGTGCTGAACCTGCGCGAGAGCACTACCTACACGACCAGCATCCACGGCGACGAGCTGCGGGTGACCATGGCCGCGCCGCGCAACGGACCCGCCAACTCCAGCGCCAGCACCACCCCGGTGAGTGCGCCGGTGCATTTCGCGCAGCCGATGAATTCCCAGCAGCTGGCGCTGCACAGCGTGGACTTCCACCGCGCCGCCGACGGATCCGGGCGCATCGTCGTGGGCCTGCCGAACAACCAGGTCGGCGTGGACATCCGCCAGCAGGGCCAGAACATCGTCGTCGACTTTCTCAACACCACGCTGCCGGCCGACCTGCGCCGGCGCATGGAAGTGGGGGACTTCGCCACGCCGGTGAAATCCGTCACCGCCTTCCAGATGGGCGACAACGTGCGCATGGTCGTGCAACCCACCGGCGCCTACCAGCAAAGCGCCTACCAGGCGGACAACCAGTTCGTGCTGGAAGTGCACCCGGAAACGGCCAAGCCCAACCAGCTGGTGGCGGGCAGCGGCCCGGGGTACCACGGCCAGAAGCTGTCGCTGAACTTCCAGAACATCGACGTGCGCTCGCTGCTGCAGGTGTTCGCCGATTTCACCGGCCTCAACGTGGTGGTCAGCGATTCCGTCACCGGCAATCTGACGCTGCGCCTGAAGGACGTTCCGTGGGATCAGGCACTGCACATCATCCTGCAGGCCAAGGGCCTGGGCGAGCGCAAGGACGGCAACGTGCTGTGGATCGCGCCGCGCCAGGAGATCATCGCGCGTGAGCGCAGCGAACTCGAGGCCGCCAAGTCGGTGCAGGCGCTGGAGCCGTTGAAGACCGAGACCTTCCAGCTCAACTACCAGAAGGCGGCCTCCGTGGTGGCGCTGCTGACCGGCGCCACCGGCGGCGTGCAGCAGGCCACGCCCAACACGGCTCCGGTGCCCTATCCGGTGCTGACCAGCGGCAACACCAGCGCCACCAGCACCTCGCGCATCCTTTCGCCGCGCGGCACGGTGATCGCCGACCCGCGCACCAACCAGATCTTCGTCACCGACGTGCCGTCGAAACTGACCGAGATCGCCAACTTCATCCACAAGATCGACAAGCCGGTGCGCCAGGTGCTGATCGAGGCCCGGGTGGTGGAGGCCACGTCGCAGTTCGGCAGCGAACTCGGCGCGAAGCTGGGTTACTGGAACAACAACACGCCGGGCGTGGGAAACAACCCGGGCGCAGCCTTCGGCGGCAACTACCTGGGCGTGGCGCAGGCCACCGGGCAGAGCCTGGCCACCGGCGCCGCGCTGACCGACACCCAGTTCGTCAACCTGCCGGCGACCACCATCGCCAACTCGGTGCTGTCGGGCGCCAACCCCGGCACGCTGGCGATCAGCCTGTTCAACGCCGGGGCCAACCGGTTCATCAACCTCGAACTGTCGGCCCTGGAAGCGGACGGCAAGGGCAAGGTGATCTCGGCGCCGCGGGTGATCACCGCCGACATGCAGGAAGCCCACATCGAGCAGGGCACCGAGATCCCCTACCAGCAGGCGACTTCCAGCGGCGCCACCGCGGTGTCCTTCGCCAAGGCCGTGCTCAGCCTGGACGTGACTCCGCAGATCACTCCCGACGGCAACATCATCATGAACGTGGCCGTGCACAAGGACAGCGTCGGCCAGAACACCAACAACGGCCCGGCGATCAACACCAACACCGTCAGTACCCAGGTGCAGGTGGAGAACGGCGGCACCGTGGTGCTGGGCGGCATCTACTCGTCCACCGAGAGCAACCAGACCGACAAGGTGCCGCTGCTGGGCGACATCCCGGTGCTCGGCTACCTGTTCAAGACCAATAGCAAGAGCGTGCAGAAGGACGAGCTGATGGTGTTCCTGACACCCCGCATCGTCACCAGCGCGGATCTCACCCGCTGATGGGCCTGGCGCCGCGGCCCCCGGCCGCGGCGCATCGCGCCCACTGCCCCACGTGCCCCTGAAGCCACGCATTTTCCTGGTCGGCCTGATGGGGGCCGGGAAGACCACCGTGGGGCGTACGCTGGCTCAGCGCACGGGCCTGCGCTTCGCCGATAGCGATCACGAGATCGAACGCCGCCGCGGGCAGACGGTCAGCGAGATCTTCGCCCAGGATGGCGAGGCCGCGTTCCGCGAACTGGAGCAGCAGGTCATCGACGAACTCACGCGTCTCGAGGGCGTGGTGCTGGCCACCGGCGGCGGTGCGGTGCTGCGCGAGCCGAACCGGCGCGCGCTGCACGAGCGCGGCACCGTGGTCTACCTGCGCGCCGGCCCCGACGAACTGGCCCATCGCATGCGCAACGACCGCACGCGCCCGCTGCTGCGGGCCGCCGATCCGCGCGCGCGGCTTCGCGAGCTGTTCCGTCAGCGCGATCCGCTGTACCGCGAATGCGCGCATTTCGTGATCGAGACCGGACGCCCGTCGCCGTCCATGCTCAGCCAGCTGGTGCTGGCACAGCTCGAACTGGCCGGGGTCGTCCCCGCGGAGCACGCGAAGGACCCCGAGAGGTCCTGAACGGCCGAAAAGGCCTTCGACGGCCGGCGCCGGCGCGGCTTCTACAATGCGGGGCTTTCCAGCCCATCGCAAGCCGAGCCCTCCGCCCATGACCAGCGTTCGCGTCGAACTCGGTTCGCGCTCCTACGACATCCTGATCGGCAGCGGCCTGCTGCGCCAGTCCTCCAGCTTCTCCGCGGTGGCGCGCCCGCGGGCCACCGCGCTGATCGTGAGCAACACGACGGTGGCGCCGCTGTACGCGCAGGTCCTGGAGCAGTCGCTGCAAGGGCAGTTCGCGCGGGTGCTGCACTGCGTGCTGCCGGACGGCGAACAGTACAAGGACTGGCAGACCCTGAACCGGGTGTTCGACGCACTGCTGGAGCAGCATTGCGACCGCCGCAGCGTGCTGTTCGCGCTGGGCGGCGGCGTGGTCGGGGACATGGCCGGCTTCGCGGCCGCCTGCTACATGCGCGGAGTGGCCTTCGTGCAGGTGCCCACCACGCTGCTGGCGCAGGTCGATTCCTCGGTGGGCGGCAAGACCGGCATCAACCACCCCGCGGGAAAGAACATGATCGGGGCCTTCCACCAGCCGCGGCTGGTGGTGGCCGACATCGACACCCTGCGCACGCTGCCGGCGCGCGAACTCAGCGCCGGACTGGCCGAGGTGATCAAGCACGGCGCCGTCGCCGACGAGGAGTTCTTCGTCTGGCTGGAGCACAACATGGAGGCGCTGCGTGCGCTCGAGCCCGAGGCCGTGGCGCACGCGGTGCGCCGTTGCTGCGAGATCAAGGCCGCGGTCGTGGCCCGCGACGAGACCGAGAGCGGGGCACGCGCGCTGCTGAACTTCGGCCACACCTTCGGCCACGCGGTGGAAGCCGCGATGGGCTATGGCGCCTGGCTGCACGGCGAGGCGGTGGGGGCCGGCATGGTGGTGGCGGCTGAGCTCTCGGTGGAGCGCGGGCTGCTGGGACGCGAGGTGCTGCGCCGGCTGCGCGATCTCGTGCAGCGCGCGGGCCTGCCCACGCGCGTGCCGGAACTTCCGGCGGCGCGCTATCTCGAGCTCATGCGCGTGGACAAGAAGGCCGAGGCCGGCGAGTTGCGTTACGTATTGATGGACGCGCTGGGCAGCGCGCAGCTGCTGCCCGCGGGCGACGCCGCGGCCGCCTCCGCGCTGCTCATGCACGGCGCCACGCCGGGCTCGGCCTGAAACGGCAGGGGAGGCCAACGTGATCGCCCCTTACGCCTGCCACCCCGATCGATCGCGCGGACGGCGCCACGAGGAACCGCCCCCGCGCGATCGCAACGACTTCCAGCGCGACCGCGACCGCATCGTGCATTGCGGCGCCTTCCGCCGCCTCGAGTACAAGACCCAGGTGTTCCTCAACCACGAGGGAGACCTGTTCCGCACGCGCCTCACCCACAGCCTGGAGGTGGCGCAGATCGCCCGCTCCATCGCGCGCGGGCTGGGGCTCAACGAGGACCTCACCGAGGCCATTTCCCTGGCCCACGACCTGGGCCACACGCCCTTCGGCCATGCCGGCCAGGACGCCCTGGCCGCCTGCATGCGCGAGCGCGAGCCGGGCGGCGGGGGCTTCGAGCACAACCTGCAATCCCTGCGCGTGGTCGACCGCCTGGAGGAGCGCTACGCGGCCTTCGACGGCCTGAACCTGTGCTTCGAGACCCGCGAGGGCGTGCTCAAGCATTGTTCGCGGCGCAATGCCGAACGCCTGGGCGACGTGGGCGAGCGATTCCTGCAGGGGCGCCAGCCCAGCCTGGAGGCCCAGGTGGCGAACCTGGCGGACGAGATCGCCTACAACAACCACGACATCGACGACGGCATCCGCTCGGGCCTGCTCGAGTTGGAGCAGATGGAGGCCGTGCCCTTTTTCGGCGGCCACCTGCACGCCGTGCGCGCCGCCTACCCGGGCCTGAACGCCAAGCGCGTGCTGGCCGAGACCATCCGGCGCATGATCTCCGCGCTGGTGGCGGACCTGGTCGAGCAGACCGCCGCGCGCATCCGCGACAGCGCCGTGGCCAGCCCCGACGAGGTACGCGCTGCGCCGCCGCTGGCCGCCTTCAGCGCGCCCGTGCGCGAGCAACTCGCGCAACTGCAGCAGTTGCTGCGCAAGGCGCTGTACCGGCATCCCCGCGTGCTGCGCACCACCACCAAGGCCTCGCGGGTATTGCGCGAACTGTTCGCCGCCTATGCCGACGACCTGCGGCTGCTGCCGGTGGAGCACCAGCGCGAGCACCGGCAACTGCGCGCCATCGCCGACTACGTCGCGGGCATGACCGACCGCTACGCCATCCGCGAGCACCGCAAGCTGTTCTCCGTGCAGGACTGGTAGTCCGGGGCCATCCCGTAAAAACCACACATCGCGTGTGGATTAAGTCGATGTCCACACAGTATTTGCCTGTGCAAATATTATGTAGGCATGAAAGCGATCTCCACCCCCGCCAGCCAGCCCAGCCAGGGCGAGCCGGCCGACCGTTTCTACGACGGATCGAAATTCTCCGGCGAGGAGTCGGTGGGTTACTGGATCAAACAGGCCTACCAGACGCTGCAACGCAACCTCGATGCCGAGATGCAGGGTTGTGATCTCACCGGCATGCAATGGGGCCCGCTGTGGCTGATCAGCCGCGGCAAGGCCGACACGGTGGCCGCATGTGCGCGCGAGGCCGGCATCGATGCCGGCGCGATGACCCGCATGCTCGACCGTCTGGAGGCCAAGGGCCTGCTCGAGCGCACGCGCAGCACGCAGGACCGCCGCGTGGTGCACGTGAGCCTGACCGAGCACGGGCAGGAGGCCGCCGATCGCATTCCCTATTGCCTTGCCGAGGTGCTGAACCGCCAGTTGCGCGGCTTCAGCCGCGAGGAGGCCGACACCCTGCTCGGCCTGCTGCGGCGCTTCGTGAGCAACGGCGGCGCCTGCGGCGACGCCACCGCCCCTTCCGACGAACCCCAACCATGAACCTCAAGCCTTTGTTGCATCCCCTTGGCTCCCGGCGGCCCGCGGCGTGGCGCCTGGCCGCGCTGGCCGGCGTGCTCGCCGTGCTGGGCGGCTGCGCCTCGACCGGTTCGAGTCGGCCGCAGGCGCGCATGATGGACGCGAAACAGCTGGGGCTGACGGCCACCGCCGCCACCTTCCCCACGCAGGAATGGTGGGCCAGCTTCGGCGACGCCGATCTGGACCGCCTGGAGCAGCAGGCCCTGGCCGGCAGCCCCGACCTGCAGCAGGCGCAGGCGCGCGAGCGCGAGGCCCAGGCGGCCGCGGGAGTCGCCCACAGCTCGCTGCTGCCCCACGTGGGCGCCGCGCTGTCGGGCACGCGCGAGCGCTTCAGCGCCAACGGCTACTTCCCTCCGCCCATCGGCGGCAGCATCTTCAACGAGGAGCAGCTCACCCTCAACGCCGGCTACGAGCTGGACTTCTTCGGGCGCAACCGCGCGCGATTGCGTGCCGCGGTCGGGCAGCAGCGCGCAGCGCAGGCGCAGGTGCAGGCGGCGCGGGTGATGCTCACCTCGGACGTCGCCGCCACCTACTTCCGCCTGGCCGGACTGGTGGCGCAGGAGCAGGTGCTGCGTGCCAGCCTGCAGCAGCGCCGCAGCATCGCGCGACTGGTCGGCGAGCGTGCGCGCGCCGGCCTGGACAACACGCTGCAGCAACGCCAGGCGCAGGCGCAGATTCCGCAGCTGCACGTGGACCTCGATGCCAACCTGCAGGCGCAACAGCAGGCGCGCCATGCGCTGGCCGCGCTGATCGGCGCCGGCCCCCAGGCCACTGCCGGGCTGCACCCGCGCCTGGCCGAGGTGCCGGTGCCGCAACTGCCGCAGCAACTGCCCATCAGCCTGGTGGGGCGCCGGCCCGACGTGGCGGCGGCGCGCTGGCAGGTGCAAAGCGCGCTGGCGTCGGTGGACGAAGCCAAGGCCCGGTTCTATCCGAACGTCAACCTCTCGGCCTTCATCGGCTTCGACACGGTCAGCTTCAGCAAGTTCCTCGACACGGGAAGCCGCGAGTTCGGTGTCGGCCCGGCGATCGACCTGCCGATCTTCGAAGGCGGCGCGCTGCGCGCCAACCTGCGCGCGCATGACGCCCAGGCCGACGAGGCCATCGACGAGTACAACGCCACGCTGGTGCGCGCGGTGCGCGAGGCCGCCGACGCGATCTCCCAGCGCCGCTCCACGCAGGCCCAGCTTCAGTCCCAGGGCAGGGCCCTGACCCTGGCCAGCCAGGCCCACCGCCTCGCCGGCGAGCGCTACGGCGCCGGCCTGGGCAACCAGCTGAACGTGCTGCAGACCCAGGAGCCGGTGCTGCAGCTGCAGCAGCTCGGAGCCCGCCTGAAGACCCAGGCGCTGGTGGACGACGTCGCACTGATCCGCGCACTCGGCGGCGGCTACGACGCCGGAACCGGCGCGCAGCCCGCGACCGCCCAGGCCCGCTGAACCCGAACACCACCCCAAGACCACCAAGAATTCCACGGAGCTTCGAATGAGCGCCAATCCGCAATCCAACAACCCGACCCCGAACGGCGAAGCCGACGCGAAGGCCGCACGCCGCCGCAAGCTGATGCTCGGAGCCATCGGCACCTTCGTCGTGCTGGGCGTGGTCTACGGCGGCTACCAGTACTGGCAATCCACGCGCGAGGTCAACACCGACGACGCCTACGTCAATGGCAACCTGGTGCAGGTGACCCCCCAGGTCGGCGGCACGGTCACCGAGATCGGCGCCGACGACACCCAGGTGGTGCGTGCGGGCCAGACCCTGGTGCGCCTGGACGGCGCGGACGCCCGCGTCGCGCTGCAGCAGGCCGAGGCCCAGCTCGGGCAGGCCGTGCGCGGACTGCGCGTGACCTATGCGCAGACGGCGGCGCTGCAATCCCAGGTGGCGGTGCGCGAGACCGACGTGGGCACCGCGCGTGCCAACCTGGCCAAGGCCGAGGACGCGCTACAGCGCCGGCGCAAGCTGGCCGGCACCGGCGCGGTCGGCGCCGAGGAACTGCGCCAGGCGCAGATCGCCGTGCAGGAGGCCCAGAGCTCGCTGCAAACGGCGCAGAGCGGCGTGAAGGCCGCGCGCGCGCAGGTGGCCGCCAACGAGGCGCAGACCGCCGGCACCGTGCTGGCCCACAACCCGGCCGTGCGCCTGGCCGCGGCCCGCGTGCGCCAGGCCTACCTGGCGCTCGAGCGCAGCGACGTGGTGGCGCCCGTCAGCGGCGTGGTCGCGCGGCGTACCGTGCAACTCGGCCAGCGCGTCGCCCCGGGCACGCCGCTGATGACCGTGGTGCCGCTGGATACGCTGTGGGTGGATGCCAATTTCAAGGAAACCCAGTTGCGTGAATTGCGCATCGGCCAGCCTGCCACGGTGGTGGCCGACATCTACGGCAGCCACGTGAGCTACGACGGCAAGGTCGTGGGCATTTCCGCGGGCAGCGGTTCGGCCTTCGCGCTGCTGCCGGCGCAGAACGCCACGGGCAACTGGATCAAGGTGGTGCAACGCCTGCCCGTGCGCATCGCGCTCGACCCCGCGGAATTGCGCAAGCACCCGCTGCGCGTGGGCCTGTCCACCGAAACCACCGTGGACATCCGCGACCACTCCGGCACCCCGGTGATCGGCCTGGCGCCGACCCAGCCTGTGGCGCAGACCGACATGTACGCCGCCAACTGGGCCAAGGCCGACAAGCTGGTGGCGCGCATCATCGCCGAGAACGTCGGCGGCATGCCCGCCGCCGAGGTCGGCTTGCACGCCGCCCGCGCCGCGCGCCGCTGATCCGGCATCCCGCACCGGAACCCCACCATGACCGATCGTGCCGTCATCGAGGAAGCCGCGGCGGGCGCCACGCCGGAGCCCTCGCACCCCACGCACCTGCGCCCGCTCACCGGCGGCGCGCTGGTGCTGGGAACCGTGGCGCTGAGCCTGGCCACGTTCATGAACGTGCTGGACACCTCCATCGCCAACGTGTCGCTGCCGGCCATCGCCGGCGACCTGGGGGTGAGTTCGTCGCAGGGCACCTGGGTCATCACCTCCTTCGGCGTGGCCAACGCCATCGCGGTGCCGCTGACCGGCTTCGTCACCCAGCGCTTCGGCGCGGTGAAGGTGTTCGTCACCAGCATCCTGCTGTTCACGCTGTTCTCCTTCCTGTGCGGGCAGGCGCCGAGCCTGCCGGTGCTGATCCTGTTCCGCGTGCTGCAGGGCGCCTCGGCCGGGCCGATGATCCCGCTGTCGCAGACCTTGCTGTTGTCGAGCTACCGCACCGAACGCTCCGGCATGGCGCTGGCGATGTGGTCCATGACCACGCTGGTGGCCCCCATCACCGGGCCCCTGCTCGGGGGCTGGATCACCGACAACATCTCCTGGCCCTGGATCTTCTACATCAACGTGCCGGTGGGCCTGATCTGCGCCAGCGTGACCCTGACCATCTACCGCAGCCGCGAGACTCCGACGCGCAAGCTGCCCATCGACTGGACCGGCCTGGGCCTGCTCGTGGTGTGGGTGGGTGCCCTGCAGATCATGCTGGACAAGGGCCAGGAACTGGACTGGTTCGGCTCCAGCCTGATCCGCATGCTGGCCATCGCCGCCTTCATCGGTTTCGTGCTGTTCCTGATCTGGGAACTGCACGACGAGCACCCGGTGGTCGATCTCAGCCTGTTCAAGATCCCGAACTTCACCATCGGCACCATCATGCTCGCGCTGGCCTACGGCATGTTCTTCGGCTCGCTGGTGCTGCTGCCCCTGTGGCTGCAGGAATTCGTCGGCTACACCGCCACGGACGCCGGAGAGGTGCTCGCGTGGGTGGGCCTGTTCGCGCTGGCCATCTCGCCGGTGATCGGGCGCTACGTGCAGTCGGTGGACACGCGCTGGCTGACCACGGTGTCCTTCGTGGTGTTCGCGCTGGTGTTCTGGATGCGCTCGAAGTTCACCATCGGCGACACCTACTGGGACTATTCGCTGCCCACCGTGGTGCAGGGCATCTCGACCGCGATGTTCTTCATTCCGCTGCTGGCCATCGTGCTCGGCGGGCTGCCGCCGCATCGCATCGCGTCGGCTTCGGGGCTGTCGAATTTCGCCCGCATCACCGCGGGCTCCTTCGGCACGTCCATCTACACCACCTGGTGGGCCAACCGCGCCATCCTGCACCACGTGCAGTTGTCCGAGCACATCGCGCAGGGCAATCCGGCGGCCGATTCCGCCCTGGAACTGGCCGGCCGGCTGGGGCTGAACCACCAGCAGGCGCTGGGCCTGATCGACCGCCTGGTGCAGCAGCAGTCCTACACCATCGCGGTGGACGAGATGTTCCGGCTGAGCGCCTGGCTGTTCCTCGCGCTCATCGTGCTGGTCTGGCTGGTCAAGCCGGCGCGCAACGGCGTCAAGGTCGACGCCAGCGCCGCGCATTGATGCCAGCACGGGGGGATGCGCGGGTCCCGGGTTAGGATCCGCGCATGCCCCAAGACACCTCCACGCTGTTGCTGTGCATACGGCACGGCGAGACCGACTGGAACGCCGCGCGGCGCATCCAGGGCCACACCGACATCGAACTCAATGCCCGCGGCCTCGCGCAGGCCGAGGCCCTCGCGCAGGCGCTGGCCGGGCAGGCCCTGCACGCGGTGTACAGCAGCGACCTGCGGCGCGCGCGCCGAACCGCCGAGCCGCTGGCACGCGAGCAAGGCTTGGCCCTGCGCTTCGAACCGGCGCTGCGCGAGCGCGCCTTCGGCCGGTTCGAGGGGCGCAGTTTCACCGAACTCGAAACCCTGCACGCGCAGGATTGCGAGCGCTGGCGCAAGCGCGACCCCGACTGGGGCGCCCCCGGAGGCGGCGAGGCCCTGCGGGCCTTTCAGGATCGCATCCACGGCGCCTTGCTGTCCATCGCCCGGGGCCATCGCGGCCAGACGGTGGCGGTGGTGACCCACGGCGGCGCGCTGGACTGCCTGTACCGCATCGCCACCGGCCAGGAACTGCACGCGCCGCGCACCTGGGAACTGCGCAACGCCGCCATCAACCGCCTGCTGGTCAGCGAGGACCACGTCGGCCTGGTGGGCTGGAACGACTGCGGGCACCTGGATCAGGTGCTGGACGAGAGCGGGGCGTAGCGAGGCGCCTGCCGCAGCTCGCGGAGCCGGGCCCGCGCGAGCGTTTCCCGCACGCTCCCGCTGTCCGCCCCCCATCGCAATTCCCCCACGACTTCTGAGCGCCCCCAGGGCCGGGCTGCGCCCAGCCCGCCCCCCGTGGGGGTCAAGAAAACTTGGGGCGGCCCTGCAATTCCTTGAGAGCCCAGTGGAACTTTTCGCGCGCTCGGCACTCTGACACGCAAGAGCCTTGCGTGCGGCCGCGGCATCGGCGGCCGCGGCGTGTGGGGCGGGTGGCAGGAGGCCGTGGGCATGGAGTACGAGGAATCGCAGTGGTCGCGCACGGGGGTGGCGCAGCGTTTCGCGCTGCGGGTGAGCGGCCCGGCGCTGCGCGCGCTCAGCCCGCCCGAGCTGAGCGAGGAGGAGGTGGCGTTGAGCTGGCGGGTGGTGGAGCTCGAGGGCCACGAGGCGCTGGACGAGCTGTTCAGCTACCGCATCCGTCTGAAGCGTGCGCGGGGCTTCGACCCCGAGTGGAAGCGCTGGCAGCGCGACGCGCGCTCGGCGCTGGGGCAGGCGCTGACGCTGCACGTGGGGCTGCCCGGCGGGGGGCGGGAGCACCGCGCGGGGCCGCACACGTGGACCTGGGTGCAGGGCTGGCGCCCGATCAGCGGGGTGCTCACCCACATCACCCACATGGGCTGGGACGAGCGCGACGACGAGTACGAGATGGAGCTGGGCCCGTGGCTGTACGCGGCCACGCTGCGGGGAGACCGCCGCATCTACCAGGACCTGGACGTGCGCGAGATCCTGGAGGAGCTTCTGGGGGCCTACCCCGGGCCGGTGGAGTGGAGGCTGGCGGAGTCCTACCCCCGGCGCGACTTCCAGGTGCAGTACCACGAGACGGACCTGGAGTTCCTCGAGCGCCTGGTGCAGGAGTGGGGCATTCACTACCACTTCGAGCACGAGGTGGGGCGCTGCCTGCTGGTGCTGGGGGACAACCTGTCGGCCTTCCCGCCGCCGAAGGCGCCGGCGTACGAGCGGCTGTGGTGCCTGGAGGGCAGCCTGGGGGGAGGGCACGAGCCGCGCTGGGCCAGGCACCCGGAGTGCATCGAGGCGCTGCACTGGTGCGAGAAGCTGGTGCCGGGGCGCTGGGAGGGCTCGGACTACGACTACCAGCATCCGTGGTGGGTGAGCACGGTGAGCGAGCGCGACGAGCTGCCCACGGCGCACGGCGACCTGGGCGGGAGCCACTGGAGGGGGCACGCCGGGGTGGACGTGGCGCAGCCGGCGGCCGGGCACCTGCCGCCGCGGCGCGGGCAGGACAGTCTGCGCGAGCAGGCGCAGTGGCTGGCGCGCAGGCGGCTGCAGGCGCTGCGCGCGCCGTACCAGCGCGCGCGCGGGCATGGGGCGCTGCGCGGGGTGCAGCCGGGCACGCGGCTGTACGCGCAGGGGCACTGGAACGCGCCGTGCAACGACTACTTCGTGGTGCTGGGCACGCGGCTGCGCATGGCCGCGCCCGAGGGCTGGAGCGCGCCGCCCTGGGAGTGGTGCGAGGCGCGCGAGGACGGGGCCTGGGAGCTGCGCTGCGAGTTCGAACTGCAGCCCACGCGCACGCCGGTGCGTCCGCCGCTGCGCCGGCCCAAGCCGCCGGTGGAGAGCTTCCAGACGGCCGTCGTGATGGGCCATACGCCCATGCCCGGGCGCTACCCCGGCGAGCCCTGCGTGGACGCGCTGGGGCGCATCCGGGTGCGCCTGGACTGGGACGAGCGCCAGCCGCACGACGAGCGCGCGAGCTGCTGGGTGCGCATGGCGGCGCCGGCGGCGGCCGACCAGGCCGGGGAGATCTGGGTGCCGCGCGCCGGGCAGGAGGTGGTGCTCAGCTTCCTGGAGGGCGACTGCGACACCCCGGTATGCGTGGGCGCGCTGTACAGCGAGGCCAACCCGCCGCCGTGGACGCTGCCCGAGAACGCCGCGCTCAGCGGCATCCGCAGCCGCGAGCTGAGCCTGCGCCACGGGGGCAACCGCGAGGCGGGGCTGAGCAACCAGCTGGTGTTCGACGACACGCCGGGGCAGCTGCAGGCGCAACTGGCCAGCGAGCAGGCGCGCAGCCAGCTCAGCCTGGGGGTGCTCACCGAGCTGCTGGGGGTGAAGGGGCGGGGCCACCCGGTGCACGGGCGCAGCCGAGGCGAGGGCTTCGAGCTGCGCAGCGACGGCGAGGGGGTGGTGCGCGCCGGGCGGGGGCTGCTGCTGAGCACCCATGCGCGCAAGCGCGCGGTGGGGGCGATGCTGGGGCTGCACGAGCCGCTGCGCCAGCTGCGGCGGGCGCAGGCGGCGTGGATGCGCGCGTTGCAGGAGGAGTACCAGTTCGACCTGAACGACCCGCACTGGAAGGTCGACCGCGAGGAGTTCCGCCGCCGCGTGCACGCGCACGTGCGCAAGCTGCAGCGCTGGAACGAGCAGGCGCGGCAGGAGCTGCGCGAACGCAACGAGTCCCAGCGCATCGGCGCGCGGGCGCAGGCCCAGCGTGAGAAGCAGCAGGGCGGCGCGCAGCCCGCAGGGGCGGGCCAGGCGTCGGCCAACGCCCCGGGCAACGCCCCGGCCCACGCGCGGGCCCATGAGCCCACGCCCGATGCGAAGCCCGCCGAGGCCGGCGACACCGCGGACGGCCCCGTCTCGCCGCTGCTGGTGTCCAGCGCGGGCTCGCTGCTGGGGGTCAGCGACCAGGGCATCCGGCTGGTGGCCCAGGGCAGCCTGGCGGTCGGCGCCGGGGGCGACGTGCAGCTCAGCGCCGCGCGCAAGCTGCTGCTCAGCGCCAGGCGGGGGCTGCAGGTGCTGGCGCGGCGCGCGGGGCTGTTCCTGGTGGCGCGCGCCGGGCTGGTC
The DNA here is from genome assembly GCF_000377645.1 of Thiomonas sp. FB-6. Taxonomy (GTDB): domain Bacteria; phylum Pseudomonadota; class Gammaproteobacteria; order Burkholderiales; family Burkholderiaceae_C; genus Thiomonas_A. Next base: position 2,051 of record NZ_KB898511.1, on the reverse strand, counting down.
AAGCTCGAGGCGCACCAGGGCGAGATGCGCCTGGAGGGGCGGGACATCGTGCTGGAGTCGGCCGAGGACTGGGTGGAGATCGTGGGCGAGAAGGAGCTGGTGGCCGAGTTCGGCAACACCCGGCTGCGCCTGAGCGAGGAGGGCATCGAGATCGAGGCGCCAGCGGAGTTCATCGCGGAGGCGGCCCGCCACGGCTTCGACGGTCCCACCACGCTGCGCCGGGCGCTGGGCCTGCCCGACGACGTAGCGGTGCGGCGCTGCGACGTGAACGCACCCGGGCAGCCCGAGGACCCTCCGGCGCCGCCACGGCGCATCGTGCCGGTGGTGTTCCTGCCCGGGCTCATGGGCTCGCACCTGCGCCTGAGCCGCGAGCGCACCGCGCGGCTCAAGCGCAAGGACAACCGCGCCTGGCGCCCGGATGACAAGCTGTTCACGCTGAACACCGTGCGCTCGGCACGCCCGGACGAGCGTCAGCTCAACTTCGATCCCGAGCAGACCGAACTCGACCGCTACGAGGGCACAAGCGATCCGCAGCGCTTCGACGCCAGGCCCTTCGACGACCAGCGCCACGACAACGTGCCGCGCATGCCCGAGGTGGAGCCGCTGCTGACGCGACGCCCGAACCAGAGGCATCTCGCGGCCTTCGAACTGGTGTGGAGCCAGGACCAGCGCGAGCTCGACGCCGGGCGCAAGGGCCGGCTGCGCGGCTGGAGCGAAGTGCACCTCCAGAGCTACGGCGAGGGGCTGAGGGAGGTGGAGCAGCGCATGAACACCGTGGTGCGCGACGCGCGCGACCAGCGTGAATCCGCGCTGGCCGGCTCGGGGCGCCTGAGCAACGCCTGGCTGCCCTTCAGCGCCTGGCGCGGCAGCTACAGCAGCGCCGGGCTGCAGGATCGGGGTCCGGTGGGAGTGCAGCCCGCGCGCTGGGGCCGGCTGCGCGACGACAGCGCCCAGCCCCTGGTCGAAGACGACCTGCTGGGCCTGAGCGACACGGTGTACCCGGTGCACGCCATGGGCTACAACTGGCTGCGCCCGAACGCGCAAAGCGCCGTCGAGGTGGCCGAGCGCATCCGCGAACTCATCGCGCATTACCGCGAACTCGGCCAGGCGCTTGGCGTCAGCTGCGACCACGTGCTGGTCTACACCCACAGCATGGGCGGGCTGGTGGCGCGCGCGCTGGCGCACCCGGACATAGGCGGGCTCACGCCCCAGGAACTCGGCGGCGTGAGCTTCGGCGCCATGCCCACGCACGGCGCGGGCACCACCTACAAGCGCATGCGCGCGGGCATGGCCGGCGAGGGTCAATGGTTTGATCGCTGGCTCATCAATCCGATCCTGGGCAGTACCGCGCGCGAGATGGCCCCGGTGATCGCCAACGCCAGCGGCCCGCTGGAGTTGTTCCCGGCCGGGGCCTACGGCGACGACTGGCTGCGCGTGCAGTGGATCGATGCCCAGGGCCGGCAACAGATGAAAGTGCTGGATGTGCAGCGCGCCATCAGCGATCCCACCTGCTGGTGGCGCGTGGTCAACCCCGAGTGGGTGAATCCGGCGAAGCAGGATCCTGACCGTGCCTCGTTTCAGTCCACTGCGATACGCATCGGGAGTGCCAGGCAGTTCCACGACGACTTGGCCAATGCGCCTTCGCCGACGAACACCCATGGCTGCTACGGCAAGGATTCGAAGCAACAGACCTGGGGCAACGTGATCTGGTTCTGCGAAGCGCCCATTCCAGCCACGGCGGACCCCGACCCCTGTTCTTGGGACTTGGTGGGTGATAACGCCAGCGGGACGATCCGCGTGCGCAGCGGCGGCGCGGAGTTCGAACTCAAGCTGCACGCGCCGATCGACGCGGGAGACGGCACGGTTCCCGCCGAGCGCTCCGGATCCAAGGCTCTCGTGAGCGGCTGCCTGTGGGAACAGGCTGGTTACGCCCATCAGGAGATCTATCGCGTCGACGAGGCTCTGTCAGCCACCCTATACGCCATGGTCCGCATGGACCAGAAGTTCCACCCTTGAACCGAATCCGCCATGGACAACTTCCGAAGACGCCT
>NZ_KB898510.1 GCF_000377645.1 Thiomonas sp. FB-6 | reverse complement strand
TCAGTCGAACACCGGGGTTTCGACGCCCAGCACCTTGTGCAGCTTGGGGCTGGTGGTGGTGTACTGCAGGTGGATTTTTTTCTCGGGGAACACGTAGGGGGCGGCGCCGAAGGCGGCCAGCGCGGCTTCGTGGAAGCCCGAGAGGATGAGCTTTTTCTTGCCGGGGTAGGTGTTGATGTCGCCGACGGCGAAGATGCCGGGCACGCTGGTCTGGAACTTCTCGGTGTCGACCACGATCTGCTTGCGCTCCAGGGCCAGGCCCCAGTCGGCGATGGGGCCCAGCTTGGGGCTCAGGCCGAAGAACACCAGCAGCATGTCCAGCGGCAGGCGGCGGGTGATGCCGTCGTTGCCGGTGACCTTGATTTCGCTGAGTTTGCCGTCGCGCTCGTCGAAGCCGCTGACCTGGCCGACCAGGAGCTGCATTTCGTGCTGCTCGCACAGCGCGCGCATGCGCGCCACCGAGCTGGGCGCGGCGCGGAAGCCGTCGCGGCGGTGCAGCAGCACCACGCTTTCGGCGCGCTGGGCTTGGTCGGTGGTGGCGAAGTGCAGCGCCCAGTCCAGCGCGGAGTCGCCGCCGCCGACCACCACCAGGTTCCTGCCGGCGAAGGGGGCCGGGTCCTTGACGCGGTAGAACAGCTGCGAGCCCTCGAAGCGCTCGAGGCCCTCGACCTTGAGCAGGCGCGGCTGGAAGGAGCCCACGCCGGCGGCGATGAACACGGTCTTGGTGACGAAGCGGGTGGCCTTGCTGGTGGCCACGAAAAAGCGCCCGTCGTCGAGCCTGCGCAGTTCGGTGACGTCCTGCCCCAGGTGGAAGGTGGGGTGGAAGGGCTCGATCTGCTTGAGCAGGTTGTCGGTGAGTTCCTGGCCGGTGCACACCGGCACGGCGGGGATGTCGTAGATGGGCTTGTCGGGGTACAGCTCCACGCACTGGCCGCCCAGGTGGGGCAGGCTGTCGATGACGTGGGCCTTGATCTCCAGCAGCCCGAGCTCGAACACCTGGAACAGCCCGACCGGGCCGGCGCCCACGATCACGGCGTCGGTTTCGATCGGCTGGCCGTGCTGGCCGGCGGCTTCGGGAATCGCGGGGTGCAGGTGCAGGTCCATGGAGGCGCGGGGATCGTGGCTGGAGAGAACAGCCACGGATCCTAGGCCCCGGAAACTCCCACCCCAACAACAGTGTTTTCATGGGCTTAGATGCCTGCGGGTATAAGGCGCGGCCAGGCGGGGTGGTGCCGTTTCGCGTGCAACTGCAATTTCCGGGACTGACCGTAGACATTTTCTTCGGGAAAATGCCCAGGAGCCTGGGCGGCAGAGGGAGCCGTCGCGAAATTCGTCAGGGGCGAGGACAGTTCGGGGGCGGCGAGGAGCCCATAGTGGGCACTATGGGCGACGAGTCGACGCCGGAATGGACCGGCCCTGGCGAATTGCAGCAGGCTCGGCCTCTGCCGCCCAGGCTCCTAAGTAGAGGCCCCAGGGGCCCGCGGTTTCCAGCCCACTTCCCAGAGAGACTCCATGTTGAAGAATTTGCGAATCGGCGTGCAGATGAGCATCGCCGCGGGGACACTCATCGTGCTGTTCGGCACGGCGCTGGGGGTGGGCCTGTACGGCACGACCAGCCTGCAGGCCAGTTTCGGGGACTACCTGCGGGGCAACCTGGCCTACGCGAACGCGGTGCAGACCATGTACGCCCAGGGACTGCAGGCGGGGCAGGCCCTGCGCAATTTCGCGATGCTGCCGACCAATACCCATTCCTATCCGGCCCTGCTCGATGCCGAGCACGCTTTCGAACAGGCCTTGCAGGACGCGCGCGGCCTCAGCGCGGCGCTGTACCCGGACGACCGCGAGGAACTCGAGCGCATCGCCGGGTTCCAGCAGGAGGACGTGGCCATCAGCCAGCAGGTGGTGCAACTGGCGAAGACCGACCCGGCCTCGGCGATCGCCATGATCAACGCGAAGGAAACCGGCAAATGGCGCCAGATCCGTGCCATCCTGCTGAACATGACGAAGGCCCAGCAGGCGCGTGACCAGGCGGTGCACGTGCAGGTGCGCGCCACGGCCGAACGGGTGCGGGAGGTGGGCATCGGCGCCGGGTTGTTCGCGCTGCTGGTGGGGGGGCTGGCGACCTGGCTGGTGGTGCGGCGCATCACCCGCGCGCTGGCGCGGTCGGTGGAAGTGGCCGAGCACGTGGCGCGCGGCGACCTGAGCCTGCGCATCGAATCCGACAGCCGCGACGAGGCCGGGCGCTTGCTGGACGCGCTGGCGCGCATGGTCGGACAGCTCACCCGCACCATCGGCGAGGTGCGCACGGCCGCGACCTCGATGGCCATGGCCTCGCGCGAGGTTTCCAGCACTTCGCAGACCCTGTCACAGGGGGCCTCGGAACAGGCGGCCTCGGTGGAGCAGACCTCGGCCACGCTGGAGCAGGCCAGCGCCATGGTGCAGCGCAGCGCCGACAACGCCCGCGCCACCAACGAACTGGCGAAGACGGCCGCCGCGCAGGCGGAGCAGGGCGGCGAGGCGGTGCGGCGCACGGTGGCCGACATGCAGGCCATCGCCGAGCGCATTTCCATCATCGACGACATCGCCTACCAGACCAACATGCTGGCGCTGAACGCGGCCATCGAGGCGGCGCGCGCCGGCGAGCACGGCAAGGGCTTCGCGGTGGTGGCCGCCGAGGTGCGCAAGCTGGCCGAGCGCGCGCAGGTGGCCGCGCGCGAGATCGGTGAGCTGGCCTCGGCCTCGGTGAAACAGGCGGAGACGGCGGGCACGCTGCTGGGCGAGATGGTGCCGGCCATCCTGAAGACCTCGGCGCTGATCCAGGAGATTCACGGTGCCAGCGACGAACAGGCCACGGGCATCCGGCAGATCAACCAGGCGGTCGCGCAGGTCAGCGCGGCCACGCAGCAGAACGCTTCGGCCTCCGAACAGCTGGCCGCGACCTCGGAACAGATGACCTCGCAGGCCACCGAGCTGCAGCGCACCGTGGAGGGCTTCAAGCTGGCGCTCAGTGCATAATCGAAAGCTTTGGTCCGGACCCCGAGCTTTCCATGCATGCTTCTCCCCGCCTGAGCGCCGGCACCCTGGCGATGCTTGCGTTGCCGCCCCTGCTGTGGGCGGGCAACGCGGTGGTCGGGCGCCTGATGGTGGGGCAGATCGCGCCGCTGGCCTTGAGCTTTTTCCGCTGGTTCTTCGCCCTGCTGGCCTTGCTTCCCTTCGCGGCCGGCGGGCTGTGGCGCGGGCGCGAGCTGCTGCGCCGGCACTGGATGGTGCTGGCGCGCCAGGGTTTCCTGGGCGTGGCCTGCTACAACTCGCTGCAGTACGTGGCCCTGCACAGCACCACGCCGCTGAAGGTGTCGCTGATCACCTCGGCCGCGCCGGTGTTCGTCACCCTGCTGGGCGCCGCGCTGTATGGCGAGGCCATCGGCGCGGCGGCCTGGACGGGCAGCGCGCTGTCGGTGGCGGGGGTGGCGGTGGTGGTCAGCGCTGGGCATCCGCAACGCCTGGCGGCGCTGCACCTGGCGCGCGGCGACCTGCTGATGCTGCTGGCCGTGTTCCTGTGGGCCTTGTACACCTGGGACCTGCGGCGCCACCCGGTGCGCCTGCCGCGCCTGTCGCTGCTGGCCGCGCAGGTGGCTTGGGGCACCTTGTTCATCGCGCCGCTGGCCGCCTGGGAGCGCTGGGGCCTGGGCCACGTCACGCACTGGAGCCTGCCGGTGGTGCTGGCGGTGGGCTACGTGGCGCTGTTCGCGTCGGTGCTGGCCTATGCCTGCTGGGGGGCCGCGGTGTCACGCGTGGGCCCGCAGGTGCCTTCGTATTTCGGGAACCTGGCTCCGGTGTTCGCCGCGGGGCTGGCCTATGCCTTCCTGGGCGAGCGCATCCAGGCCTACCACGTGGTGGGGGCGGTGCTGATTTTCGCGGGCATCCACGTCGCGCTGCGCGGGCGGCCGCGCTGAACCGGGCGGGCGCGCCCCCTCAGGGCCGCTGCTTCAGGCCTGTTCCTCGGGCGGGCTTTCGAGCAGGATGCGCTGGCCCAGCTGCAGCACGGCCAGCGCGTAGAAGGCCGAGTGGTTGTAGCGGGTGACGGCGTAGAAATTGTCGGTGCCCAGCACGTAGTCGGGCGCGCGGCTGGCGTTGGGCAACTGCACCACGGCCAGCTTGCCGGGGTAGTCGAGCACCTGCGGCAGCAGCGAGATTCCGGCCGCGCGCAGCTCGGCGGCGCGAAAGCTGGGCACGATGTCCGGCTCGAGCAGGCGCTGTAGCACCCGCGGCTCGAGCTTGTCGGGCAGCTGCAGCGGGAACCAGGCCGGCATGTCGCGCACCCAGCCGTGGCCGGCCAGGAAGTTGCCCACGCTGGCAATGGCATCGGGCGCGTTGTGGATCAGGTCGACCGAGCCCTCGCCGTCGAAGCGGGTGCCCCAGCGCAGGATGTTGCCGGGCATGAACTGGGGCATGCCGATGGCGCCGGCGTAGGAACCCCGGATGCTGGCGGGGTCGGTTCCACCGGCGTTGCACCATACGAAATAGTCACCGAGCTGGGAGGCGAAGTAGTCGCTGCGGTCGTTCGGCGCCGCCGCGGGGAAGTCCAGCGACAGCGTGGCCAGGCTGTCGAGCACCGGGAATTCGCCCATGCTGCGCCCGTACAGGGTTTCCACGCCGAGGATGCCCAGCACCACCTCCGGGGGCACGCCGAAGCGCTGGCGCCCTTCCTGCAGCCAGGCGTCGTTGGCGCGCAGGAAGCGCACCCCGGCGGCGATGCGCGTGGCTTCGATGAAATGGCTGCGGTACAGGCCCCAGTTCTTCTGCTCCGGGCGCCCGGGGATGATCAGGCGCGCCACCTGGGGCTGGAAATAGGCCCGCCCGATCTGCTCGCGCAGCCAGGCCACCGGCAGCGCCGTCTGGCGCGCCAGCTGCATGGCCAGGCGCAAGGCCTTCTCGGAATGGGCGTAACGCAGCGCGGGGGACTCGTCCGCCCGCGAGGAGCCGCCCACGGCCAGCAGCGCGCCGGGCATGCCCAGGCCCGCCAGCACCGCCCCGGCGCCGCGCAGCGCCCCGCGCCGCGCCGGCGAATGGGGCGCGCTGCGCAGCTTGACGCCTGCGGCGGGGTTGGCGGGGCGGCTCATGCGGGCAGAGGGGACGGCGGTGGTGGTGGCGGAACTCGGAGCGTGCTTCGGGGGACGGATGGCGAGGCGCGCGCAAGGGTTGCACGGATCTTGCACGGCAGGGGCGTGGACGCCGGGGAGCGGTGTGCCTTGCCGCCGCGCTCCGGAGCCCTCGCAAGGCGCGTGCCCGCGCGACCCACGGTTCCCAGTGTACCGAGTGGCGCCGCGCCGCGGCGGGCAAAGCCCCTGCCGGGAGTGCCGGAAAGGCCTTGTACCGTCAAGACCCCGGCGCGGCCGCGGGGGAAATCGTCAAGAAGTCGTCATCTCGAAAGGGTTTTACAGCCATGTCCGATCCGCTGTCCTGGTCCTCGATGCTGCGCGTGCTCGCCGGCCTGGGCCTGGTGCTGGTGGTGTTCTACCTGTTGTTGCGCGTGCTCAGGCGCGCGCAGCCGGGCCTGGGCGCCGGGCGCGCAGACCTGCGCGTGGTGGCCTCGCTGGCACTGTCGCCGCGGGAACGCGTCTTGCTGGTGCAGGTGGGCGAGCAGCAGCTGTTGCTGGGCGCCGGCGCCCAGGGTCTGCGCTGCCTGCACGTGCTGCCCCAGGCGCTGGAGGCGAAGCCGCCGGGCACCGGCCTGCCGCCCGTGCCCTTCGCCGACTGGCTGCGCAAGGCCGTGTCCGCATCTTCGTCCGCATCGTCGTCCGCATCCTCTTCCGACCGCCCGTGATGACCCTCTCCGCGTTCCGTCCGCGCCTGCTGCTGGCCGCAGCGGCGCTGCTGGCGCTGCCGGCCCTGGCGCATGCGCAGGTGCTCCCGGCGCTGACCAGCACGCCTGCCGCGGGCGGCGGCACCCAGTACAGCTTGAGCCTGCAGACCCTGCTGTTCATGACCGTGCTGGTGTTCCTGCCGGCCATGCTGCTGATGATGACCGCCTTCACGCGCATCGTGATCGTGCTGTCGCTGCTCAAGCAGGCGCTGGGGACCACCACGGTGCCGCCGGCGCAGGTGATCGTGGGGCTGTCGCTGTTCCTCACGCTGTTCGTGATGAGCCCGGTGTTCAACCAGATCAACGACGTGGCGGTCAAGCCCTTGATGGACAACACCCTGTCCCTCACCCAGGCCCTGCAGGCCGGCTCGCAGCCGCTGCGCAAGTTCATGATGGCGCAGACCCGCAAGGACGACCTGGCGCTGTTCGTGAAGCTCTCCGGGCACAAGCCCCTGGCCAGCCCGCAGGACACGCCCTTGACCCTGCTGATCCCGGCCTTCGTCACCTCCGAGCTCAAGACGGCCTTCCAGATCGGCTTCGTCGTGTTCATCCCGTTCCTGATCATCGACATGGTGGTGGCCGCGGTGTTGATGTCCATGGGCATGATGATGTTGTCGCCGGTGACCCTTTCGTTTCCGCTGAAGCTGATGTTGTTCGTGCTGGTCAACGGATGGGATCTGGTGATCGGCTCGCTGGTGCAGAGTTTCGTGCGCTGACGCGCAGAGTTCGCAGGAGAGTTCGCGATGAGTCCCGAAGCCGTCGTCTCGCTGGGCCAGCAGGCCTTGTGGGTGATGTTCCTGGTGTCCCTGCCGCTGCTGGGTGTGGCCCTGGTGGTGGGGCTGCTGGTCAGCCTGCTGCAGGCGGCCACGCAGCTCAACGAGATGACCCTGAGTTTCGTGCCCAAGGTGCTGGCCATCGGGCTGGCGGCCGTGCTGGCCGGGCCGTGGATGCTGCACGTGATGATGGACTTCACCACGCGCCTGCTGCTGAGCATTCCGCAAATGCTGGGTTCCTGATGATCTCCTTGTCCTCGCTGCAGCTGGAGCAATGGGTCGGGGCCTTTTTCTGGCCCTTCCTGCGCGTGCTGGCGCTGCTGAGCACGGCTCCGGTGTTCAGCGCCGCGCAGGTGCCCATCCAGGTGCGCGTGGGCCTGGCCGCGGCCGTCGCGCTGGTGCTGGCGCCGATGCTGCCGGCGATGCCGCCGGTGCAGCTGGACAGCGCGCTGGGCTGGAGCCTGATCGTGCAGCAGTTGCTCGTGGGCGGCGTGGTCGGGCTGGCCATGTCCCTGATCCTCAGCAGCGTGCAACTGGCCGGCAGCATCGTGGGCCTGCAGATGGGCCTGGGGTTTTCCACGCTGTTCGATCCCCTGCAGGGGGTCGAGGTGACCAGCCTGGCGAGTTTCCTGAACCTGTTGACCATGCTGCTGTTCCTGGCGATGAACGGGCATCTGCTGCTGCTGGCGGTGCTGGCGCGCAGTTTCACGCTGCTGCCGGTGGGCGCCGCCGCGGGCCTGGGCGCCGGCAGCTGGCATGCGCTGGCGCTGGAAGGCGGGGCGCTGTTCTCGCTGGCGCTGGCCATGGCCGCGCCGGCGCTGGGAGTGCTGCTCATCGCCAACCTGGGCCTGGCCACGCTGAGCAAGCTGGCACCACAGCTCAACCTGTTCGCGATCGGCTTTCCCCTGTTCTTCGGGCTGGGCTTCGTGGCCCTGTATCTGTTGATGCCGGTGATGCAGACGGTGGTGCACCACCTGGTCGAATACGGCGTGAACCTGGCCGGCAGCCTGCTGCGCCAGGCCGCGCCGGGCGCCCCCGCCGGGCTGCCGGGAGCCTGAGGCCATGGCCGAGGACAGCGCACAGGACCGCGACTTACCCGCCTCGCTCAAGCGCCGGCAGCAGGCGCGCGAGAAGGGGCAGGTGGCACGCTCGAGGGACCTCAGCTCGAGCCTGCTGATGGTGGCCAGCGCCGCCGCGGTGTACTACGGAGGCGCCTGGTTCTTCGGCCACGGCGCCCAGGTTCTGCACGAGGGCCTGAGCGTGCCGGCCGCCGCCGCGCACGACCCGCAGCAGATGCTGGAGTTCGCCGCCACGGTGGCGCGCGACGGGCTGGTCATCGGGCTGCCGCTGATGCTGCTGAGCTTTGTCGTGTGCATCGCCGGCGGCGTGGCGCTGGGCGGCTGGGTGTTCAGCCTGGAGGCGCTTTCGCTGGACTTCACGCGCCTGGACCCGGTGTCCGGCATCCAGCGCATGTTCTCGCTGAGCGGGCTGGTGGAACTGGGCAAGGCCCTGCTCAAGACGGTGGTGATCGGCTCGCTGCTGGCCCTGGTGCTGTGGTCCCAGCGCGGCACGCTGCTCAGCCTGCTGGGCGTGGCGCCCAGCCAGGCGCCGGCGCTGCTGGGCAGCCTGTGCGGGCACGCCTTCGTCTGGCTCGCCGCGGCCACGCTGCTGGTGGCCGCGGTGGACGTGCCCTGGCAGATCGTGCAGCTCAACAACAAGCTGAAGATGTCGCGCCAGGACCTGAAGGACGAAATGCGCGAGAGCGAGGGCAACCCCGAGGTGCGCCAGCGCCTGCGCGCCATGCAGCGCGAGCGCGCGCGCCGGCGCATGATGGCCGCGGTGCCCAAGGCCGACGTGGTGGTGACCAACCCGACCCACTTCGCGGTGGCGCTGGGCTACGAACAGGGCCGCCAGCGCGCGCCGGTGGTGCTGGCCATGGGCGCGGACCGCGTGGCCGCGCGCATCCGCGAACTGGCGGTGGAACACGGCGTGGCGGTGGTGGAGGCGCCGCCGCTGGCGCGCGCGCTGTACCGCTACGCCGAACTGGAGCAGGAGATTCCGGTGAAGCTGTACAACGCGGTGGCGCTGCTGCTGGCCTATGTCTACCAGTTGCGCGCGCTGCCGCAGCAGGCGCGCGCGCCCGCCGACTGGGCGATTCCCGCTGATCTCGATACTTCGGCCGACAAGGCCATGCCGGTGCACTGACCATGGCGACTTCCGCTTCCCCCGCCGCCGGCCCGCTGCTCGCGCGCCTGATGCGCCTGGACTGGCGCCTGCTGGCGGCGCCGCTGCTGGTGGTGATGATCCTCATGATGCTGGTGGTGCCGCTGCCCACCTTCGTGCTGGACGTGCTGTTCACCTTCAACATCACGCTGTCGCTGATCATCCTGCTGGTCACCCTGTACCTGACCCGCCCGCTGGACTTCGCGGCCTTTCCCACGGCGATCCTGCTGACCACGCTGCTGCGCCTGTCGCTGAACGTGGCCGCGGCGCGCGTGATCCTGCTCAACGGACAGAACGGCGGCGGCGCCGCCGGGCAGGTGATCGAGTCCTTCGGCCAGTTCGTGGTCGGCGGCAACTACGCGGTGGGCATCATCATCTTCGCCATCCTGGTGGTGATCAACTTCGTCGTGATCACCAAGGGCGCGGGACGCATCGCCGAGGTGAGCGCGCGCTTCACCCTGGATGCGATGCCGGGCAAGCAGATGGCCATCGACGCCGACCTCAACGCCGGGCTCATCGATCAGGACGAGGCGCGCCGGCGCCGCGCCGACATCGCGCAGGAGGCGGACTTCTTCGGGGCCATGGACGGTGCCAGCAAGTTCGTGCGCGGCGATGCGGTGGCGGCCATCCTGATCCTGTTCATCGACTTGCTGGGCGGGCTGATCATCGGCGTGCTCATGCACGGCCTGAGCCTGTCGCAGGCGGCGCAGAACTACACCCTGCTGTCCATCGGCGACGCGCTGGTGGCGCAGATTCCCTCGCTGGTCATCTCCATCGCCGCAGGCATCGTGATCAGCAACGTGTCCACGGGGCAGGACGTGGGGCTGCAATTGGTGGGGCAGTTGTTCCGCCACAAGCGCGTGCTGGGCATCGCGGCCGGCATCCTGGGGCTGATCGGCCTGGTGCCGGGCATGCCCCACGTGTCCTTCCTGCTGGCCGCGGCGGTGCTGGGCGGCGTGCTGTGGCAGCGCGAGCGCCGCGAACGGCGCGAGGCGGCCGCTCCCGCCGACGCCGCGGCGCCGGCGGCGGCGGCCAGCACCGAGCCGGAGGAGGTGAACTGGTCGCAGATCGAACCGGTGGACACGCTGGCGCTGGACGTGGGCTACCGCCTGATCGCGCTGGTGGACCGCACGCAGGGCGGCGAGCTGCTGGCGCGCATCCGCGGCGTGCGGCGCAAGTTCGCCCAGGAATTGGGCTTCCTGGTGGCGGCGGTGCACATCCGCGACAACCTGGAGTTGCGCCCCGGCGGCTACCGCATCGCCCTCAAGGGGGTGGAGATCGGCGCCGGCGAGGTGTTCCCCGACATGCTGATGGCCATCAACCCCGGACAGGTCAGCGGCAACCTGCAGGGGCAGCCCACCACCGACCCGGCCTTCGGGCTGCCGGCGGTGTGGATCCAGCCCGGCCAGCGCGACACCGCACTGGCCATGGGCTACACCGTGGTGGACCCCAGCACGGTGATCGCCACGCACCTGCACCACCTGCTGCAGTCGCACGCCGCCGAGCTGCTCGGGCGCGAGGAGGTGGAGGGCCTGCTGTCGCACCTGTCGGAGCGCTCGCCCAAGCTGGTGGAGGACCTGGTGCCCAAGCTGCTCAGCGCCGACCGCCTGCGCAAGGTGCTGCAGAACCTGCTGGCCGAGGGGGTGCCGATCCGCGACATGCGTACCGTTGCCGAGGTGCTGGCCGAGCATGCGCAGCAGATCAGCGACACCGACGAGCTGACGGCGCGGGTGCGCCAGGCCCTGGGCTCGTTCATCGTGCAGTCGCTCAGCGGGGCGAACCGCGAACTGGCGGCCGCGGTGCTGGAGCCGCAGCTGGAACAAATCCTGCTTGCCAGCCTGCGCGCGGACCCGGCGCAGGCGGCGGTGGAGCCGGGGCTGGCGCAGCGCCTGATGGATCGCGCGCGGGAGATGATGCAGCGCATGGAGTCGCAGGGGGCCAGCCCCGTGCTGCTCACGGTGGCGCCGCTGCGCCAGTTCCTGGCGCGCCTGCTGGCGCGTTCTGCGCCGCGCCTGCGCGTGCTGTCCTATGCCGAAGTGCCTGACCACAAGCAGGTGCGCATCACCCAAACGCTCGGAGCCTAAGCCGTGAAAATCAAACGCTACACCGGGACCAGCACGCGCGAGGTGCTCGCGCGCATCCGCACCGACCTCGGCCCCGATGCAGTGATCCTGTCCAACCGCGAGATCGTCGGCGGCGTGGAACTGATGGCCGCGGTGGATTTCGACGCCTCCAGCCTGCAGCCCGACGCCGAGACCGCGCAGGACGAGGGCCGCCCCGAGGCGCCCGCGCCGGCCGCCGCGGTTTCCCGCCCCGCGCCGCCGGCGCAGCGGCCGGCCGCCGCCGCGGGCCAGGCCGGCGCCGTGAAGCCGTCGCAGCGCCAGCAAACCGTCGCCGCGGCGCCGGTGCTCCGGGCACCCGCGCCCGCCGCGGGCACCCCGGCGGCACGCCCGGGAGGCGAGGGCCGAAGCACCGCGCAGGCGGGTCCGGCGGCGTCGGCGGCGCCGGCCGCCGCCCCGGTGTGGGCGGGGGAGATCCGCGACCTGCGCGACGAGCTGGAGGAATTGCGCGAATGGGTACGTGCCAGCGTGGCGCAGGCGCCGGTGGGTTCGCCCTCGGCCATCGAGTTGCGCCTGCAGGCGCTGGGCCTGGATGCGCGGGCGGCGCGCGAGGCGGCGGCCGGCGCGCAGGACGTCGATGCGGCGCTGCAGGCCTGGCTGGCCGGCGTGGACATGCGAGCGGAGCCGATGAACGAAGCCGGCGTCTACGCGCTGGTGGGCGCCACCGGCGTGGGCAAGACCACCACCATCGCGAAAATCGCCGCACGCCTGGTGCTGCGCCACGGCACGCAATCGGTGGCACTGGTGACCACCGACACCTATCGCATCGGCGGGGTCGAGCAGCTGCGCATCTACGGGCGCATACTGGGGGTGCCGGTGGCGGTGGCGCGCGACGCCGCCGAGTTGCGCGCGCATCTGCAGGAATTCTCCGATCGCAGTTTCGTGCTGGTCGACACCATCGGGCTGAGCCCGCGCGATGCCCGCCTGGCCGAGCATCTGCGCTGGCTGGGCGAGCAGGGCACGGCGGTGCGCGCGCTGCTGCTGCTGGGGGCCGGCATGAGCCTGGCGGTGTACGAGCAGGCCTGGCAGACCTACCGCGAGCTGCCGCTGGCCGGCTGCATCCTGACCAAGCTGGACGAGACGCCCGTGTTCGGCGCCGCGCTGCAGTGGCTGCGCGAGCACGCGCAGCCGCTGTGGTTCTATACGGACGGCCAGCGTGTGCCGGAGGACCTGCACGCGCCGGAGGTCGCTAAGATGAAGGCCTTGCTGCAACGCGGGCCGGCCGCGGCGCGCGCGGACGACCCCGCGTTGCGCACGGGCCGGGATGACGCCGCACCTGCCGTCGCCAACAGCCGCTGAGGATCGCCATGGACCAAGCCGAAGGACTGCGCCGCCTGCACAGGCGGGCCACCAAGGTGATCACGGTCGCCAGCGGCAAGGGCGGGGTGGGCAAGACCAACGTGGTGGCCAACCTGGCGATCAGCCTGGCGCGCGGGGGCAGCCGGGTGCTGGTGTTCGACGCCGACCTGGGCCTGGGCAACATCGACATCCTGCTGGGGCTGACGCCCCGGTTCAACATCTCCCACGTGCTGTCGGGCGAGAAGACCCTGCAGCAGGTGCTCGTGCGCGGCCCGCAGGACATCTGGGTGCTTCCGGCCTCCAGCGGGGTCAGCGCCATGGCCTCGCTGGACGCGCGCAGCCAGTCGCGCCTGATCGACGCGGTCAGCGAGATGGACCTGCAGATCGACTACCTGCTGGTGGATTGTGCGGCCGGCATCTCGGGCGATGTGCTGACCTTCAGCCGGGCGGCGCACGAACTGATCGTGGTGCTGTCCAACGAGCCCGCCTCGGTGGCCGACGCCTACGCCTTGATCAAGGTGCTGTCCAAGCAGTACGCGCAACGGCGCTTTCACCTGCTGCCCAACATGGTGCGCGATGCCCGCGAGGGCCAGGCGCTGTTCGCCAAGATCGCCGGGGTCAGCGACCGCTACCTGGACGTGTCCCTGGACCTGGCGGGCAGCATTCCGCTGGACGCGGCGCTGCGCGCCGCGGTGCGCGCGCAGCGCGCCGTGGTGGAGGCGGCGCCCGACAGCCCCTCGGCGAAGGCTTTCGTGGCACTGGCCGAGCGGGTGCAGGGATGGCCGCTGCCGGCCGGACCCAGCGGCCAGCTGGAATTCTTCATGGCCCAGTGGCTGCAGCCCGACGCTGCGGCCTCGTCCACCTGACGCGGCGGGTCCGAGCCGGTGCGCCAAGCCATGAAAGCCGTGGTCTATGCCCCCCAGGAGACGCGCGAGCAGCGCCTGGGGCGGCATTTGCCGCTGGTGCGGCGCATCGCCGCGCAGATGGCCGCGCAGCTTCCGGCCTCGGTGGACATCGCCGACCTGGAGCAGGCGGGCATGATCGGGCTGTGGGACGCGCTGGAGCGCGGGCAGGACCACGCGCCGGCCCAGTTCGGGGCCTACGCGGCCATCCGCATCCGCGGCGCCATCTACGACGAACTGCGGCGCCAGGACTGGCTGCCGCGGCGCAGCCGCGCGCAGGAGCGCTCGATCCAGCGCACCATGCAGGCGCTGACCCAGTCGCTGGGCCGCCCGCCCGAGGACCTGGAGGTGGCCACGCACCTGGGCTGGACCCTGGAGCACTACCACGCGGCGCTGGCGCAGAGCAGCCTGCAGTTGGTGTACCTGGACGACCTGGCGCCGGTGGAAGGGCGCGACTTCACCGATCAGCACGCCGACGATTCCATCGCCCAGCCCGACCAGGCGCTGCAGGACGGACAGCTCGAGCGCGACCTGCAGGCGGCCATCGGCAAGCTGCCCGAGCGCGAACGCCTGATCCTGTCGCTGTATTACCAGGAGGAACTGCAGCTCAAGGAGATCGGCGAAGTGCTCGAGGTCAGCGAGTCGCGCGTGAGCCAGCTGATGAAGCAGGCGGTGATGCGCCTGCGCGCCAGCCTGCGCGACCACGGCGCCGCGCCGGCTCGCTGAACCCGCCGCTCACGGGCACGGCATGGACTTCCTGAGCATCGTCGGACTGGTGGTCGCGATCGGCTCGATCGTGCTCGGGCAGTTGCTCGAGGGCGGCCACCTGGCCTCGATCCTGCAGCCCACCGCCTTCCTCATCGTGATCGGGGGCACGCTGGGCGCCGCCATGCTGCAGTACCCCTTGCCGGTGTTCCTGCGCTCGATCCGCATGCTGCCGTGGGTGGTGCGCCCGCCGCTGCTGGACCCCGACGGGGCCATCCGCGACATCGTGCAGTACAGCGAGATGGCCCGGCGCAACGGCCTGCTGGCGCTGGAGTCGGCGATCGACGACATCGACGACCCCTTCCTGCGCCGCGGACTGCAGTTGCTGGTCGACGGCGCCGACCCTGCGAAAATCCGCGCCACCATGGAACACGAGATCCAGGCCGTCGAGCACCACGACAGCCAGGCCGCCAGGGTGCTGGAGTCGGCCGGCGGCTACGCCCCGACGGTGGGCATCCTGGGGGCGGTGCTGGGCCTGATCCACGTGATGGAGAACCTGGCCGACCCGAGCAAGCTGGGAGCGGGCATCGCGGTGGCCTTCGTGGCGACGATCTACGGAGTGGGGTCTGCCAACTTGTTTTTTCTGCCGGTTGCGAACAAGATGAAGAATATCGTGCATGAGCGCGCGAAACTGCAGGAATTGATCGTCGACGGCCTGGTGGCCATCGCCGAGGGCGAGAATCCGCGCATGATCGAGGGGCGCCTGCAGGGCTATTTCGCGCATTGACGGCGCCGGCGGGCGCGGGCGGCGAGGGGGGGCTGGCGATGGCGGCAGCGCAGGACGGAATCGACGGTGTCGGACGCATCCAGCCCGGCGGGCCGCTGCGTCCGGTCGGCGGCGCGCAGGATTCGGGCTCCTCGGGGCGGCGCCGGCCCCCGCCGGGGGCCCAGGCACCGCCGGAGGACAAGGCCCAGGACAAGAACGACGAGCACGGCGTGCCGCCGGGACCCGACACCACGCGGGGGCGGCACATCGACGAATTGGCGTGAACGCGTCACGCGGGACGGCCGGGGGCTGAACGCCCCGGGCCGCGGATGGGGAAGCGAAACCTGAACATGGTCACCGTATTGCTGGCGCTGGGGTTGTTCATCGTGTTGATGCAGCTCGGGTTGATGAGCCTGGTGCGCCGCCTGGCGCAGCAGCTCGAACTCGAACGCTCGCGCATCGACAAGCTCGAGCGCGTGCGCCTGGGGCGCCGGGCGGAGGCCTCCGACGGCGCGGACTTCGCGTCCACGCTGGGTGGCGAGCCCACGCAGCCGGCTCCCCGCCAGGCGCAGGTGCAGGTCCCGGCGCCCGCGAGCGCGGGACCCGCGGCGTCCGCGGCGGCTGCCGGCACCGCGGCCGAGGCCCCCGTGGCGCAACGCGTGGATCCGTCCGAATTGCGCGGAGAAATGCTGGGCCTGATGCGCCAGCTGGTCGACCAGGGCCTGAGCGTGCGCGAGATCGCCTCGCGCTGCGGGCTCAGCGAGGCCGAGGCCGAGCTCATGCTCAGCCTGCACGGGGCCGGGCATGCCTGAGCCGATCCCGGCGCCGCGAGCGCCCTGAACCCGCTCGCGCGCCAGCATGGGAACCACCAACGGACCGCTGCCGCCGATGCTGCCGACCCAGGTCGGCGGCAATGCCTCCTTTCCGGCGCGCCTGGCACCGCTGGCGGGCAGTCAGAGCGTGCCGCTGGCCTTGCCGCCCGGCGCGCGCGTGGTGGCCGAGGTGGTGCAGTCCCAGACCGACGGGCAGGTGCTGCTGCGCCTGGGGCAGACCCTGCTGGCGGCCACCTTGCCCGGGCAGCACCAGGTCGGCGAACAACTGCCGCTGATCGTGCTCAGCGAGCCCGGCGCGCAGCCCGCCTTGCTGCTGGCCCCGCAGAACGCGGCGCCAGCCACGCAGTCCGAGCTCTCGTCCACCGCGCAGTTGCTGGCGCGTATCCAGCAGCAGCCGGCGCAGGCGCTGCGCGCGGCCGAGCCCTTGTGGCCGCAACCCGACTGCGCCGCCTCCGCGGGCCTGGCGCAGGCGCTGGCCGACGGTGTGCGCCATAGCGGCCTGTTCTACGAAAGCCACCTGGCGGCCTGGGTGCAGGGGGAACTGCCGGCGCAGGCCTTGCTGCAGGAGCCGCAGGGACGCCTGTCCACGCTGGCGCAGGCCCAGCCGCCGGGGCCGGGACCGAATGCCGCGGCCACCGGCGCGAGTGCGTCCGCCGCCAGCACGGCGGCCGCGGCGCCCGGGCACGGGAGCGCGGCGCCGGCGGGGCCCGGTGCTGCGGAGGCCGGGAGCACGGGCGGCCTGGCGGGCCAGGTGGGTCAGACGGGCCATGCCGGCCAGTCGCAGGCCCAGTCGGCCGGGGCCGCCGTCGCCGCCGGGACGGCCTCGGCGGGCTCCTCCGCGCCGCCCGCGCACGCGGCGGCGGGTCTGTACGCCAGCATGCAGGCGCAGGCCTCGGCCGCCGCGGCGCCGGCGCCGGGAACCACGCTGCAGGCGATGCCCGCGCAGTTGCAGGCCCTGGTGCAGCAGCAGCTGGCCACGCTGGCGCAGGGCGCGGTCGTGTGGGCGGGCCAGGCCTGGCCGGGGCAGGAACTGGAATGGCGCATCGAGCCCGACGACACGCCGGGGCAACAGCCGGGAGAGGCGCCGCAGCGCAGCTGGAGCTCGGTGCTGCGCCTGGACCTGCCGCACCTGGGGCCGATGGTCGTGACCTTGCAGCTCGCGCCGGGCACTGGGGCCCGGCAGCATCTGCGGGTGCGCGTCGAGCACGGCCAGCAGGCCGGCGCCGCGCTGCAGTCGCAGGGCCTGCAGTTCCGCCAGGCGCTGGAGCAGGCAGGCTTGAGCCTGGATGAACTGGCCCTGCGCCCGCTCGGAGCCTCCGCCCATGGCTGAGCCGCCCGGACAGGCGCCGCAGGCGCCGCGCGAGGCTGTTGCGCTGCAGTATCGCAACGACAGCCAGGGCGCGCCGCAGGTGGTCGCCAAGGGGCGCGGGCTGATCGCCGAAGCTATCATTCAACGGGCGCGCGAGGCGGGTGTCTACGTGCACGAATCGCCGCAACTGGTGCAGTTGCTGATGCAGGTGGACCTGGATGCGCAAATCCCGCCCGCGCTGTACGTCGCCGTGGCCGAACTGCTGGCCTGGTTGTGGCGCCTGGAACACGATGCGGCGGCGCCGCGCTGAGGCGGATGGGGGCGAGAGAAGGCGATGAATGCATCCATGTCGGCGGCGTCCGCGGCGGAGCTCGCGCGATCGGCTTTCCGCCGCCTGGCGGTGCTGCGTCTGGCGCCGACCCCGGAGAACTACGCGCGCATCTGGGCCGAGCTGGCGCATGCGCGCAACCATGGGGGCCCGGTGCCCGAGCCGGCGCCGCGGGCGCCGGGCGACGCCGCGGCGCCACGCCCGGCGCCCGCCGGCGCGGCTTCCAGGCCGGCCGTGGCGCAGCCTTCCGCGGGCGGTTCCGGGGCCCAGGGCACGGCTTGCGCCGCGGCGACTTCCAGGCCGGCCCCGGCGCAGGCCGCGCACGGCGTTCCAGCGGCAGCCGCGGGCACCACGCCCGCTGCGGTGCCGGCTGCCGGCGTGTGGCGCCAGATGTGGGAGCAGGGGCTGCACCTGGGGCTGATTCCCGCCAGCACCGATGCGCAGCTGCAACAGAAGGCCGCCCAGCTGCTGGGCCTGGCCCAGGGCACGGCGCAGGCGCAGACGCTGCTGGGCGACAACCGCGAACTCTGGCAGCGCTTCGAGCGCGCGCTGGCGCAGGAGCGCGGCACGGTCGACGGCATGCTCGAGCTGTTCTCGATGCTGGTCTCTCACGTGGGCGACGTGTTCGCCGGCGACTCCGCGGCCGCCGCCGAGTTCGGTACCCTGCAGCAGGTGTGCCGGCGCCCGCTCGACGGCTCGCGCATCGAGCTGGCGCGCTCGGTCATGGAGCCCTGGCTGCGCCGGCAGGCCGCGCTGCAGCGCAGTGCGCTGGAAGCGCGGGCGACCTCGCGCGAAGTGGTGGGCCAGGTGTTGCGCGGGCTGGGCACCTTCCTCGATCACAACGGCCGCTTCAACCAGTCCCTGCAGCAGGACCTGGGCCAGCTCGACGCCGGCCTGGACGAGGACGCACTCAAGCTGCTGGCGCGCGAGCTGATGCAGCGCGGCACCGAGCTGCACGAGCATGGCAGCCAGCTCGGGCAGAGCCTGCAAAAGGCTCAGCAGCAGGCGGAACTGGCTTTGCACCGCATCCGCAGGCTGGAAAGCGAACTGGAGCAGGCCAGCCAGCAGCTGCGGCAGGACCCGTTGACCGGTGCGCTGAACCGGCGCGGACTCGACGTGGCCTTCGTGCGCGACAGCGCGCGCGCGGCCGAGCAGCAGCGCCCGCTGTCGGTGGCGCTGCTGGACCTGGATCACTTCAAGCAGATCAACGATAGCTACGGGCACGACTTCGGCGACGAGGTGCTGCGCGGGCTGGTGCAGGTGGCGCGCAAGCTGGTGCGTCCCGGCGACAGCATCGCCCGCATGGGCGGTGAGGAATTCATGATGCTGTTCCCCGACACCGATGCCGACGCCGCGCAGCGCGCGGTGGAGCGCCTGCTGCAGGGGTTTCGAAACCGGCGGGTGCTGCATCGCAGTACCGGCCAGCGGGTGGAAATGAGTTTCAGCGCCGGGGTCGCGCAGGTCCAGGACGGCGAGGCCTTCGGCGAACTCTACGAGCGCGCCGACACGGCCTTGCGCCAGGCCAAGCAGTGCGGGCGGCAACAGGTCTTGCTGGCCGAGCCTGGGTGCGCATCCCGTAACTGATCCGCAAGCGGCGCGACGCCGCATTTCGTGTTGCCGCCCGGGGCGGCGAGACTTACCATGCCGGGAACCTATGCCCGAGCTTCAGGACATCCCCGCGCGCAATGCCAGGATTCTCGCCACGTTGCGGGACAGCCGGGAGCCGCTTCCCTCGCCGAACGCGGTTGCGCTGGAACTGATGCGCCTGGTGGAGCGGCGCGACGTGGGCGTGTTCGAGGTCTGCCGCGTCGCCAAGGGCGACCCGGTGCTGGTGGGCAAGGCGGTGCGCCTGGCCAACTCGGCGCTGTACGCGGGCCTGCGGCCCACCGCGGCGCTGGAGGATGCGGTGATGCGCATCGGCGTGGCCGCGCTGGCGCGCCTGGCCGTCGGCCTGAGCCTGGTGCACACCCACGGCGCGCGCCTGGGCGGTTTCGAGCTCGAACCCTATTGGCGGCGTTCGCTGGCGCGCGCGCTGGTGTTGCAGCAACTGGCGCGCAGGCGCCACGTGCTGCCGGTGTCGGAGGCCTTCAGCCTGGGCCTGCTGGCGGAGATCGGCCAGTTGGGCATGCTGGCCGCGCTGGGCGCGCAGGCGCTGGGCGAGACCGAGGCCGCCGAGGCCGGCGAGGACGTGCTGGACTGGCAGCGCAGACGCTGGGGCTTCGACCAGGCCGAGGCCAGCGCGGCCCTGCTGCAGACCTGGAATTTCCCGCAGCGCCTGTGGCTGGCGCTGCTTCCGCTGGCGCAGGTGCAGACGCAACCACACGACGCACAGGCCGAACTGGCGGCCATGGTCGGCGTGGCGCGCGGCCTGGCCGGCGCCCTCGACGAGCAGCGGCGCCTGCAGGACCTGCCCGGACTGTGCATGGCGGCCTTGCGCCTCGGCCTGGACGAGGCGGTCCTGCTGGGCCTGCTCGACCAGATGCGAGACGACTTCGCCGATCTCGCGGCGGTGCTGGACATGCAGGTGTCGCAGCAGCACGCCCAGGAGGAGTTCCAGCGCCTTCGCGCCAGCCTGGGTACGGTGGCGCCCGAGGATCCGGCGCTCGCGGCCTCGGTGCTG
This sequence comes from Thiomonas sp. FB-6, assembly GCF_000377645.1. Classification (GTDB taxonomy): domain Bacteria; phylum Pseudomonadota; class Gammaproteobacteria; order Burkholderiales; family Burkholderiaceae_C; genus Thiomonas_A. Next base: position 10,188 of record NZ_KB898510.1, on the reverse strand, counting down.
CTGGCCGGTCCCGCGCCCTGCGCCCGCACGGATCTGCAGGAGGCCTTGCGCGCCGAGGGCTTGCACGTCCTGGTCGAGCCCGACCTGGGCGCGGGCTTCGAGCGCGCGCGCACCTGCCTGCCCGAGGCCGTGGTGCTCGATGCCGACCACCTTCCGATCGAGGCCGTGGAGCTGTGCCGCCAGCTGCGCGAGCACGACAGTGCTCGCCTGTACCTGCTGCTGCTCGGCGACAGCCTGGACGCCGACGGACTGCTGCAGGCGCTGCGCGCCGGCGCCAACGACGTGCTGCCCGGAGGCGCATCGGCCGAGATGGTGGCCGCCAAGCTGCGACCGGGGGTGCGCGTGGTGCGCATGATCAGCGCCCTCGAGCGCGAGCGTGCGCTGGCGCACGGCCGCCAGCGCGAACTAGCCGCGCTCAATGCGCGCCTGCGCGAGGCGGCCTACAGCGACGAGCTCACCGGGCTGCCCAACCGCCGGGCGCTGGACGAGTTCCTGGCGCGGGCCTGGGAGCATGCGACCGCGCACGGCACGGCGCTGAGCTGCGTGCTGCTGGACCTGGACCACTTCAAGCTGATCAACGATACCCACGGGCACGAGGTCGGCGACCGGGTGCTGCGCGCCGTGGCCCGCACGCTGCAGCGCCATAGCCGCAGCGACGACCTGCTGGCGCGCTGGGGCGGCGAGGAACTGGTGCTGGCCTGCCCGGGCGTGCCGCCGGAAGTGGCCGCCGGGCTGGCCGAGCGCATGCGCGCCGCGGTGCAGGGCATGCAGGAGGGGCTGCCCCCGGTGACGCTCTCGGCGGGCGTGGCGCAGGCGGCGCCGAGCGAGGGCGACGCCGTGGCCGCCATGCTGCGCGCGGCCGACCGCGCCTTGCTGCAGGCCAAGCGCGAGGGGCGCAACCGCATCGTCGTGGCCGCCGCGGGCGGGGAGCCGGCCGTCGCGCGATAGCCGTGCACCCGGCGGGCGCATGCCCCTCAGGAGCGTTCCTGGGCGCGTTGCGCCTGCAGTTCGAGCACGTAGATGGCGTGGCGGGCGTCGTCCTGGCGCGCGCCGCGCCGGCAGCTCAGCACGCTGCAGGTCTCCCAGGTGCCTCCGAGCGCGGCGCCCGGATCCCGGTTCAGCGAGACGATGCGGCCGATGGGCAGGGTCTGGTCGAACAACATCTGCAACACGCCGTCGGTCTCGCCCACGAGCAGGGCGCGCCCCTCGGGGCCGGCGCCCGCACCCATGCGCAGATGCACGGCCCGCGCGCCGTAGCTGCCGCGCTTGTCCACGCGCAGGGCCTCGGTGGCCGCGAGCAGGCTGCGCAACTCGGGGTCGTTCCAGTCGACGTTGGTCATGTTGCCCAGCGTCGGGTCCTTGTCGTTGCGGGTCATCGGCGGAGTTCCCGGCGGGAGCCTCAGACCAGGTAGGCGATGTACACGCCCTGGTCCTGGGCCCCGCGTTGGCCCGGGCGGCACAGGCGGACCTTGTAGGCCCGCGGCGCCTGATCCGGGCGATCGGTGTGGCGAACCTGCACGGAGGCAGCCGTCTGCAGCGCGCGTTCGAGCGACACCGTCAGTTCGCCCGCGCCTTCGCCTTCGCGCAGCAAGGCAGCGTCGATCCATTCGGCCGAGCCCTCCAGGCGCAACTGCAGGCCCATGGGCTCGCGCTGCAGCCACAGCGCCTCGAGCAGCTGGTTGACCCGGCGCGCCGCGTAGCTCCACGAGCCGCGCCCGGGCTTGAGCGCATCCAGCACCGGTCCGCGCTGGCCCTGGTTGGCCAGGTCGATGAGCCGGGCCAGTTCCTGGTGCCAGTGGTCGTGCCACATGCGCAGGTCGTCCAGGGTATCGGCCATGCCGGGCAGGTCGACGAAGCGCAGCCACACCCCCACGTCGCAGGCGAAGGAGCCGGCCGCCTGGCCGGGATCGCCGTAGTCGGTGACGCCGTCGACGATCTCCTGCAGGTGGCGCTTGGCGCGCAGGCGCTCGCGCGCCCACATCTCGGCCACCTCGTAGTAGCTCTTGCCTTGCTGGTCGCCGATCATGGGCAGCATGATCGTGCGCCGGTCGATGCCGCCGGCGTCGGCGAAGCTGCTGCGGTCGACCGTGGCCGGGCGCAGCAGCGCGCGCAGGCGGGCCAGCAGGCCGCCGAACAGCGAGGGACGGGACGGTACGGAGGGCGCGGAGCGGCTCATGTCGCAAGCATACGCAATCCGGCAGGCTTTGCGAACGCGGGAGGCGAGGGCTCAGCGGAATCCCAGGCGCACCGCTCCCCAATGACGCGCCCCGAGGCGCACCGGGCGCGAGAGTTCGCGCATGATCTCGCCGGTGTCGCGGGCGTAGACCTGCAGCAGGACATCGCTGGTGTTGCGCGCCGACGCCAGTCCCACCGGGTCGTTGAACAGACGCCGCGAGCGGTTGCCGGCCAGGTCGCGCTGGGGATCGCCGGTGAGCGGCTGGTCGAACTTCGAATTGTGCGCCGCCGCATAACCGTTGCGGTCGACCAGCAGCACGAACACGTATTGCTCGGACAGCGCCAGGTAACGGTCCTCGATGGGCTGGATCTCGCGCTTGAACCAGTCGGTGAAGCGAGTGTTGTATTTCTGCGGATCGGTGCCAGCGACCGACTGGTACTGCTCGTCGAACAACTCGGCTTCCGAGATCTCGCCGCGCTGCAACGCCTGCGCCAGGCGTTGCTCCAGTTCGGCGGTGACCTGCTCGAGCGAGCCGATCACGCGGCTGGTCGCCGAGTCGGTGCGGAACATGGTGGCCGACGAGAACAGGCGCTGGCTCTTGTCCAGCGCCAGGTCCAGCGCCTCGGCGATGCGCGCGCCGCGCTCCACCGCGGACCTGGCGTCGTCGCGCACGCGCTCGGCCATGGAGCGGAAGTGCGTGTCCACCGCATGCAGGCGCTCGGACTGGGACTCCAGCTGGCCGGTGGCCTCGGTGCTCTGGCGCGCCACCTGGCTGACGCCGCCGGCGATGTCGTGGAAGTGCGCGGCGATCTCGTGCACCCGCGCCTGGCTGGCGTCCATGCGGGAGGAGAAGTCCTCGGTGCCGCGGCCCACCGCGTGCAGCGCCTTGTCGATGGAAGACACCGAGTCGCCGATGCGCACCACCGACTTCTCGGAGGTCTGCGCCAGCTTGCGGATCTCCTCGGCGACCACCGCGAAACCGCGCCCGGCGTCGCCGACGCGCGCGGCCTCGATGGCGGCGTTCAGCGCCAGCAGGTTGGTGCGCTGCGCGATGTCGCGGATCACCGTCATGTGCTGCACGATCTCGCCGAACTGCTTGCGCAGGTTCTCGACCTCGGCGCGGTTGTGCGCGTTCTGCGCCACGAGTTCGCCGAACAGATCGCGCATGGACTGGGTCTTGCGCGCGCCGTCCGTGGCCAGGGCGTCGATGCGCCCGGATTCGGAGTCCACCTCCCGCAGCTTGTCCAGCAGGTCTTCGGTGCCGCGCACGATCTGGCCGAGCCCGTCGCCGACCTCGGCCAATTGCGCGGTGTGCTGCTGAGATTGCTGCTGGTTCTCGGCGAGGGCGCCGCGGGAGTCGAAGCGCACGCGTGCGATGGCATAGGCCACCTCGGTGGCGCCGTCGGTGACGACGTCGACGAATTCGCGTTGCAGCTGGACCAGTTCGCGCTCGGCGGGCGGCAGCCCGCCCAGCGCGGGCTCGCGCAGGTCGAGGGGGCGCCGGCTCAGCCAGGCGGCCAGGTCCGAGGGCGGGGCGGGGGAGTTCATCGCGGGCCTTTCAGGAGCTGGGGGCGTTCAGCCGCGCTGGGCCGCCGCGGCCGCGGCCACGGCCTTGCGGATGGCCGAGCCGAGTTCCTCGGCGGCGAACTTGGGCACGTAGCCCTCGGCGCCGACGTTGCGCGCGTGGTCCTCATTGGCCTGGCCGGTGAGGGAGGAGTGGATGACCACCGGAACCTGGCGCAGGCGCTCGTCCTGCTTGATCTGGCGGGTCAGCGTGAAGCCGTCCATCTCGGGCATTTCCAGGTCGCTGAGCACCACCGCCACCTTGTCGGTGACGGGCTTGCCCTCGAGTTGGGCCTCGTGCGCCAGCGCGCGCAGCCGGTCCCAGGCTTCCTTGCCGGTCTTGGCCATGATGTAGGGGGCATCGAGGGCCTGAAGCACCTTCTCGATCTGGCTGCGAGCCACGAAGGAGTCGTCGGCCGCCAGCACCACCGCGCCGGGCGGAAGGTTCAGGCGCGCGCCCACGCGGGCCGCGTCGACGTCCGCCACGCGCGAGGGCAGCACGTCGCGCAGCACCTTCTCCACGTCCAGCACCAGGGCCAGGCGGCTCTTGTCGCTTTCGGTATCCAGGCGGGCGATGCTGGTGACCATGCCGCCCACCGCATTGGCCTCGGCCGACAGCACGCGGCTCCATTCCAGGCGCGTGATCTCCTCGACCTCCTCCACCGCGAAACCCTGCACCGAGCGTTCGTACTCGGTGACGATGAGGATGCTCAGGCCCTTGGGCTTGCAGCCCACCACGGCCGGCAGGTCGATGACCGGCACGATCTGGCCGCGGATGTTGGCCACGCCCAGCACATGCTGGGGGGCTCCCGGCATCGCGGTGACGGTGGGCATCACCAGGGCCTCGCGCACCTTGAACACGTTGATCCCGAAGATCTCGCGGCGCCCGCCGGGATCCTGGCCGAGGCGGAACAGGAGCAGTTCGAACTTGTTGGTACCGGCCAGGCGGGAGCGTTCGTCGACTTCCTGCAGCACACTGGTCATGATGGATTCTCCGTGGGGATCAGGCCGAGGGCAGGTCGCGGCGCGCCTGCTCCAATTCGCGCGCCAGGCGCGGCAGTCGTTCGCAAAGCTCGGCCAGCAGGGCTTGCACGCCTTGCCCGGCGTTGTGGCCCTCGCCCGTCTGCCGGTCCAGTTCGAGCAGGCCGGCCGCCTGGGTCTCGGCGGTCTCGACGGTGGCTTGCAGGGCGCGCCGCGCGTCGCCGACCGCGCCCTGCGCGTGCGCCAGCATCGTGGACAGGCGCTCGACCTGCTGCACGGCGGTGTGCATGTCGCGCCCGAGGCTGCCCGAGCTCTCGCGGATGGACAGGGTCAGGTCCTCGATGCGCCCGGTGATCGACGCCGTCTTGCGCGCCAGGTTGCGCACTTCGTCGGCCACCACCGCGAAGCCGCGGCCGGCCTCGCCGGCGCGTGCCGCCTCGATGGCGGCGTTCAGCGCCAGCAGGTTGGTCTGGCTGGCGACTTCCTGGATTCCAGCGGTGAGTTGCTCGACCGTGTTCACGGACTCGACGAAGGAAGCCAGCTTGCCCTGGGTGCTGCCGATGAAGCCGGCGACCTCGCGCACCTCGCGCTCGACGCTGAGCAGGGCGTCGCCGCTGCGGCCGACGGCCTGCGCGCCGTCGCCGGCGCGCGCCTGCACCAGCGCGCAGCCCTGGCGGGCGCGTTCGGCCGCCTGTGCGGTGTCCGCGCCGGGCGCAGCCCGCAGGCGCTGGGCGGCGGCTTCGCATTCGGCCACCAGGCCCTGCACGCCGGCCTCGGCCGCGCCCAGGCGCTCGCGGGCCTCGCGCAGCGCCTCGGCAGTCGCGGCGGCGGATGCTGCTGCGGCGGCGGCGGCCGATGCGGCCGACGCCGCCGAGGCGGCGCGTACCGTCTCGAACCGCTGCACCCAGCCGGCGCCGTCGATCAGGCTGAGATTGCGCAGCGCGTGGTCCTGCCCGTCCTGCACCAGGCTCAGCACCGCCGCCAGCACGCTTTCGCGGTCGGACTTGAGGCGCGCCAGCAGGCCCGCCTGCGCGCCGCTGGCGAAAGGTGACGGCGCGGGCTCGGCGGGCACTGCCGCGGCGGGCTCGAACTCGGCGGGGGCGGGCTCGGCTTCGTCGAGCAGTCCGCCGGCGTCGGCTGCCTCCGACGCTTCGGGCGCCTCGGCTGCTTCGGCTGCCTCGGGCGGGGGCAGATCGGCGCAGGGCGCCTCGCCTGGTTCGGCGGCCGGATCCTGCGGGGGCATGTCGCCCGGAATCGATGCGTTCATGGAAGATCAGCGGGAGTGCACGGCCGAGCCGACGTCCAGCGCGGCGAACCAGTCGATGAAACGCTTCACGTTGGCGCCGCTGTAGATGGCGCCGTGCTGCGGGCAGAGAAAATCGATGTCGAGGCGCGACACGCGTTCGCACCAGTCGCGCTTGGCCTCGTTGCTGGGCATCCAGCGTCTGTGGAAGTACTCGGCGTGGCGGATGTGCTCGTCGAAGGCCTTGGGGGAGTCGACCTCGCGGCGGTCCACGAAGGCGTCGTGCCCCGGAGGCAGCAGCGCGGCGCCCACGTCGCCGCTGAACAGCACCTTGGCCTGCGGATCGTAGAGGTGGAAATTGCCCGAGGAGTGCAGGTAGTGGGCCGGAATGGCCTGCAGGCGCGCCGAGCCCAGCGTGAGCTCACCGCCGTCGTCGGGCAGGCCCTGGATGGTGGCGTCGAGCGCTCCGTAGTGGCGGACGAAACCCACCCACAGGCGCGAGGTATGCCAGGTGATGCCCTTGTTGCAGGCATTCCACAAGGGCAGGCTGGAGGCGATGTCCGGGTCCTGGTGGCTCACGAACACCTGTTCGACGCTCGAGGGCGGGAGCACATCCACCAGCGAGGCGAAGACCTGCGGGAAGACCTCGAAGCCGCCGGGATCGCACAGCAGCGTATGCCCGTCCACCTGGCAGGCGTAGACGTTCGAGTCGATGACCCGCGTCTCGTCCTGGTCGTAGATGACGTACCAGTGATGCGATCCCTCGGAGTAGAACTTTTGCGCTTTCACGGCAGAACCTTCTCGATGTGTTCGACATACTGGCGCAGCAGATCGCGTACCTGCGCCACCGCGTTGTCCATGTCGGACGAAACCTGCGCCAGCTGCGCGCGGGCGTCGCCCTTGAGCGCGGCCTCGATGCGGCCGTTGACCACCACGTACTCCAGTTCGGAAACCACGTTCTCGAAGCGGGACAGCGCCTGGCGCAGGCGCGTGCCGGCATGCCGGCTCTGCTCGGCGCGCAGTTCGAAGTCCGCGCGGTGCTCGCGGATGGTCTGCTCCAGCGTCGGCGCGTGGCTGCGCAGCTGCACCGGCAGGGTCTGCAGCTTGTCGACGTGGGCGGTGTCGCGCAGGGTCTGCATGAAGCCCAGCATCAGCGGATGGATCGCGCGCTGCACATTGGCTGCCGCGTCCTGCAGCTGCTGCGCGCCTTCGCGGAAGGACTGCGCGACCACGCCGTAGCCGGCGAGTTCCTTGCCGTGGCGCTTGACCAGCACCTGCGCGTTCAGCGCCTTGCGGTCGATTTCGCGCAGCCGGCGCTGCAACTGGCCCTGGAAGGCGAAGGTGGCGTCGGCCACGCCGAGAAAGCTGTCGCGCATGCGTTCGACCGGCATGTGCTCCAGTGCCATGGTCTCCAGCGGCATGCGCTCGGGGGAGGAGTCGGGGAGGGTGCTCATCGCATGCTCGGTTCAGGCCGCCTGCGGCGTGCGCATGGCACGCGTCAGCGCGGCGATGTCCAGGATCAGCACCACGTCGCCGCCGCCGGAGATGGTGGCGCCCTGGTACCACGAGGTCTGGGAGGAGATATCCAGCGGCTTGACCACCGAATCCTCCGTGCCCAGCGCTTCGGACACGACCAGCAGGCCGTGCTCGGTGAGAATGCCCTCGCAGGGATCGTGGCCCAGGCGCAGCTCCACGCCCTGCAGTTGCAGGCCGAGGTCGATGAAGGGAACGATGCGGTCCTGGCCCACCTGCGCCATCAGGCGCCCGGAGATGCTGTGCACCTGTTCCGGGTCGATCTCCATCAGGTTGTCCACCACCGACACCGGCAGCGCGTAGGTCTCGCGCCGCAGCTTGAAGTACAGCACCGGCAGCACCGCCAGGGTCAGCGGCAGCTCCAGGGAGAGCTGGGTGCCCTGGTTGGGGCGGGTGCTGATGTCCACGCGCCCGCGCAGTCCCTGCACGGCCGAGCGCACGACGTCCATGCCCACGCCGCGGCCGGAGAGTTCGCTGACCTGCTCCTTGGTGGAAAAGCCCGGCAGGAAGATCAGGTCGAGCATCTCGCGCTCGGACAGGCGGGCCGCGTCCGACTCGGTGATCAGGCCCTTGGACAGCGCCGATTGCACGATGCGGTGGCCGTCCATGCCGCGCCCGTCGTCGCTGACGTGGATCTGCACCTTGTCGCCCAGGTGCACCGCCTGCACCCGCAGCACGCCTTCCTCGGGCTTGCCCGCGTGTGCGCGCTGCTCGGGCGGCTCCAGGCCGTGGTCCAGCGCGTTGCGCACCAGGTGGATCAGCGGGCCCGACAAGGCATCGATCACGGTCTTGTCGATTTCCACGTCCTCGCCGGCGAGTTCCAGCCGCACCTTCTTGCCCAGGCTGCGACTGGCGTCGCGCACCACCCGCGGCAGGCTCTGGAACAGGCGCTTGCAGGGCTGCATGCGCAGGCGCATGACGGTGTTCTGCAGGTCGTTGACGGCCAGGTCGGTCTCGCGCGCCAGGCGCGTGAGGGTCTCGTCGGAGGCCCCCAGGCGCGACACCGCGGCCGACAGCCGGTTGCGCAGCAGCACCAGCTCGCCGACCTGGTTCATGGCCTGGTCCAGGCGGGCCGAGTCCACGCGGATGGTGGTGTCGGCGGCGTCCTGCGCCGCGCCGCCCCCGGGCGCCGCCTGGGCGCTCCGCGCGGGCGGCGCGCCGGCGCCGTTGCCGCCGGTGGTCGCGGGCAGTTGCGCCGCGCCGGTGTCCTCGGCCAGCGGATCGCGCAGCGGCGAGACGCCGCCAGGGGCGGCTGCCGCGGCCGCGGCGGTCGCCGCGTTGCCGGGGGCCACGCCCCTGCCGTACACGCTGTCGAGCATGCGCTCGAATTCCGCCTCCAGGTCTTCCTCGCCGCCGGCGCCCGGCGCGGATTCGGATGTCTTCTTTTCCACGTACACCCCAGGTTGCCCGCTGGCCTGGGCACGCGTTTCCGCCCAGGTGCCGTCGGCCGTCTCGTCCGGCTCGGCGGGGTCGATCGCCTCGACCGCATCCAGCAACGAGGCGGCGGCGGGCTGCGCCCCCGGCTGCTGTCCGCTGGCGTAGACCTGCACCAGCGCGCCCAGATCCGCCGGGCCCGGCGCGGGATTCTCTCCCTGGGCCATTTCTCCCAGCATGCGCTCGATCACGTCGGTGGAGCGCAGGATCGCATCGATCATGCCGCCGTCGGCCTGCAGCTTGCCCGCGCGCAGCTTGTCCAGCAGGTCCTCCAGGTGATGGCACCAGTCGACCATGTTGGCGGCTTCGAGAAAGCCCGCCCCGCCCTTGAGGGTGTGGAAGGCGCGGAAGATCGCCCCCAGCACGGCCGCGTCGCCGGGCGCGGCTTCCAGGCGCAGCAGCTGCGCCTGCGCGTCGGCCAGCAGCTCGCGCGACTCGGCGAGGAATTCCTGCAGGATGTCGTTGTCCATCGCGCTATGGCTCGATTGTTCGTTCGGTCGGAGGGCTGGCTCGTGCGCGTTGCGTCCGCGTGGCTGCGTCCGTGCGGGTTCTCAGATGCCCAGCTGGGCCAGCAGGTCGTCGACGTTGTCCTGGTCGAGGCGGCCGGCGCCGAAGGTGTCGGCCGATGAATCGGCCTCGGCCGGCGCCGCCTCCGCCTCGAAACCCGCGGTGCGCAACTGCAGCAGCGCGTCCTGGATGCGCGACTCCACGGCCTGCAGCAGCGAAATGGTCTTTTTCAGGCGCTGGCCGGTCAGGTCCTGGCCCTGCTGGGTGGTCAGGATGGTCTGCAGGTGCCCTTCGAGGCGCTGCAGGCGCTGGTCGATGAAGCCGCCGTTGGTGTCGCGGATGGCCTGCAGCTCGGCCTGCGCGGCCTCCACCGCCTCCAGGGTCAGCATGGCCTGCTGCTCGCTCAGGTGCAGCACCTCCTGCAGCGGGTGGCTGGCCCCGGGCAGGTCGCTGGAGGCGTGCAGGATGCGCTGCACGCCCTGGGTGAGCAGCGCGTCGGCCTCGCGCAGGTTGTGCAGCGCCTGGCCCGAGGCCTGCGCGTCCGGTGGGCTGCTCATGGCCGCCCCCCGCCCTGCAGCCGGTGCAGGATGCCGTCGATCTTGGCCTTGAGCGCGTCGGCCGGGAAGGGCTTGACGATGTAGCCGTTGACCCCCGCCTGCGCGGCCGCCAGGATGTTCTCCTTCTTCGCCTCGGCCGTGACCATCAGCACCGGCAGGCCGCGGATGCCGGGGTCCTCGCTGGCGCGGATCTC
>NZ_KB898509.1 GCF_000377645.1 Thiomonas sp. FB-6 | reverse complement strand
CAGATCTACTCGACCAACCCGCTCGAGCGCCTGAACGCCGACATCAAGCGCCGCACCAACGTCGTGGGCATCTTCCCCAACGACGCGGCCATCACACGCCTGGTCGGCGCCATGATGCTGGAGCAGAACGACGAGTGGTCGCTGAATCGCCGGTATATGCAGCTTGAAGGCCTTCAGTCGCTCTGCGATACTGCCCCGACTCGGCTGTCCGCTGTGGCACGCTGAGTACCGTGTAGCTCAGCCTGTCCGGGCTGTGGACCTACACCACGTCGCGGGACGCGACCCCGCGCCGGGCCTGCGCTAGCATGCGCGGCTACCCGCCTGTCCCAAGGCCCGGATGGCGAAATCGGTAGACGCAGCGGACTTAAAATCCGCCGACCCTAATCAGGTCGTGGGGGTTCGATTCCCCCTCCGGGCACCAGAAATAAAGGCTCGGCGGGCGACAGCCCACCTTCGCCGCACACCCTCTACCCGCTCCATGTAATGGCTGTGGAAGGTTTCGAGCGAAATGCTTGGGGCCACGGCGGCACCGTCGGACGAGCCTGGGCATCGCCGCGAAGCCTGGCTGTCAGGTACTGCGCTGCGACGCCAGCACCTCGCGCCCGAGGTCGGTTGCCCGGATAGGCCCTGGCTGCTGCTGGGTCATCAGGCTCACCCCCAGGGGCTTGCGCCGGCAGCCATCGGGGTTCGCGCCAGGCCGCATGATGGCCGTCCGAGCCGCCTCGTCGGTGACCCGAACCCCGCCGAACCTACCGCGCGCCGCCGGCGCCCGACATGGCCTGCTGCACCAGCACGCGCGACACGATTGGCACGCCACCGCGCAGCAGGTAGGGAATGCCCAACTCGTTCAGCACCGTGCGCTGCGCGCCACCACGCTTCTTGCCGGTCAGAGAGGTACTCGCCGAGGGCCTGAGCCTCTGCGCGTCGGTTTTGGGGGCCTTCACCTTGAATCTTTCCGGCGAGACCGGGTAGCCGCGCGCCTCACTGGCGATGCGCGCGGCCTCGCACATGGCAACCCAGTTCGTGAACCCACCAGCGGCGTTGATGCGCTCGGCATTGCGGCGCTCGGCTTCAATCTGCGCCTCGCTCCAGCCCAGTTCGCGCATTGTTGCGACGGCCGCCCTCCGGGCATTTGCGCTCGGTCACGCTGCGGCATGCTCCAGTTCCGTCGGCGCGCGCTTGACCTTCGTCGGCGTCCCCGACTTGCGGGCCTGCCACAGGTCGTAGGCGGTCTGCTGCGCCAGCCAGACGTCGGCCCGGCCACCGCGGTCCACGCCCAGCCACTGCTCGATCCGCAGCGCCATCTCGGTGGAGATCGCGCCGCGCCCGTTGAGCACGCGCGACAGCGCCTGGCGACCGACGCCGAGCTGCTCGGCCGCCTCGGTGACGGTCAGGCCCAGCGCCGGCAGTACGTCGTCGCGCAGGGTGAGCCCCGGGTGGGGCGGGTTGTACATGCGGGTCATGCTCGGTGCTCCTTATTCGGTGATGCCTGCGCGTTCAGTGATAGTCCTGGTAGTCGACCAGAATGGCATCTTCGCCATCAAAGGTGAAGGTCACGCGCCAGTTGCCGTTGACCCATATCGACCAATGGTCGGCCAGATCGCCGCTGAGCTTGTGCAGCTTCCAGCCTGGCACATCCATGTCCTTGGCCGACTTGGACAGATCCAGACGGATCAACTGGCGCTGCAGCTTCGGGGCGTGCGCAGCGCTGATCCCCGCCTTGCTGCCCCCCTCGAAGAACGCCTGCAGACCCTTGTGGCGAAACGTCTTGATCATGGCGCGATTGTAGCGTGTCGCGCGACGCACGACAAATAGCCAGTTGGCAGTTTCCCAGGGTTGCACTGCATCACGCCGCCGTCCTCCCATTGATCGGCGTCACGTTATCAGCCGGCACAGTGTTGAGCAGGTCCAGCAGCCCCTGCAGTGCAGCGCGCTTCTCGCCCATGTAGTCGTGGTCGTCGTAGTGCCGGTCCTGCACGCCGCCGAGGCCGTGGCTCTGGACCTGCGCGCGGATCTGGCGGCCGATGCCCAGGGACGCCAGCGCCGTCTCGATGCCGGAGCGGAGGCGCTTGGGCTCGAAGCCCTCGATCTGGTCGCCGATCGCCTCCGACTCGATGCGGCCAAGCGCCGTAGGCGAGACGGCCTTGCCGTTGACGGTGAAGACGGTCGGTGCACCGACGAAGACCTTGAGCGCCGCCTTCGCGTCGTCTACCAAGGGCACCGCGTGGCGCCTGGCCTCGGTGCGGCGCCCCTTCGGGTCGTGCAGCACGATGTAGTCGGCGTGCACGTCCTCGCGCTGCAGGCGCAGCAGCTGTGCAATGCGCTGACCTCCGGTGAGGATGTGCAGGCGCATCAGCGCGCCTGTCGTGCCCTTCGTGGCCTGAGCGATGCGCCAGAAGGTCCGCAGCTCGTCGGCGCTCAAGGGGCGCTTGTCAGCACGGGCTGCAGTGGCGCGAATCGTGGCCAGGGGGTTGGCGGCGACGTGGAACGCCTCGAACTTTACCGGGATTTCCGGGTCGGTCGCGGCCAGCATCGCCGTGCGGAAGGCGGCATGCGCGTAGCTGCGCACCTTCCCGGGCTCACGCACCTTGCCCTGCTCGTGGAGCTTGCGCAGCCCGCTCACGAAGTCCGCCGAGGTCGCCGCATGCGTCGGCTTGGCCGCCAGACCCTCATTCGCCGCCAGGAAACGCTGCAGCGTCAGCTCGGCATCGCGGGCGTCGACCTTCTTCCGCCGCTTGAGCAGACCGACGTAGGCCGTGCACAGGGCGGCCACGGTCTTGGCCTTCAGGGACTCGGCCACGGCCTTGCGCTGGGCCTTCTCCGCGGCTTGCTCGCGCCGGTGCTCGGCCGGGTTCACGCCGCCGTCGACGAGCGCCTTCAGCCGGGCCGCCTCTTGGCGCGCGCCGCGCTGCACCTCCACGCGCTGGCCGGTTTCCCTATCCGTCGTCCAGATGGTCTCCAGCGGCCAGACGTCGGGATGGCCGATGGTGACGCGAACCGAACCACCATCGATCCAGCCCTGGAACACGTAGGCCTGGGCGCCCTTGGCCGTCACGCGCAGGCCCAGGCCCGGCTGCTTGCCATCCCAGTAGATCGCCTGGTGCTTGCCGGCGGGGCAGATGAACTCTGCCAACCTGCCCGCCGTGAAGTTCTCCCGCTTGCCCATCGCGCCCTCACCTACGCCGCCGTGTCATGGCCGTGTAATGCCATTACAGACACCTTCGGGAATACTCGGGAACGATGGAACGGCCCTCCACGCCAGCATTTCCCTGGCTCCTGCGCCTTCATGGCGCGAAATAGGAACACATCGCAACAACCCGGAATGTTGTCCGTGCCGGACTTAAAATCCGCCGGCCCGAACAGGGCCGTGGGGGTTCGATTCCCCCTCCGGGCACCAGGAGCCTGCGGGCTCGCAGCGAGGATCCATGCGACGCAAGACCCTACTTTCCTGGAGCAGCGGCAAGGACAGCGCCTGGGCGTTGCATGTGCTGAGGCAGGACCCCAACGTCGAACTGGCCGGCCTGTTCTGCACGGTGAACCAGGTCTTCGAGCGGGTCGCGATGCACGGCGTGCGCATCGAGTTGCTGCGCCAGCAGGCCGCGGCCGTCGGGCTGCCCTTGTCCCTGATCGAGATTCCCTACCCCTGCAGCAACGACGCATACGCGCGGGTCATGGACGCCTTCGTGCGGGAGGCACGCGGCCATGGCGTGGAGGCCTTCGCCTTCGGCGACCTGTTCCTGGAGGACGTGCGGCGCTACCGTGAACAGGGGCTGGAGGGCAGCGGCATCACGCCCGTTTTTCCCTTGTGGGGCCTGCCCACCGGCGACCTGGCCGCGACCATGGTCGCCGGCGGTCTGAAGGCGGTGATCACCTGCCTCGACCCGGCACGGCTCGACCGCCGATTTGCCGGGCGCGCCTACGACGCGAGCTTCCTGGCCGAGCTTCCCGAGGGCATCGACCCTTGCGGCGAATTCGGCGAATTCCACAGCTTCGCTTTCGATGGTCCGATGTTCGAGCGCCCGGTCCGAGTGTCGGTCGGCGAAACCGTGGAGCGCGACGGATTCGTGTTCAGCGACCTGCTGCCGACGCCGCAGGCGCCCCACGGGAGATGAGAACCGCCAGCCACCCCACACCACGAAGGGACGCTCACGCGAGGAGCTCCGGTTTCGCTGCCAGGACCTTAGACTGAAACTCAACGCAGCGGAATACCAACCCCTCAAGGAGCTTTTCATGCTGAGATGGGTCGTGATCTTTCTTCTCGTGGCGCTCGTGGCCTCGGTGTTCGGGTTTTTCGGTGTCGCATCGGCCGCGGTGGGAATCGCGAAGCTGATTTTCTTCATCGCCGTGGTGGGCTTCGTGATCAGCCTGGTACTGCACCTGCTGAGCCTGCGAAGGCCCTGAGCTGAACCCTGCCCTGCCGACCCACGGCGCCCGCGGATCCGCTGCGCCGGTGCGGAGCCCTGCGCGCCGCCTTTCCCTTCCCCTTCCCCTTTCCCCATGGAGCTGCACATGCAGACCGAAACCTTTGCCTTGCTCGTCAAAGACCATGAAATGGTTAAAGGAATTATCGAGGATTTGCTCGAAACCAGTCCGTCGGCGAAGAAGACGAGGCTGGAATTGCTGAAAACCTTGAAAAAGGAATTGCTGGACCATGAGAATCTGGAGGAGCGCGTGGTCTACCCTCCGCTGGAAAGCCGCAAGGCCACCCGTGACCTCACGCTGGAGGCCTACCAGGAGCACCATGTGGTGGACCAGTTGCTCGAGGAACTCGAATCCCTGGATTTCAAGGATGAGGCTTGGAAAGCCAAACTGACGGTACTTCAGGAGAATCTTCTGCACCATGTGCAGGAAGAGGAGAAAGAACTCTTTCCCAAGGCCGAAAAGGCCCTGAGCAAGGACCAGCTGAAGACCATGGAGCAGCAGATCGCGCAGGCCAAGGCCTGATGCCCGGCCCGGTTCAGCCCGCGCGGCTCAGCGCGGGCTGCCCTGCGCACGCAGCTTCACGAAGGCCAGAGCCGCCATCTCGGCATCGTTGAAGGGATCGTGCGCGTCGCGCATGGGCAGGCCCAGGTCGCGCATCATGGTCGCCAGGCGCAGGTCGATGCGCACCTGCCCCTGGCGGGCCCATTCGGGAAGCTGGCGCAGCTTGTGCTCGTGGTACAGCGCGGAGACCTCGATGCGCGCCTGGGGCAGGCCGATGCCCAGCCAGGGGCGTAGTTCGCGTTCGATCATCGCCACGTCGAACTCCAGGTAATAGCCCACCAGGGGGCGGCTGCCGGCGAAGCGCAGCAGCCTGTCCAGCGCTTCGCGCACGGGCAGGCCCGCGGCGAGGTCGAGCCCGCGCAGGCGGTGCACGCGCGCGCTGTCGCCGGGTTCACCCCGCGGGCGCACCAGCAGGTGCAGGCGCTGGCTGCTCAGGATGCGGTCGCCGGCGATGCGCACCGCGGCGATGGCGACGATCTCGTCGCGCCGCCTGTCCAGCCCGGTGGTCTCGCAGTCCAGCGCCACCCACTCCCGCGGCGGCGCCGGCTCGAACAGGAAGCGGTAGGCGGGGTCGCGCAGGCGCCGCAGGCCCTGGCGCGTGAACCACGCTCGCTGCAGCCGCTCGGCGAGGCCCTGCACGTTACGCACGCCGGTTCAGAGCCGGTCGAGCTGGAAGCGCCGGTGCAGCGTGCCCCGGAAGCGCTTGACCACGCCGAGCGCGTCCTTCAGCAGGCTGCGTTCCAGCGAGCCCAGATGCCGCGGCTCCAGCAGGCCGGTGACCGGCTGGCGGCGCTCGATCTGGTCCAGCCCGGCGCGCAGGCGCAGCTCCATCAGCACATGCAAGGCCTGCAGCAACTCGTCGGCCTCGGCGTGCGCGAGCAGGCCCTGCGCCGCCAGCGCGGCGATGCGTTCCTCCGTGGAACTGGCCGCGATGCCGGCGGCCAGGGCCAGGCTGCGCACGCCGTGCACCAGGGCGAACATGCCCTCCTTCTTGAGGTCGATGGCCTGCTGCGCATCGCCCAGCAGCCGCGCCCACCAGGCCGTGCCGGCGCCGAAGGCGTCGACGGCCGAGGCGAAACGGGCCAGCAGGGCATCGTCGCCGGGGGCCTCGCGCAACACCAGCTCGCGCAAGCCGAGCAACAGGCGCGCATCGCCGCACACCGCGCGCGCGTCCAGGAAAATGGCCAGCTCCATCACCTGCTCGGGCCCGCGCTCGTGCAGCCAGGTGCGCAGGGCCGCGGCGAACTCCGCGGCGCTCATGCGCCAGCGCGGGTGATCCAGCATCACCCCGCCGGGACACGGGGGATAGTCGAACTCGGCGAGCGCGGCGACGAAGCGCGCGGCCAGCGCCGGCAAATCGGGCGGCGGCAGGTAGCCGTCGCGCAGCACCAGGCCGTTGTCCTGGTCGGTCTTCAGGATCTGCTCGCCGCGGCCTTCGCTGCCCATCACGAACAGGCAGCTGTTGGCCACCAGCTCGGGCGGCGCGATCAGGCTCCAGGCGCGCTGGAACAGGCGGCTGTTGAGTTCCGTGACCAGCCCGGCGATGAGCCCGATGCGTGTGCCGCCCCGATGCAGCAGCGACACCATGCGCGTGATCTTCGACGCCGCATCGGCCAACGCGTCCAGGTCCTGCGCCATGTCGATCTGCACCGTGATCAGGTAGGAATGGTTGGCCAGGAAGCTGAACAGATCCAGCGCCTCCAGCACCCCCGCGACCTCCCCGTCGCGCAGCACCACCAGCCGGTGCACGCGCCCGCGCAGCATGCGTGCCAGGGCCTCGCCGATCGGCTCCTCCGGGGTGGTGGTGAGCAGATCGAAGGTGGCGAAGCGCGCGGCCGGCAGGAGCGCGGCAGGGGTCCCGTCGAGAATGGCCCGCTGCAGGGAGGCGCGGGTGAAGATGCCCAGGCGCGCCCCGGGCTGCCCGGACTCGCGCACCAGCACGCTGGAGACATGCTCGGCCTGGAAAATGCCGGCCACCGCGACGATGTCGGTGGCGGCGTCGAGCACCCGCACCGGGCGCACGAAGGCGTCGGCCACCCGGGCCATGCCCAGCGCCTGCAGTTCGTGCCGGCCGCGCAGCTGCGCCAGCGCACCCAGCTTGTCGCTGAGCTCGGCGAACAGCAAGGCGCCGAAGGCCGCGTTGGAGGCGATCAGTTCCTTCACCGCCTCGCGCGGCAGTTCGTAGGCCAGCACCTCCTCGCGCGCCACGAAACGGCTGCTGCTGCGTCCGGCCATCAGCGCGCGCGCATCGAAACCATCCTGCGGACCGTAGCTGGCCACCAGCTGCTCGCCATCGAACTGGGCCACCACGCCCTTCATCACCACGTACAGCTGGGCGGGCACCGAGCCCACCTCGAGAATGGTGCGCCCCTGCGGGAAGTAGGCCACGTCCACCGCCGCGCGCACCCGTTCGCGCTCCTGGGGATCGAGGCAGTCGAAGGGCGAGGCCGTGAAGTCGAAGGCGTTGGGCATGGCGTAGGCGCGCGCGGGCGGCCGGGGAAGCACGCGCAGCCCGCCCCCCGGCCCGGGCGGACTCCGCGAGGCGGGCACGCGCCCGCCTCGCGGCCGTGGCTCAGTGATGCGAGGCCGTCTCGGCGCCCAGGCCGGTTTCCGAGCGCACCTGTTGCGCGGCGAAGGCCTCGCGTTCGGCCTGCGCCCCGGCGCTGCGGTCGAGCAGCGAGAACACCCAGATGCCGACGAAGGCGATGGTCATCGAGAACAGCGCCGGCGAGGCGTAGGGAAACAGCGCCGAACCCTTCGGGAAGCCCAGCGTGCCCTCCCATACGGACGGAGACACGACGGTCAGGGCCACCGAGGAGACCAGGCCGAGGAAGCCGCCGATCACCGCGCCGCGGGTGGTGCAACCCTTCCACAACACCGACAGGAACAGGACCGGGAAATTGGCCGAAGCCGCGACCGCGAAGGCCAGCGACACCATGAAGGCCACGTTCTGCTTCTGGAACACGATGCCCAGCAGCACCGCGACCAGACCCAGCACGACGGTGGTGATGCGCGAGACCTTCAGCTCCGAGGCGCTGTCGGCCTTGCCGCCGCGCATCAGCGTGGCGTAGATGTCGTGCGACACGGCCGAGGCTCCCGACAGGGTCAGCCCCGCCACCACCGCCAGGATGGTGGCGAAGGCTACCGCCGAGATGAAGCCGAAGAACACATCGCCACCCACCGCCTTGGCCACCAGCACGGCGGCCATGTTGGCGTTGCCGGCACCGCCGCGGATCACCCCCTTGGCCACGTCGGCCACGGTGGGATCGGTGAGCACCAGCGCGATGGCGCCGAAGCCGATGATGAAGATCAGCACGTAGAAGTAGCCGATCCACGTGGTGGCCCACAGCACGGACTTGCGCGCCTGGCGCGCGTCGGGCACGGTGAAGAAGCGCATCAGGATGTGCGGCAGCCCGGCGGTGCCGAACATCAGCGCCATGCCGAAGGAGATCGCGGAAATCGGATCCTTCACGAAGCCGCCCGGGTTCATCACCGCCAGCCCGGCGGCGTGCGCCTGCTCGGGACTCTTGCCGGAGGCCGCGGCCACGGCCGCTTTCACCTGCACCGCCTTGGCGAACAGCGCCTCGGGGCTGAAGCCGTACTGGGCCAGCACCATCAGCGCCATGAAGGTCACGCCGGCCAGCAGCAGGCAGGCCTTGACGATCTGCACCCAGGTCGTCGCGGTCATGCCGCCGAACAGCACGTAGACCATCATCAGCACGCCCACCAGCACGACGGCCACCCAGTAGTCCAGGCCGAACAGCAGCTTGATCAACGAGCCGGCCCCGACCATCTGGGCGATCAGGTAGAAGGCCACGACGATCAGCGTGCCCGAGGCCGCGAAGGCACGGATGGGGCCCTGGCGGAAGCGGTAGCCGGCGACGTCGGCGAAGGTGAAGCGGCCGAGGTTGCGCAGACGCTCGGCCATGAGGAAGGTAATGATCGGCCAGCCCACCAGGAAGCCGATGGAGTAGATCAGCCCGTCGTAGCCGCTGGTCATCACCGCCGCGGAGATGCCCAGGAAGGAAGCCGCCGACATGTAGTCGCCGGCGATGGCCAGGCCGTTCTGGAAGCCCGTGATCCCGCCCCCGGCGGTGTAGAAATCGGCCGCCGAGCGGGTGCGCGACGCGGCCCACTTGGTGATCCACAGCGAGGCGGCGACGAACACCGCGAACATGATGATCGCGGTCACGTTGGTGCCCTGGCGCGTGGTCTCGCCGGCGGCGGGGCCGGCGGCCCAGGCGGCGCCGCATCCCAGCCAGAGGGCCGGGACCATCGAGCGTTGCAGGAACTTGTTCACTTGGACACGTCCTTGAGGATGGATTCGTTGATGGCGTCGAACTCGCGGTTCGCGCGGCGCACGTACACGGCGGTGATGACGATGGTGAACACGATCACGCCCATGCCCAGGGGCACGCCCAGCGTGGTCACGCCGGCGCCGATGGGACGGCTCAGGAGAGCCTTGTCGAAGGCGATGAGCGCGATGAAGCCGTAGTAGACGAGCAGCATCAGCAAGGTCAGGCCGATGCCCAGCGAGTTGCGCCGGCGCCGCAATTCGAGGTAGCCGGGGTGGCTCTGGATCTTTTGCACCAAGGGGTCGGTCATTTCGGGTCTCCTCCCATGTAACGAAATCTGACGGAAGTGTCCGTACGTTACCTGACCGCTCGCTTACGATTTGCTACAAATCCCCAAAAACACGCATCGGGCTTACCCCAGGTCGGCGCTGCCCTACCATGTCGGCGCGGGCCCCGAGTCCCGCACGCAGGGTCTGCCGCGCTCGCCCGCCGGCGCCCATGCGCACCATCCACGCCCGTCCACGCCATCCCCCCGCCTTGAACCGCCGCCTCGATCCCTGGTTCCTCGCCGTGCTCGCCGGCCTGGGCCTGCTGCCCTTCGTGCCTTTCGCCGTGCCCATCGTGGCGGCGCTGGCGCTGGCCGCGGCCAGCCTTCCCGTCCAACTGCGCCTGGAGCGGCGCATGCCGGGCTGGGCGGCCGCCAGCCTCGTGACGCTCGGCTGGACCCTGCTGGCGGCCCTTCCGCTGGCGGCCATGGCCGTGCTGCTGGCGCCGGCACTGCCGCGCCTGACGCAGACCCAGCTGGACATCGACGCCCTCACCCGGGCGGCGGTCAACGCGCCCTGGGTGGGCCCGCTGGCGGCCGCCCACCAGGACGCGCTGCGGCTCTGGCTGGCCGACAATCAGCCGGCGCTGCTGCTGCAGCGCCACGCGGGCGAGATCCGCATGGTCGGAGAACACGTGCTGGCGCTGCTGATGCACGCGCTGCTGAGCCTGGCCATCCTCTGGGCGGTGCTGTGGAAACGCGAGCACGTCGCGCATGGCCTGCGCAGCAGCCTGCTGCGCGTGATCTCGGCGCCGCTGGCCGCGCGCGTCGAGCACCATGGCCTGCAGGCCACGCAGGCGACCATCGTCGGCATGGTCGGGCTGGCGCTTTGGGACACCCTGCTGAGCCTGCCGATGTTCGGGCTGGCGGGCATGCCGCGCTGGTACGCCTGGAGCATCGCGGTGGGCATGCTCTCGGTGATTCCCGGAGGCACCGGGGTGGCCCTGGTGTCGGCCGCCGCGCTGCTGGCCGCGCAGGGCCACCTGCTGCCCGGGCTGGCCGTGCTCACCATCGGGCATGTGATCATGTTGTCGGGCGACGTGCTGGTCAAGCCCAAGCTGATCGGCGCCGCCGGGCATGCCCCTTTCCTGCTGGTGCTGCTGGCCATTTTCGGAGGCCTGGCGATGTTCGGCATGGTGGGGCTGATCCTCGGCCCCGTGCTCGTGCTCACCGCGCGCGCCGTGGTGTTCGAGGACTGATCCGCGCGCGCCGTGCCCGGCATCCCCGGGCGCGGCGTGGGGCCTTGCGCCGCGACGGGACCTCGAGGGGGCACAATCGGCCCCCCTCCGTCGAGTCCGAGCACCGTGATGCACCGCCCCGCCCCCGCCGTTTCGCCCCGCGCCGGCGGGCTGCGTGGGAACACGCTGGCGGAAGCCCTCGTGGCCTGCCTGGTGCTCGGCCTGGGCGTGCTGGCCTGGCTGCGCCTGCCGGGCCTGACCGCGCGGGAACTGGCCGCGGCGCGCATGCACCAGGACGCCGCCCACGCCGCTGCCGCGCTGGCCGCGGCGCTGCACGCGCAGCGCGACTACGGCGCCGGCCCGGTGGCGCAGGGGCTTCGGCGCACGCTGCTGCCCGCCCCGCCCCGCCCGGCCTCGGACTGCCTCGACGCGGACTGCACGCCGGCGCAGATGGTCGAGGCCGACCTGTACCTGTGGAGCGAGCTGGCGGCCGCGCGCCTGCCCGGGGCGCGCGCCGAACTGGATTGCCGCGCCGCCGTCGTGCAGGGCCCGGCACCGCCGGCGGCGGGCGACTGCACGCTGCGCATTCGCCTGCCCACGCAGGGCGAAGCCGATTCGGACTTGCTGCAATGGACCCTGCACCCATGAAGCGCCAGCGCGGCGCCAGCCTTGCCGGCTGCCTGCTGGGCCTGGGCCTCGGGCTGCTGGTGCTGCAGGCCCTGCTCGACGTGGTGGCCAGTGCCCACCACGCGCTGCAGGCCCAGCGCCTGGCCTTGCGCCGCCAGGAAAGCGAAGCCCTCGCGCAGCAGCTGCTGCGCGCGGTGGCCGAAGCCTCGCGCCGGGGCCAGGGCACGCAGGCGGATCCCGCCGCGGGCGCAGCCGCGCTCGCGGCGCGTCCGGGCCCCGGCGGCGAGGTCCTCGAGGCGAACTTCGTCGCCGACAGTGCGCCGGGTGCCTGCGGCGAGGCCGTCCAGCCCGAAGGCAGCGCTCACCGCTATCGCCTGGACATCGATGCCGCCGGCACCCTGCGCTGCCGCCTGGACGCACACGCGCCGCAACCCCTGGCCGACGGCCTCGGGGTCTGGGAGCTGGAATTCGTCGAGCTGCGCGGCGGCCCCTGCGCGGCGGAGACCCCCGGCTGCACGCCCCGCTTGCGCCGCGTGCGCGCGCCGCAGGTGCAGGACTGGAACCACGTGGTCCTGATGCGCGCGCGTCTGCGCGGGCCGGCCCCGCGCTCCCGCGCCGGCGCCCCGCAATCCTGGGTCGCGCTGCCGCTGGTGCAGCGCCTGGCCTCATGAAGGCCGGCGCGCGCCGCGGCCTCGGCCTGGCGCTGCCGGGCACGCTGCTGCTGCTCGTGCTGCTGGCCCTGGCCCTGGCCGCCGCGCAACGCGGCGCCGCGCTGCAATGGCGCGCGGCGCGCTGGGAAGGCACCCGCCTGCAGGCGCGCGAGGACGCCTGGGGAGCGCTGCGCGCGGCCCAGGCCTGGGTGGAGGCGCAGGGACCGAAGCTGCGGGTGCGGGACTGCAGCGCCCCGCGGGCAGCGGCCGAGGCGCGCGTGTGCGCGCAGGCAGCCGGCGCCCCGGGCGACGCCTCGTGGACCCGGCTGGACCCGGCGCTGCAGCGCTGCGCGCAAGGCTGCGCCTTCCATGTGCAGGCCCTGGACCCGGCCGGCGAGCCCGCCTCGCTGCGCCTGAGCGCGTGGGCAGGCGGCCCGGCGCAGGCAATGCTGCAGCTCGACCTGCAGCAGGCCCCTGAAGGCGGCACCGGGCCGCGCTACCGGGTGCGCGCCTGGCGGGTGTTGCGATGAAGCCGCGACCGGGCCGCGAGCGCCGCCGCCGGCCGGCGCGCGGCTGGAGCCTGCCCGAGCTGGCGCTGGCGCTGCTGGTGGCCGCGCTGCTGGCCCGCCACGCGATGTTCCCCTTCGAGCAGGCGCTGCAGCGCAGCCGGCGTGCCAGCGCCAGCGCCGCCCTGCTCGAAGTCTCGCTGCGCCAGGAACGGCATCACGCCCGCCAGGGGCGCTACGCGTCCTCGCTGGCCGAACTGGGCTGGCCGCAGGCGCAGGGCCCGGATCTGCCGTGGCCCGACGCGCGCCGGCCCTGGTACCGCCTGCACCTTCGTGCACACGATGCGGCGCCCTCCCCGGGCACGGGCTACGAAGCCGTCGCCGAGCCGGTGGGCGTGCAACGCGGCGACGCCTGCGGCAGCCTGCGCATCGACCACCTCGGCGGCCGCGGCGCGAGCCTGCCGGGCTGCTGGTGAGCGCAGCCGGGGTGCGACAATCGGCGCCGTGCCCGCGCCGCCCATGCCACGACTTCCACAACCAGCCGCCGCCCCGCCCTGGACGCGCGGGCCGGCGCAGCCCGCGCGGCGTTGGCTTGTCCTGCGGTGGCTGCCCTGCCTGAGCTGCCTCCTGGCCGCCTGGCTGAGCCTGGGGCTGCCGCGCCTGGCCTGCGCCCACGAATGGCCGTGGGTGAGCGCCTGGGAGGCCGCACCGCAGTCGATTCCGCAAGGGCCGCGGGTCCCCGCTTTCCGGAAGGCGCCGGCGCTGCGCGACCAGACCATGCGCCTGGTGCTGGTGCCGGAGTTGTCGGGCAGTTCCTTGCGCGTGCGCATCAGCAATCGCTGGGGCGACCAGCCGCTGCGTATCGGCGCGGCCGGGGTGGCTGCCGCGAGCGCGGACGGCTCGATCGAGCCCGGGCGGGCGCCGCACGGGGCACAGGGCGCGGGCGTGCCCGCCCCTGCCGCGTTGCGCTTCGCGGGCAAGCCGCAGGTCGTGATCGCGCCCCATGCCGAACGATGGAGCGACCCGCTGCCCTGGCCGGTGCGGGCGGGGCGCCCGCTGGCGATCAGCCTGTACCTGCCGCAGGCCACGGTGCCGACCACCTGGCACCGCTGGGCCGGCCGCGTGCAGTTCATCTCGGGGCCGGGCAACCACGTCGGCGACCCGCGCGGCGCAGCCTTCCCCAGGCGCATCACCTCCTACCTCTGGGTGGACCGTGTCGATGTGCTCCCGTCCCGGCCTGCCGCCGCGCTGGTGGCCATCGGCGACTCCATCACCGACGGCATGCGCTCCACGCTGAACGCGCAGCGCAGCTGGCCCGAGCAGGTGGGCACGCTGCTGCGCGCCCGGGGCGTGCAGGACCTGGCGGTGGTCGACGCGGGCATCAGCGGCGGACGCCTGCTGTCGGACTCGGCCTGCTGGGGGCCGCCGCTGCTGCAACGCTTCGATCGCGACGCGTTGTCGCTGGCCTCGGCGCGCGCGGTGGTGGTCCTGATCGGCATCAACGACATCGACTTCGCGCACACGCCGCGGCTGCGCGGGCTGGATTGCGACGCGCCGCACCTGCGCGTGGACGCGGCCATGCTGGAACAGGGCCTGGCCACCCTGGCGCGCGACGCGCACGCCCGCGGACTGCGCGCCTACGTGGGCACGCTGACCCCGGCGCACCTGGCTGGCGCGGACGAAGCCCTGCGCGGCCGGCTCAACGCGTGGATCCGCTCGCAGCGGGATTTCGACGGCGTGCTCGACTTCGACGCCGCGCTGCGCGATCCCCAGGACCCGGCGCGCATGCTGCCGCGCCTGGACAGCGGCGACCACCTGCACCCCTCGGACGCCGGCTACGCGGCGATGGCCGCGGTGGCGCTGCCGCTGGCCCTGGACGAGGCCGCGGCTCTCGGCAGCGCGGCGCCCGCGGGCGCGGCCGCGCGCTGAGGCCCGGCCCGCGCGATGCGGGGAGATTGTTACCAAAGCGTACGAAATCCGCTTGCCGTACGCTGCAGCATCTCGTTTTCCCGTCGATTCAAGCAAGGAGCAGAAGATGGCAAAGATCCTGGTTCTTTACTACAGCACCTGGGGGCACGTGGAGCGCATGGCCCAGGATGTCGCCGCCGGCGCGCGCGAGGTCGCGGGGGTGGAGGTGAGCGTCAAGCGCGTGCCCGAGACCATGCCGGCCGAGACCCTGGCCGCGATCCATGCCAAGACCCAGCAGGAAGCGCCGCTGGCGACGCCGGCCGAACTCGGCGACTACGACGCCATCCTGTTCGGCACGCCGACGCGCTTCGGCAACATGTGCGGGCAGATGCGCAATTTCCTGGACCAGACGGGGGCGCTGTGGCAGCAGGGCAAGCTGGTGGGCAAGGTGGGCAGCGTGTTCGCCAGCAGCGCCACGCAGCACGGCGGCCAGGAGACGACCATCACCTCCTTCCACACCACCCTGTTCCACCACGGCATGGTGGTGGTCGGCGTGCCCTATGCCTGCGCGCAGCTGACCAACATGGACGAGATCACCGGCGGAACCCCCTACGGCGCGACCACGCTGAGCAAGGGCGACGGCAGCCGCACGCCCAGCGCGAACGAACTGGCCATCGCGCGCTACCAGGGCCGTCACGTCGCGGGCATCACGCAAAAACTGTTCGGTTGACGTCATACCCCCCGGCCGCTCGGCCGGCTTGCGTACCATGCTGCGCAGGCCGCCCGGCCGAGGGGAGAAGGCGATGGCAACGACCGCCGACGAACAGACCGACTACATCATCGTGGGCGCCGGCTCCGCCGGCTGCGTGTTGGCCAACCGGCTCAGCGAGCGCGCCGACACGGGCGTGTGCCTGTTCGAGGCCGGCGGCGAACACGCCTCGCCGCTGATCGACACGCCCATGGGCATCGTCGGCCTGCTGCGCGGGCGGCGCCACAACTGGTACCTGCAGACCGAAGCCCAGCCCGAGCTCGGCGGGCGCCAGCTCTACTGGCCGCGGGGCAAGGTGCTGGGCGGCAGCAGTTCCATCAACGCGATGATCTACATGCGCGGCCACCCGCGCGACTACGACGACTGGGCGGCCGCCGGCAACCCCGGCTGGGGCTGGAGCGAGGTGCTTCCCCGCTTTCTGCGCCACGAGCGCCAGCAGCAGGGCGCTTCCGCCCTGCACGGAGGCGCCGGCGCGCTGCACGTGTCGGATCTGCGCAGCCCGAATCCGCTGAGCCTGGCCTTCGTCGACGCGGCCGCGGACTGCGGCCTGCCGCGGCGCGGCGACTTCCACGACGCCGAGGACCCGCAGGGCTGCGGCCTGTACCAGGTCACGCAATGGCAGGGGCGCCGCTGGAGCAGCGCGCGCGCCTTCCTCGACCCCGCGCGGCGCCGGGGCAACCTGCAGGTGCGCACCGGCTGCCACGTCACCCGCGTGCTGTTCGAGGGGCGGCGGGCGGTCGGCGTGGAGTACCTGGGCCCCCAGGGGCTGCGCCGGATGCGCGCACGCGCCGAGGTGCTGGTGTGCGCGGGCGCGGTGCATTCACCCCAGTTGCTGCTGCTGTCGGGCCTGGGCGAGGCGCCGGCGCTGCGCGCGCTGGGCATCCCGCTGGTGCTGGACGCGCCGGGGGTCGGGCGCAACCTGCAGGACCACCTGGACGTGACCGTCAGCATGCGCGAGCACTCGCACGCCTCGGTGGGCGTGGGCCCGCGCATGCTGCCGCGCCTGCTGGCCGCGGCGTGGACCTACGCCAGGCGCCACGACGGCCTGCTCAGCAGCAACGCCGCCGAGGCCGGCGGCTTCGCGCGCTCGCGCGCCGGCCTGGAGCGCCCCGACCTGCAGTTGCATTTCCTGCCTTCGCTGCTGCGCGACCACGGACGGCGCCTGGTCTGGGGCTACGGCGCCACGCTGCACGTGTGTGCGCTGCGCCCGGCCAGCCGCGGGCGCATCAGCCTGCGCTCGCCGGACGCGCGGCAGGCGCCGCGCATCGATCCGGCTTACCTCAGCCACCCCGACGACCTTCCGGTCCTGCGCGACGGGCTGCGACTGGCGCGGCGCCTGCTCGCGTCGCCGGCCTGGGGCCCCCACGGGGGCATCGAGCTGGCGCCCGGCGCCCTGGTGGGCGACGAGGACGACGCGCTGGACGCCTACATCCGCGCCCACGCCGAGACCATCTACCACCCGGTGGGCAGTTGCCGCATGGGCGACGACGACCTGGCGGTGGTGGACAGCCGCCTGCGCGTGCGCGGCGTGGACGCGCTGCGCGTGGCCGATGCCTCGATCATGCCCACGCTGGTGGGGGGCAACACCAATGCGCCGGCGATGATGATCGGCGAAATGGCGGCGGACTTCCTGCTGGGCAAGGCCTGAGGCTTCCGCGCGGGAGCCCCGGAGCGGGCCCGCTCAGCCGTGCAGGCCGCGCTCGTCCGGTTCGTCGGTGGAGGTGGAGATCACGCTCACCGAACGCCCCTGCACCCTGCGCCAGACGTACAGGCCGTAGCCCGACAGCGCGTAGGCGCAGAACAGGCCGAACAGCACCAGCGGCGGCCGGTAGGCGATGAGCCCGATGAGCAGCACGATCAGGAACATCGTGATGAACGGCACGCTGCGCCTCAGGCTCACCGCCTTGAAGCTGTAGAAGGGCACGTTGGTGACCATGCTCACGCCGGCGAAGGCGGTGACTGCGAAGGCCCCCCAGGCGATGTGCGTGCCGCTGACCTGCGAATCCGCCAGCACCCAGATGAAACCGGCCACCAGCGCCGCCGCGGCCGGGCTGGGCAGGCCCTGGAAGTAGGTCTTGTCCACGACACCGATGTTGGTGTTGAAGCGCGCCAGGCGCAGCGCGGCGCCGGCGCAGTAGACGAAGGCGGCCAGCCAGCCCAGCTTGCCCAGTCCGTGCAGCGACCACTGGTACATGATCAGCGCGGGTGCCGCGCCGAAGGACACCATGTCGGCCAGGGAGTCGAACTGCGCGCCGAACTCGCTCTGGGTATGGGTCATGCGGGCCACGCGCCCGTCCAGGCTGTCCAGCACCATGGCGCCGAAGATCGCCACCGCGGCGCGCTCGTAGTCCTGCGCCATGGCCATGACCACCGCGTAGAAGCCGGCGAACAGCGCCGCCGCGGTGAAGGAATTGGGCAGCAGGTAGATGCCGCGGCGCCGGCGCCCGCCATGCGCGAGGTCCTCGACCGGATCGGGCAGGCCGGGGTCGAGACCCGGCTCCTCGTCCGCCGGGCCGCGCATGCGGGACTTGGCGCGGCTGTCGGGAAAGCGGCTCACGTTGCGTGCCATCGCGGGCTCCTCAGAGGGCTGTCGCGGCCTGCGCGGGGGCCGCGAACTCGGCCAGCACCGTGCTGCTGGCGTGCACCTTGTCGCCGATGGATACCAGCGCGCGCGCATCCGGCGGCAGGTACAGGTCCACGCGCGAGCCGAAACGGATGAAGCCGAAGCGCTCGCCGCGCTTCAGGCTCTGGCCCGGGGCCACGTAGCACAGCACCCGCCGCGCGATCAGCCCGGCCACCTGCACCACCGTCACGGTGCGCGAACCGCAGCGCAGCACCACGGCGTTGCGTTCGTTCTGCAGCGAGGCCTTGTCCAGATCCGCGTTGAAGAACCGGCCGGGGAAATAGTTCACCGACGTCACCTCGCCGTCCACCGGGGAACGATTGGAATGCACGTTGAACACGTTCATGAATACGCTGATGCGCAGGGCTTCGCGCTGCGCGTAGGGATCCTGCGCCCGGCCCAGCGAGACGATGCGTCCGTCCGCCGGCGACAGCACCGCCCGCGGATCCGCGGGAATCGGACGCGGCGGATCGCGGAAGAACTGGATCACGAACACCGATACGACCCAAAGGGGGATCGACCAGGCCAAACCGGCGAAGATCCACGCCAGCACGGAAGCCGCCAGCACGCCGGCGATGAAAGGCCAGCCCTCGCGGGCCAGGATGGGATGCGGATAGTCCATGGCGCAAGTGTAGCCGCCGCGGCGGCGCCGGCCGGGGCGGCGGGCAGCACGGCTGCTAAGCTTTGCCTTGCTCCCGCAATCCCGAGGACCTTCGCATGCCTTTCCTTTCGCGCCTTGTCCGGCCGGCAGGCCTTGCCGCGGCTCTTCTGGGTGCCTCGCTGCTGCCCGGCGCCGGTGCCGTGTTCGCCGGCCCCGCGCAGACCCTGCGGCCCGGGCTGTGGGACTACGCGCTGCAAAGCCGCCGCGGCGGCGGCCCGGAGATGAACCTGGCTCAGATGCTCAGCGCCATGCCTGCCTCGGCCCGCCCTCAGATCGAGGACCAGCTGCGCCGGCAGGGCATGCGCCTGGATGCCCACGGCCGGCTGCAGATCTGCCTGGACGCGCAGTCGGTGGCCACGGGCCATCCGCCGCTGCACCTGGCCGGGCACTGCGAGGTGAAGTGGAAACACCCGGACGCGGCCGACTGGAGCTTCCGGTACGCCTGCACCGCGCCGTCGGCGGACGGGCACGGTACCCTGCACGTCGCGTCGCCGACCTCCTACCGTTCGGACTACCAGGTCAGCGGCCCGCAGGGGCCGGTGTCGGGCAAGGCGCAGGCGCACTGGGTGGCGGCATCCTGCGGCGGCCTCCCTCCGATGCGCGATCCGAACTGAATCAAGCCTCTGCCCCGGCGCCTCGAACTGGCGCCGAGGCGCTCACAGTTTTTTACACATTAACGCAACGGTACGGTTGCGTTGCGTTCATTCCGGGCCTACAGTGCAGCTCATGGGTCGGCCGAACCGGCCGCTCACAGCCAGGAAGGAGCAGCATCATGAACGCACCGCGCATTTCCCGCATCGCCCTCATCGCCGGCGTCGCGCTGGGCCTGGGCACCGCCGCTCCGGCCTGGGCCGACGGCTATCACCACGACCATGACGGCTTCGGGCCTGCCGCGGCCATCGTCGGCCTGGCCGCCGCGGCCATCGCCGCGCCCTACCTGTTCGGCCAGGCCCAGGTGGTGAGCCCGGCTCCGGTGTACGCCGCCCCGCCGGTGGCCTACGCGCCACCGCAAGTGGTGTACGCGCCGCCGCCCCCGCCCGCCTACGTTTACGCGCCGGCCCCCACCTACGTCTATCGCCCGGCTCCGGCCTACTACGGCCGCGGCGAAGGCTGGCACCGCGGCTGGCACCGCGACGCCTGGCACCGCGACGACGACCGCTGATGCAAGCCGCCGACACCGCGCCGGCCGTCTCCCGCGGCGGCCGGCCGTCCCGCGAGGCCGCCGCCCAGCTTGGCGAGCGCATCCTCGACGCCGCGATGGAGCTGATGCTCGAACAGGGCTACGGCGCCACCAGCATCGAGGCCGTGGCCGCGCGGGCGGGGGTGTCCAAGCGTACCTTCTACCACCGCTTTGCCGACAAGGCCGCGCTGGTGCAGGCGGTGGTGGCGCGCGTGGTCGAGCGGGCTCGCCCTCCCCTGGCCGCGCGTGCCTCGACGCCCCCGCAGGCCCCGGCGCCCGAGGGACTGGAAGGCTTGCGGCGCTCACTGCACGACTTCGGCACCCACACGCTGCGCGCCGCGCTGTCGCCCCAGGTGCTGGCCCTGTACCGCCTGATCATCGGCGAATCCCACCGCTTCCCCGACCTGCTGCGGGCCGTGGCCCTGTCCGGCGGACGCGCGCAGGCGGTGCGCACCCTGGTCGACACGCTGTGCCGGCAGCTGCCGCAGCTGCCGCCCGCCCAGGCCGAATTCGCCGCCCAGCAATTCCTGCAGATGTTGGTCTCCCTGCCCCAGCTGCGCGCCATGGGCATCGGCGACGCCATGTCCGAGCCCGATTGCGAGCTCTGGGTCACCCAGACCGTCGACCTCCTTCTCAACGGCCTGGGGGGGTGACGGCGCCCCCTCCGTCGCCGGGCGCGAGCCCGGCGACGGAGGGGGCCCACCATCAGTTTTTCGACTTATCGACCAGCTTGTTCGCCTTGATCCACGGCATCATCGCGCGCAGCTGCTCGCCCACGACCTCGATCGGATGCTCACGGGTGATGCGGCGGCGCGAGGTCAGCGTGGGGGCACCGGCGCGGTTCTCCAGGATGAAGCTCTTGGCGTACTCGCCGGTCTGGATGTCCTTCAGGCACTGGCGCATCGCCTCGCGGGTCGCGTCGGTGACCATGCGCGGGCCGGTCACGTACTCGCCGTACTCGGCGTTGTTCGAGATCGAGTAGTTCATGTTGCCGATGCCGCCTTCGTAGATCAGGTCGACGATCAGCTTGAGCTCGTGCAGGCACTCGAAATAGGCCATCTCGGGCGCGTAGCCGGCTTCCACCAGGGTGTCGAAGCCCGCCTTGATCAGCTCCACGGTGCCGCCGCACAGCACGGCCTGCTCGCCGAACAGGTCGGTCTCGGTTTCCTCGCGGAAATTGGTCTCGATGATGCCCGCACGGCCGCCGCCATTGGCCATCGCGTAGGACAGCGCCAGATCGCGCGCCTTCTTCGACTTGTCCTGCGCCACCGCCACCAGGTGGGGCACGCCGCCGCCCTGGGTGTAGGTGCTGCGCACGGTGTGGCCCGGAGCCTTCGGCGCGATCATGATCACGTCGAGGTCCTCGCGCGGCACGACCTGGCCGTAGTGGACGTTGAAGCCGTGCGCGAAGGCCAGCGCCGCGCCCTTCTTGGCGTTGGGCTCGACGTGGTCGCGGTACACCTGGGCGATGTTCTCGTCGGGCAGCAGGATCATCACCACGTCGGCGCCCTTGACGGCGTCGTCGACTTCCTTGACCGTCAGGCCGGCCTTCTTGGCCTTGTCCCACGAAGCCCCACCCTTGCGCAGGCCCACGGTGACCTTCACGCCGCTCTCGCTCAGGTTCAGCGCATGCGCGTGGCCCTGCGAGCCATAGCCGATGATGGTGACCTTCTTGCCCTTGATCAGCGAGAGATCACAGTCCTTGTCGTAGTAAACCTTCATGCTTGCTCCTCCGGGCGAAAGTGGATCGGAACATTCCCACGAGCCTTTCGCCCGTCGTGAGTTCCCGAAAAGCAGGGACGGCCCGTGGCCTTCCAGGGAAATCGTGGGAATGGGGGGCGGGGCCGCCCTCGTTCGGTGGGTCTCAGACCCGCAGCACCCGCTCGCCGCGGCTGATGCCGCTGGCGCCGGTGCGCACGGTCTCCAGGATGGCCGTGCGCTCGACCGCCTGCAGGAAGGCGTCGAGCTTGGCCTCGTCGCCGGTGAGCTCGATGGTGTAGCTCTTGTCGGTGACGTCGATCACGCGCCCGCGGAAAATGTCGGCCATGCGCTTCATTTCCTCGCGCTCCTTGCCGACGGCGCGCAGCTTGATGATCATGAGCTCGCGCTCGATGTAGTTGGCCTCGGTGAGGTCGACCACCTTGACCACGTCGATCAGGCGGTTCAGGTGCTTGGTGATCTGCTCGATCACGTCGCTGGATCCGCGCGTGACGATGGTCATGCGCGACAGCGAGGCGTCCTCGGTCGGGGCCACCGACAGGGATTCGATGTTGTAGCCCCGCGCGGCGAACAGGTCGACCACGCGCGACAGCGCTCCCGGCTCGTTCTCGAGCAGCACGGCGATGATGTGTTTCACGGACTCAGTCTCCTCCCCGGGCTTCGCCCGCCGCCGGTAAGCGGCGCCTGGCTCCGGGGCCAGCGCATGAACGCCGCCGCGTCACGCGGCGGCCACGAAATTCACAGGTCCTCGGACCCCAGCAGCATGTGGGTGATGCCCTTGCCGGCCTGCACCATGGGCCACACGTTGGTGGTCGGATCGACGACGAAGTCGATGAACACCGTGCGGTCCTTCAGGGCCAGCGCCTTGGCGAGCGCCTCGCGCACCTGCGAGGGCTTGTCCACGCGCATGCCCACGTGCCCGTAGGCCTCGGCGAGCTTGACGAAATCGGGCAGCGAATCCATGTAGGAATGCGAGTAGCGCCCGGCGTACTCGATTTCCTGCCACTGGCGCACCATGCCCAGGTAGCCGTTGTTGAGCAGCAGCACCTTGACCGCCGTGCCGTACTGCAGGCAGGTGGCCAGTTCCTGGATGTTCATCTGGATCGAGCCGTCACCGGTGATCACCACGCATTCGGCGTCGGGGCGCGCCAGCTTGATGCCCATGGCGTAGGGCAGGCCCACGCCCATCGTGCCCAGGCCGCCGGAGTTGATCCAGCGCCGCGGGTGCTCGAAGGGGTAGTACTGCGCGGCCCACATCTGGTGCTGGCCGACGTCGGAGCAGACGTAGGTCTCGCGCTCGCGGGTCAGTTCGTGCAGGGTCTGGATCACGAACTGGGGCTTGATCACCTCGTCCGACTTGTCGTAGCTCAGGCACTCGCGCTTGCGCCACTCGTTGATCTGCTTCCACCACGCCGTCATGGCCGCGGCGTCGGGCTTGCGCCCCTCGGCCATCTGCTGCTCGATCTGCTCGATCAGGTCCGACAACACCTCGCCGACGTCGCCCACGATGGGCACGTCGACCTTGACCCGCTTGGAAATGCTCGAGGGATCGATGTCGATGTGCACGATCTTGCGCTCGATCTGCGCGAAATCCTTCGGGTTGCCGATCACGCGGTCGTCGAAGCGCGCACCCACCGCCAGCACCACGTCGCTGTGCTGCATGGCCATGTTGGCCTCGTAGGTGCCGTGCATGCCCAGCATGCCCAGGAACTTGGGATCGCTGCCCGCAATGGCCCCCAGTCCCATCAGGGTGTTGGTGCAGGGAATCTGCAGCAGATCGGCCAGGCGGCGCAGCTTGTCGTGGGCGCCGGCCAGCACCACCCCGCCGCCGCTGTACAGGTAGGGGCGCTTGGCCTGCAGCAGCAGCTGCACGGCCTTGCGGATCTGCCCGCCGTGGCCCTTGCGCACCGGGTTGTAGGAGCGCAGGCTGATTTCGTCGGGGTAGTGGAAGCCGGTCGAGGCGATGGACACGTCCTTGGGGATGTCCACGACCACCGGGCCCGGGCGTCCGGTGCGCGCGATGTGGAAGGCCTTCTTGATGGTCAGCGCCAGGTCGCGCACGTCCTTGACCAGGAAATTGTGCTTGACGATCGGGCGCGTGATGCCCACGGTGTCGCATTCCTGGAAGGCGTCCAGGCCGATCGCGTGGGTGGGCACCTGGCCGGTGATCACCACCATCGGAATCGAGTCCATGTAGGCGGTGGCGATGCCGGTGATGGCATTGGTCGCGCCGGGGCCCGAGGTGACGATGCACACGCCCACGTCACCGGTGGCGCGGGCGTAGCCGTCGGCCGCATGCACGGCGCCCTGCTCGTGGCGCACGAGCACGTGCTGGATGTCCTTCTGCTTGTACAGCGCGTCGTAGATGTAGAGCACCGCGCCACCGGGATAGCCCCAGATGTGCTTGACGCCCTCGCGCTGCAGACAGCGCACCAGGATCTCGGAGCCCGTGAATTCGGCGCCGGCTCGGCTGGATGCGTGGGAGGGGGAGTTCTCGGCCGTGGTGGACGGCTGGGCCGCGCCGCGCGCGGTGGCAATTGCTGTTTCCATGAAAAGCCTCGTTGAATTTCTCTGACGAAAAACCGTAGGCGCCTCTCCAGACAGGCTCGTGACCTGCTTTCGAGACTCGTTCCCCAGGTTCGCCGGCACCGATGGCATGCCTGCCGGTCCGCGCCCCCCTGTTTCCTGCACCGGAATCGGGTCTATGCGCGGGAAGCGCCGGCACTCTGGTGATCTGCCGGCGTTTGCTCGGTCCGTGATCAGCACGAACTTGGGAACCTGGGGAAGTGTAATGCGGCGCCGCATCATGAACAAGGTTTTTCGTGTCGACCCGGCGGCGGCTCAGCGGCTGCAGTTGCCCTCGACCATGTCGTAGACCAGGCCGGGGATGGCCAGCAGGCCGCCGGCGCGCATCGGCGCCGAGGGCCCGTAGCACGGCGGGCGGGCACTTCCGGCGACGGCCCGGCTCATCGCATCGGGGGGCGGGGGAAATCGCGCTGGCGCAATTGCCAGCGCGGATCGGCGACGGCGGCTTCGACGGCGGCCCGCGTGTCGATCCCCGCGCGCGGGGCCGGGGCCGGGGCCGGGGCCGGGGCCGGGGCCGGGGCCGGGGCCGGGGCCGGGGCCGGGGCCACGGGCCGCGAAGCCGCCTGCTCCGCCCCCGCGCTTCCCCCCGCAGCCGCCGGCCCGGCGGGCTGCTTCGCGGCGTGTTCCGACGCCGCGGGCTTGTTCACGGCGGGCGCCGGTGCGCGGGGCATCGCGCCGGCCGGCCCGCGCCCCCTGCCGGGCTGCGCCGGCTCCTGCGCGGGAGCCGGCGCCGGTGCGCGGGCGGAAGCCGGACCGCGTGCGCCCTGCTCCGGCTGCCTCGACGGGGAAGGCGGCGCGAGCAGCCGCAGGCGCAGCACCGGCTCCGGAGCCTGCCGCGCCCCGCCGTCGGGCCGGATCTGGCTTGCGCGTTCGAGGAGCACGGCCCCCAGCAGCAGGTGCAGGCCCAGCGAAAATGCCAGGGTTGTCCGCAAGCGATGGTTGGGGCTGCTCGCACGCCGCCGGGCTCCGCGCATGCCAGCATTGTCAGGAGCCGGGCAAGAACCCGGTGGCGCCAGGGATTCAGGCCTTGCGGCGCAGCAGGCAGGCGGCGCTGGTGGCGATGCCCTCGTGGCGCCCCACGAAGCCCAGGCGCTCGGCGGTCTTGCCCTTCACGTTCACGCGATCCGGCGCGATGTCCAGTGCCTGCGCGATGGCCTGCTGCATGGCCTGGCGGTGCGGGGCCAGGCGCGGTGACTGCGCGCGCACCGTGCAGTCCACGTTGACCAGCTGCCAGCCCAGCGCGCGCACGCCCTGCGCCGCCTGGCGCAGCAACTCCCGGGAATCGGCGCCTTTGAATCGGGCATCGTCGTCGGGGAACCAGCTTCCGATGTCGCCCAGCCCGGCTGCGCCCAGCAAGGCGTCGGTGATGGCGTGCAACAGCGCGTCGGCGTCCGAATGCCCCAGCAGGCCCTGGTGATGCGCGATGTCCACGCCGCCGAGCACGAGGCGCCGGCCCGGCACCAGGGCGTGGATGTCCTCGCCCAGGCCGATGCGGTATTCCCAGTCGATCTCAGCCATGGCGAAGCCGCCGCGGCGCCCGGGTGCCGGAGCGCGCCAGCAGCACCGCCTCGGCCAGTTCCAGGTCGCCCGGCAGCGTGACCTTGAAATTCGAGGCCTCGCCGGGCACCAGCAGGGGCCGCAGGCCCTGCGCCTCGATGGCCGAGGCCTCGTCGGTGACCTCGGCGCCCGCGCCGGCGTCCAGCGCATCGGCGAGCTGGCCGATGCGGAACATCTGCGGAGTCTGCGCCTGCCACAGGCCGCCGCGCGGCACGGTGGCCTGCACGCGCACCGGAGCGGCTCCGTCCTGCTGGCGCTTGAGGGTGTCGGCCAGCGGCAGGGCCAGCAGGCCGCCGACCGCGTCGTCGCGGCAGGCATCGACCAGGCGATCCACCGCCTGCGCGGTGATGCAGCAGCGCGCGGCGTCGTGCACCAGCACCCAGTCCCGGGCGTCGGCGCCGTGCTCGAGCAGCCAGCGCAGCCCGCCGCGCACGCTGGCGGCGCGCGTGGCGCCGCCGCAGTCGGCCAGCTGCAGGCGCGGCTGCGGCGCCAGGCAGGCCGCGGCGCGGGTGTCGCCGGGCGCCACCACGACCGTGACGCCGCGCAGCCGGGCACAGCCCAGCAGCGCCCCCACCGTGTGCGCGATCATCGGCTGCCCGGCCAGCTCCAGGTACTGCTTGGGCAGCTCCGAGCCCAGGCGGGAGCCCGAACCGGCGGCGGGGACAAGGGCGTACATGCGGATGCGTGGACGGGGCGATGGAGGACGGGGAGCGGACAGGCTCAAGCATACGGGAGCCCCGCCGCGGCAAGCCCCGGCGCGGGCCTGGCGCCGGCCCGATGCCTGCCAGCCTGGTGCGCGACCGGACGCGATGGCCCCGCTGCTGCGAGAATTCCGGGGATGTCCGCAAGTCCGCCCGAAATCCCCTGCCTCATCGAGCCGGCGCTGCCGGCCCTGCGCCAGGCGCGCCGGCTGGCGTTGCCGCGCCCGCCCGGCAGCGCCGACGCCTTGCTGCTGGCCGAGCTGGCGCGCTCGCGCGCGCCCGGCGGCCCCTGGCTGGTGGTCACCGCCGAACCCGCCGATGCCCAGCGCCTGCTGGAGGAGATCCGCTGGTTCGCGCCCTCGCTGCGCTGCGGGGTGCTACCCGACTGGGAGACCCTGCCCTACGACGCCTTCTCCCCGCACCAGGACCTGGTGTCGGAGCGCCTGGCCACCCTGTGGGCGCTGCACCAGCGCGAGCTCGACATGGTGCTGGTGGCCGCCAGCACGGCGCTGCAGCGCCTGGCGCCGGCATCCTTCCTGGCCGCCACCACCTTCCGCTTCGACAAGGGCCAGCTGCTGGACGAGGCGAGCCTGCGCGCCCAGCTGGTGCTGGCCGGTTACGCCCACGTCACGCAGGTGGTGGCGCCCGGCGAATACGCGGTGCGCGGAGGCCTGCTGGACCTGCACCCGATGGGCGGCACCCTGCCGCTGCGCGTGGACCTGTTCGGCGACACCATCGATTCCATCCACACCTTCGATCCCGACAGCCAGCGCAGCCTGTATCCGGTGGACACGGTACGCCTGCTGCCCGGGCGCGAGTTCCCGCTGGACGAGCCGGCGCGCCAGCGCTTCCGCGCGCAATGGCGCGAGCGCATCGAGGGCGACCCCAGCCGCAGCCCGCTGTACCGCGACATCGCGGGCGGCGTGGCCGGGCCGGGCATCGAGTACTACCTGCCGCTGTTCTTCGAACACACGGCCACGCTGCTCGACTACTGCGGCGCGCAGGCCGGCGTGGTGCTGCTGGGCGACGTGGCCGGCGCCATGCGCCGTTTCTGGAGCGACACCTCCGAGCGCTGGCGCCTGCTGCGCGCCGACCCCGAGCGCCCGGCGCTGGCGCCGGCCGAGCTGTACCTGCGCGAGGAGGACTTCTTCGTGGGCATCCAGCCGCTGCAGCAGCTCGCGCTGCGCGGCGGCGGCGCGCGGACCGAGGGCGACGAGGGTCCACCCGCGGCGCAGCCCGGCGCCGAGGAGGCGCCCGCGATGGCCGTGCACCTGGGCGCCGCGCTGCCGGATCTGGCCATCGAGCGCCGCGCCGAGCAGCCGCTGCGGCGCCTGCAGGAATGGCTGGATGCCGGCGCGCGCGCGCGCCCTCCGATGCGCGTGCTGCTGTGTGCCGACTCCCCGGGGCGCCGCGAATCACTGCTGGAGATGCTGCGCGAAGCCAGGCTGGAGCCGCGCGGCGTCGACGACTGGGCGCAGGCGCTGCAGGGAGAACCCGGCTTCGCACTGGCCGTGGCCCCGCTGGCGGCGGGCTTCCAGCTGCCCGAGCGGCAGCTGGCGGTGCTCACCGAGACCGAGTTGCTGGCGCTGGGCGCGGCGCAGCGCCGCCGGCGCAAGCAGGAGCGCGCCAGCGACGTCGAGAACCTGATCCGCGACCTCTCCGAGCTCAAGCCCGGCGACCCGGTGGTGCACCAGCAGCACGGCATCGGACGCTACCAGGGGCTGGTGTCCATGGACCTGGGCGACGGCCCCACCGAACTGCTGCACATCGTGTACGCCAAGGAGGCCTCGCTGTACGTGCCGGTGGCGCAGCTGCACCTGATCGCCCGCTACAGCGGCGTGGATCCCGAGCACGCGCCGCTGCACACGCTGGGCTCGGGCCAGTGGGACAAGGCGCGGCGCAAGGCCGCCGAGCAGATCCGCGACACCGCGGCCGAGCTGCTCAACCTGTACGCGCGGCGCGCCAGCCGCCCCGGCCACGCCTTCCGCTTCCCGGCGCAGGACTACGAAGCCTTCGCGGCGGGCTTCGGCTTCGACGAGACCGCCGACCAGGCCGCGGCCATCCACGCGGTGGTGCAGGACATGGTGTCGGGCAAGCCGATGGACCGCCTGGTCTGCGGCGACGTGGGTTTCGGCAAGACCGAGGTGGCGCTGCGCGCGGCCTTCGTCGCGGTCATGGGCGGGCGCCAGGTGGCGGTGCTGGCGCCCACGACGCTGCTGGCCGAGCAGCACGTGGAGACCTTCCGCAACCGCTTCGCGGATTGGCCCGTGCGCATCGCCGAACTCTCGCGCTTTCGCAGCCCGAAGGAAGTGCGCACGGCGCTGCAGGGCCTGGCCGACGGCACGGTGGACATCGTCATCGGCACCCACAAGCTGCTGTCGGCCGACGTGCGCTTCGAGCGCCTGGGCCTGGTGATCGTCGACGAGGAGCACCGCTTCGGCGTGCGCCACAAGGAAGCGCTGAAGGCCCTGCGCGCCGAGGTGGACATGCTGACCCTCACCGCCACCCCCATCCCCCGCACCATGGGCATGGCCATGGAGGGCCTGCGCGACCTGTCGGTGATCGCCACCGCGCCGCAGAAGCGCCTGGCCATCAAGACTTTCGTGCGCAACGAGAGCAAGGCGGTGATCCGCGAGGCGGTGCTGCGCGAGATCAAGCGCGGCGGCCAGGTGTACTTCCTGCACAACGAGGTGGACACCATCGCGCGGCGCCGGGAGATGCTGCAGGAGCTGATCCCCGAGGCGCGCATCGAGATCGCGCACGGGCAGATGCACGAGCGCGAGCTCGAGCGCGTGATGCGCGACTTCCACGCGCAGCGCTTCAACCTGCTGCTGTGCTCGACCATCATCGAGACCGGCATCGACGTGCCCACCGCGAACACCATCGTCATCAGCCGCTCCGACAAGTTCGGGCTGGCGCAGTTGCACCAACTGCGCGGGCGCGTCGGGCGTTCGCACCACCAGGCCTACGCCTATCTTCTGGTGCCCGAGGTGCAGTCGCTGAGCAAGACCGCGCAGCTGCGCCTGGAGGCGATCACGCAGATGGAGGAGCTCGGCGCCGGCTTCTACCTGGCCATGCACGACCTGGAGATCCGCGGCGCCGGCGAGGCGCTGGGCGAGGCGCAGTCGGGCAACGTGCAGGAAGTGGGCTACCAGATGTACCTGGACATGCTGGGCGCGGCGGTCAAGGCGCTGAAGGCCGGGCAGGAACCCGACCTGATGCAGCCCCTGGCCGCCACCACCGAGATCAACCTGCACGAGCCTGCGCTGCTGCCGCAGGACTACTGCCCCGACGTCAACGCGCGCCTGAACCTGTACAAGCGCATGGCCAGCGCGGCCTCCGAGCAGGCGCTGCAGGAGGTGGCCGAGGAAATCGTCGACCGCTTCGGACGCATGCCCAAGGCGGCGCTGAACCTGATCGAGACCCACCGGCTGCGCCTGCTGGCACAGGCCTGGGGCGTGCTGCGCGTGGACGCCGCCGAGCAGCACACGCTGCTGCAGTTCCGCCCCGACCCGCCGGTGGACGCCGCGCGCATCATCTGGCTGGTGCAGAACCACCGCCACGTGCGCCTGGCCGGCAACGACCGCCTGCGCATCGAGCGCCAGGCCGCCGACGCCGCGGCACGCGCCAGGCTGGTGCGCGACACGCTGCGCCTGCTGGGCGAGCCACGCGGCACCGCGCCGGCCTCCGCCAATTGACCGCCCTGCCTTCCCCCATGCCCGCGAAGCCCTTCCCCGCCTCCCCC
>NZ_KB898508.1 GCF_000377645.1 Thiomonas sp. FB-6 | reverse complement strand
TGATGGGCGTGCGCCGGATCGCAGCGCGGGCTGGACGCCCGCGCAAGATCCGGGGTGCGGCCAGCGCCCGGTTCTGCACCAACCCTTCGGGCGCATGCGCTGCGGGCGATCTGCGGCGTTGCCCAAGCAGGCGAGGCGTCCAGCCTGGCCTTGGCTTGGGCGCCTTGCAGCTCATCCCGCGGTGCCTGCGCGCGGCCCCCTCCGGCACTTCAACAGCCTGACTAGGCACGTCATGCGCGCGGGCGCCCCCGGATTCGTTCGACCCTTGAAAACACCGACTACCCTGACGCCTGCGGCCGGTGTCGAAGTCCCGAACGGGCCCCCGTCCGCCACCCGGTGGAGGCCCATGTTATGGGTGCCAACGGGACCCAAGCCTTGGATGGCCGCGCCCGGTCCATCATCGGGCCCGGCCAAGCGCTACAGCGGGACCGCCTGATGCTCTGTGGAGTGATCGTCACCTACGGCGCTCGGAAATCGTTGCTGTACGCAACCCTGCAAGCCGCTCTCGGCTCCGGCATCGACCGAGCCGTCGTTGTGGACAA
Organism: Thiomonas sp. FB-6; assembly: GCF_000377645.1. Classification (GTDB taxonomy): domain Bacteria; phylum Pseudomonadota; class Gammaproteobacteria; order Burkholderiales; family Burkholderiaceae_C; genus Thiomonas_A. Next base: position 29,812 of record NZ_KB898508.1, on the reverse strand, counting down.
CGGCTCCCGATGGCCTGTCCGGCGCGATCTCGCCGAGGATTTCGCGGAACGGGTCGATGTAGTCCGTCTGGGAAAAAATGCCGGATCGGCGCCAGGCTTCAAAGCTGGAATCGCGCGCGCTCTGGAACTCGGAGCGGAACGTCTACTCATACTCGACGACGATCTGGCTCTCACCCCGCAGACGGTCGAACGGCTCCAGAGGTCGCTGGATCACTCGGCGGCACGATCGGGATTCGCTCGATGCGCGGTCTGCGCGTATCGGAAGAGCGCCATGGAGAGGATGATCCTCGTAGAGGGGCAGGGGCTTGCGCGTGCCGTCGCTCCGCCGATACTTCGTTTCAGCATCATGAGATTACTCAGAGGCCTCGTCGCGCATACGCGCCCATCGTTGACGAGCGAAATGTTTAAAGCGCAAGGGCCCACAGCGCCAAGTGAAACTTCCAGGGTCGCGTTTGCCCCCTACGGGGGGGTGTTCATTCATCGCAGCGCGGTCGAATGGATCGGCCTGCCCGACGAACGCTTTTCGCTTTACTGGGATGACGTCGAGTGGACGTATCGGCTTACGGCGCGCGGCGGCTCCATCGTCATCGATCGAGGCGCCCCCCTTGGCGAACTGGAAATTTCGCATCCATTTAGAAAACCGCATATCAGCCGATTTCACTCATTGCTGCTGCGCGACGCCGGCCCGGGCGATTACAGAATCTACTATGAAATTCGCAATGCCATCTATTTTTCCGCATACCCAGCTCGTCGGGACATATCGTACCTTGGTGTTCGTGTCGCGGCATTCAGACTCGGAATATTTGCACTAGGGATCGCTCTTCGCCGAAATGCACGGTCCAGGGTAATCCGCGAAGCCGTCAACGATGGACTGAATGGGCGTCTCGGTTATAACGAGAAATATCCGCTGGAATAAGATCCCGCGCCTGGACCATACTCGGATCGATCCATTCCCGTGAAAATCTCGGCGGTAGTTGTCACTTACAATCGATGCACTCTGCTCACCCGCTGCCTGGACGCTTTGGCACGGCAAAGCCTGGCCATTGACCAACTAGTTCTGGTCGACAATGCATCGACGGACTCCACCGCCACCGCGATCTGCGAGCGCGTGGACGACATCGCTTCTGGCTGGTTGCGCTATTCCCGTCTGCCCGACAACCTCGGGGGTGCGGGTGGCTTCGAGCATGGAATGCGCGAGGCCCTGCGAGGCGGCGCCGATTGGGTCTGGCTCATGGATGACGACGCCGAACCGTCACCCGATGCACTGGAATGCCTGTTCGCCGACTCACCATTACCCGGGCATGTCTACGCGTCTGTACCTCAACGCAATGGCGTTCTGGCCTGGCCGGTCACTTGGAACACCAGCGAGGGGAAGTTCGGCAGCGTAGCAAAGCGCATCGATGAACTACCGCCGCGGTGTGTCGTGCAAAGCCATCCCTTCCTCGGATTCCTGATCCACCGCGAGCTGATCGAGCGTATCGGCGTACCCGATGGGCAGTTGTACATCTCGGCCGATGACATCGAGTACAGCCTGCGCGCGCGCGCAGCCGGTGCGACGATCGTGCTGCTGCGCGCCAGCAGCATCTCCCACCCGGTGGCTAGCTCACGATCCTATCGGGTGCTGGGAAGAAGCATTCCTGTTCTGTCTCTCCCTCCATGGCGCCGCTATTACGACACGCGCAACAGACTGCTCGTCGCGCGCAGGCATCACGGCAGGAAGCTCTGGACGCAGGCCCTGCCTGGAACGCTCGCGCGTATGCTGCTGGTCGCCCTGCATGAGCCTCGGAAGAAGGCACAGTTCAAGGCCGCTGCGGCGGGGCTGTGGGATGGCCTGCGTGGCATTTCCGGCAAGCGCCACACCCTCTGGGATCTGGAAAGCTGAATCTGCATGAACTCGCTTGAAGTTCTCATCGTCGGCGCCGGCTTCGCCGGCAGCGTGGTCGCCCGCGAGTTGGCCGACGCCGGCCGCAGGGTGCTGGTGGTCGATCGCCGACCGCACATCGGCGGCAACGCCCATGACGAGGTGGACGCGCACGGCGTGCTGATCCATCCCTACGGGCCGCACATCTTCCACACCAACAGCCAGCGGGTGTTCGACTGGCTGTCACGCTTCACGGCGTGGCTGCCCTACGAACACCGCGTGCGCAGCGTGGTCGGGGGCGTGGCCTACCCCTTTCCGATCAACCGGCGCACGCTGAACATGCTCTACGGGCTCGATCTGGACGAGGCCGGCGCCGCCGCCTACTTCGAGCGCGTACGCGAGGCGCGCGAGCCGGTACGCAGCAGCGAGGACGTGGTGCTGAACAGCGTCGGGCGCGACCTGTACGAGAAATTCTTCCTGCACTACACGCGCAAGCAGTGGGGACTGGATCCCTCCGAACTCAAGGCCGGGGTGGCCGCGCGCATCCCGGTGCGCTGCAACGACGACGACCGCTACTTCACCGACACCCACCAGGCCATGCCGCGCGACGGCTATGCGAGCATGTTCGCCAACATGCTCGACCATCCGAACATCCGCGTGGAACTGGGCGTGGATTTCCTGGACATGCGCCGGCGCGGCGCCGACCGGGGCTTCGCGCACACGGTATTCACCGGGCCCATCGACGCCTGGTTCGAGTACTGCCACGGGCGCCTTCCCTACCGTTCGCTGCGTTTCGAGCACGAGCACCTGGCGGATACCGAACGCTTCCAGGAGACCGGCACCTGGAACTACCCCAACGACCACGGTTTCACGCGCATCACCGAGTTCAAGCACCTGACCGGCCAGAAGCACCGTGGCACCTCGATCGTGCGCGAGTATCCGCAGGCCGAGGGCGATCCCTATTACCCCATTCCCCGCGCCGACAACGAGGCGCTGTACAAGCGCTACGAGGAAATGGGCGAGCGCGAGAGCGCCGTCAGCTTCGTCGGGCGCCTGGCGCAGTACCGCTACTACAACATGGACCAGGTGGTGGGCGCCGCGCTGGCCGCGGCCGAACGCCTGAAGTCCTGACCCGCGCCCCGCCGCCATGCGCATCGCCTTCCTGTGCAAGCGCCGCTACATGGACAAGGACGTGATCCTTGACCGCTATGCGCGCCTGTACGAGATGCCCTTCCAGCTCGCGGCGCGCGGCCACGAGGTGCTCGGGCTGTGCCTGAGCTACCACGGCGACGCCGACGGAGACTGGACCGACGCCACGCCGGCGGGCTCCTTGCGCTGGATGTCGCGTTCGCTGGGACGGGCCGTCCTGCCGCGGCTGCTCGGGCATCCGGCCTGGGTGATGGGTCAGTTGCGATCCTTCGAGGCCCAGTACGTGATCGGCGCCTCCGACATTCTCCACGTGGCGCTGGGCGCCCATTGCGCGAAGCGCCTCGCGCTGCCCTTCGCGGCCGACCTGTACGACAACTTCGAGAGTTTCGGCATGGCGCGCATTCCCGGCGCGCGGCTCGCGCTGCGCCGCGCGGTGCGGGATGCCGACCTGGTCAGTTGCACGTCGCAGGCCCTGGCGGACCACGTGCGCGAGGCCTATGGCGCACGAGGCCGTGTGATCACCCTGCCAAGCACCGTGGACCTGCAGCGCTTCCGCCCGGGCGACCGCGCGGCCGCGCGCGAGGCCCTGGGTCTGCCGCGCGACGCCCTGCTGGTGGGAACCGCTGGCGGGTTGTATGCCGACAAGGGCATCGATACGCTGTATCGGGGTTTCGAAGCCCTGGCCGCGCAGGATCCCCGGGTGCACCTGGTGCTGGCGGGCCCAACCGACGCTCAAGCGAGGCTTCCGGCAGGGCCGCGGGTGCACTACCTTGGCAGGCTGGAACACGCGCGCGTCGCGCAGCTGTTCACAGCCCTGGATCTGGGGGTGATCTACCTGCGGGACACACCCTTCGGCCGCTACTGCTTTCCGCAGAAGGCCTACGAGATGGCGGCCTGCGGGCTGCCCTTCGTGGCCGCCGACGTGGGTGCCATGCGGGGTCTGCTGGCGAACTCTGCCGACCACCTGTACGTGCCGGACGATCCCGCCTCGCTGGCGCGCACCCTGGCGGCGGCCTTGCGCGACCCGGGCGCGCCCCCGGTGGTGCCGCAGGACTGGCAGGCCCTCATCGCCGGCTTCGACATCGAACTGCGGTCGAGTGCCGGCGCGGCGGTGGCGACAGGCGCCGCCTGCTGACGGGTCGCCTGAAGGGAGGCGCGCCTTGCTCGCCTGTCTCGGGCGGCCTGCGGCCTCAGGCGTCGCAGGCCTCGCGCAGCAGCTTCGTGTAGGCCTCGCCGACCGGCTGCCAGTCGACCACGCGCAGCGCGCGCTCGCGCAGCCGCAGCGCGAGCTCTCGGGCCTGCGCGGGCTGCTCCAGCAGGCGCACCACCGCGGCGCCCAGCGCCTGCACGTCGCCGGGCGGCACAAGGCACGAGCCCGCCTCCTCGCCGAACAGATCGGCGACTCCCGGCGAACGGCTGGCCACGACGGGGCAGGCGCAGCCCAGCGCCTCCATCAACACTACCGGCAGACCTTCCTGGTCGCCCGAGGCGGCGCGCACCGACGGCGCCACCAGCAGGCAGGCGCGTCGCAGCAAGGCCGGAAGTTCGCGCTGGGTCATGGCTCCGGCGAATTCGACGCGGTCGTGCAGGCCCAGTGAGGCGGACTGCGCACGCAACGAGGCCTCCAGCGGCCCGTAGCCGACGATGAGCAGCCGGGCCTGCGCGTGGCCGCGCAGCACCGCGGGCATGGCCTCGATCAGGTGACGCAAGCCTTTCTTCTCGACCAGGCGGCCGACGAACAGGATCAGCCCCGGCTCGCGTTGCACCTCGGGATGCGGCGTGAAGCGTTCCTGCAGGTCGGCCCCCATAGGGATGACTTCGAGGCGCGGCGGCCGCAGCCCCGCCGAGGCAGCCTCCCCGCGCATGGCCGAACTGACCACGCTCATGGCGGTACAGGCGCGCGCGACCCGGCGCTTGAGGGCCAGTGCCGGTGCCCCGCGCAGGCCGTAGAGATCCGCGCCGTGCGAGGTCAGTACATATCGCGGAGCCAAGCCCGCCGCGCGCAGCGCCCAGGCCACCAGGCCCTGGGGTAGCAGCCAGTGCGCGTGCACCAGCGCCGGACGGCGGTGCCGCGCGATGCGCGCCGCGGCCCACCACTGTCCGAGGACGAAGCCCGGGAGGAGCAGCCATTTCCAGGGCGAGCGGCGCAGATGGCTGACCATGCCCCCGCCGTGCACCAGGGTCTCCAGGGCCTGCGGCGCATAGCGGTAGCGCACGACCTCGACGCCGTCCAGGCGTTCACGCCGCTTGGCGCCCGGCGCATGCGGACAGACCACGACGACTTCGAAGCCGGCCGCGAGCCTGCGGCAAAGCTCGTGCACGAAACCCGGTTCCGGATCGTCCGCCCAGCGTGGATAGGTGGATGCCAGCACCAGCAGCAGCGGTCGGGCCGGCGCCGGCAGTTCAGACATCGCGCCGATAGATCAGCTGGGTGATCTGTTCCGAGATCAGGCCGATCAGGAACACGATGACCCCGGCGGACAACAACAAGGCGCTCATGTTGGTGAAGCGGTGCGCGGTCGTGAAGGTGTAGGCGTAGTTGCCCAGGCCCAGCAACGCGAAGCCCAGCGCCACCGGCGCGAACAACTTGAGCGGCGAGTACAGCGTGGCGATCTTGAAGATGATCAGCAGGAAACGCACGCCGTCGCGCAGCGGGCGGATGTGGCTGGTGCCGATGCGCCGCGCCGCGTGGATGGGCACGTAGGACACCGCGTAGGCGCTGCGGAAAAACGCCATGGTGCTCGTGGTCGGGTACGAGAAGCCATTGGGCAGCAGGTGCAGGAATTCCCGGAAGCGCTCCGCGCGCGCCGCGCGAAAACCGCTGGTCAGGTCGAGCACCGCGTGCCCGGTCATCCAGCTTGCCAGGCGGTTGTACAGGCCGTTGGCCAGCCCGCGCCCGACGCTGGCCTGGGAGCCGCCATCGCGCGCGCCCACCACCATGTCGTAGCCTTCGTTCAGGCGCTGCAGCAGGCGTGGGATGTCGGCCGGGTCGTGCTGGCCGTCGGCATCCATGAACACCAGCACATCGCCGCTGGCGGCGCGGGCCCCGGTCTTCACCGCCGCGCCGTTGCCCATGCCGTAGGGGCGGCGCACCACCTGGGCACCGGCCTGTTCGGCGAGTTGCGCGGTGGCGTCCGTCGAGCCGTCGTCGACCACGATGACCTGGGCCTGCGGCAGCAAGGCCAGGATGCGGCGCACGGTGTCGCCGACCGCCCCCTGCTCGTTGCGCGCCGGAAGGATCACCGAAAGCCTGCGCGTGGTGCTTCGCGCACCCTGGACGGCTGCCTGCAAGTCGGCCTGGTCATTCATCGTCGTGTCTCCCCCCGGCGGCCGTCCGTGGCGGCGGCGCCCCGGGTGCAAGCGTACGACGCCCCGCGCCGGGCGGGCCGGCGGAGGCGGCCTGCGCGGCGGCCTGGCGCTGCAAAACGCGGCGCATATGCCACTCGCTGTCCTGGTAGAAACCGGCGTGGCGCAGCCAGCGAGCGTGCAGGGCCCCCATGGTCCAGCCAGCGACATGGGCCAGCGGCGAGGGCACCGCGTCGAGCAGGCGCAAGGCCATGGAGGGGTGGCCGGCGGAACCCAGCTCGGCCGCGGCCACCAGGCGCGCTCCTGGAGGCAGGCCGGGAATGCGCAGGGCCTGCAGGTCCAGCGCGTAGGCCGCGGACGCGTCGCCCCGCGCCAGCGCCAGGCGGGCCTGGGTCCGCAGGAGCTCGCGGCGCACTTGCGGCAGGCCCGCCTGCGGGCTGCGCAGCGCCGCCGCCAGCAGCTCGGCGCGGAAGTCGGGCCCGAACACCGTGCATTCGGACAGGCCCGAGATCAGGCGTCCGACCTGGTATTGCACGACGTTGTTGCCCAGCTGGGCATGGGCGGCCGCGGCCAGCAGGTCCCCGCGCAGGCCGGCCGGGGCTTGGCCCTGGTCGCAGGCCACGCCGGCGCGGTTGATCAGCAGCACCAGATCATGGGGGTGCAGGCGCAGCGCCGCATCGAGCAACGCGCGCGCCTGCGTGTCGTTGCCGGCCTCGCGCCAGAAATTGGCCAGGTAAGCCTGCGCACGCGGGGAATCGGGGTGCTCCCCCGCCCACACCAGCGCCTGGCGGAAGGGCGCCCCCCACTCCGCGGCGCGGCGTGCCGTCTGCAGCGCGAACAGGGCCAGCAGCGCCAGCGCGGCGGCCGCCGCCCACCGGCGCGAAGGACGGCACAGCGGCGGGCGCGGTCCGGGGCCGACCTCGGGAACGGCCAGCCAGGCCAGGGGCCAGAACATCAGAGCCGCCGGCAGGTAATTGCGGTGCTCGAACACCAGCTCGAGTTGCAGCCAGGTCGACTCCAACACATGCCCGGTGAGAAAGAACACAACGGCGGCGCCGGCCGCCACCCAGCCCGGCCCCTGGGCCCGGCGCGCGCGCCAGGCCAGCAGGCCGAGCAGCAGCAGGCCCGCCGCCGAGGGCAGCGTGGTCCACGGATGCAGCCAGCCGGTGGACACGACCACGTCGTCGTGGAACAGGCCGCCGTCGTGCGCGCGGGCCAGCCAGATGTCGCCCAGGTAGCTCCACAGGATGCGGGTCTCGCTGAGCAGGCGCTGCCAGGAGCTGAAGCCGCGCCCGCCGGTGTAGCCGCTCCACAGCCCCGGCGCCCAGCGCAGCAGGTAGCCGAGCACCACGGCCGCGGGCAGGCCAAGGAACAGCAGTTTCCAGGCCCTGAATCCCCAGCCCGGCGGCGCGGCGAGCCGGCGGCGTAGCACGCAGGCCTCGAGCACCCAGGCCAGCAGCGGCACCAGCGCACCGTTCTCCTTGCTCAGCGTGGCCAGCAGCGTGCCCAGGCCCAAGGACACGCTGATGAGCCCATAGCCCGTCCACGTCCGGCCCTGGGCCAGCAGTTCGCGCCCGCGTACATAGCCCCACAGCCCGGCGAGGCCGAACAGCGCGGCGAGCATGGCCATGCGCTGCACCACGTACAGCGTGGTGCTGACCCAGAAGGGGTCGAGCAGCCACAGCCCCGCGCCGAGCACGCCCACCCAGGCCGCCCGGCGCGGCGCGGCCCCCAGCACGCGGCTGAGGGCACGCAGCAGGCCGGCCAGCACCGCGCCGCACAATAGGTGCACGGCGACGTTGGTGAGCTTGAAGGGCAGCGGCGACGCCGGCCAGTTGCGCGCGTCGAGCAGGAAGCTGGCCAGCGCCAGCGGGCGCCCGGTGGGGCCCGCGAAGCCAGAGGTGATGAAGGCCACGGCCTTCCACCACTGGTGGATCGGCCCGTAGTCGCCCAGCGACGCCAGGTTGGAGTAGTCGTCGAACAGAAAGGAACCGTGGCGGCCGGGCCAGTAGACCAGCCAGCCCAGCAGCAGCAGGCCGAGCAGGGCCAGCCCGGGCAGGTAGGCACGCGCTGGCCGGGCCGGGCGATTCATCGCGCCTCCCCGGACTGCGCGGGTTGCCCGGAGGCCTCGTCGCCGCGGGCAGCCAGCCACTGGCGGCGCAGGGCCAGGCGTTGCGCCCGATGCAGGCCGAAGGGGTCGAGTTCGCGCAGGCGCTCCAGGCCCACCGAGGCCTGGGAGAGCTGGCGCCCCGCGATCTGCAGTTGCACCAGGTTTTTCCAGTAGTCGAAGCTCCCCGGATCCAGCGCGACCGCGCGCAGCATGTCCGCATAGGCCTGCGGGAAACGGTGGCTGACGTTGGCCTCGAAATTGGCGCGCAGCGTGATCATCTGGGCGTCCCGCGGATGCGCGCGCACCCCGGCGTCCAGCAAGTCGCCGAGTTGCCGAAGGTCCTCCGGCACGTAGCGGCAGACCTTGTCCGCCGCGCACTGCACCAGGCTGTACAGCGCCCCCACGTTCTCCACGCCCAGCCTCTGTTGCGAGACCCGCCGGCGCAGTTGCTCCCACCAGGCCCGGGGCACCGGCAGGCCCTGCTTGGCCTGCATGAACACCAGTGCTTGCATGGGCTGCAGGTCCGCTCCCGCGATCTCGGAGGCTTGCACCATGGTCCGCCGCGCCTGCCGGAACTGCGGGCTGTCGACACTGGGCGCGATCAGGTACAGCACGCGCCCCAGGTCGTACACCGCGCGCGGCGAGCGCGGGTGCGCGGTCGCCTCGAAATAGGCCAGGCGCAGGGGGTTGCCCCAGACCTGGGCGCGGATCGCCGTGAAACCCGCATACAGCGCCAGCAGTCCCGTGCAGGCGACGCCGGCCACGAAAGGCCAGCTGCGCGCCTCGCGGGGGCGCCAGCTGCCGAGCCAGCCGAAGGCAGCCAGGAATACGCCCCAGCAGGGCAGGTAGTTGCGGTGCTCGTAGACCAGGTCCAGAGGCACGAAGGTCGACACCAGGCAATGCCCGGCGAAGAACCACAGGATGCCCAGCGAGACCACCGGGCGCCGGCGGCGCAGCCACAGCGCGGCCCCCAGCAGCGCCGCCAGCAGCAGCCAGCTCGGCGCGGTGGTCCACGGATGCAGCCAGGAGGTGGAGACCCTGAGGTCGTCGTGGTACAGACTCAGGGTGCCGGGGTTGGGAAGCAGGATCCAGTGCAGGTAGTCCACCAGCACCCGCCCCTCGGTCAGCAGGCGCTGCCCGAGGGTGAAGTCCCGTTGGGCGTAGGCCGCGCCGGACAGCGCCCCCGGCAGCAGCCAGGCCAGGCCCAGCAGGCCGGGAAGCACCAGCAGCAGCGCGTACACGCCGAGCAGGGAACAGCGCGCGTCGCGCTGCTCCCGGCTCGCGGGGGCGCCGCCGCAATCCCCGCGCAGCACCGCCCATTCCAGCACCGCGGCATAAGCCGGCAGCATGACTCCGGTTTCCTTGGCCAGCGCGGCCAGCACGGTGCAGCCCAGCAGGCTGCCCCAGATCCAGCTCCAGGCGCGCCGCTGCGCGGCGCCAGCCTGCACGGCGTCGCGCAACAGCATGCGCCCGTGCCAGTAGCCGAGCAGGCCGAGCAGCACGAAACAGGCCGCCAGCGATTCCTCGCGCTGCACCACGTACAGCACCGCGGTGAGCTGGATGGGGGCCAGCAGCCAGGCGCCTGCCACCAGCATGGCGAGCGCGCGCGGCGACAGCACCCAGCCCGGCGCGCCGGGCCCGAGCTGCTCGCGCTCGCGTGCGTCGAGCCACTGCAGCACCCGCAGGCTCAGCCAGGCGATCAGGCCGGCGTTGAGCAGGTGCAACAGCACGTTGAACACCTTCATGGGCAGGGGCTGCATGCCCCAGACCCGGACCTGCCAGGCGAAACTGAGCATGGACAGCGCGCGGCTGAAGGGCCCGGCACGGCCGGCCCAGACCGCCTGCCAGAAATGCCCGTTCAGTGCCCGCGGGTCCAGCGCCGGCTGGTCGACGATGTTGCTGAAGTCGTCGAACACGAAGCCGCCGTGCAGCCCCGGAAGGTAGACCAGCCAGCCCAGCAGGGCCAGCGCCGCCAGGGCCAGCGCCAGCGGCATCCACGGCGGCAAGGGCGCCGCGCGCCGGGGCGGCCGGGCCGGCGGGGAGGGTACGGGCGGGGGCGGTGGGGAGGCGGCGCGCATGTGCGCCAGCATTGTGCCTTGTCGCAACGGCGGGCTGGCGACGGCCGGTAACGAGTCCTGCCGCGCTGCGGCCTCAGGCCGCCAGGCGCATGCCCACCGCGTCGAAGGCGGCCTCCAGGCGCTGCACGGCGCCGGCGACGTCCAACAGCTTGTCCAGGCCGAACAGACCCAGGCGGAAGCTCATGAAATCCTTGGGCTCGTCGCAGGCCAGCGGCACGCCGGCGGCGATCTGCACGCCGGCGGCGGCGAAGGCCTGCGCACTCTGGATGGCCGGGTCGCGGGTGTAGGACACCACCACGCCGGGAGCCTCGAAGCCGGCCGCGGCCACGCTGGCCACGCCGCGCCTGCGCAGGCTGTCGCGCACGCGCGCGCCGAGTTCGGCCTGCGCCTGCATCAGGCGCGGCAGGCCGATGGCGAAGCCTTCGCGCATCACATCGCGCACGCGCACCAGCGAATCGGTAGGCATGGTCGCGTGGTAGGCATGGCCGCCGCCTTCGTAGGCCCGCATGATCTTCAGCCAGGCAGCCAGGTCGCAGGCGAAGCTGTCGCTACGGGTCGATTCCAGGCGCTCCAGCGCGCGCGCCGAAAGCATGGCGAAACCGGCGCAGGGCGTGCCGCTCCAGCCCTTCTGCGGGGCGCTGACCAGCACGTCCACGCCGCAGGCACGCATGTCCACCCACATCGCCCCCGAGGCGATGCAATCGAGCACGAACAGCGCCCCCACCTCGTGCGCGGCGTCGGCCAGCTGGCGCACGTAGTCGTCGGGCAGCATCAGGCCGGCGGAGGTCTCGACATGCGGCGCGAACACCACCGAGGGCCGCTGGCTGCGGATGGCCTGCGCCACCTCCTGCGCCGGCACCGGCGCGAAGGGGGCCTGCGGCGCGGCCGACGCGGCCCGCGCCTTGAGCACGGCCACGCTGGCCTGCGGGCGCGCGGCCTCGAGAATCTGCGACCAGCGGTAGCTGAACCAGCCGTTGCGCACCACCAGCACCGCGGTGCCCGCCGCGCTCGAGACGAACTGTCGCGCCACCGCCTCCATCGCGAAACTCCCGCTGCCCGGCACCACCACGGCCGCCTCGGCACCGTAGGCCTGGCACAGCATGGTGGAGATGTCGCGCATGGCCTCGCGGAAGCGCAGGGACATGTGGTTCAGAGCACGGTCGGTGTAGACCACCGAGTACTCGAGCAGGCCGTCGGGATCGACGTCGGGGCGTAGTCCGGGCATGGATGGATCTCCTGTCGTTGTCGGCCGGGCCCGCGGGCCCGCGCTGCCCTGGAGGGCAGGCAAAAAAGCCTAGCATGACTTGGCACAATGACGGGGGCGGCCCGACTTGTCCCGACCGCTTGCGCGACGTTACATTGTGTCTTGGACCCACGGCTTGCGCATGAACCAATTCCCGACCCGGCTGGACTCGCAGGTGGCCTTCGCCATCGCGCGGGCCATGCTCGACGGCTTCAACAAGCACTACCGGCTGTTCCGCCAGGTGAGCCGCGAGGCGAAGACGCGCTTCGAGGCCGCCGACTGGGCCGGACAGCAGCGCGCGCAAAGCGAGCGCATCGCCTTCTACGACACCCGGGTGGACGAGGCCATCGAGACGCTGCAGGCCGAGTTCGACCTGTCGCGCCTGGACACCGCGGTGTGGCACCAGGCCAAGCTGCACTACATCGGGCTGCTCACCAACCACCTGCAGCCGGAGCTGGCGGAGACCTTTTTCAACTCGGTGACCACCAAGGTGCTGCACCGGCGGCATTTCCACAACGACATCCTGTTCGTGCGGCCCGCGCTGTCGACCGAGTACATCGAGAACGACGAGCCGGCCGCGCAACCCACCTTCCGCGCCTACTACCCCACGCGCGACAACCTGCTCGAGACCCTGGTGCGCATCGTGCACAACCACCAGCTGCAGCGCCCCTTCGCGGACCTGGAAGGCGACGTGCGCAAGGTGGTGCGCGAACTGGAGCGCCTGCTGGACGGGGCGCGCCTGCGCAGCAATTTCCAGATCCAGGTGCTGTCCTCGCTGTTCTACCGCAACAAGGGCGCCTACCTGGTCGGACGGGTGATCAACGGCTACTGGGAAGCGCCTCTGGCGCTGCCCATCCTGCACGGCCCCGACGGGCGCCTGGTGATCGACACCGTGCTGCTCGACGAGGACGACCTGCTGCTGCTGTTCTCCTTCGCGCGCGCCTATTTCATGGTGGACATGGCGGTGCCCTCGGCCTACGTGCAGTTCCTGCGCGCGCTGATGCCGCGCAAGCCGCGTTCCGAGCTGTACAGCGCGCTGGGCCTGGCCAAGCAGGGCAAGACCCTGTTCTATCGCGACTTCCTCTACCACCTGCGCCACTCCAGCGACAACTTCACGACGGCGCCCGGCATCCGCGGCATGGTGATGCTGGTGTTCACGCTGCCGTCCTTTCCCTTCGTGTTCAAGGTCATCCGCGACTTCTACCCGCCGCCCAAGGACACCACGCGCGAGCAGATCAAGGGCAAGTACCTGCTGGTCAAGCGCCACGACCGCGTCGGACGCATGGCCGACACCCTCGAATACTCGAACGTGGCCTTCCCGCGCGAGCGCTTCGACCCCGCGCTGATCGAGGAGCTCAAGCGCAGCTGCGGCTCGCAGCTGGAGGAGGACGGGGATCTGCTGGTCATCCGCCACTGCTACATCGAGCGGCGCATGATCCCGTTGAACATCTACCTGCGCGAGGCCACGCCCGAACAGATCGAGGCCGCGGTGACCGACTACGGAAACGCCATCAAGGACCTTGTGGCGGCGAACATCTTCCCCGGTGACATGCTGTGGAAGAACTTCGGCGTGACCCGCCACGGCAAGGTGGTGTTCTACGACTACGATGAGATCGAGTACATCACCGACTGTCATTTCCGGCGCGTGCCGCAGCCGCGCCACGAGGAGGACGAGATGGCCGCCGAGCCCTGGTACTCGGTGGGCCCGCACGACGTGTTCCCGGAGACCTTCGGCACCTTCCTGCTCGGCGACGCCCGGGTGCGCGAGGTGTTCCTGCGCCACCACGCCGACCTGCTCGATCCGGCCTTCTGGCAGGCGCAGCAGCAGCGCATCCGCGAAGGCCATGTGATCGACGTATTCCCCTACGACACCGCCCGGCGCTTCGCGCGGGCGGATTCCGCGCCGGCCGCGGCCGGCGCACAGCCCCCCCTGATGGAGATGTCATGAGTTCCGATCCCGTAGTCATCGTTTCCGCCGCGCGTACCCCCATCGGCGGCCTGCTGGGCGACTTCGCCTCGGTTCCTGCCTGGGAACTGGGCGCCACCGCGATCGCGGCCGCGGTGCAGCGCGCCGGGCTGGCTCCGGAGGCCGTCGACGAAGTGCTGATGGGCAACTGCCTGATGGCCGGCCAGGGCCAGGCCCCCGCGCGCCAGGCCGCGCTCAAGGCCGGGCTGCCGCAGTCGGCCGGCGCCGTGACCCTGTCCAAGATGTGCGGCTCGGGCATGCGCGCGATGATGTTCGGCCACGACATGCTGGCCGCGGGCAGCGCCGAGGTGCTGGTGGCCGGCGGCATGGAGAGCATGACCAACGCGCCCCACCTGGCTTTCGTGCGCAAGGGCGTGAAGTACGGCATGACCGAGTTCTACGACCACATGGCCGTGGACGGTCTGGAGGACGCCTACGACCGCGGCAAGGCCATGGGGGTGTTCGCCGAGAGCTGCGTGGCCCGCTACGGCTTCACGCGCGAGGCCATGGACGCCTACGCCATCGAGTCCACCGCGCGCAGCAAGCGCGCCAACGAGGACGGCAGCTTCGACTGGGAGATCGCCCCCGTGGTGATCCAGGGGCGCGGCGGCGAGCAGCGCATCGCCCGCGACGAGCAACCCTTCAAGGCCCGCCCGGACAAGATCCCCACCCTCAAGCCCGCCTTCCGCAAGGACGGTGCCATCACCGCGGCCACCTCGTCGAGCATTTCCGACGGCGCGGCGGCGCTGGTGCTGATGCGCGAATCCACCGCGCAGCGCCTGGGATGCAAGGTGCTGGCGCGCATCCGCTCGCACGCCGTGCATGCGCAGGCCCCGGAATGGTTCACCACCGCGCCGGCCGGAGCCATCGACAAGGCGCTCAAGCGCGCCGGCTGGAGCAAGGACGACGTGCAGCTGTGGGAGGTCAACGAGGCCTTCGCCACCGTGACCATGGCGGCCATGCACGAGTTCGGCCTGTCGCACGACGTGGTCAACGTGCACGGCGGCGCCGTGGCGCTGGGCCACCCGATCGGCGCCAGCGGCGCGCGCATCGTGGTCACGCTGCTGGGCGCGCTGCGCAAGCGCGGGCTGTCGCGCGGCGTGGCGGCGCTGTGCATCGGCGGCGGCGAGGCCACCGCGATGGCCGTCGAGATCGACTGAGCCCCGTTGTCGAGCCCCCACCCGGAGCCCCGTCATGCCCGTCTCGCCGATCACGCTGTTCTTCGATTTCTCGTCGCCGTACTCGTACCTGGCCAGCACCCAGGTCGAGGCGATCGCGGCGCGCCATGACCGCAGCATCGAGTGGGTGCCGATCCTGCTCGGCCCGGTGTTCGCGGCCACCGGATCGCGCCCGCTGGTGCAGCAGCCGCTGAAGGCCGAGTACTCGCTGCGCGACCTGCAGCGCTCGGCGCGCTACTTCGGCGTGCCCTACCACCAGCCCCAGCCCTTTCCCGTCGCCACGCAGCAGGCGGCGCGCGTGCTGGTGGCGCTGCAGCGCGCGCGCTCGCCGCTGGCCGTGGAATGGATCCACCAGGTGTTCGGCGCCTATTTCGTGCAGGGCCAGGACATCTCCGCGATGCCCACGCTGCACGCGCTGGGCGCGAGCCTGCGCCTGGAGGCGGCGCAGATCGACGCCTGGTGCGCCGAGGCCGAGGTGAAGAATCTGCTGCGCGCCAACGTGGAGCGAGCGCTGCGCGTCGGCGTGTGCGGCGCGCCCTTTTTCCTGGTCGACGACGAGCCCTTCTGGGGCGTCGACCGCCTGCCCCAGCTGGAGCGCTGGCTGCAGGCCCGATTCTGATGTCCCGGCGCTGCCGGTCCCGATGAGAACCATGCGCCCGAGAGCGCACGAGGAGACGACGATGAGCCTGAGCACCAGCTACGCCTGCGGCAGCCGCGACCAGCCGCTGATCACGCAGACCCTGGGAGCCTTCTTCGACGCCATGGCCGCGCGCCAGGGCGCGCGCGAGGCGCTGGTGTCCTGTCACCAGCAGCGGCGCCTGAGCTGGGCGGAACTCGCGCGCGAGGTCGACATGCTGGCCAGCGCCATGCTGCGCAGCGGGCTGGCCCGCGGCGACCGCGTGGGCATCTGGGCGCACAACTGCGTCGAGTGGGTGCTGATGCAGCTGGCTACCGCCAAGGTCGGCGTGGTGCTGGTCAACATCAACCCCGCCTACCGCGTGTCCGAGGTCGAATACGCGCTCAACAAGGTGGGCTGCAAGGCCCTGGTGCTGATGCCCGAGTTCCGCACCAGCGACTACCTGGCGATGATGCGCGAGCTGGCCCCGGAACTGGCGCACTGCGCCCCCGGCGAGCTGCACGCCGCGCGCCTGCCGCAACTGCGCCTGCTGGTGCAGCTGGGTGAGGCGCCCGAGCCCGGCATGCTGCGTTTCGGCGAATGGTTGCAGCGCGGCGAGGCCGGCGACCCGCAGGTGGCGGCCGTGGCCGCCACGCTGGATTGCCACGACCCCATCAACATCCAGTTCACCAGCGGCACCACCGGCTTCCCGAAGGGTGCGACGCTGACCCACAGCAACATCCTGAACAACGGCTACTTCATCGGCGAGGCGATGAAGCTCGGCCAGGAGGACCGGCTGTGCATCCCGGTTCCGCTGTACCACTGCTTCGGCATGGTGCTGGGCAACCTGGCCTGCATCACCCACGGCGCGGCCATCGTCTACCCCAACTCGGCCTTCGACCCGCTGCTCACGCTGCAGGCCGTGCAGGCCGAGCGCTGCACCGGCCTGCACGGCGTGCCGACCATGTTCATCGCCATGCTCGACCACCCGCGCTTTCGCGAGTTCGACACCAGCACGCTGCGCACCGGCATCATGGCCGGCAGCCCCTGCCCGGTGGAGGTGATGAAGCGCGTGGTCAACGACATGCACCTGTCGCAGATCACCATCGCCTATGGCATGACCGAGACCTCGCCGGTGAGTTGCCAGAGCTCCACCGACACCCCGCTGGACCGGCGCGTGAGCACGGTGGGCCAGGTGCAGCCGCATCTGGAGGTGAAGATCGTCGACCCCGCCGACGGCCGCACCGTGGAGCCCGGCGTGGCCGGCGAACTGTGCACCCGCGGCTACTCGGTGATGCACGGCTACTGGGGCGACGAGCCACGCACCCGCGAGGCCATCGACGCCGAGGGCTGGATGCACACCGGCGACCTGGCCACCATGGACGCCGAGGGCTACGTGAACATCGTCGGCCGTATCAAGGACATGGTGATCCGCGGCGGCGAGAATGTCTATCCGCGCGAGATCGAGGAATTCCTCTACCGTCACCCGATGGTGCAGGATGTGCAGGTGGTGGGCGTTCCGGACGCAAAATACGGCGAGGAGCTGTGCGCCTGGATCATCCCCCGGCCCGGCACCTCGCCGACCGAGCAGGACATCCGCGCTTTCTGTCAGGGGCAGATCGCGCACTACAAGATCCCGCGCTACATCCGTTTCGTGCAGAGTTTCCCGCTGACCATCACCGGCAAGGTGCAGAAGTTCAAGATCCGCGACGCGATGAAGGACGAACTCGGCCTGCAGGAACAGAACACGGCCTGAACCACCAAGGATTTCCGATGCAAGTATCCACCATCCAGCCTCCGTCGCCGCGCCGCGCCCACGAGGCGCAGGACCCTCGCGGCCCCGCCGCGCCCGCAGCGTGGAGCGCGCAGCGCATCGAGCAACTGCTGGCACTGCCGCTGCCGGAACTGCTGTGGCAGGCGCAGCAGGTGCACCGGGAGCATTTCGACCCCACCGAAGTGCAGTTGTCCTCGCTGCTGTCGATCAAGACCGGCGGCTGCCCGGAGGACTGCGGCTACTGCCCGCAGTCGGCGCACTACCAGGCCGGGGTGGATGCCGACAAGCTGATGGACGCCGAGCGCGTGCTCGAGCATGCGCGCGCCGCGCGCGACGCCGGCGCCAGCCGCTTCTGCATGGGCGCGGCCTGGCGCGAGCCCAAGGAACGCGACCTGGACAAGCTCGTGCCCATCATCGAAGGCGTCAAGCAGCTGGGCCTGCAGACCTGCATGACCCTGGGCATGCTGCAGCCGCGGCAGGCGCAGCGCCTGGCCGAGGCCGGGCTGGACTACTACAACCACAACCTCGACACCTCCCCGCAGTTCTACGGCAGCATCATCAGCACCCGCACCTACCAGGACCGCCTGGACACGCTGCAGGCGGTACGCGGGGCCGGCATGCGCGTGTGCTGCGGCGGCATCGTCGGCATGGGCGAGAGCCGCGCCGACCGGGCCGCGCTGCTGGCGCAGCTGGCCGCGCTGGAGCCCTACCCCGAATCGGTGCCCATCAACTCCCTGGTGCGCGTGGCGGGCACGCCGCTGGAACACGCCCCCGAGCTCGACCCCTTCGAGTTCGTGCGCAGCGTCGCCGCGGCGCGCATCTGCATGCCGCGGGCCTGGGTCCGGCTGTCGGCCGGGCGCAAGGATCTCGGCGACGGCATCCAGGCGCTGTGCTTCCTGGCCGGGGCGAATTCCATCTTCTACGGCGAGAGCCTGCTGGTCACCGGCAACGCCGAGGTCGACGCGGACCGGCGCCTGTTCGAGCGCCTGGGCCTGCGCGCCAGCGCCGTCCAGGCGCAGGCCTGAGCACGGCCCCGAGCCCGCGCGCACCATGAAACTCGCGGTCTGGGATCCCGACGAACCGTTCCGCCGCTGGCGCGACGCGCTGGCGCAGCATGCCGGGGAACTACGCCTGGCCGTCGAGGTGGTGGACGCTGCCGCCGAACCCGACGAGCAGGCCGACTTCGCGCTGGTGTGGAGGCCGCCGGCCGAATGGCTGGCCGGCCAGCAGCGCCTGCGCGCGGTGTTCAACCTCGGCGCCGGCGTCGATGCGGTGCTGCCGCTGATGCGCGCGCACGCCCCGCAGGTGCCGCTGATCCGGCTGGAAGATGCCGGCATGGGCCGGCAGATGGCCGACTACGTGGCCGAGGCCGTGCTGCACGCGCACCGGCGCATGGACGACTACGCCGCGCTGCAGGCCCACGCTACCTGGGAACCGCTGGTGCTGGCGCCGCGCACCGGCTTCGGAGTCGGCTTCCTCGGGCTCGGGCACATGGGCCTGGCCGCGGCGCGGCGGGTGCAGGCCCTGGACTTCCCGGTCCTGGCCTGCACGCGCAGCGGCACGCCGCGCGCCGGCACCGACTTCGACGGCCCGATCTACGGCATCGACCGCCTGTACGAGTTCCTCGGGCACTGCCGCGTGCTGGTGGTGCTGCTGCCCCTGACCCCCGAAACCCGCGGCCTGCTCGACTACGGCGCCTTGAGTCATCTGCCGCGCGGCGCGCACGTGGTCAACGCCGGACGTGGAGCCCTGCTGCACGAACAGGATCTGCTCGACCTGCTCGAGCAGCAGCACCTGGGCGGTGCCACGCTGGACGTGTTCGAGCACGAACCCCTGCCTGCCGGGCACCCGCTGTGGTCGCAGCCGCGGGTACGCATCACCCCGCACGTGGCCGCCCACACACTGGTCGGCCCGTCGGCCGCGCAGATCATGCGCAAGATCGCCGCGCTGGAGCGCGGAGACCACCCGGGCGGCATCGTCGATGCGCGCCTGGGCTACTGAAAGCCAGCCCCCATTGCCGGAGTACATCGCCATGGCCACGCCCTTGCCCGCCAGCGTCGAAATCGTCGAGGTCGGCCCTCGCGACGGATTGCAGAACGAGTCCACCCCCGTCCCCGCCGCGGTGAAGATCGAACTGGTCGACCGCCTCGCGGCGGCCGGGCTGCGCGCCATCGAGGCGGCGGCCTTCGTGTCCCCGCGCTGGGTGCCGCAGATGGCCGACGGCGCCGAGGTCATGGCGGGCATCCGGCGCGATGCGCGCGTGCGCTACTCCGCGCTGGTGCCCAATCAGCGCGGCATGGAAGCAGCGCTGGCCGCCGGCGTGCAGGAGGTGGTGGTGTTCTCGGCCGCCAGCGAGTCCTTCGCGCGGCGCAACATCAACTGCTCCATCGCCGAGTCCATCGAGCGCTTCGAGCCCGTGGCGCGCATGGCCCGCGACGCCGGGCTGCGCCTGCGCGGCAGCATCTCCTGCGCGCTGGGCTGCCCCTACGAAGGCCCAATCGCGCCGGCCGCCGTGGCCGACGTGGTGCGCCGCATGGCCGCGCTGGGCTGCGACAGCGTGGACGTGGCCGACACCATCGGCGTGGGCACTCCGGGCGCGGTGCAGGCGGCCTTCGAGGCGGCCGCGCGGGTGCTGCCCATGGAACGCCTGGCCGGGCATTTCCACGACACCTACGGGCAGGCGCTGGTCAACGTGCTGGCCGCGCTGCAGCTGGGGGTGCGCAGTTTCCACGCCTCGGTGGCGGGCCTGGGCGGCTGCCCCTACGCGCGCGGAGCCACCGGCAACCTGGCCACCGAGGACCTGCTGTACATGCTGCACGGCATGGGCATCGCCACCGGCACCGACCTGCAGGCGGTGGTCGATTGCGGCGAGTTCATCAGCCGTGCCGTCGGGCGCCCCAACGGCAGCCGCGCGGCGCGCGCGCTGCTGGCGGCGCGCGAAAGCGCGAAGCCTGCCTGCGCATAGCACTAGAATTCGCCCCTTCCCCCGCTTTCCCCGCACGTCCCCACGCAAGCGCCCTGCCACCGCCGGCCCGACCCCCGGAGCCGGCCACCCTGGCGTCCGGCTCCGGGGGTGGATTGCACCGACCCATGCCCGCCTCCGCCACCGCCCTGCCCGCTTTTGGAACGCCGCTGCGCCTCGGCCCGCACGAACTGGCCAACCGGGTGTTCACGGCGCCCATGGCGGGAGTCACCGACCTGCCCTGGCGGCGCCTGGCCCGGCGCCTGGGGGCCGGGCACTGCGTGAGCGAGATGGTCGCCTCGCGCGCCGAACTGCGGGCCTCGCGCAAGACCGCGCTGCGCATGAGCCACGACGGCGAGCCGGGCCCGGTGGCCGCGCAACTGGTGGGCGTGGATCCGGCCGAGATGGCCGCGGCCGCGCAGGCCAACGTCGAGGCGGGCGCGCGCATCATCGACATCAACATGGGCTGCCCGGCCAAGAAGGTCTGCAACCGCTGGGCCGGCTCGGCGCTGATGCAGGACGAGGAACTGGCCATCCGCATCGTCGACGCCGTGGTGCGCGCGATGCAGCCGCTGGGCGTGCCCGTGACCCTGAAAATGCGCACCGGCTGGTGCCGCGAACAGCGCAACGCCCCGCGGCTGGCCCACGCGGCGCAGGAGGCGGGCGTGGCGCTGGTCGCCGTGCACGGGCGCAGCCGCGAGCAGGGCTACGGCGGCGACGCCGAATACGAGACCATCGCGGCCATCAAGGCCTCGCTGCGCATCCCCGTGGTCGCCAACGGGGACATCGACACGGTGGCCAAGGCACGCGCCGTGCTGGCGGCCACCGGCGCCGACGCGATCATGATCGGCCGCGCCGCGCTCGGCCGCCCCTGGCTGCCCGGGCACATGGCCCGCGCGCTGGCCGACGGCGTGGAGCCGGCGCCGCCCACGCCGGCCCGGCAAGGGCAATGGCTGCTGGAACACCTGCGTGCCCACCATGCGCACTACGGCCACGTCGGCGTGGGCAGCGCGCGCAAGCACGTGGGCTGGGCCGTGGCAGCGCTGCCGGGCGGCGCGCAGTTCCGCGCGCACTTCAACACCTTGACCGAACCGCAGGCCCAGCTCGACGCGGTGGCCGAGTACTTCGACCGTGTGGCCGACGCCGGCCCCCAGGACACCGCGCCATGAACGCGAACAGGAGCATCCTGCGATGAGTTCGCGTTCCGCACTCGAACAATGCGTGATCGACAGCCTGGAGGCGTACTTCAGCGATCTCAACGGGACCGAGCCCCACGGCATCCACGGCATGGTCATGCAGACCGTGGAAAAACCCCTGCTGCAGACCGTGATGCGCCGCGCCGGCGACAACCAGTCGGTGGCCGCGCAGTGGCTGGGCATCAACCGCAACACCTTGCGCAAGAAGCTCAAGGACCACAAGCTGATCAAGTGAATCCGCCCGCGTGCGCCGCGGCCCGGCGCGCGCTCCCCGCAACCCGCCCATCGTCTCCGCGCCCATGTACGCACTGCTTTCCGTTTCCGACAAGACCGGCGTGCTCGAGCTCGCCCGCCGCCTGCACCAGCGCGGCGTGAAGCTTCTGTCCACCGGCGGCACCGCGCGGCTGCTCGCCGACGCCGGGCTGCCGGTGACCGAGGTGGCCGCGCACACCGGGTTCCCCGAAATGCTCGACGGGCGCGTGAAGACCCTGCACCCCAAGGTGCACGGCGGGCTGCTGGCGCGCCGTGACCTGCCCGAGCACATGCGGGCCATCGAGCAGCACGGCATCCCGCCGATCGACTGGCTGGTGGTCAACCTCTACCCCTTCGAGGCCACGGTGGCGCGCCCCGGCTGCACGCTGGAAGAGGCCATCGAGAACATCGACATCGGCGGCCCGGCCATGGTGCGCTCGGCGGCGAAGAACTGGCAGGGCGTGAGCGTGCTCACCGACGCCTCGCAGTACGAGTCCGTGCTGGCGGAGTTCGAGTCCAGCGGCGAGGTGTCGCAGGCCACGCGTTTCGCGCTGTCGGTGGCGGCCTTCAACCGCGTGGCGCAGTACGACGCGGCGATCTCCAACCACCTGTCGGCCTTGAGCTTCGAGCAGCGCGAGCAGCCTTCGCAAGCCTGGCCGGCGCAGTTCAACCTCAGCCTGGTCAAGCTGCAGGACCTGCGCTACGGCGAGAACCCGCACCAGCACGCCGCCTTCTACCGCGACCTGCAGCCCAGCGCGGGCTCGCTGCCGACGGCGCGGCAACTGCAGGGCAAGGAACTGTCCTACAACAACATCGCCGACGCCGACGCCGCCTGGGAATGCGTGCGCGCCTTCGACACCTGCGCCTGCGTCATCGTCAAGCACGCCAACCCCTGCGGCGCGGCCCTGGGCGCGGATCCGGAGGGCGCATACCGCGCCGCCTTCGCCACCGACCCCACGTCGGCCTTCGGGGGCATCATCGCCTTCAACCGCGAGGTCGACGAAGCGGCGGCGCGCGCCGTGGCCGGGCAGTTCGTCGAGGTGCTGATCGCCCCGGGCTACACCGCGCAGGCGCTGCAGGTGCTGGCGGCCAAGGCCAATGTGCGCGTGCTGGCCATCGAGCTGCCGGCCGCTGCCGGCGGCGGCGTGCCCCGCCTGGACGCCAAGCGCGTGAATTCCGGCTGGCTGCTGCAAAGCGCCGACGAGGACTTGCTGGACGAGTCCGCGCTGAAGGTGGTGACCCGGCGCGCGCCCACCGATGCCGAGATGGCCGACCTGCACTTCGCCTGGAAGGTGGCCAAGTTCACCAAGTCCAACGCCATCGTGTTCGCCTCGGGCGCACGCACCATCGGCGTGGGCGCCGGGCAGATGAGTCGGGTCGACTCCACCCGCATCGCCACCATCAAGGCCGCCAACGCCGGCCTGCAAGTTGCGGGCAGCGTGGTCGCCTCGGACGCCTTCTTTCCCTTCCGCGACGGCGTGGACGTGCTGGCCCAGGCAGGAGCCCGCGCGGTGATCCAGCCGGGCGGATCCATGCGCGACGCCGAGGTGATCGCCGCCGCCGACGAGCACGGCCTGGCCATGGTGCTCACCGGCATGCGCCACTTCCGCCACTGAAGCGCGGCGACGCGGCCCCGCGGCCATGCGCATCCTCGGCATCGATCCCGGGCTCAACATCACCGGCTACGGCCTGCTGCAGGCGCAGGGCCAGCGCCTGCACTACCAGGCCAGCGGCGCCATCCGCATTCCGCGCGGCCCCTTGCCCGAGCGCCTGCGGGTGCTGTTCGAGGGCGTGGCCACGGTGGCGCGCGACTCCGGCGCCGACGTGGCGGTGGTGGAAATCGTGTTCGTCAACGTCAATCCCCAGTCCACGCTGCTGCTGGGCCAGGCGCGCGGCGCGGCCATCGCCGCGCTGACGTCCGCCGGCCTGCCGGTGGTGGAGTACACCGCGCTGCAGCTCAAGAAGGCCGTGGTCGGGCACGGCCGCGCCAGCAAGCAGCAGATGCAGCAAATGGTCACCCGGCTGCTGGCGCTGCCCGGCGAACCCGGCCCGGACGCGGCCGACGCGCTGGGCCTGGCCATCTGCCACGCGCAGAACCGCGCCACCGTGGGCGCGCTGCAACGCGCCGGAGCCTTGGACGGAGTGGCCACCGGCACGCAAGCCCGAGGCGCTTCTTCGCACCTGGACGCCCAGGCCTTGCGCGGCATGCGCGTGCGCCGCGGCCGCCTGCTGGGCTGAACCCGCCCGCGCTGCGGCCGGGGCCGATTTGACGGAAGGCCCGGGTTTTGCTAATGTTCGAAGACCATGGCCTTGAACCCGACGCCCGCTGCCTGCGACTGCCGCCGCACCTCGGCCGGCGCGCTCGCGGCCTGGCAACGCGGCCTGATGCTGCGGCTGCTACGCGTCGACGTCGAGCGGCGACTGCGCCCCGCGCGCAACTGACACCCGCTCCCCCTGCTGCCCGGCCGGGCAGCACGCGCTTCCCGGATCCGGCTTCACCGATCCAGCGCGACATCCGAATCCGCCGACGCCCTGCATGCGCCCCGAGCCACGAGCTTCGGCCGAGCGCGCCGCCGGCCTCCCGAACCCACGAATCGCCGGAGTACCCGCCATGTTGAAGAACCCGCAAACCAAATACCGCCCGATGCCCCCGGTGGGCCTGAAGGACCGTACCTGGCCCGACCAGGTGATCACCCGCCCGCCGATCTGGATGAGCACCGACTTGCGCGACGGCAACCAGGCGCTGTTCGAGCCGATGGACGCCGCGCGCAAGATGCGCATGTTCAAGATGCTGTGCGCCATCGGCATCCAGCAGATCGAGGTGGCCTTTCCCTCCGCCTCGCAGACCGATTTCGACTTCGTGCGCGAGCTCATCGAGGGCGGCCACATCCCCGAGGACGTGACCATCGAGGTGCTGACCCAGGCGCGCGAGGACCTGATCCGCCGCAGCTTCGAGTCGCTGCGCGGCGCCAGGCGCGCGATCATGCACGTGTACAACGCCACCGCGCCGAACTTCCGCAAGATCGTGTTCAACGTGGACGTGGCCGGCTGCAAGCGCATCGCCGTCGAGGCCGCCACGCTGATCCGTGATCTGGCCGCGCAGCAACCCGAGACCGAGTGGACCTTCCAGTACAGCCCCGAGGTGTTCAGCGGCACCGAGCTGCCGGTGGCGGTGGAGGTGTGCAACGCGGTCACCCAGGTATGGCAGCCGACGCCCGAGCGCAAGATCATCTTCAATCTGCCCGCGACGGTGGAGATGAGCACACCCAACATCTACGCCGACCAGATCGAGTGGATGCACCGCCACCTGGACCGCCGCGACAGCGTGATCCTGTCGGTGCACCCGCACAACGACCGCGGCTGCGCGGTGGCGGCCGCCGAACTGGCGGTGATGGCCGGTGCCGACCGGGTCGAGGGCTGCCTGTTCGGCAACGGCGAGCGCACCGGCAACGTCGACCTCGTGACCCTGGCGCTGAACCTGTATTCCCAGGGGGTCGACCCGGGGCTGGACTTTTCCAACATCAACGCCATCGCGCGCGCCGTGGAGGACTGCAACCAGCTGCCCATCCACCCGCGCCACCCCTACGTGGGCGACCTCGTGTTCACCGCCTTCTCCGGCTCGCACCAGGACGCGATCAAGAAGGGCCTGGCCGCGCAAAAGCCCACCGCCCTCTGGGAGGTGCCCTACCTGCCGGTGGACCCCGCCGACCTGGGCCGCGCCTACGACTCGGTCATCCGGGTCAACAGCCAGTCCGGCAAGGGCGGCATCGCCTACCTGCTGGAATCCTCCTACGGGCTGGTGATGCCCCGGCGCATGCAGGTGGAGTTCAGCGGCGTGGTGCAGCGCTTCACCGACAGCTCCGGCAGCGAGGTCACCGCGCAGCAGCTGTGGGCCATGTTCAACGCCGAGTACACCGAGGCCGCCGAGCCGCTGCGCTACGTCGCGCACCACCTGACCGAGCACGGCAGCGAGCAGGGCATCCGGCTCGAGATGGAGATCGACGGGCGCGCGGTGAGCCTGCGCGGCGAGGGCAACGGCCCGATCGACGCCGCGGTGCGTGCGCTGCACCTGCCGCTGGCGGTGCAGAGCTACGAGGAACGCGCGCTGGGCCTGGGCGCCAACGCGCGCGCGGTGGCCATGGTCGAGGCCGCGCTGGAAGGCACCTCGGCCACCACCTTCGGCGTGGGCGTGGATGCGAACATCGTGACCGCGTCGATCCGCGCCATCGTCTCCGCCGCCAACCGCCTGCTGGCCCGCATCGACGACGCCGAGCGCGCCACGCTGCTCAAGGGCATCCAGGCCAAGCTCAAGGCCGTGGCCTGAGAATCCACGGCGAGGCAGGCAGCACGTCCAAGGGCCGGGGTCTCCCGGCCCTTGGCGTCTTGAAGAATCGACTCAGAACCCGTCGGTCGACGTGAACAAGCCCACGCGCAGGTCCTTGGCGGTGTAGATCTCGCGGCCGTCGACCCGCATGATGCCGTCGCCGATGCCCATGACCAGGCGATGGTTGATGACCCGCTTGAGGTCGATCTGGTAGCTCACCACCTTCGCGGTGGGCAGCACCTGGCCCGTGAACTTGACCTCGCCCACGCCCAGCGCGCGCCCGCGCCCCGGCGCGCCCATCCAGCCCAGGTAGAAGCCCACCAGTTGCCACATCGCGTCCAGCCCCAGGCAGCCGGGCATCACGGGGTCGTTCTCGAAATGGCAGCCGAAGAACCACAGATCGGGGCGGATGTCGAGTTCGGCGCGCATCTCCCCCTTGCCGTAGCTGCCGCCGTGGTCGGCGATGTGGGTGATGCGGTCCATCATCAGCATCTGGCCCAGCGGAAGCTGGGCATTGCCCGGGCCGAACAGCCGGCCATGGCCGCAGGCCACGAGTTCTTCGTGCGTGTAGGAGGATTGGGCTTTCATGGGAGGCTTGCGCAGTACAGCCGACAGTTTAGCGGGCGCCGCGCCGCGGCCCGAAAGGCCCGCCGGCAGCCTGCTAAAGTGCGCTCATGATCGGACGCATTCACGGTACCCTGCTGGACAAGACCCCGCCCCAGATCCTGGTGGACTGCGGCGGCGTGGGCTACGAGATCGACGTGCCGATGAGTACCCTGTACGGGCTGCCCGCGGCCGGCCAGAAGGTGGCACTGCTCACCCATCTGATCGTGCGCGAGGACGCGCACCAGTTGTTCGGCTTCGCCACGCCCGCAGAACGCGAGGCCTTTCGGGCGCTGATCCGCATTTCCGGCGTCGGCGCGCGCATCGCGCTGGCGCTGCTGTCGGGCCTGAGCGTGCAGGAACTGGCGCAGGCGGTGACCGCGCAGGACGGCGCGCGCCTGACCCGCGTGCCCGGCATCGGCAAGAAGACCGCCGAACGCCTGCTGCTGGAGTTGCGCGGCAAGCTCGGCGCCGACCTGGGCCGCCCGGCCGGGGGCGCCGCGGCCGCGCACGCCGACGTGCTGCAGGCGCTGCTGGCGCTGGGCTATTCGGAGCGCGAGGCCACCGCGGTGGTGGGCAAGCTGCCGCCCGAACTCGGCGTCGACGACGGCATCCGCCAGGCGCTGAAGACCCTGGCGAAGGCCTGAGGCCGCGCACCGGGGTCCCGCATGAGCATCCAGCCCGACAAGCTCCAGCCCGCGCGCGTGGTCGCGCCGGCACCCGCCTCGCCCCAGGAGGAGGCGGCCGAACGCGCGCTGCGCCCGCAGCTGCTGTCCGACTACATCGGCCAGGCCAAGGTGCGCGAGCAGCTCGACATCTTCATGGGCGCGGCGCGGCGCCGCGGCGAGGCGCTGGACCACGTGCTGCTGTTCGGCCCCCCGGGCCTGGGCAAGACCACGCTGGCGCACATCATCGCGCGGGAGATGGGGGTGAACCTGCGCTCCACCTCGGGTCCCGTGCTCGAACGCGCCGGCGACCTGGCCGCGCTGCTGACCAATCTCGAACGCAACGACGTTTTGTTCATCGACGAGATCCACCGCCTGTCGCCGGTGGTCGAGGAAATCCTCTACCCGGCGCTGGAGGACTACCAGATCGACATCATGATCGGCGAGGGCCCGGGCGCGCGCAGCGTGAAGATCGACCTGCAGCCCTTCACGCTGGTGGGGGCCACCACCCGCGCCGGCATGCTCACCAACCCGCTGCGCGACCGCTTCGGAATCGTCTCCCGCCTGGAGTTCTACACCACCGAGGAGCTGACCACCATCGTCGAGCGCTCGGCGCATTTGCTGCAGGCCGGCATCGACACCGAGGGCGCGCGCGAGATCGCCCGCCGCTCGCGCGGCACGCCGCGCATCGCCAACCGCCTGCTGCGCCGGGTGCGCGACTACGCGCAGGTGCGCGCGGACGGCAGCATCGTGCGCGAGGTGGCCGACGCGGCGCTGCGCATGCTCGACGTCGACCCGCTGGGCTTCGACCTCATGGACCGCAAGCTGCTCGAAGCCATCGTGCACCGCTTCGGCGGCGGCCCGGTGGGCCTGGACAACCTCGCCGCGGCCATCGGCGAGGAGCGCGACACCATCGAGGACGTGATCGAGCCCTTCCTGATCCAGCACGGCTACATCCAGCGCACGCCGCGCGGGCGCATCGCCAGCGCCTCCACCTACGCGCACCTGGGCCTGTCGGCGCCGCGCGCCGGCGGCGATCTGTTCCCGTCCTGAGCCCCCGCGGCGGCGAGGCCGCGGTGCGCGTGCCGCGCCCGCCCGGCGACCCCTGCGCCGGTGCGCCTACCCGTTGACGGGGATGCCGCCGTTGACGTGCAGCACCTGCCCGGTGACCCAGGCGCTGTCGACGTCGCTGGCCAGGTACACGTAGGCGGGCGCCAGCTCGTGGGGCTGACCGGCGCGGCCCAAGGGCACGTCTTTGCCGAAGTTCTCCAGCTTCGCGCCGCGCAGGGTGGCGGGAATCAGCGGAGTCCACACGGGCCCCGGAGCCACGCCGTTGACCCGGATGCCCTTGTCCGCCAGCGAGGCCGCCAGCGCGCGCGTGAAGGCCAGGTTGGCCCCCTTGCTGGCGCTGTAGTCCAGCAGCAGCGCCTGCCCCTTGTAGGCCACCACCGAGACCGTGTTGACGATGGCCGCACCGGGTTTCATGTGGCGCAGCGCCGCGCGGGTCAGGTAGAACATGGAGTACACGTTGGTCTCGAACACGTGGCGCAGCGCGTCGTCGTCGACGTCCTCCAGGGTGTCGGTCTGGTACTGCTCGCCGGCGTGGTTCACCAGCACGTCGATGGCGCCGAAGCGCTCCAGCGTCTGCTCGACCACTCGCTCGCAATGCGCCCGCGAACGCAGATCCCCCGGCACCAGCAGGCAGTCGCCGCCGTGGCGGCGCACCTGTTCCCCGGCGTCGCGCGCGTCCTCGTGCTCGTCGAGGTAGGACAGCACGCAACGCGCCCCTTCCTTGGCGAAGGCGATGGCCACCGCCTTGCCGATGCCGCTGTCGGCGCCGGTGATGATGGCCACCTTGCCCTCCAGCTTGCCGCTGCCGCGGTAGCGGGGATCCTCGTGCGTGGGACGGGGATGCATGGCTCCTTCCTCGCCGGGAAGATGCCGATCCGGAAGAGATTGGCGGATATCGGACATGGCTCTGCTCCTGGTTCAACAATGAATGTGAGGGCGCGGGCCGATTCAGGCCAGCGCCACGGAAGCCGCCGTGGCGCCCGGCACCGCGACGCGGAACTTCACCCCCTCCAGCAGCCGGTCCCACAGTTCCACCGCCTGCTCCTCGCTGATCGCGCTGGTGCGCGCGGCTCCCACCTTGTTGTCGGCCACGCGCGTGCGCAGACCGATCTCCATCCACGAGGGCCGCGCCACGTTGCCGCGCTGGCCCACCAGTTCCCAGTCGAACTGCAGGGCTCCGTCGCCTCGGCGCGCCAGCACCTCCTCGCCATCCCACAGCCCGTGCAGCGTGCGCTTGCCGCGGCGCAGGAAGCTGTAGGGATAGAACAGCTGCTCCCGCCGCGCTTCGTCCACCCGCTGCAGCAGCCCCTTGCCGTTGTCGCCCTCGGTGCTGGCGTTCTTGTTGCTGAACACCGAGAAGTGCACGTCGGGCAGGCTGGGGAAGGTGAAGCCCGAGCTCATGATCTCCCGGAAGCGATTCGTGGGCTCGTGGATGAAGGCGCCGTCGATGCACACGCC
>NZ_KB898507.1 GCF_000377645.1 Thiomonas sp. FB-6 | reverse complement strand
AAGAGATAACCGCTGAAAGCATCTAAGCGGGAAACTCGCCTCAAGATAAGGCCTCCCTGGGGACTCGATCCCCCTGAAGGGTCGTTGAAGACTACAACGTTGATAGGCTGGGTGTGGAAGCGCAGTAATGCGTTGAGCTAACCAGTACTAATTGCCCGTGCGGCTTGATCCTATAACCTTGATCTGGCTCGATACAATCGCAACACAGCGTCAGCTCCCGAATCCCGGTTGTAGGGATCCCCACGTGGCACAGACCACGAACCCTGCAACCCACCAGTTACGCCTGATGACCATAGCGAGGTGGAACCACTCCTTCCCATCCCGAACAGGACCGTGAAACGCCTCAGCGCCGATGATAGTGCGCATTCGCGTGTGAAAGTAGGACATCGTCAGGCTCCCCTTTTTCCCCTCGGGGAAATTCAAGCCCGGTTACGCAAGTAACCGGGCTTTTGTTATTTCCGAGCCGCCGCGGCGGCTTCTACAATCTCCCCGTGGACTCCGCCCCCGTATCCGAATTCCCGGGCAGCGACTGGCGCCTGTGCGTGGCGCCGATGCTCGACTGGACCGACCGGCACTGCCGCTATTTCCACCGGCAGCTGAGCCGGGGCGCGCGCCTGTACACCGAGATGGTCACCACCGGCGCGCTGCTGTTCGGCGACCAGGCGCGGCACCTGGATTTCGACCCGGCCGAGCAGCCGCTGGCTCTGCAGCTCGGCGGCAGCGAGCCGGCGGATCTGGCCGCCTGCGCGCGTCTGGCGCAGGCCTGGGGCTACGCGGAGGTGAACCTCAATTGCGGCTGTCCCAGCCCCCGCGTGCAACGCGGTGCCTTCGGCGCCTGCCTGATGGGCGAGCCCGCGCTGGTGCGTGACTGCGTGGCCGCCATGCGCGACGCGGTGGGCGACGCGCTGCCGGTGACCGTGAAGCATCGCATCGGCATCGACCGCATCGAGGACTACGGCTTCATGCGCGACTTCGTCGGCACCGTGGCCGAGGGCGGTTGCCGGCTGTTCATCGTGCACGCCCGCAACGCCTGGCTGGACGGACTGAGTCCGAAGGACAACCGCGAGGTGCCGCCGCTGCGCTACGAACTCGTCTACCGCCTCAAGCGCGAGTTTCCCCGCCTGGGCATCGTCCTCAACGGTGGCGTGCGGGACGACGCCGCCGTGCGCGAACACCTGGCGCAGCTGGATGGCGTGATGGTCGGCCGCGAGGCCTACCAGCGCCCCTGGTGGCTGGCCAGCTGGGACCGCGAGCACCTGGGCTTCGGTGCCGATGCGCCCGGGACGACTCCGGCGCAGGTGGAATCGCGGATGCGCGCCTACTGCGACCGCATGGCCGCGCAGGGCGTCGCGCCCTTCGCGGTGGTGCGGCACATGCTGGGCCTGTGGAAGGGCGAGCCTGGCGCGCGCATGTGGCGCCAGGCGATGAGCGAGCCGCGGCACCGCCGCCTGCCCGCCGGCGAGTTGTTCCACATCGCCTCGCAGGCCCGGCTCGCGGCCTGAGCGCGGGGCCTTGTGCTCAGGCGGGATCGTGGACCGCGCGCAGGCGCGCGGCCATCGCGTCGAAGGCCCCGGCCGACTCGACCTCCCAGGCCTGGCCCTCGGCGAAGCCCTGGTAGTTGCGGCGCATCGAGGCCTCGTAGCTGGGGTCGTAGTGCTGCTCCAGCAACTCGCGGGTCAGTGCGGCGAACTCGCCCTCGGCGCTCATGCGCTGCCAGCGCTGCACGGCCTGCGCGCCGCGCAGTTCGCGCAGCGCCTGCAGGCGGCGTTGCAGTTCGGCGGGGTCGGAGATCATGTCGGCATAGTCGCCCAGCAGCACCTGCACGCGCACCTCCAGCTCGGCTTGCAGGCGCAGGCATTCGGCCGCGCGCATGTGCTCGATCAGCGCCGGTGGCACCTGCAGGCGTCCGATCTTGCGGCTCTCGCTCTCCACGAAGGTGGGGCGGGCGGGGTCGAATGCGCGCAGCGTCTCCCAGATGCGGGTCTCGAAGGCCTTCTGGGTGGGCTGGGGCTCGGCCGCCATGCCGCCCAGCACCGAGCCGCGGTGCGCCGCCAGGCGCTCCAGGTCCAGCACCTGCGCGCCGCGCGCGTGCAGGGCCTGTAGCAGCCGGCTCTTGCCGCACCCCGTGGGTCCGCACAGCACGATCAGGCGCTGCGCGCGGGCGAAGGCGTCCAGCTGCTCCACCAGCGCCGAGCGCAGGGCCTTGTAGCCGCCGCGCACCAGGGCCACCGGAAAGCCGATCTGCGCCAGCACGTGGGCCATCGCGCCGGAGCGGTTGCCGCCGCGCCAGCAGTAGGCCAGCACGCGGTGGCGCCGCGGCCAGCCGCCGGCAGCGTTCTCGATGTGCAGCGCGATGTTGCGCGCCACCAGCGCCGCGCCCACGCGCTTGGCCTCGAAGGAGCCCTGCTGTTTGTACAGCGTGCCCACGCGGGCGCGTTCGGCGTCGTCCAGCACCCACCAGTTGGCGGCGCCCGGCAGGTGATCCAGCGCGAACTCGCCGGGGCTGCGCACGTCCAGCACGGCGTCGAATCCGCGCAGCTCCCGCAGGGCCTGGTCGGCCTCGATGGGCTGCGGGTTCACGGCTTGCGCGCTCCCGGCTTGCGCGCTTGCGATTGCAGCAGCGGCTCGAGCACCGGCCACACGGTGTCCAGCATGGTTGGCTGCGCGGCCGCGGTGGGGTGGATGTTGTCGGCCTGGAACCAGTCGGGGTGATCCACCACCCCGGCCAGCAGGAAGGGCACCAGCGCGGTGTGCTGCAGCTGCGCCACGCGCGGGAAGATGGCTTCGAAGCCCCGCGTGTAGGCCGCCCCGTAGTTCGGCGGAATGCGCATGCCGATGAGCAGCACCCTGGCGCCGAACATCTGGCAGGCGCTGGCCATGGAGCGCAGGTTGGACTCGGTGGCCGCCAGCGACAGCCCGCGCAGCGCGTCGTTGCCGCCGAGTTCGATGAGCACCAGCTTGGGCTGGTCGCGCTGCAGCAGCGCCGGCAGGCTGCTCATGCCGCCGGCGCTGGTCTCGCCGCTGATACTGGCGTTGACCACGCGCCACGGTGCGTGGCGCTCCTGCAGGCGCTTTTGCAGCAGCGCGACCCAGCCGGTGCCCGTCTCCAGCCCGTAGCCGGCCGACAGGCTGTCGCCGATGACCAGCAGCACCGGGCGCGCCGCGGGAGCGTCCGCGGCGAAGGCCCGGGAGCACGCCGCCAGCGCGAGCAGCACAGTTCCTAGAATGAGGGTCCACTTGCCTCGCATCTCATGTCCTCGAATTCCGATCAAAACGCCATTGTCGCCGAGCATCTGTGCAAGACGGTGGGCGACGCCGGCGCGCGCCTGGCCGTGCTCGACGACGTCAGCCTGCGGGTGCCGCGCGGCGGCAGCCTGGCCATCGTCGGGCCCTCGGGCTCGGGCAAGTCCACCTTGCTCGGGCTGCTGGCCGGGCTGGACCTGCCGAGTTCGGGCAGGGTGCTGATCGACGGCACCGACCTGTTCGCGCTGGACGAGGACGCGCGGGCACGCCTGCGCGCCACGCGCCTGGGCTTCGTGTTCCAGAACTTCCAGCTGATCGCGCACCTGGACGCGCTGCACAACGTGTCCCTGGCGCTGGACATCGCCGGCGGCCCCGGCTCGCCGCTGCGCGAGGCGCGCGAGATGCTGGCGCGCGTGGGCCTGGGCGGGCGCGAGCACCGCAAGCCGGGCGTGCTGTCCGGCGGCGAGCAGCAGCGCGTGGCGCTGGCGCGCGCCTTCGTCACCCGCCCGGGGCTGCTGCTGGCCGACGAGCCCACCGGCAATCTCGACGCCGCCACCGGAGCGCGCGTCATCGAGTTGCTGTTCGAACTGCAGCGCCAGCAGGGCAGCACCCTGGTGCTGGTGACCCATGACGCCCAGCTGGCGGCGCGCTGCGACGCGGTGCTGGAACTGCAGGCCGGGCGCGTGCTGCACCGCGGCGGCGCCAGCGCGGCCGCGGCGCAGCCGGCTGAACCTACCGAATCGACCCTTTCATGAGCCTCAGACTTCTCTACGGTTTTCATGCGGTGGGTGCGCGCTTGCGCGTGGCCCCGCAAAGCGTGCGCGAATTGCTGGTGGATTCGGCACGGCACGACGCACGCATGCGTCAACTGACCCAGCGCGCGCAAGAGGCCGGCGTGCAAGTGCAGCCGGTGGATGCCGCCCGCCTGGATGCGCTGGTCGCCGACCGGCGCCACCAGGGCGTGGTCGCCCGGGTGGAAGCGCTGGCCCAGCCCACCACCCTGGACGCGGTGCTGGACGCCGCCGGCGAGCAGCCGCTGCTGCTCGGCCTGGACGGCGTGACCGACCCCCACAACCTCGGCGCGATGCTGCGCAGCGCCGACGCCGCCGGGGTGCACGCGGTGTTCGCCCCCAAGGACCGCGCGGTCGGGCTGACTCCCACGGTGGCCAAGGTGGCCAGCGGCGCGGCCGACACCGTGCCCTACCTGATGGTGACCAACATGGCGCGCGCGCTGGCGGGCCTGCGCGAACGCGGGGTGCGCGTGGTGGGCACCGCCGGCGAGGCCGGCGACAGCGTCTACGCGGCGGACCTGCGCGGGCCCAGCGCGCTGGTGCTGGGCGCCGAGGGCAGCGGCCTGCGGCGCCTGGTGCGCGAGGGCTGCGACCAGCTGGTGCACATTCCCATGCTCGGCAGCGTGGACAGCCTGAACGTGTCGGTGGCGGCCGGGGTGTGCCTGTTCGAGGCGGTGCGCCAGCGCCTGGCGCCGCCCTGATGCGCCGGGGCACGGTGGCCCCCGGGATTCGTTGCGCCCGGATGCTGCGGTGCAGTATCGATTTCAGTCTATAATGCGAAGGTTTTGTCGGGTGGCGTAGGTGACGTGCCGCGCCTTTCGACCGACCGCTGCTTGTGCGCGGATCGCCGGGGGCCGAAGGGCCGCGGGCGATGCGGCAGGGCGGCGAAATCCGCGGACCGGTCCTTCCAGGTGCCTGCCGCGGGCGGGCTTGCGCAGCAGATTTGCGAAGCAGACCCGGCCCGCGCGGGTTGAGGACCGGATTCGAGACCCAACCTAGGAACTCATGATGTCCGTTTCCATGCGTGAAATGCTCGAGGCCGGTGTGCACTTCGGGCACCAGACTCGTTTCTGGAACCCGAAGATGGCTCCCTACATCTTCGGCCATCGCAACAAGATCCACATCGTCAACCTCGAAAAGACGTTGCCGATGTTCCAGGACGCCTGCAAGTACGCGCGCCAGATGGCCGCGCGCCGCGGCACCATCCTGTTCGTGGGCACCAAGCGCCAGGCCGGCGAACTGGTGCAGGCCGAGGCCCAGCGCTGCGGCATGCCCTACGTGAACGCCCGCTGGCTCGGCGGCATGCTGACCAACTTCAAGACGGTCAAGGGTTCGATCAAGAAGCTCAAGGACATGCAGGCCCAGATCGCCGAAGGCGCGCTGGAGCACATGACCAAGAAGGAACAGCTGATGTTCCAGCGTGAGCTGGCCAAGCTCGAGAAGTCCATCGGCGGCATCCAGGACATGAACGCGCTGCCGGACGCGATGTTCGTGATCGACGTGGGTTACCACAAGATCGCCGTGGAAGAGGCCCATATGCTGGGTATTCCCATTGTCGGCGTGGTGGATACCAACCACTCGCCGCTGGGCATCGACCACGTCATCCCCGGCAACGACGATTCGGGCAAGGCGGTGGCGCTGTACTGCCGCGGCATCGCCGACGCGATCCTCGAGGGCCGCAACGACGCGCTGAGCGAAGTGGTGCAGACGGGCGGCGAGGAAAGCGCCGAGTTCGTCGAGGTGGCCGACGAGACGCCGGCGAACTGAGCCCGGCGGACCCGGCGGTTCGCACGCGGCGCAGGGCGCCGCGAAGCTTTGGTTACGGGGGGCTGTTCGCAGCCCCCTTGTTCAATCCAGGATTCAATCAGGAGTGCAATATGGCGGCAATCACCGCATCCATGGTGGCTGAACTTCGTGGCAAGACCGACGCTCCCATGATGGAGTGCAAGAAGGCACTGACCGAGGCCGAAGGCGACATGGGCCGTGCCGAGGAACTGCTGCGCGTGAAGCTGGGCAGCAAGGCGAGCAAGGCGGCCGCACGGGTCACCGCCGAGGGCATCGTCGCGGTGCACATCGACGGAGCGCAGGGCGCCATCGTCGAGATCAACTGCGAGACCGACTTCGTGGCCAAGAACGACGACTTCCTGGCCTTCGGCAAGCAGCTCGCGCGCCTGGTCGCCGAGCGCAACCCGGCCGACGTGGCCGCGCTGTCGGCGCTGGAAGTCGACGGCGTGACCGTCGAGGCGCAGCGCACCACGCTGATCGGCAAGATCGGCGAGAACATGAGCATCCGCCGCTTCAAGCGTTTCGCCGGCGGCTCGAAGCTGGCCAGCTACCTGCACGGCACGCGCATCGGCGTGGTGGTGGAATTCGACGGCGACGAGGTCGCGGCGAAGGACGTCGCCATGCACGTGGCCGCGATGAAGCCGGTGGCGCTGTCGGCCGCCGAGGTGCCGGCCGCGCTGATCGAGACCGAGCGCTCCATCGCCACGCAGAAGGCCGCCGAGGACGCCGAGAAGGCGCGCGCCGAGGGCCGTCCGGTGCAATCGCCCGAGATCGTCGCCAAGCGCGTCGAGGGTTCGGTGCAGAAGTACCTGAAGGAGGTCTCGCTGTTCAACCAGGCCTTCGTGAAGAACGACAAGCAGACCGTCGAGCAGATGCTGGCGGCGGCGAAGACCCAGGTGCTGGGCTTCACGCTGTACGTGGTCGGCGAGGGCATCGAGAAAAAGTCGGAGAATTTCGCCGACGAGGTCGCCGCGCAGATGGCAGCCGCCCGCGGTGCCTGAGCCCGCTGCGAATCGTTCCCGTCCCCGATCGACAAGTCCTTTTTTCCGGAGAATCCAGGCATGAGCGGTTACAAGCGCGTGTTGCTCAAACTCTCCGGCGAAGCCCTGATGGGCGAGGACCCCTACGGCATCAACCGCGCGACCATCGTCAAGATGGTGGAGGACATCGCGCAGGTGGTGCGCAGCGGCGTGCAGCTGGCGATCGTCATCGGCGGGGGGAACATCTTTCGCGGCGTGGCCGGCGGCGCGGTGGGCATGGATCGTGCCACCGCCGACTACATGGGCATGCTGGCGACGGTGATGAATTCGCTGGCGCTGGCCGACGCGATGCGCCACGCGGGGCTGGTGGCGCGGGTGATGTCGGCCATCAGCATCGACCAGGTGGTCGAGTCCTACGTGCGCCCCAAGGCCCTGCAGTACCTGGAGGAGGGCAAGTCGGTGATCTTCGCCGGCGGCACCGGCAATCCCTTCTTCACCACGGATACCGCCGCGGCGCTGCGCGCGGCCGAGGTCGGCGCCGAGGTGATGCTCAAGGCCACGAAGGTGGACGGCATCTACACCGCCGACCCGGCGCGCGACCCGCAGGCCACGCGCTTCGACCAGATCAGCTTCGACGAGGCCATCGTCAGGCGCCTGCAGGTGATGGACGCCACCGCCTTCGCGCTGTGCCGCGACCAGGGCCTGCCGATCCGCGTATTCAGCATCTTCAAGCCGGGGGCGCTGCTGCGCGTGGTGCAGGGCGAACCCGAAGGCACGCTGGTACATCTTTGAACCCGAGTCCAACGAGTCAGCAACCATGACCATCGCCGAGATCCGGAACAACTACGAGCAGCGCATGCTCAAGTCCCTCGAGGCACTGCGCAACGACCTGGCCAAGGTGCGCACCGGGCGCGCCCACGCCGGCCTGCTCGACCACATCACCGTCGACTACTACGGCAGCCCGATGCCCATCAACCAGGTGGCCAACGTCAACCTGCTGGATGCGCGCACCATCAGCGTGCAGCCGTGGGAAAAGAAGATGGTGCAGGCGGTCGAGAAGGCGATCCGCGATTCCGACCTGGGGCTCAACCCGATGACCCAGGGCGACCTGATCCGCGTGCCCATGCCCGCGCTGACCGAGGAGCGCCGGCGCGACCTTGTGAAGGTGATCAAGCAGGAAGGCGAGTCGGCGAAGGTGGCGGTGCGCAACCTGCGGCGCGACGCGAACCAGCAGCTCAAGGACCTGGTCAAGGCCAAGGAAGCCTCCGAGGACGAGGAGCGCCGCGCCGGGGACGAGGTGCAGAAGACCACCGACCGCTTCATCGCCGACATCGAGAAGATGATCGCGCAGAAGGAGTCGGAGATCATGGCCGTCTGACGCCCGGCCCCGCGAACCCGATGTCCGGCAAGAACGCCTCCCGCAAGACCGCCCAGCCGGCGCTCGTGCCCCGCCACGTGGCCGTGGTGATGGACGGCAACGGCCGCTGGGCCACCCGCCGCCTGCTGCCGCGCACCGCCGGCCACAAGTTCGGGGCCGACGCGCTCACGCGCCTGGTGCGCGGCTGCGTGCAGCAGGGCGTGCAGTACCTCACGGTGTTCGCGTTCTCGTCGGAGAACTGGAAGCGCCCGGCCGAGGAGGTCTCGGCGCTGATGGAACTGTTCGTGCAGGCCCTGCAGCGCGAGACCCCGGAGCTGGCCGCGCAGGGCGTGTGCCTGCGTTTCCTGGGCGACCGCGAGCCGCTGAATGCGCGCATGCGCGAGCTCATGGCGCAGGCCGAATCGGCGGTGGTGGAGCCCCTGCGCATGCGCCTGAACGTGGCGCTGAACTACGGCGGGCGCTGGGACATCGTGCAGGCGGCACGGGCGGCGCAGGCCGCCGGCGTGGAGTTGACCGAGCAGAGCCTGGGGCGCTACATGTGCCTGGCCGACATTCCGGAGCCGGATCTGCTGATCCGCACCGGCGGCGAGCATCGGGTGAGCAACTTCCTGCTTTGGCAACTCGCCTACACCGAGTTCTATTTCACCGAGACCCTCTGGCCGGATTTCGACGAGCAGACGCTGGCGCATGCCATCGCCGATTTCGCCCGCCGCGAGCGCCGCTTCGGGCGCGTGTCCGACAAGCCCGCCGCCTCCGGCGATCCCGCCGACCCCGCCGGATTGCGCGTGGCTTGAGCCAGCCTCCGCCCACGCCCGCATCGCCATGCTGCGTACCCGAGTGATCACCGCGCTGGTCCTGCTGGCCGTGCTGCTGCCGCTGCTGCTGTTCGCCGGCGCGCGCAGTTTCGGCGCCGCGATGGGCGTGTTCGCCGCCGCCGGCATGTGGGAATGGGCGCGCCTGGCCGGGCTGCGCGGCTGGCGCGCGCTGGCCTGGGCCGCGGTCTGGCTGGCGCTGGTGGCCGCGATGCTGTTCAGCCCCGTGGGCGCGCTGGACGCCGACGGCAGTTTCGCGCTGGCCACGCTGGCCTGGGCCGCCTTGCTGCTGGGCAGCCTGCCGCGCGCCGCGCTGCCGCGCGCGCTGGCGGCGCCGGCGGTGCTGTGCCTGCTGGGTTTCCTGGTGTTGTTCGCCGGCTGGATGGCCTTGTGGCACGCGCGCCGGCTGGGCGTGGGCTACCTGTTGTCGATGCTGATGCTGGTGTGGGTGGCCGACGTGGCCGCCTATTTCGGCGGACGCGCGATCGGCGGCCCCAAGCTGGCACCGCGCCTGAGTCCGGGCAAGACCGTGTCGGGCGCGCTGAGCGGCGTGCTCGCGGTGATGGCCTATACGGCCGTGTGCGCGCTGCTGCCGGGGCTGCAGGACACGCTGGGCGGGCGCCTGGCGCTGCGCTGGGGCCTGCCGGGCGCGCTGCTCGTGGCCGCGCTGCTGGCCGTGCTGAGCGTGGCGGGGGACCTGTTCGAGTCCCTGCTCAAGCGTCGCGCCGGGGTCAAGGACAGCAGCGGGCTGCTGCCGGGGCATGGCGGGGTGCTGGACCGCATCGATGCCTTGCTGCCGGTGCTGCCGGTGGTCATGCTGCTGGTGGGGCTGGGCCGATGAAACGCATCACCATCCTGGGCAGCACCGGTTCCATCGGGCGCAGCACCCTGGAGGTGCTGAGCCTGCACGCCGGGGACTTCGAGGTGTTCGCGCTGGCCGCGCGCAGCAGCCGCCAGGCGCTGCTCGAACAGTGCCTTCGCTTCGCGCCGCGCTACGCGGTGCTGGAGGACGCCGGGGCCGCGCAAGGGCTGCAGCGGGAACTGGCGCAGCAGGGCAGCCGCACGCAGGTGCTGGTCGGCGCCGAGGCCATGCCGCGGGTGGCCGCGGATCCCGAGGTGGACGTGGTGATGGCGGCCATCGTCGGAGCCGCCGGGCTGGATTCGGCGCTGGCGGCGGCGCGCGCGGGCAAGCGCGTGCTGCTGGCCAACAAGGAATCGCTGGTGGTCGCGGGCGAACTGTTCATGCGCGCCATGCGCGAGGGCGGCGGTGAACTGCTGCCCATCGACAGCGAGCACAGCGCGATCCTGCAAAGCCTGCCCGAGCAGCGCGAGCGCTGGGCCGAGGACGTGCGCGAGATCACGCTGACCGCGTCCGGCGGACCGTTCCGGCGCACCGAGGCGGCGGCGCTGGAAGCGATGACCCCGGAACAGGCCTGCGCGCACCCCAACTGGAGCATGGGGCGCAAGATCTCGGTGGACTCGGCGACCATGATGAACAAGGCGCTGGAGGTGATCGAGGCGCATTACCTGTTCGGCATGCCGGCCTCGCGCATCCGCGTGCTGATCCACCCGCAGAGCATCGTGCACTCGATGGTGACCTACCACGACGGCTCGGTGGTGGCGCAACTCGGCGTGCCCGACATGCGCACGCCCATCGCCTACGGCCTGTCCTGGCCGCGGCGCATGGCATCGGGCAGTTCCTGGCTGGACCTGGCGCGCATCGGACGCCTGGATTTCGAGGAGCCCGACGCGGCACGCTTTCCCGGGCTGGGTCTGGCCTTCGCGGCGCTGGACATGGCCGCAGGTGCCTGCGCGGTGCTCAACGCGGCCAATGAGGTGGCGGTGCAGGCCTTCCTCGACGGAAAGCTGCGCTTCACCGGAATCCACCGCGTGAATGCCGCCACGCTGGAGGCGCTGGGGGGCAGTAAAGCGCGCGAACTGCCCGATCTGCTGGACCTCGATGCGCGCGCGCGCAGCCACGCCGCCGCCCGAGTGCGGGCGCTGGCAGGCTGATCGGGGCACAATGCGCCCATGCCCTTGACCCTTGCCGGCCGCGGGCGCCGGAATCCCCAGCAGCCTGCCAAGCCCCGATGCTCACCCTGTTCGCATTCCTGTTCGCGCTGGCGCTGCTGATCGCGGTGCACGAGGCGGGGCACTACCTCGCGGCGCTGTCCTGCGGCATTCGGGTGCTCAAGTTCTCCATTGGTTTCGGCCCCCCGCTGCTGCGGCGGCGCATCGGCGCCGACGCCACCGAGTTCGTGCTGGCGAGCGTGCCGCTGGGCGGCTACGTGCGCATGCTCGACGAGCGCGAGGCCCCGGTCGAGCCGGCCCAACTGCACCGCGCCTTCAACCGCCAGAATCCGTGGAAGCGCTCCTGGGTCGTGGTCGCGGGGCCGGCCGCCAACCTGCTGCTGGCGGTGCTGTTGTTCGCCGCGGTGTCCATGATGGGCGTGAGCGAGCCGCTGGCGCTGCTGGGCGCGCCGGCGCCGGGAACGCTCGCCGCGGCGGCCGGCGTGCGCGCGGGGCAGCAGGTGCTGGCCACCACCATCGCCGGCGACACCCGCGCGGTGCGCAGCTGGCCGCAGCTGGCGCTGCGCCTGCAGGAGGCCGCGCTGGACGGGCGCGGCGCGGATCTGCGGGTGCGCGACGCCGGCGGCGAGCACGACCTGCGCCTGGACCTGCGCGCCGAGGCCGCGCGCGCGGGGCAGGCAGATTTCCTGCGCGGACTGGGGCTGCGCCTGCAGCCGGCTCCGGTGCGCGTGCAGCGGGCCCTGCCGGGGCAGCCGGCGGAGCTGGCCGGCCTGCAGGCCGGCGACCTGATCGTGGGCGTGGCCGGTCCCGGCGGTGCCGCCGCTCGTCCCGGTGCGTCCGGTACCGCCGCGGAGCCCTTTGACGCCCGCCAATTGCTGGACGCCATTTCGGCCAGCGGCGGGCAGGCACTGAGCCTGAAGGTCCTGCGCGCTTCGCGCACGCTGACGCTCACGCTGCGCCCGCGGCGCGAGACCGATGCCCAGGGCCGTGCCCAGTGGCGAATCGGCGCGTTGCTCGACGACCGTCTGCCCAGTGCCCTGGTGCGCCTGGGGCCTTCCCAGGCGCTGCGCGAGGGCGCCCGCCGCACCTGGCAGCTCAGCGTGCTGAGCCTGCGCACGCTCGGGCGCATGGTGCTCGGCCGGGCCTCGCTGGACCAGCTCAGCGGACCGGTGACCATCGCCGACTACGCCGGACGCAGCGCCGCGCTGGGCCTGGCCCCGTACCTGAACTTCCTTGCGGTCGTCAGCCTCAGCCTGGGGGTGCTCAATCTGTTGCCCATACCGGTCTTGGACGGGGGGCATCTCCTGTATTATGCGGTCGAGATCTTGAGCCGCCGGAAGGTGCCGCAGCGTGTGCAGGAGCGGCTGCAGCAGGGCGGCCTGGCACTGATCGCGCTGATGATTGCGGTGGCCTTGTACAACGACATCGCCCGCGTGCTCGGGCCGTTCCACTGAACCATCCACGCCGAGGTTAATTTGAGGCTTCGTCACGCATTGCAGGGTTCTGCCGTGGCCATCGTCGCCATGGCCTGCGCCCAGGCCTACGCCGCCGACACCTTCGTCATCAAGGACATCCGGGTCGACGGCCTGCAGCGGACCGAGCCGGGAACGGTGTTCACCTACCTGCCGTTCCGCGTCGGCGACCAGTACACCCCCGAACTCGGTGCCGCGGCGATTCGCGCGCTGTTCGCCACCGGCCTGTTCAAGAACGTCAGCATCCGCACCACCGGCAACGTGATCACGGTGGTGATCGAGGAGCGGCCGGTCATCGCCAACGTGGACTTCGTGGGCACGAAGGAGTTTTCCAAGAAGGACCTCGTCACCTCGCTCAAGCAGGTGGGCCTGGGGGACGCGCAACCCTACAACCAGGCTCTGATCGAGCGCGCCGAGCAGGAGCTCAAGCAGCAATACCTGGCCAAGGGCTACTACGCCGCGCAGGTCACGACCACGGTCACGCCGCTGGAGCGAAACCGCGTGGACGTGACCTTCAACGTGCAGGAAGGCGGCATCGCGAAAATCCGCGCGCTGCGAATTGTCGGCAACCACGCCTTCAGCGAAAGCACGCTGCTGGACCAGTTCTCGCTGTCCACCCCGGGCTGGCTGACCTGGTACACCAAGGCCGACCAGTACTCTCGCGCCAAGCTCAACGCCGACCTGGAAAGCCTGCGCTCGTACTACCAGGACCGCGGCTACCTGGACTTCCGCATCGATTCCACCCAGGTCGCGCTGTCCCCGGACAAGAGCTCGATCTCCATCACCATCAACGTGCACGAAGGCGCGAAGTACGTGGTCTCCGGCTACGAGCTGGAAGGCAACTACCTGGGCCTGGACAACGAGTTCCGCGCGCTGGTCAAGCTCAAGCCGGGTGATACCTACAGCGCCAAGGCGCTCAACGACAGCGTCAAGGCGATGGTCGAGAAGTTCGGCGTCTACGGCTACGCCTTCGCGCGCGTGCAGCCGGCGCCGCAGATCGACCGCAAGACCCACGAGGTGTCCTTCTCGATCCAGGCCGATCCGGGCCGGCGCATCTACGTGCGCCACATCGACATCGGCGGCAACACCCGTACCAGCGACAAGGTGATCCGGCGCGAATTCCGCCAGTTCGAGGACGCCTGGTACGACGCCGACCGCATCAAGCTCTCGCGCGACCGCGTGGACCGCCTGGGCTTCTTCCAGAACGTGCAGATGGGCACGCAGGAGGTCCCCGGCACCAGCGACGAGGTGGACCTGGACATGCAGGTCAAGG
Organism: Thiomonas sp. FB-6; assembly: GCF_000377645.1. Lineage (GTDB taxonomy): Bacteria > Pseudomonadota > Gammaproteobacteria > Burkholderiales > Burkholderiaceae_C > Thiomonas_A. Next base: position 17,618 of record NZ_KB898507.1, on the reverse strand, counting down.
AGAAACCCACCGGCCTGCTGGGCCTGGGCGTGGGCTTTTCCAGCGCCAACAGCGTGTCCTTCAACGCCTCGGTGAGCCAGGACAACATCTTCGGCAGCGGCAACAACGTCAGCCTGAGCCTGGATACCTCGCACTACTACCGCACCATCGCGCTGAGCAGCACGAATCCCTATTTCACGCAGGACGGCATCAGCCGCACGCTGAACGTCTACTACCGCACCATCCGGCCGTATACCTCGCAGGGCAACAACTACAAGATCGTCACCCCGGGCGTGAACGTGCAGTTCGGGGTTCCGTTCACCGAAATCGACCGCGTGTTCTTCGGCGCGGGCTTCGAGGAATACTCGCTGAACCTGGCCCCCGGAGCGCCGGCCTCGTACATCTCCTACGTCAACGAGTTCGGCGAGACCGCGCACGGTTTCCCGCTGAGCGTGGGCTGGCAGCGCGACAGCCGCAACAGCGCGCTGGTGCCCACCGACGGGCGCTACCAGCGCGCCAACATGGACTACAGTCCCTTCGGCTCCCTGCGCTATGTGCGGGCCACCTACCAGTACCAGCAGTTCTTCCCGCTCAGCCGCTTCACCGACGTGGCCTTCAACGGCGAGGTGGGCTGGGCCCACGGCCTGAACGGGCGGCCGCTGCCGGTGTTCAAGTACCTGTACGCCGGGGGCATCGGCACGGTGCGCGGCTTCCAGCAAAGCTCGCTGGGCCCGCATGACGCCCAGGGCAACGCGCTGGGCGGAGCCAAGATGCTGGTGGGCGACTTCGAATACCAGTTCCCGTTCCCGGGCACGGGCGTGGACAAGAGCATCCGCATGTCCACCTTCCTCGACAGCGGCTACGTGTGGGGCGAGAACGAGCCCTTGCATCTCGCCGACATGCGCGCCGCGGTGGGTATCGGCGTAGCCTGGATCTCGCCCATCGGTCCTTTGAAGTTCAGCATCGCCCACCCCATCCGCACGCGGCCGGGCGACCAGACCCAGACCTTCCAGTTCACCGTCGGCACCGCTTTCTGAGACCCCTGTCCATGAAGTTCCTGTCCATCCCTCTGCGCCGCGCGGCCTTCGCCGGCCTGTTCGCAGCCTCGCTGCTCGGCGCCAGCGCCCAGGCCCAGGGCCCGGCCGCCGGCAACGGCCTGCCCTCGGGCAAGATCGGGTTCATCAACACCGAGCGCATCCTGAAGGAGTCGGCGCCGGCGAAGGCCGCCCAGCAAAAGCTCGAGGCCGAGTTCGCCAAGCGGGACAAGAACCTGCAGGACATGGCTGCGCGCATCAAGGCCCTGAGCCAGAAACTGGACAAGGACGGCCCGGTGATGAGCGATAGCGAGCGCGGTAGCGCGCAGCAGCAGCTGGCCGACATGAACCGCGATTTCCAGCGCAAGCAGCGCGAATTCAGCGAAGACCTCAACGCGCGCCGCAACGCGGCGCTGGCGGCGGTGCTGGACAAGGCCAACAAGGTGGTCAAACAGGTAGCCGAGCAGGGCAATTACGACATCGTCTTTCAGGAAGCCGTGTACGTGAACCCGCGCATCGACATCACCGACAAGGTCCTGAAGGCCCTCGACGCCCCATCCGGCAGTCAATGAGTCACAGGCCCACGGGCGCAGGCGCTGGCCTGCCGGTCGCTGAGATCGTCGCGCGCCTGGGCGGGACGCTGCGGGGCGACGCGTCGGTGCGCGTGCGGCGCTTTGCTCCGCTGGAGCGAGCGGGCGAGGGCGACATCGCCTTCCTGGCGCGCGCCGGGCAGGGCCGCCTGCTGGAATCGTGCCGCGCCTCCTGCGTGATCGTGCCGGAGGAAGTGGACCCGGGCGAGCATTTCGCCGCGGCCATCCGCGTGCGCGATCCCTACCTCTACTACGCCCGCGTGTCGCAGTGGCTGCAGCAGATCGAGGCGCCGCCGGCGCCGACCGGCCGCCATCCCGCCGCCGTGGTGCACGAGACGGCGCGCCTGGCGCCCGACGCCTACGTCGACGCCTGCGCGGTGGTCGAACGCGAGGCCGTGATCGGCCCGCGCGCGAGCATCGGCGCCGGCTGTTTCGTCGGTGCCGGCGCGGTGATCGGCGCCGACACACGCCTGCTGCCGCGCAGCGTGGTGATGCACGGCTGCCAGGTCGGCGAGCGCTGCACCCTGCACCCGGGCGCGGTGATCGGCGCCGACGGCTTCGGCTACGCCCGCGACGAACACGGCGCCGGGGTGCGCATCGCGCAGGCCGGCCGCGTGGTGCTGGGCGACGACGTGGACATCGGGGCCAACACCACGGTGGACCGCGGCGCGCTGGACGACACGCGGATCGGCAACGGCGTGAAGATCGACAATCTCGTGCAAGTGGCGCATAACGTGCAGATCGGCGAACATACGGCGCTCGCCGGTTGTGTCGGCATCGCCGGCAGCGCGCGCATCGGCGCCTACTGCTTCATCGGCGGGGGCGCCGGCATCGCCGGGCACCTGGAGATTGCCGACCGCACGGTGATCGGCGGCATGTCGCTGGTGTCGCGCTCGGTTCGCCAGGCGGGCCATTACACCGGCGCCTTTCCGCTGGACCGGCACGAGAACTGGTCGGCCAACGCCGCGGCGCTTCGCCACCTGGCGGAGCTGCGCGATCGCATCCGGCAGCTGGAACGCAGGCTCGACCCCCAGAACAACTCCGCACAAGACAAGTCATGACCGTGTTCGACATCAACCAGATCCAGAAGCTCCTGCCGCATCGCTACCCCTTCCTGCTGGTCGATCGCGTGGTGGAGTTCGTCAAGGGCGAACGCATCGTGGCCTACAAGAACGTGTCGTTCAACGAACCGTACTTCACCGGGCATTTCCCGCAGAAGCCCATCATGCCCGGGGTGCTGATCCTGGAAGCGCTGGCCCAGGCCGCCGGCATCCTGGCCTTCGGCACCCTGGACGTGCAGGCCGAGGACGACTCGGTGTACTACCTCGTGGGGGTCGACGGCGCCCGCTTCAAGCGCCCGGTGGAGCCCGGCGACCAGCTGATGCTGGACGTGCGCCTGACCCGGCACATGCGCAACATCTATAAGTTCCAGGCCGTGGCGCGGGTGGGCGAGGAGATGGCCGCGGAGGCCGAGCTCATGTGCACCGAGCGGGTGATCGACTGAAGCGCGTGCCGGGAGCCCAGCGTTGAGCCTGATTCACCCCACCGCGCTGGTCGAGCGCGGCGCCGAGCTGGCCGACGGCGTGGAAATCGGCCCGTACTGCACGGTCGGCGCGCAGGTGCGCATCGACGCGGGCACGCGATTGCTGTCCCACGTCAGCGTGCAGGGGCGCACCCGCATCGGGCGCGACAACGTCGTCCACCCCTTCTGTTCGCTGGGCGCGGTCCCACAGGACAAGAAGTACGGCGGCGAACCCACCGAGCTGCACATCGGTTCGCGCAACACGATCCGCGAATGCTGCACCCTCAACCTGGGCACCGCCCAGGACGTCGGGGTCACGCGCATCGGCGACGACAACTGGATCATGGCCTACGTGCACGTGGCCCACGACTGCCAGGTGGGCAACCACGTGACCTTCGCCAATTGCACGCAGCTGGCCGGGCACGTGCACGTGGGAGACTGGGTCACGCTGGGGGGCTTCACCGGCGTGCACCAGTTCGTGCGCGTCGGAGCGCATGTGATGGCCGGCATCCATTCCGTGCTGACCCAGGACGTGCCGCCCTTCGTGCTGCTGGGGGGAACCCCCGCGGTGCCCCACGGCATCAACGCCGAAGGGCTGCGCCGGCGCGGCTTCGGTCCCGAGCGTGTCGCCGCGCTGCGCCGTGCCTACCGCTTGCTGTACCGCCAGGGGCTCGCGCTGGAGCAGGCGGTGGAGCAACTGGGGACCGAGGCCCGCGCCGAAGTCGGGCCCGCGGCGGCCGACCTCGGGCAGCTGCTCGAGTTCCTGGCCGCCAGCACGCGCGGCATCGTGCGACCCTGAGCCGCGCCGCCCCATGAACCGGGACCTGGTCGCGATGGTCGCCGGCGAACCGTCGGGAGACCTGCTCGCGTCGCACGTGGTGGCGGAGCTTCACCGCGCCCATCCCCATCTGCGCTGCGCCGGCATCGGTGGCGAGCGCATGCGCGCGGCCGGCTTCGAGGCCTGGTGGAACAGCGAGCGCCTGGCGGTCAACGGTTTCGCGGCCGTGCTGCCGCGCCTGCCCGAGCTGCTGCGCATGCGCGCCAGCCTGCGCCGGCGCCTGCTCTCGCAGCCGCCGGGCGTGTTCGTCGGCGTGGACGCGCCGGACTTCAATCTCGCGCTGGAAGCGAACCTGCGCGAGCAGGGCATCCCGACCGTGCATTTCGTCAGCCCCTCCATCTGGGCCTGGCGTCGCGAGCGCATCCACCGCATCGAAGCCGCGGTGGACCACCTGCTGTGCGTGTTCCCCTTCGAGCCCGCCCTGTACGAGGGCACGCGCGTGCGGGCCACCTATATCGGACATCCGCTGGCCGAGGTGATTCCCCGCCGCCCCGACGCGGCAGCCGCCCGGGGCCGGCTGGGCCTGGGCGACGACGCTGGCGCGGGCGTGCTCGCGCTGCTGCCGGGAAGCCGGGCCGGCGAGGTGCGCCACATCGCACCGGCCTTCCTGGATGCCGCGGCGCGCATGCAGCGCGAGCGCGGCCTGGTGGTGCTGGTGGCGGTGGCCCACGACGGGCTGCTGCCCGCGCTGCGCCGGCAGGCGCGGGCCTGGCCGGAACTGCAACTGCGCTGGGTGGTGGGCGATTCGCACACGGTCCTGGAGGCCTGCGACCTGGCGCTGGTGGCCAGCGGCACGGCCACGCTGGAATGCGCGCTGTTCGGCCGCCCCATGGTCATCGGCTACCGCCTGCCCTGGCTGTCGTGGCGCCTGATGAAGGACCGCGGCTACCTGCCGTGGGTGGGCCTGCCCAACATCCTGGCCGGCGAGGGCCTGGTCGACGAGTTGCTGCAGCACGACTGCGAGGGCCGGGCGCTGGCGGGCCGGGCGCTGGCCCTGCTCGACGACGCGCCGCGGCGCGAGCGCCTGCGCGAGCGCTTCGCCGCCCTCCACGAGCAACTGCTGCGCCCCACGGCCGCGTTGGCCGCCCAGGCCATCGCGGAGGCTGCCCAGTCCGGCCGCGCGCGAAGGGGGGCCGCATGAGCGGGACCGGGATGCCGGCTGGCCTGCTTGCCGGCTGCGACGAGGTGGGGCGCGGCACCTGGGCCGGGCCGGTGGTGAGTTGCGCGCTGATCCTCGACCCCCGGCGCATGCCCGCCGGGCTGGCCGATTCCAAGACGCTGTCGCCGCGACGCCGCGAGGCGCTGGACGCGGCGATCCGCGGCGCCTGCCTGGACCTGTGCATCGGCATCGCCTCGGCCGCGGAGATCGACGAGCTGAACATCCTGCAGGCGACGCTGCTGTCCATGCAGCGCGCGGTGGCCGGGCTTCGCCTGCGAGCGGCGCTGGTGCTGGTGGACGGCAACCGCGCGCCGGAGCTGGACGTGCCGGCGCGCGCGGTGGTCGGCGGCGATGCCAGCGAGCCGGTGATCAGCGCCGCCTCCATCGTCGCCAAGGTGTGGCGCGACGCGCGCATGGCCGAGTTGGACAGGCTCCATCCCGGCTACGGCTTCGCGCGCCATTTCGGCTATGGCACGGCGCAGCATCTGCAGGCGCTGCGCCAGCTCGGCCCCTGCGCCGAGCACCGCCACAGTTTCGCGCCCCTGAGGCGCCTGCGCGAGGCGGGCGCCGCGCACGCCGCGGATCCCGCATGAAACACCTCAGCTCGGCCGACAACCCGTTGTTCAAGACCCTGCGGGCGCTGGCGCACGAGCCCGCGGCGGTGCGCCGGCTGGATCTGGCCTGGCTGGAAGGCATCCACCTGGCCGCCTCGGCGCTGGACGCCGGGCTGGAGCCGGTCGCGCTGGCCTGCACCGAAGCGGCGCTGGCCGATGCGGAGATCGCGCGGCTGGCGCGGCGTGCGGGCGAATCCCGCGTGGTGCTGCTGGAGCCCGCGCTGTGGCGCCAGCTCTCCGCCGTGGGTCACGGGCGCGAGGTGGGCCTGTTGGTGCATCGGCCGCCGCCGGCCACGCCGCGCGCCGGAGTGGCCGTGGTGCTGGATCGCGTGCAGGACGCCGGCAACGTCGGTGCCATGCTGCGCACCGCCGCGGCTGCCGGTGCCGCCACCGTGTACTGCCTGCGCGGCTGCGCGGGCGCCTGGACGCCCAAGGTGCTGCGCGCCGGCATGGGGGCGCATTTCGCGCTGGCGCTGGTCGAGGATGCGCGCTGGGAGGACATCGAGGCCCAGCTGCCGCGGCCGCTGTACGCCACCGCCGGCCAGGGCACGTGCGAGCTGTACCAGCTGGACCTGCGCGGCGACCAGAGCTGGGTGTTCGGCAACGAGGGCGCGGGAGTGGACCCGGCCGTGCTGGCGCGCTGCGACGCCGGCGTGCGCATTCCCCAGCGCGGCGCCGTGGAATCGCTCAACGTGGCCGCGGCCGCCGCGGTCTGCCTGTACGAAGGCCTGCGCCAGCGTATGGCAGCCGGGCACTGAGGAGCATCAACCCGAGGCTCCCGGGGGCTGGTACAGGGCCATGCTGAGCGAGCCGGCGGAGGCCCAGATGCGTCCGGCCGGGCTCATGTGGGTCAGGTGCAGCGAGGTGCGCGTGGCCACCGCCTGCTCGCGCAGGGCCTCGAACTCGGGCCAGGCCTGCATCTCGCGCAGCCCGCCGTCCAGGCTGATCTGCAGCCACGCCCCGGGCCCCGACTGCGCGCGCAACAGCTCGGCGGCGCGCCCGAAGGCGTGCGCGACGGCGGCTCGCCAGTTCTTCAGCCGGTGCTCGCAGTACACGCCGCTGGCGTCGGCCTCCAGCACGGGACTGCGGCGCCACAGCTGCCCCAGCGGGCCCGAGCAGGCCTGCTCCCAGGGCACCAGCGTCGGCTGCTGCAGGCGCTGCAAGGCCTCCAGCGTGTCGCCCGGGTGCTGCGGCACCAGCCACAGCCGGGTGGTCTCGCGCAGCGCCTGCGCCCGCCGCGCGGCCTCCGCCGGCGCGATGCCGGCTTCCAGCATGCGCAGCAGCATGCGCGCCTGCAGCGCCGTGCCCGCCAGCAAGGTGCCGCTGTCGACCAGCTGCAGATGCAGTTCGTCGTCCAGCCCGCGCTGGCGGCGCATGTCGCGAATCTCGTCGGCGTGCTGCGCCAGCATCTGCTGCAGCGGGGGGGCGGTGTCGACGAATTCGCGCCGCGTGCCCAGGTGGATCAGCCAGTCCGCGTTGATGGCCAGTGGCGGGTACAGGCGGTAGGCCAGCGAATCCACCGCCGGGGCCCCGATCACCGCGCCGCGCAGGCGCTCGCGGCTCAGACGCCGCAGGCGCGAACTCGACCCCTTCTCGAGCATGGTGCGGCCCGGCCAGCGCACGGCCAGCGGCAGCAGGCGCAGGCGCGGACTGGCCTGCATCGACGACGAGGCGTCGGCCGAGGCGTCCAGCAGCACGATGGCGTAGGGCTGCATGGAGCGCGACGGATCCACCGGCAGCATGGATTCGCGCTGGTCGCGCTGCTGCTGCGTGGAGGCATAGCCCAGCAGGTATTCGTTCTTCTCGGGGGACTGGCGGGTTTCGATCGTCATCCGGGGCACCTGCCACTGGCAAGAGGGGGTCGCTTCGAAGTATCTCAGTATTCCAGCCGGTCCGGCCGAATCTGTTGCAGGATGGTCGTGGCGATTTCCTCGATCGACTTGTTGGTCGAGGACAACCAGCGGATGCCCTCCCGGCGCATCAGGCGCTCGGCCTCTGCCACCTCCTCGGTGCAGTTCTCCAGCGCCGCGTAGCGGCTGCCGGGCTTGCGCTCGTTGCGGATCTCGCTCAGGCGCTCCGGCGCGATGCTCAGGCCGAACAGCTTGGCGCGGTGGGGCACCAGGTCCTGCGGAAGGGTCATGCGATCGAAATCCTCCGGTATCAGCGGATAGTTGGCCGCGCGCACGCCGTGCTGCATGGCCAGGTACAGCGAGGTGGGCGTCTTGCCGCTGCGCGACACCCCCACCAGGATCACGTCGGCCAGCGCCAGGTTGCGCGAGGACTGGCCGTCGTCGTGCATCAGCGCGAAATTGATCGCGTCGATGCGGTTGTGATAGCGCTCGCTCTTGGCGATGTCCGAGAACTGGCCGATGCGGTGGTTGGACTTGACCGCGAAGGCCACCTCCAGCGGCTCGATGAAGGTGGTGAACATGTCCAGGACCAGCCCGCTGCAGCGCCGGATCACCTCCAGCACCTCGCGCTCCACCAGAGTGGTGAACACCACGGGCGGGTGCCCCTCCAGACTGGCCGCGTGGTTGATGCGGGCCACCGCCTGGTGCGCCTTGTCCACGCTGTCCACGAAGGGCAGACGGATGCGGTGGGGCTGCAGGTCGAACTGGGCCAGGATGGAGTTGCCGAAGGTTTCGGCGGTGATGCCGGTTCCATCGGAGACGAAGAAGACGGATCGTTGAGGCATGCAGGGCTGCAAAGTCGGGCCAGTAGAATCCCCATCATCATGCCTGCCGCGCAATGCGCGCGCGCCGGGCCCGTGCCGGAGAACTCGAACAACATGTCCGGCGGTCCCGCGCGATTCCGCCTCGCAGGCGCACAGATTTCTTTTCATTCTATTGAGGGTTATTCCATGTCCAACCAAAATCAGGATCACGAGAAATCTTGGGTGATTCCCTTCGAGAACCTGCGGATGCAGGACGTCGAGATCGTCGGCGGCAAGAATGCGTCGCTGGGCGAGATGATCAGCCAGCTGCATTCCAGCGGGGTGCGCGTGCCCGGGGGCTTCGCCACCACCGCGCACGCCTTCCGTGAGTTCCTGCGCCAGGGCGGGCTGGACGCGCGCATCGCGCAGGCCCTGGCCACGCTGGACACCGAGGACGTGCGCGCGCTGGCCGCGACGGGCGCGCAGATCCGCCAGTGGATCGTCGAGACCGCGCTGCCGGCCGAGCTGGAACAGGCCATCCGCGAGCACTTCGCCGCGCTGAGCGAGGGCCCGCAGGACGCCAGTTTCGCCGTGCGCTCCTCGGCCACGGCCGAGGACCTGCCCGACGCCTCCTTCGCGGGCCAGCAGGAGACCTACCTGAACGTGCGCGGAATCGACGCCGTGCTGGACAAGGTGCGCCACGTGTTCGCCTCCATGTTCAACGACCGCGCCATCTCCTACCGCGTGCACCAGGGCTTCGAGCACTCGCAGGTGGCGCTATCGGCGGGCATCCAGCGCATGGTGCGCAGCGATCTCGGCGCCGCCGGGGTGATGTTCACGATGGACACCGAGAGCGGCTTCACCGACGTGGTGTTCATCACCTCGTCCTACGGCCTGGGCGAGACGGTGGTGCAGGGCGCCGTCAACCCCGACGAGTTCTACGTGTTCAAGCCCACGCTGCGCGCGGGCAAGCAGGCGGTGATCCGGCGCAACCTGGGCTCCAAGCTGCTGCGCATGGAGTTCGCGCCTGCCGGCTCGAAGGAGCTGGTGCGCACCGTGGATACCCCCGCCGAGATGCGCAACCGCTACAGCCTGAACGACGCCGAGGTGACCGAGCTGGCGCGCTTCGCGCTGACCATCGAGCAGCACTACGGGCGCCCGATGGACATCGAGTGGGGCAAGGACGGCGGCGATGGCAAGCTCTACATCCTCCAGGCCCGCCCTGAGACCGTGAAGTCGCGCGCCCACGGGCGCGTGGAGCAGCGCTACGCGCTGGCGCAGCGCAGCACCGCGCTGGTCAGCGGGCGCGCCATCGGCCAGAAGATCGGAGCCGGTCCGGTGCGCGTGGTCGCCTCCGTGGCGGAGATGGACAGCGTGCGCCCCGGGGACATCCTGGTCACCGACATGACCGACCCCAACTGGGAGCCGGTGATGAAGCGCGCGGCGGCCATCGTCACCAACCGCGGCGGGCGTACCTGCCACGCGGCGATCATCGCGCGCGAGCTGGGCATCCCGGCCGTGGTGGGCTGCGGTGACGCCACCGAGCTGCTCAAGGACGGCATGCTGGTCACCGTGTCCTGCGCCGAGGGCGATACCGGCGTGGTCTACGACGGCCTGCTGGAGACCACGGTCACCGAGGTCAAGCGCGGAGAGATGCCGCCGATCGGCGTGAAGATCACGATGAACATCGGCAATCCTCAGCTGGCCTTCGATTTTTCGCAGATTCCCAACGCCGGCGTGGGCCTGGCGCGGCTGGAATTCATCATCAACAACAACATCGCCATCCACCCGCGCGCGGTGCTGGAGTATCCCAACGTCGACCCCGACCTGAAGAAGGCCGTGGAAAGCGTGGCGCGCGGCCACGCCAGCCCGCGCGCCTTCTACGTGGACAAGCTGGCCGAGGGCATCGCCACCATCGCCGCCGCCTTCTATCCCAAGCCGGTGATCGTGCGCCTGTCGGACTTCAAGTCCAACGAATACAAGAAGCTCATCGGCGGCTCGCGCTACGAGCCCGACGAGGAAAACCCCATGCTGGGTTTCCGCGGCGCGTCGCGCTACGTGGCGCCCGAGTTCGCGCAAAGCTTCGAGATGGAATGCGTGGCCCTCAAGCGCGTGCGCGAGGACATGGGCCTGGACAACGTGGAGATCATGGTGCCCTTCGTGCGCACGCTGCGCGAGGCCGAGGGGGTGATCGGGCTGCTGGCCAGCCACGGACTGCGCCGCGGCGAGCACGGGCTGCGCCTGATCATGATGTGCGAGGTGCCGTCCAACGCGGTGCTGGCCGAACGCTTCCTGGAGCATTTCGACGGATTTTCCATCGGCTCGAACGACCTGACCCAGCTCACCCTGGGCCTGGACCGCGACTCCGGCCTGGTGGCCGCGGCCTTCGACGAGCGCGACCCGGCGGTGCTGGAACTGTTGAGCCGGGCCATCAAGGCCTGCCGCGCCGCGGGCAAGTACGTGGGCATCTGCGGCCAGGGCCCCTCGGACCATCCGGACCTGGCGCGCTGGCTGATGGAACAGGGCATCGAATCCCTGTCCCTGAACCCCGACACGGTGATCGCCACCTGGCAGGCGCTGGCGCAGCCCTGAAGGCGCCTGCCCGGAAATCCCGTAATTCCGGGCCAAATTGCCGTATACTTGAACGTTTCTTTGCCACACCAGGGCCCTGGCGGGCTTCGCGGCTACATGTCCGGCCGCATGAGCCCGCCGTGCAGCACCTGGGTGGCTTCATCCGCAGAGAAACCCCGTGGAAGTCCGCGGGGGCAAGGAGAAGTCATGCGTCATTACGAAATCGTGCTCATCATCCACCCGGACCAGAGCGAACAGGTCGGGGCGATGGTCGAGCGCTACAAGAACGTGGTCACCAGCAAGGGCGGGGTCGTGCACCGCTTCGAGGACTGGGGCCGCCGCCAGATGGCCTACCAGATCCAGAAGCTGGCCAAGGCCCATTACGTGTGCCTGAACATCGAGGCCGACCAGGAAGTCCTGGCTGAACTCGAGCACGGCTTCAAGTTCAGCGATGCCGTGCTGCGTCACCTGGTGGTGCGCACGGACAAGGCCGAGACCCAGCCGTCGGTGATGATGCGCTCGGTCGAGCGCGAGGAAGCCCGCAAGGCGCATCCGGAGCAGGCAGCCTGAGCATCAACCGCGTCGAGATTCGCGCCGAGCTGCGCGAGCGTGGAGCCCTGCGCTACACGCCCGCGGGAGTCGAGGCCCTGGACCTGCGGGTCGGGCACGCTTCGACCCAGGCCAGCCCAGGCGGTCCGCAACGCATCGAACTCGAGCTGCAGTGCGTGGCCTTCGCCGAGATGGCCAGGCGGCTGCAGCAGGCGCAGGCCGGAGAGGTGCTGCACCTGATCGGGTATCTGATGCCCAGCCGCCGCGGAGCGCGAATTCTCAAGCTCAACATCATCGAATGGATCCAGGAGGGCGATCATGGCCTACTTCAAGAAAACCGACCGTAAGAACAAACCCAAGCGCAACCAGCAGTCTTCGCTGTTCAAGCGCAAGCGTTTCTGCCGCTTCACCGTCGCCGGTGTCGAGCACATCGACTACAAGGACCTCGACGTCCTGCGCGATTTCCTGGCCGAGAACGCCAAGATCATTCCGGCGCGCCTGACCGGCACCCGCGCGATCTTCCAGCGCCAGCTCAACACGGCGATCAAGCGGGCGCGCTTCCTGGCGCTGATGCCGTTCTCCGACCAGCACAAGAGCTGATCTCCGGCCGAACCCGCAAAGGACATTTCCATGCAAGTCATCCTGCTCGAAAAAGTCGCCAACCTGGGCAACCTGGGCGACGTGGTCAAGGTGCGCGACGGCTACGGGCGCAACTTCCTGATTCCCCAGCGCAAGGCGCGCACCGCGACGCCGCAGGCGCTGGCCGAGTTCGAGGCGCGTCGCGCCGAACTCGAAAAGGCCGCCTCCGACAAGCTGGCCGTCGCCCAGGCGATGGCCGCGAAGCTCGACGGCCTGACCGTGCAGCTGGTGCAAAAGGCCGGCGTGGACGGGCGCCTGTTCGGCTCGGTCACGACCGCCGACATCGCCGGCGCACTGGTCAAGGCCGGCTTCGATCTGCCCAAGTCGGTCGTGCGTCTGCCTGAAGGCCCGCTCAAGACCGTCGGCGACCACGCGGTCCAGCTCAGCCTGGCCACCGACGTGGACGTGTCGGTCACCGTCTCGGTGCTGGGCGAGCACGTCTGAGCCGGCTTCAGTCCGGAGCACGGAGCCGCGCCGCGAGCGCGGCTTTTTTTCGCCCGGGCGCCCCGCAGGCCGGCAGCGCCCATCCTTTCCCGTTTGCTAAGCTTGGATCCATGTCCGCTGCCATCGACCCCGCCCTGGAGAACCTGCGTACGCCGCCCCACTCGGCCCAGGCCGAGCAATCGGTGCTCGGCGGGCTGCTGCTCGACAACGAGGCCTTCGACCGCGTCGCCGACCTGCTGCACGTCAACTTCTTCTACCGCCACGAGCACCGCCTGATCTATCAGGCCACGGCCGACCTGATCCAGGCCGGCAAGCCGGCGGACGTGATTACCGTGCTCGAGGGGCTGCGCCTGCACGGGCAGGACGAGGCCTGCGGCGGGCTGCAGTACCTCAACGCGCTGGCGCAGAGCGTGCCCAGCGCGGCCAACATTCGTCGCTACGCGGAAATCGTGCGCGAGCGCGCGGTGCTGCGCAACCTGGTCACCATCAGCGACGAAATCGCCCAGAGCGCGCTCAACCCCCGGGGCCGTGACGCGCAGCAGATCCTGGACGAAGCCGAGTCGCGCATTTTCGCGATCTCGGAGGACGGTGCGCGGGGCAAGGCGGGCTTCCAGCCCATGAAGCAACTGCTGGGCGAACTGCTCGACCGCGTGCAGGAGCTGTCGGAGCAGGGCGGCTCGGAAATCACCGGTGTGGCCACCGGCTTTCTCGACCTCGACCGCATGACCGCGGGCATGCAGCCCGGCGACCTGATCATCGTGGCCGGGCGCCCGTCGATGGGCAAGACCTCCTTCGCGCTGAACATCGCCGAGCACGTGGCGGTGAACGAGCAACTGCCGGTCGCGGTGTTCAGTATGGAAATGGGCGCCTCGCAGCTGGTGCTGCGTATCGTGGGCTCGCTCGGGCGCATCGACCAATCGCACCTGCGCACCGGCCAGCTCAGCGAGGAGGAGTGGACCCGCCTGCCCGAGACCATCGAGCGCCTGGACGACGTGCAGATCCACATCGACGAAAGCCCGGCGCTGAACCCGCTGGAGGTTCGCGCGCGCGCGCGGCGCCTGGCGCGCCAGTGCGGCAAGCTCGGCCTGATCGTCATCGACTACCTGCAGCTGATGACCTCGGCGCGCGACGGGGAGAACCGCGCCACCGAGATCTCGGAAATCTCCCGCTCCCTGAAGGCTCTGGCCAAGGAGCTGCAGTGCCCGCTGATCGCGCTGTCCCAGCTCAACCGCGACCTGGAAAAGCGCGCCGACCGTCGCCCGGTGATGAGCGACCTGCGCGAGTCCGGAGCCATCGAGCAGGACGCCGACGTGATCCTGTTCATCTACCGCGACGAGGTCTACAACAAGGAAAGCAAGGACCAGGGCATCGCCGAGATCATCATCGGAAAGCAGCGTAACGGCCCCATCGGCACCGTCAACGTCGCCTTCATGCGCCAGCTCACCCGTTTCGAGAACCTGGCAAGGGAGTTTTGAGCCCCCTCCGTCGCGGGGGGCGGCCCCCGCTCCGTCCCCCCGAGGGGGACGCACCCCGCCTTGGGACGGCCCTGCGGCGGGTGTGCACTCGGCAGCGGTGCGGGGTGCAGGAAGGGGCCGCGTCGGGCGGGGTGGGAGTGGCTGCGGGGCGCGGCGCAGGAAGGGGCTGCGTCAGAAGGGAATCAGGGACCCTCGCGCAGGGAGATCGGATTGCAGCCGTGCGATGTGCAGGCCGAACTGGGTTTTCACTCGGTGGCGCACCGTCTGCCCTTGCGTTTCACGGCACGAGACCGCTCAGCTTCGAGCAGACACTCCTCCAGCCCGCTGCGTACGCGGTCCGGCTGTCGGCGGACAAGGTCCTCGAGGGCCCGGGCGGGGCAAACCCCATTTTGGCCTGGGTTCGAAGGAAGTAGCCGGCGTCTGGCCGTTCGAGTCGTTGCGCCGCGCCTCCGTAATGGACAATCTGCCCGAGTTGGCCGCGGGCAGGGCGGTGGCCGACGGGTTCGGGTGCAAAATCGTTCACGGCGCGCCGCAGGGTCGCGAAAGTCGCGCAGACCAGTTCGTCCCGTGAACCCTCGATCCTGGCGATGAAGGAATGGCCTCTTCGTCGCGGGGGCGCTTCCCGTTCCGTGCGTCCGAGGACGAGGCCCGCAGTTCCAACCAGCCCTGCGGCAGCCTGACGAGCGGAATCATTTCCCTCGTCTCGCCGTCTTCATCACGCAACGCCGCCGGCCGGGCCCAGACCCCGCCATAGGTCAGTCGGTTCCTGTGGCACGCCCCTGCCGAGTCGTATGGGCTGGCTTCGCTTTCTAAAGCAGAAAGCGCGGTATCCCTATCGTTAAAAGGTGGAATGACAAATAGTACGTACACCGAGCGGGTGCATTTGCTCTTTGAGATTCCCGTGTACATTCAAGGCGCCTCTGGCGCTGGCTCCGAAAAGTTGAGGCGGGCTGACGGGGCAACTGTCCAGAAAGACCTCATTATCCATCAAGGAAATGCCATGATCACGTATCGTCTGAAGGGAATTGCAGAAGGACTCGCGGGGCTTTCATATGTGAAAGCGAAGTCTGTCGAGGAAATTTTTGCCAGATTTCCGCTCCTGCAGGGGGCGCGACACAAGATCCACATCGATGGATCGATCTTGCATGGCGCGGCAGCTTGCGACGGCTGATTTTCCGCAGGCCTTAGCCAATTGAAAATTCAATAGTCAGTCAGATCAGTCATGTTTCATTTCAAAGACGAGCGATACAACCGGCAGACAAACATGCCCGAATGGGGGCGCGCCAAGCGCAGTTGCAGAATGCGCATGTCGCAGTGATCGGGGCGGGTGGCGTCAAATCGCCCCTGCTTCTCTGCCTGGCTGCCGGCGGAGTGGGGCGCATCGATATCATTGAGTTTGATCGCGTGGAATTGTCAAATCTGAATCGTCAAATTCTCTATCGCACTTCTGATATCGGTAAACTCAAGGGTGAGGTCGCGCAAGCTAATCTGCTTGACTTAAATCCAGAGATTGATATTCGCTGTTTCAATGAACGAGTATGCGAGCAAAACGTGGGGCGACTCCTTGCCGAAAGTCCCCTGAGCGTTGAAGGGGGGGCACCTGCCGGTCGAAATCTAATCAATCGCTACTGCCTCTCCAGCGGGAAGCCGATGGTTCACTGCTCTGCGCAATTTGCTTATGGCTATGTATTTTCCATGATCCCGCAGCAGAGGACGGCCTGCCTTGCATGCGCCTTTCCCGATGACCATACACGCTCGCATAGCAGCGGCCCAGTGCCGGTCAACGCGCTTTCAACGATGATCGCGGGAACGCTCGGCGCGGCCGAGGTTATGAAATGGTTCCTTGGGTATCGGGATTTCATGACCGTCGATCGAAAGAAGTGCTTCAACTCGCTTCTCATGGTAGGAGATTTTGAGTTCGAAGAATGTCCGCGAAATCCAGCATGTCCCATATGCAGCAGGTTTCAGTGACGAAGCAAGGGGCGGCCGGGGCATCCAGTCGAATAACTACTGCGGTGCGTGCTCGGCTCGCGGCGAATTTTTTTCGGAAGCTTTCGACCCAGGCGCTCGTTCCCTATATGACCATCGATCTGGCAGCGCGAATTGGTGCGACGCGGGCCGGTTTCATCATCTTTTTCATACTGGCTCTCGGAGCCGTGATCAATCTCTACGGTGGGAGACTTTGCGATCGTTTCGACGCTGTGAGTATTTTGCGCCGGGGTGAACTTGCACATGCGGCAAGCCTGCTGGCTATGTGTGTGCTTTGCGGTAACGTTGTGGCGCTGATCGGCCTCTATCTTGTCAAGAATATTTTCTTTTCACTCGCCCTGCCTGCGGGGGAGCTCGTGATCATGCGGAGAAGCTCGCCAGATAATCGCGGCCGGATTTACACTCTGAATAATACTCTCGGCAATGTTGCCATTCCGTCTGGCGCGCTGATGGGTGCGTTTCTTTATGGTTGGGGATTGCGGCCTTTGCTTGCGGTGGCGACTGCGCTTGCGATCGGCGTATGCCTGATTTATTGTTTTTATATGGAGGCGGGCGCTGCGAAAGTCGAGGTAAGGGAGCCGATGCGTCGTGATGGCGGCGCAGTGGTTGCTTTGTTTCGCAATCGGACGGCTTTGTACCTGTTTTTTGCGACCGTACTTCTGTTCGTACTCGAATTTAGCTTTGGGCAGTATTTTGCGGTAAAAATCGCATCGGCTGGAGACTGGAATTTCCGAAATGGACTGGTCATCGACGGAGCAGGAATATTTGGCCTGCTTCGAGCTGAACTCGCGGTGGTGTCCGTGCTCGCTGCGTGGCTGTGCTTGCGGTGGGTGGAGCGATTGCAGCGGCCACCTCAGCTCGGGGGAACCGTTGTTCTAGCGACCGCTAGCTTCATTGCCTTGCTCTACGTTCGGGGTCCCGGTGCGATGATGCTTTGCGTCGCGGTGATGGGCATTGTCGATGCCGTCGCCAATCCGGCTCTTCAGGCTCGGTTCATGAACGCTCTCTCGTCCCGCCACCTTGGAATGCATATCTCGATCTATTCGCTCAGCGGTCGATTTGCGAACATGATTGCGGCGGTCGTTCTTGCAGCCAGCGGCATCGTGTCAGCAACCGGGGTAAGCATGATTCTTTGCCTGACCGGCATCGCCGCAAGCGCGCTCGCACTGGCGGGAGCCCGGCACGCGTCCAGTGCCCCTTGAGGACGTCGCGCGGGACTCTAGAGCCCCCTCCGTCCCCCCGTACATCCGGACTTTGGTGCAAGCCGAGGTAATGTCCCGCCGAGTGGTGTAAGTCTTTGGTGCGGTGAGCTGCGAAGGGCGTAGCCCGGAGCAGCTCACCGCGCGCCGGTCGTCCCTGGAGATGGGGGTGGCCATCGTGAAGTCCGGATAAGGTTGAGGTGCGACCCACCAATCCTTGTCTGAAGGAAACCACGATGACCAACGCCACTATCGCATTGACCGAGCTCGCTGAGAAGGGGGCCGATGTCGACGTGCTGCGCCAGATGGTGCAGTTCATGGCCCAGCGCCTCATGGAGATCGACGTGGAGGGGCGCTGCGGCG
>NZ_KB898506.1 GCF_000377645.1 Thiomonas sp. FB-6 | reverse complement strand
GAAGACTTCGTGCATTGGTACAACCACGACCACCGCCACAGCGGCATCCGCTACGTCAGCCCGGCGCAGCGCCATGCTGGCGAGGATCAGACCATCCTGGCCGCGCGCCACAACCTCTACCTCGAGGCTCGGCGGCGTCACCCTGCGCGCTGGTCGACCACCACCCGAAACTGGGCGCCCGTCGGCCCCGTCACGCTCAACCCCGAGCGCGACACCGTGGTCAACCAGGCCGTCGCGGATCAGCATACTCAGAACCAAGCTGCATAACCGAGGCGACAACTACCTTGACGCGCGCCGAGGGCCACTCGTTGCCTGGCTGCTCGACGATGCGAAGCTACGGCTTCACAGCGCCGCGAAGTTGGCAGAGGAACTCGGTGTGAGCGGCAAGGAGCTTGACCTACTCGAGCGCGGCCAGGCGCTGACGTTGCTTCGCCACCGCGCCTTCATCGCGAAGGTGGCGCGCTACCTTGGCATCCCTCCCATCACTGTGAGGCTGTTGACTGGCGACATCACCATCCGCGACTTCGCCACGACTGCAGAGCCTGAGGAAGTGGTCATCGAGCGCGAGTTCGCCCGCTTCTGTGCGAACCCTCAGCTGCGAGCGCTCGTCCCAGACTCTTGCAATGAGCCATCGCTTGACTACAAGCGGTTCCTGCTCGATGTGCACGCCACGCACCGAGACTTGGACTGGCCAGACCTTCCGCGATTGCCTGAAATCCTTCGCTGGCTACAACGAGCGGCGGTCATGCACAACGCGAACCAAATCGTTGCTGCAGCGGAGAGTAGGGAGATGGGAAGTGACGGTGTTGATGGCAGGTAGGGAGG
The DNA here is from genome assembly GCF_000377645.1 of Thiomonas sp. FB-6. Classification (GTDB taxonomy): domain Bacteria; phylum Pseudomonadota; class Gammaproteobacteria; order Burkholderiales; family Burkholderiaceae_C; genus Thiomonas_A. The sequence continues at coordinate 35,104 of NZ_KB898506.1, read as the reverse complement.
TGTGCTGACGTGGGCGGAGCCCTTGGCCTCTGTTCGCGATGACTGATTGACGACGGGCTTTCGGGCCCGTCTTCTTTTGTTTGGTCAGCCGGTGCCTACACGTGATGCCTAGGTCAACAACTCACGTGAGGAACCAATATGACTTTAGAAATCACTACGCATCGCGGCTTCGGTGTCGTGCTCGACCCCATCCAATTTGCCGCCGAGCTCGCCTCGTTGAAGCAGCGGCCGCAGTACCAGGGCAGGGCGCTGTACGTGCAGCTGCCCGATGCTGTAGCGCGACTTTTTGAGAGTCCACTTGTGCCCATCATGCACTCACTCGCAATCTCCGGGGGCGCCGCGCTTCCAGTCGCAGTTGCGAATTTCCAGGCCGCAGGGACACAGGTGGTGTGCCTCGTGCCGCTCGCAACTGACGAAGCACGAGATTGGCTCATCGAGTCCCTCGAGAAGCAGCAGCGCATCTTCGTTGCGGTCAGTATCGATGAGCGCCAGCAGATGGTCGTGATTCAAGCCGAGCCGCCTGTGCGTGACAAGCGCGACCCGACGTGGGGGGCGTTGAAGAAGCACCTTGGCGAGTGGCGAAGCGTCGACCGCGTTGCAGAGGCAATGGACGTGCTCGACGTCTTGCGATACATCGACAACGTCCCGGAATCGACGGTGGCCGGCGTCGCGGTTCAGGAGAGGTGGATTTTTGTTTGCGTGCCTTACCACCAAGACGCTGGCGGGGCGGGGGGCGCAGAGGTAGCTGGGTCTGCACTGACCTCAAGCATGGGGGCGACCATCGTGCACTGAGTTGAGGGCAGGCGCGGGCGCAGCGTCTTCTGCAATTTGTTCTTGGGCGACCTTCGGGTCGCCCACTCACTTTTGACGTGCCTCGGGAACCCCCTTGGAGCGGTGTTCGGGGGGCTCCCTCCATGTGCGTCCCAGACCGAGCTGGCCGGATGCCCGCCCGTAAGTGCCATCCGAATCCCAGCGCTACATCTCGCGGCAGACCCCGCTGTGCCAATTCTGTGCCACAGAAGGCATTTGGAAAGCGATGGAAATGGCTGGAATTGTCAAGAAGGGTGGTGCTAAGCTATTGATTTTGCGTGAGGCGACTCGCGCAAAACCAGACTCCTGGGGCTGCAAGGCATGGTTCGGGACGTAGAGGCCGGAGGTTCGAATCCTCTCACCCCGACCAGACAAGACGGCAAAAAGCCCAAGTGACTTGATCACTTGGGCTTTTTGCTTTGGATCGTCATGCATGTCGTTTCCAATCGCATCTCGTCGGGCGGACGCTCCCGAGTCGGCGAGCTGATCCCTGCGGCGGGAATCGGGTGACCATCCATCCATTGGGGTAATGAACTGCCAAAATACCCCAATTCACGGCAATATTCCCCCATTCTTCCTCGTCCGGATGCTGCTACATGCAGTCCCTCTCGGCAGACTATCGGGCAGCTTCGAGGCACGCCCGCGCCACGCGCAACCGGCCCAGTTCCGACCACCAGGGGTCACTGGGTGACAGCTTGGCCAGTTCCGAGGGCGTGAGAACCACCGGGGAGATGTGCACCCCCAGCCGGTCGCCCAGCCCTTGCACGGCGTCGCGCACCTGGCGGCTTGCGTCCAGGTTGTCCTCGTCAAGCACGAGCGCGACGTCCATGTCGCTACGAGGCTCATCCGTGCCACGCGCGACGCTGCCGTACAGCCATGCCGAGCGAACGTGCTTCTCAGCGGCCAGCCCTTCGTGCAACTGGTCCTGCAACTGCCGCCAGTGCTTGTGCTCCGCTTCGAAAAGTTGCGCCAGCGCAGATACCAGCGGCTGGTTCAAGGCCGGTGCGAATAGCCTGCCGCCGCTCGGACCCAGCACCTTGACGGCGCCCTGCGTAACCAGCGCATCGAGCGTGTTGCGCACGCCCCGCGCCGTCATGGCTCTTAGCGGAAGTCTAGGTGCGTAGCACCCAGCCTCGGCGGGCGACGGGCCTGAAAGAGGTCACCCTGGCTCGTGGTCTTCGTGTCGGCCGCATCATCACGGCGCCCGACGCCGGCCTCAGGCCGGGTCGCCCATGAGGGGCGTCGCTGCCCTGGTCGTCTGCACCGTCTTGCCCAGCAGGCGGCAGTACTCGAGTTCGGCGGACTCCAGCGCCTGCACCATGCGCCGGCCGGCTTCGTAGACGCGGTGGCCGTCGCGGGTCATGCAGGAGCCGCGGCCGCCGCGGTCGAGCAGGGGCGCGCCGAGGCTGAGTTCGAGTTCACGCACGCAGCGGCTGAGCGCCGACTGCGCGATGCCCAGGTGGCGCGCCGCACGGTTGATGCTGCCCGTCTCGACCACCCGCACGAAGCAGCGGATGCGATGCAGGTCGCGCCGCAGTTCGGCGTCGTGTTTCGCGCTGGGGCTCATGCTTCGTCCCAAAGCCCGTAGTGCACCCCGGCGCGACGGTGGGTCGCCGTCTTGCGCTCGACTTCGCCCAGGCCCACGGTGGTGCGCAGCTTCAGGTCGGCTCGCCACAGGTGCAGGCGTTCGCGCATGCGCTGGCGCACCACCTCGTATCCGGCGTCGCGCCCCAGGTCGCGCAGTTCGTGGGGGTCTTCCTGCAGGTCGAAGAGTTGGGGGGGCAGGCCCTTCCAGTCGACGTACTTCCAGCGCTCGCCACGCACCATGGTGGCCTGGCAATCCCCCGGCGCCAGGCCGAGGTCCAGGCGGGCCTGGCGGAAGCTGAAATCCAGTTCGGAGAACACCGCGTCGCGCGCTTGCACGTTGGCCTCGCCGCGCGTGTGCGCGAGCAGCGAACGCCCCTCGATGCGATGCAGCGGCAGCTCCGCGCCCAGGCCCTGCAGCGCGGTGGGCACCACGTCGATGGCCTCCACCGGCGCGGTGCTGCGCGAGCCGCGCGTGGCGTCCGCCTGCGGGCTCGGGTCGTAGACCAGTAGCGGAACTCGTTGCACGCAGTCGTGGAACAGTTCCTTTTCGCCCAGCCAGTGGTCGCCCAGGTAGTCGCCGTGGTCGGCGGTGAACACGATGAGGGTGTCCTCCCAGCGCTCCAGGCGCTCCAGCTCCGCCCACAGGCGCCCGAGGTGGTCGTCCACCTGGCGCACCAGACCCTGGTAGGCCGGGCGCACGCGGCGCCAGACTTCGTCGCGCGCGAAATGACTCGACTCCGGATGCGCCATGTAGGCGGCGTAGGCGGGGTGAGGATCGGCGCGCTCGCCGGCATCGCGCACCGGCGGCAGGCATTGCTCGACCCCGTACATCGCGTGGTAGGGGTCGGGTGCCACGTAGGGCCAGTGGGGCTTGACCAGGGACAGGTGCATCGACCAGGCTTGCTCGCCGCGGGCGCGGATGTGCTCGATGGCCCGGCCCACCGTGTAGGCCGTCTCGGAGTGTTCCTCGCGAACCCGCGCGGGCAGGTGCACGTTGCGCATGCGCCAGCCGCTGTGCACGCCGCCGGAGGCATCGACGGTGGAAATGGCGAAGTCGCTCCAGGGGTCGGGGCTGTCGTAGCCCTGCTCCCGCAGCCAGCGCGCATAGGGACCGTCAGGCTCGGCGTGATGCCCGTCGTGGCGCGCGAGTTCCAGGAATCCGCCCTGGCGCAGCGGTTCTCCGGATGCCGGCGCCAGGCCCAGACGCGCCATGCCCTGTTCGTCGGGCAGCCAGTGGGTCTTGCCGAACAGCGCCAGGTCGTGGCCCAGGCCGCCGAGGTAGTCGCCGAGCAGCCATTCGTCCAGCGGCAGGGGCACGCGGTTCCAGGTCGCGCGGTGGCTGCTGACGTAGCGCCCGGTATAGAAGGACATGCGCGAGGGGCCGCACACGCCCGACTGCACGAAGGCACGCTCGAACAGCACGCCCCGGCTCGCCAGCCGGTCGAGCGCGGGAGTGCGCAGGTGCGGATGGCCGTAGCAGGACAGATGGTCCGCGCGCAGCTGGTCGCACATGATGAACAGGAAATTGCGGATGTTTCGCATGCTGCGAGCCGGCGCCTTTGGGAAGTGGGGTGGATCAATAGGCCTGGTGCACGAATCGGGACTCGAGGTAGGCCTCCATGCCCTCGATGCCGCTCTCCCGTCCCATGCCGCTGTCCTTCACGCCGCCGAAGGGCGCCTCCGGCACCGACACGGCGACCGTGTTGACGGCCAGCGCGCCGACCTCGAGCCCGCACTCGCAGGCATGTACCACGGAGGCGCTGTCGGTGAACAGGTAGGCGGCCAGGCCATAGGAGGTGGCGTTGGCCTCGCGCAGCGCCTGCTCCAGCGACGCCACGCCCAGGATGGGCGCGACCGGACCGAAGGCTTCCTCGCTCAGCAGGCGCGTGCCCGGGGCGAGCCCGCGCAACACCAGCGCCGGCGCGAAATATCCCGGCCCCGAGGCGGGCGCCGGGGCGGCCTCGATGACCTGCGCGCCGCGTTGCCGCGCGTCCTGCACCAGTTCGCGCACCGCCGCCAGGCGCCTGGCATTGGCCAGGGGGCCCATGGTGGTGGGCGGATCCATGCCGTCGCCCACGCGCAGCTCCGAGGCGCATTCCACGAAAGCCTGGGTGAAGGGCTCCAGCAGGTCCTGGTGCACGATGAAGCGGCTGGGGGCCAGGCAGGCCTGCCCGGCGTTGCGGAACTTGTGCGCGGCGAGCATGCGGGCCGCTCGCTGCACGTCGGCGTCGCGCCAGACGATGGCCGGCGCGTGCCCACCCAGCTCCAGGGTCATGCGCTTGAACCCTTCGGCGGCCTGGCGCGCCAGCAGGCGCCCCACCTCGACCGATCCGGTGAAGCTGAGCTTGCGCACCACCGGGGATTCGAGCAGCTGGCGCGACAGCGCCGCCGGCTGCCCGAACAGCAGCTGCAGTGCGCCGGCGGGCAGCCCCTGGTCGTGGAAGCACGCCACCATCGCGGCCACCGCGCCAGGCGTTTCCTCCGCCGGCTTGAGCAGCACCGAGCAGCCGGCCGCCAACGCCCCGCCGATCTTGCGGGCCGAGAGCACGAGGGGGAAGTTCCACGGCGAGAAGGCCGCCACCGGCCCCACCGGGTGGCGCGACACGCGCATGTCGGCCCCCGCCAGGCGCGAGGGCTGCAGGCGGCCGTACACGCGGCGCGCCTCCTCGGCGTACCACTGGATCAGCTCGGCGGCCATGTCCACCTCGGCCAGCGCCTCCGCCAGGGGCTTGCCCTGTTCCAGGGTCAGCGCGGCGGCGATGGCCTGACGCCGCGCGCGCATCTCGGCCACGCCCTGCAGCAGCAGTTGGCCGCGCCGCGCGGCGGGCAGCTCGCGCCAGGCCTCGAAGCCGCGCTGCGCGGCCTGCAGCGCGCGGCGCACCTCGGCCTCGCCGGCCAGCCCGAGCTGATCCAGCACCTCGCCGGTGGCCGGGTTGCGCACGGCCCAGGCCGCTTCGCCCGTGCCGGGGCACCACTGTCCGTCGATCAGCAGCCGCGGGGCGCGGTAGGCAGGATGGTTCACAGGTTGCGCCCTCCGTCGACGTCGATGCAGCTGCCGGTGAGGAAGGAGGCGTCGTCCGAGGCCAGGAACACCGCGGCGCCCGCCACGTCGTCGGGGCGGGTGAAGCGCCCCAGGGGAATGCGCGCCAGGAAGCGCTGGCGGTTCTCCGGGGTGTCGGGCATGCCCATGAACTGTTCCAGCAGCGCGGTCTCGCCGATCATCGGGTTGATGGCGTTGACCCGGATGCCTTCGCGGGCGAACTCCAGCGCCAGCCCGCGGGAGATGTTGATCATGGCCGCCTTGCTCGCGCTGTACCAGCTCAGCCCGGGGCCCGGACGCACGCCGGTGGTCGAGGCCACGTTGATCATCACGCCGCCCGGCCGGCGCAGCGCGGGGAGCGCATGTTGCGCGGACCAGTACAGGCTTTTCAGGTTGACCCGCATCACGCGGTCGAACTCGGCCTCCGTGACCTGCAGCGCGGGCTTGTTGGCGTGGGTGGTCCCGGCATTGTTGACCACGATGTCCAGGCCGCCGAACTCGGACACGGCCCGCGCCACGGCGGCGGCGTAGTCGGCGCTGCTGGAGACGTCGCAGCGCACGGCGGCGGCGCGGGCGCCTTGCGCGCGCAGCGCCTCGGCGGCAGCTTCGGCGCCGTCGGCGTCGAGGTCGGCGATCAGCACCGAGGCGCCTTCGCGCGCGTAGCGCTGGGCGATGGCACGGCCGAAGCCGGAGGCGGCCCCGGTGACCAGCGCGGATTTGTGGGGGAGTTGCATGCAGGGCTCCTGCTCAAAGGTCAAGGGTCAGGCTGTCGCCGGCGCAGCGCGACACGCAGGGGAAGAAGCGCCCGCCGTCGCCGCGTTCGTGCGCCTCGAGGATCTGGTCGCGGTGATCGCAGGCGCCGTCCAGCACGCGCAGCTCGCAGCTGCCGCAGATGCCCTCGCGGCAGGAGCTGGGATGGGCGATGCCCAGCTGCTCGATCACCTCCAGCACGCTGCTGCCCGGCGGAACCCGCGCATGCAGGCCGCTGCGCGCCAGGCGCAGTTCGAAGCCGCGGTCGGGCGCCGGCGCCGCGGGAGCGTCCGCGGCGGCGCCGAAACTCTCGAAGTGCAGGGTGCCGGGTGGGCGCCCGGCGCCGAGTTCGCGCACGGCCTGCATCAGCCCCTGCGGGCCGCAGCAGTACACGTGGGTGCCGTCGTCGAGCCGGCGCAGCAGCGCCGCCAGGTCCAGGCGCCGCTCCAGCGGGCCCGACACGTGCAGGCTGACGCGCCCGGCGTCGAGTTCCAGCAGTTCGTCCAGGTAGGCGGCGCGTTCCTCGCTGCGCACCAGGTACACCATGCGCCAGTCGGCGCCCGCGGCGGCGGCCGCGCGGGCCATGGCCAGCAGCGGGGTAATGCCGATGCCGCCCGCGATGAACAGGGCCGGGCGCGCGGCATCGGCCAGCGAGAACAGATGACGCGCACTGCCCATGCGCAGGCGTGTGCCTCGGCGCACCGTGTCGTGCAGCCAGGCCGAGCCGCCGCGGCCGTCCGCGGCCCTGGCCACCGCGATGCGGTAGCTGTCCAGCCGAGCCTGGGTGCCCGCGTTGGTGATCGAGTACTGGCGCAGCTGCACGCCACCGGTGGGCGGTTCGACCACCAGGTCCACGTGCGCGCCCGGCACGGCCGGCTCCAGCGGGGCGCCGTCCACGCGCGCCAGCTCGAACTCCAGCACGTCGCGCGCCAGCGCGCGCAGGCCCCGGACCTCGACCTCGATGCCTGTCTGGCCGAGCATGGCGGATCAGGCGGCGCGCGCGTGCTCGCGCTCGCGCTCGGCCTTCAGGCGTTGTTCGATCATCCAGCGGGCCTGGTTGAGCGCGGCGTCCGCCGGAATGGGCAGCATCGGCTGGCCGGGCGTGGCCTCGATGGTGCGCTGCTGGGCCTCGATCATCTCCCGGTCCTCGTCGAAGGCCTTGACCACGTCGGCGTAGATGCGCTCGGTCAGCCCCTGCTCGTCCAGCCGGAAGTTGTGCGCCTGGCAGAACCAGTAGTGGGTGGTGGAGTTGGTCTCCGGCGTCTGCACCGAGGTATGGCGGAACTGCAGCGACTGCGCCACACGCTTGCCCTCCGGGGCTCCGGTGCCGGCGGGAGCGGAGCCGGAATCCATGCGCATGAACGAGGGAGCGTTCCACTCGTAGAGCTGCCAGCGGTCCACCGGCCCGTCGAAGGTGGCCACGCGCTGGTGGTTGGGGGAGATCTGGTCGTTGAGAAACCACCAGTGGATCTTCAGGCTCCTGGCGCCGCGCTCGATGCTGGGGCGGGCCTGGGCATTGCTGGCCGTGCCCAGCGTGGTCGGGTGCACGTAGGCCAGGTGCGAGAAGTCGAGCAGGTTGTCGACGATCAGCAGGTAGTTCGCCTTGTAGTGCAGGTATCCGGGCTTCATGCGCCACTCGGGCGAGTCGTGCCAGGGGAAGTCGAGGATCTCGGAAGCGTCGGCCAGGGCCGGGTCGCCCATCCAGATCCACACGAAGCGATCCTTCTCCACCACCGGATAGCTGCGCACGCCCAGCTTCGGCGGGATGCGCTCGCAGCCCGGGGCCTCGATGCAGGCGCCGGCGGGATCGAACTTGAGCCCGTGGTACATGCAGCGCAGGCAGTCGCCCTCGCGCCGGCCCAGCGACAACGGCGCCGCGCGGTGGCAGCAGCGGTCCTCCAGGGCTATCACCTGGCCGCGCTGGCCGCGATAGAACACGATGGCCTCGCCCAGCAGCTTGCGGCTGAGCAGACCGTCGGCGCGGAACTCATGGTCCCAGCCCGCGACGTACCAGCCATTGCGCACGAATTCCATAGTCCTCTCCTCGTCTTGGGGTTGTCAGGCGCGGCCTGCGGCCACACGCTTGCAGACTAGGGCTGCCGCGCGTGCCGATGGGCCGTTTTGTTCGATTGCGATCGGAAATCCCGATCCTTCGCGCGAGAGCTCGCGGGCACGCCGGCGCCCGCGGCTGCGCGCGGCCCTCAGCGGGCGAATGTGGGCAGCCAGGTGGCCAGCATGGGGAAGGCGATGATCAGCCCCAGGGCGACGAAATTCGCCACCAGGAAGGGAATGGTGCCGGCGAAGATGGTGCGTGTGCTCAGCTCCGGCATCATGGTCTTGACCATGAACACGTTCATGCCGATGGGCGGGTGGATCATGCCGATCTCGATCATCATGGCGACGAACACCCCGAACCACAGCATGCTCACGCCCAGCGGCCCCAGCACGGCCGCGAACACCGGCACCGTGAGCAGCATCATCGAGATGGCCTCCATCATCGAGCCCAGCACCACGTAGACCAGCATGATCACCACGATGAGCCCGGTCACCGGAAGGTGCAGGCCGCCGACCAGCGCCACGAGAGCGCTGGTCAGCCCGGACAGGGTCACGAAGTTGGCGAACACCATGCCGCCGAAGGCCACCGCGAAGATCATGGCCGTGGTGCGCCCGGCCTCGCACAGGGAGTCCACCAGCACGGACCAGCGCAGCTTGCCGCGAGCCGCGGCGAACAGCGTGGCCCCGGCGGCCCCGACGCCGCCTGCCTCGTTGGCGGTGAACACGCCGCTGTACAGGCCCCCCATGACGATGAGGAACAGCAGCACGATGGGCCAGACCTTGGAGATGCGGCGCAGGCGCTCGGGCCAGCCCAGTTGCGGGCCCGCAGGGCCCAGCGCGGGATTGCGAGAGACCGTCCACCAGATGGACACCATGAACAGCGTGCCCAGCAGCAGCCCGGGGAGGATGCCGGCGACGAACAACTTGGCGATGTCCTGCTGGGTCACGATGCCGTAGATCAGCAGCGGCACGCTGGGTGGCACCAGGGCCCCCAGGGTGCCGGCCGAACTCACGCAGCCGCTGGCCAGGCTGTCGTCGTAGTGCAGCCGGCGCATCGAGGGCATGGCGACCTTGGTCATGGTGGCCGCGGTGGCGATGGAACTCCCCGAGATGGACGCGAAGCCCGCGCTGGCCAGCACGGTGGCGTAGGCCAGGCCGCCGCGCTTGTGCCCGACCAGTGCGTAGGCGGCGTCGTAGAGTTCGTCGGCCAGTTCCGATTTGTAGATCAGCGCGCCCATCAGAATGAACATGGGCAGCACGGACAAACCTTCGTTGGTGGCCAGGTCGGAAATGGTCTGTCCCGCCATCATCAGCGCCGGATGCAGGCCCCGCAGGGCGGCGAACAGCCCGACGCCGACGCTGAGCATCGCGAAGCACAGCGGCACGCCCAGGAAGGCCAGCGCGAGCACCACGGCGAATCCGAGCAGGGCCGCGCTCATGCCCGGGCTCCGTGGAGGCCGCTGCGCAGATGACCCAGCAAGGCGGCGAGGATGCCCACGAAGGCCAGTGCCGAAAGCGCGCTCATCGCATAGTTCAGCGGGGCCAGCGGCAGTTGCAGGACCATGGTGCTCATCTGCTCGGAAGCCAGCAACCGGCCCTGGCTGAACAACTGCAGGGTGACGATGCCGCAGCCCAGCGTGCTGACCCCGAGCTCCAGCGCCTGGCCCCAGTAGCGCAGGGCCCCGCGCGCGCTGCGCGCCAGCAGCGACACCGAGAAATGCCGCCGCTCCACGGTCACCAGCGGAAAGGCCGAGAAGATGAGCAGCGCCAGCAGGAACTGCACGATCTCGTCGCTGCCGCTGATGGGCCGCACGAACACGTAGCGCATGATCACGTTGACCACGGTGACGAGCATGATGCCCAGCATGGTCAGCACCACGCAGGCGCGCAGCAGCAGGCGAGCCAGGGCCACGGGCAGGGAGCCGCCGGGCGCGGGGTTCAGGGCTTGTTGCATGACCGGCTCCGCGCGCTCAACGGGCCTGGGCCTGGGCCTGGGCCTGGAAGTACTGCAGGGCGGCGGCGCCGTCGACGCCCTTGGCACGTGCCGCGGCCAGCCACTGCTGCACCATGGGCTGCGCATAGCCCTTGAGCTCGGCGATCAGCGCCGGCGAGGCCTGCACGACGTGTACCCCGCTCTTGCCGGCCTGCTCGCGGGATTGCACATTGAGCTCGGTCATCAGCTTCATGCGCTGCGCGAAGGCCAGGCCCGAGATGGACTCGATGGCCTTGCGGTCGGCCGGGGAGATGGATTCCCAGCGCGCCTTGTTGATCACCAGCGAGAAGCTGGGAACCGACAGCCCGCCCGGGATCAGGGTCTCCGACTTGACGTAGCCGATGACCTTGAAGGCCTTGGCGTTGTAGTCGCCCATGCCGGCGAAGGAATCCACCGTGCCGCCGGCGACCAGTTCACTGAGCTGCACCGCCGGGGAAGACACCACGCCGGCCGCGCTGTGCACCAGCACCTGCTGCGGGACGCCCGGCATGACCCACATGCGGCGTCCTGCCAGGTCCGCCGGCTGCACGATGGGTTTGCCCAGGCTGAAGATCTCGCCGGGAGGCAGCGAGAACAAGGCCAGCAACTTCACGTTGCGGTACTCGCCCGCCTTGGCGAAGTACTTCTCGTGGGTCTTCCACAAGGCCACGGAGGTCTGCGCGGCCGTGCCGCCGATGAAGGGCAGCGCGGCCACCTGCTCCAGCGGCAGCTGGTGGGGCAGCAGCCCGTTGAACACGTAGGCGCCGTCGACGATGCCGCCGGTTACCGCGTTCCACAGCTGGTTGGGCGGCGCCACCGGCGCGCCCGGCAGGCTGATGAGCACGCGGCCCTGGGTGACCTTTTCCACCTCCTGCGCCCAGGGGCGCAGGACCTGCTGGTTGAAGGCGTCGCCGGGAGGCAGCAACTGGTTGATGACCAGGGTCGTGGCGGCCTGCGCGGGAGCCGCCGCGAATCCCGCGAAGGCGCAGGACAGGGTGATGGCGGCGGCGTGCAGCCAGCGGGATCTGAAGTGCAACATGGGCTGTCTCCTCGGGGGGGGGGGACCTCGCGCCGGCGGCCTTGCAGATCCGGGCGGGGTACGCATTGATCTGGATCGATGCTACGGGGCACAATGGATCGGCGAACAATCGAATTTCGATGCATTGATCGTTCCTATCGATCACTTTCCGATGAAACTCCAAGCCATCCGTTATTTCATCGCGGTCGTCGAGGCGGGCGGATTCCGCGCCGCAACAAAGACCGTGCACGTCTCGCAATCGGCGATGACTGCTGCGTTGCAGCAGCTCGAGGAGGAGCTCGGCGCGCCTCTGCTGCACCGTTCCAGGCGCGGGGTAACCCCTACGCAATTCGGAAGGGCATTTCTCGACCGGGCGCGCGCCATCGAGCGCGAGAGCCGCAAGGCGCGCGAGGAGATCGCGCAACTGCGGGGCCACTGGGAAGGCACGGTGTCCTTTGCCACCTCGCCGGCCATCGGCATCAGCATCATTCCGTCCGTGATCAAGGCCTTCCGGGAACGCTTCCCGGCCATCCGCGTGCGCTGCGTGGACGGCCTGTACCCGGCGGTGCTGGGCGGCCTGCGCGACGGCCACCTGGACTTCGCGATCAGCCCCTGCGCGGTGGAGCAGCTCGAGCCGCCCTTCGTCGCGGAACTCCTGCTGCCGGCCGACGTGGTCATCGTGTGCCGGCGCGACCACCCGCTGCGCAAGGCGCAGTCGCTGCTGGAACTGGCCGAATCCGAATGGGTCATCTCCACCGGAGCCGGCGGGGCCGGCGCGCTGATCCAGCAGGCCTTCCAGGCGGCGGGGCTCAGCGGCCTCAAGGTGGGCCTGGTCTGCGAGTCCTTCATGGCCCTGCCGGGGATCCTGGCGCTGAGCGACCTGTTCGGGACCCTGCCGCGCGCCGTGCTCGACGACACGCGCTGGCGCCAGGAACTCGCCATCGTGCCCATCCGCGAGCGCCTGCCCGCGCCGCAGATCGCGATCCTGCGGCGCGACGACATCCCGCTGACCCCGGCCTCCACCGAACTGATCTCCTGGGTCAGGCACTTCGCCGCCAAGCTGGGCCGCGCCGATGTGTGAGGGCGGCCCCCCTTATCATTTTCCGCAACCCAACGCTCGCATGGATGCTTTCGTGAACCCTGACCAAACGCCCCTGCAGGGCATCTCCTCCATGGCCACGCGGGCGCTGCTCGCCCAGCTGGCACACAGCGGCCGCGGGCGCGGCCTGCACGTGCACTTCGAGTCGGTGGGCGGCGTGGACGCCGCGCGCCGCGTCGCGCAGGGCGAGGCTTTCGACCTGGTGGTGCTGGCGAGCGACGCGATCGACAAGCTGATCGCCTCCGGCAGTGCGCTGGCCGAGGGCCGCACCGACCTGGTGGTGTCCAAGACCGTCGTGGCGGTGCCCGAGGGCGCCCCGCGCATCGACGTGGGCACCGAGCAGGCGCTGCGAAAGGCGGTGCTCGAGGCTTCGGCCATCGGCCACTCCACCGGCCCCAGCGGCACCGCGGTGCTCGCGCTGCTGCAGCGCTGGGGCGTGCTGGACGCGGTGCGCGAGCGGCTGGTGCAGGCGCCGGCCGGCGTTCCCGTGGGACGCCTGCTGGCCGAGGGCAAGGCCAGCCTGGGCTTTCAGCAGACCAGCGAACTGGTGGGGCTGGCGGGGGTGAGCGTGCTCGGCGAGCTTCCCGCCGGCTGCGAGATCGTCACGCGCTTCACCGCCGCGGTCTGTGCCGCCTCGGGCCGCCGCGATGAGGCGCGCGCGCTGATCACCTACATGGCATCGCCCGAGACGGCGGCGGCCAAGCTCGCGCACGGACTCGAGCCGGCCTGAGCGCCGAACCCCATTGCGCGGCGTGGCGCCGCGCCGGCTTCAGGCCCAAGCCAGTTCGTCGATGCGCGCCAGCCAGGTCTGCGCCGAGTCCTTGCTGCTCATGTCGGCCGCGACCAGCCCGTCCACCATGACCGTGGGGGTGACGTGGATGCCGTTCTGGCGGGCGTACTTCGCATGCCATTTCATCTGCGTGGTGACGCGCGGATCGGCGAAATCCGCAGCGATGCCGAAGCCCGCGAGCTCCTCGATGCGCGCCAGGGTCTGGCGCGGGCTGCGGTCGAGCAGCGGCCCGGTGCAGTGATCGGCCAGCACGAATTCGTCGCGGTGGGCGAAGACCACGTCCATCACGCGGCGCGCTGCGTCCCTGCCTCCGACCCCGGCCGAAGCCGCGAGGATCGCCCGCGTCACCAGCGGGGAGAACTGATGCCAGGGTTGCGAGAGCAGGCGCACATGGATGCTCAAGCGGCCCGGGGCGGCCAGTTCCAGCAGTTCGTCGATCTTGGCGAATGCGCGGGCCGAAAAGGGGCAGGTGGGCTCGAGGAACAGTTCGACACGGCATGCGCCGCCGCCCCACTGCAGGTTTTCGAGGGGATGGAGCATCAAGGGCATTCCTTGCCGGGTGTGGATGCGGGTGCGCCCGCCCTGGGTGTCAGGCGCGGCTGCAGCGCGCGGCGCAGCACCTGGTTGCTGAGCCAGTTGACCGAACGTCGCGCATGTTCGGCGACCACGGTCGCAGGCAGCTGGCGGTAGTCGTCGTTCATGACCAGCAGGCTGTAGTCGCCGCGGTAGCCGCTGCGGTCGATGGCGCGGATCATCTCGATCAGTCGCGCGCTGTGTCCGCCGTCGCCAGGGAACACCCGCCCATGGTTGGCCGCCGTGCGCCGGTCGGGATCGGAGACGATGGCCGCTTCGCTGAAATCGGCGAGCTGGACCAGCGCGATGCGTTCGGGATCGACGTCCTCCAGGAATTGCAGGTCCGAGCCGGTCATCAGAATGTGCAGGGTGTCGAGCACCAGGTGGAAGTTCGCATGCTCCACCGAGCTCACGGTGGCCCAGGCATCGGCCGCGGTGCGCACCCGGTGCGCCCACGGCACCGCCTTGTAGCCGATGCGCACCTTCAAGGGCACGGCGAGGTTGGCCAGCTTGCGCAGATCCGAGATGTCGTCGCGCGCATCGGGCGCGGGGACTTCCGTGCTCGAGGTCACGATCAGCAAGGGCGCGCCCACCGCGCGGCACATGCGCAGCGATTCCTTCGCGATGTCGATCTTGTAGCTGTGGCGCGCCGGTCCCCGCCCCTCGTAGTCGCGCAGCAGTTGGAGCCCGGCCACGCGCAGCCCGCTGGAGCGCACCAGGCGCACCGCGTGGTCGAAGCCGAGCGGATGGTTGGCCAGGTCGGCGCCCCAGAGCATGATCTGTGTGAAGCCAGCCGCACGCGCATGCTCCAGCTTGCTTTCGAGCGGCCCCGGAAGGGCCACGGGATCGAGGTGGACGTAGGCCTGCATCACGACTGTCCCGGACGTGCGATGAAGCCGAACTGCACGCCCTTGGCGACGCTGCGCGTGAGCGCCTCGGTCGAGGTGCTGCGGGGGTCGATGTCGATTCCCTGCTCCCGCAGCGATGCCACCGTGCCCGCCAGATCCGTGGTGCTGAAATTCAGGCGCGCGAAGCCTTCGTCCCAGTGCTGGTCGTGGGCCAGATCCTCGGGGAGTTCCAGCAGTTCGATGCCGAACTTCCCGCAGGGGCTGGCCAGCAGGGCGCAAGCCGTATCGATATCGTCGCCTCCCGCGCGCGGGGTGAAGCCGAACAGCTGGCCGTAGAAATCGGTCCAGACGTCGCTGCGCCAGGTCTCGATGGTCTGCACCGCCGAGTGGAACTGCAGTCCATGCCGCGCGGGTGGGCTCGGGTCCACGCCTTGCTCGAAGTCGAAATCCACGTCGTAGATGGATATGCCGTGGTAGCGGTCCACCAGGTACAGGATCGAGTCGCCCACGCCGTGCACCCCGGGAATGTTCAGCTCCATGGCCTCGGCGCGGCTGGGAATGGGCCAGGCCCCGCATTCCATCAGGTGTTGGTATGCTCTGCGGGCGTCTGTCACGCGAAACGCTAGTGCGTCCAGCGAAACGCTGTCGGGGCGTATGGTGCTGCTGGCCAGGGCCTGCGGATCGGCGTCGACCACGAGGTTCATGGGGCCCTGTCGATACAGGAACACGCGGCGCGAGCGATGCCGGGCGATGCGCACGAAGCCCAGTTTCTCCAGTACGGCGCCGAAGGATTCAGGATTCGCCGTGGCGAATTCCACGAATTCCAGGCCGTCCATGCCGAGAATATTCCCGTTGCCGCCGGTTGCGCGTTCCATCGATTCTGCCATTTGATATTCTCGCAAGGTTCAAGCAAAATATTCGAAGCAGGCTGGAATAAAAACCAGAAATCCATGAGACGAGACATTAGCAAGCCCTTGAAAAAAGGCCCGAAGATATCCAGAAGCCGCTCGTTCGGCCATTCCCCGCAGCCTCATGCTACACGTACGGCGCCGCGGAAAATTCATTCCCCCGTGAAATCCCTGACATGAGCACTCTCGGAGTCGCTGCCGTCGATCGCGCATTGCGGATCCTCGAATCATTCCGCAGCGATGATCGCGGCCTCACCTTGGCCGAGATCTCGAGGCGCACGGGTTATTACAAGAGCACCATACTGCGCCTCGCGGATTCGCTGGAGAAATTCGGTTTCCTGAAGCGTGGAAGCGACGGGCTGTATCAGATCGGATACAAGCCCCTGTTCCTGGCGAGCCTGTACCAGCGCCAGTTCCGCAGCAGCGACCACGTGCTTCCCATTCTGCAGAAAATCGTGGACGAGTGGAATGAAAGCGCGTCGTTCTATGTGCGCGAGGGGGACAGCCGCATATGCACCTTCCGCATCCAGGGGCGCCGCTCGGTGACCGATACGGTGCGCGAGGGGGACACCCTGGATCTGCACGTCGGAGCCGCCGGCCGGGTGCTGCTGGCCTTCGGCGGCGAGCGGGGAGGACGCTACGACCAGATCCGGAAAGAGTATTTCGCCGCATCGTTCGGAGAACGCGATCCGGAAACCGCGGCCTACGCCTGCCCGGTGTTCGGGCAGGGCATGGCCGTGGTCGGCTGCCTCAGCCTGTCGGGCCCGCGCTACCGGATCGAGACCCTGGCGCGCGAAGCAGTCGTGCGCTCGCTGGCAGAGAACGCCGCGGAACTGACGGCGGCGTTCGGGGGAAACGCGGCGGTGTTCGGCCCGCTGGCGTAGCGGCCCCGGCCCCGCGGGCCGGTCATGCGGCGTCGGCGACATGGCCGCCCAGCAGCAGGCGGTTGAACTCGGGGTTGTCCAGGATGCTGTCGGCCGGCAAGTCCAGCACGATGCGTCCGAGTTCCATGCCGTAGGCGTGGTGGGCGACCTTGAGCGCGCTGCGGACGTTCTGTTCGACCACGAGGATGGTCTTGCCGTCGGCGGCCAGGCGCCCGAGCAGGTCGAACACCTCGCCCACGATCTTCGGAGACAGCCCGATCGAGGGCTCGTCGACCAGCAGGATGTCCGGGCGCAGCAACAGCGCGCGGGCAATCTCGAGTTGCTTGCGTTCTCCTCCGGACAAGGTCGAGGCCTGGCTCTGAACCCGTTCGCGCAGGCGCGGAAAGCGCTCCAGCACCTCCTCGATGCGCGGACGCAGCTGTTTGCGCGGCAGCATGATGCCGCCGAGCTCGAGGTTGTGATAGACGCTCAGGCTTGGAAACAGGCTGCGGTCCTGCGGGACGTAGGACATGCCCAGCTCGAGCATGTCTCGCGGCGTGCGCCCGACGATGGACCGACCGCGCAGGCGCACGTCGCCGGACGTGGGCCGGATGACCCCGAACAAGGTCTTCATCGCGGTGGACTTGCCGGCACCGTTGGCGCCGGTAAGCAGCGTGATCAGTCCCTCGCGGGCACGAAAGCTGGCCTTGTGCAGGACCCGCAGATTGCCGTAGCCGGCCTCGACCTGGTCAAATTCGATCAGTGCTTCAGTGTCCAAGATAAGCCTCCAGCACGTGCTTGTCGGCCCGGATCTGCTCCGGCGAGCCCTCGGCCAGCAGGCGGCCTTCGAGCATGCAGATGATGTGCGGGCACAGTTTCATGATGAAATCCATGTTGTGCTCGATGACCACGTAGCTGCCCCCGTGCGTGGAGTTCAGGGTGACCAGGATCTCGCGCAGTTCGTCCACCATGTGGGCGTTGATTCCCGCGCAGGGCTCGTCGAGCAGTACCAGCCTGGGGGCGGGCATGAAGGCCATGGCCACGTCGATGAGCTTCTGCTGGCCGTAGGCCAGGCAGCCGGCCTCCTTGTGCGCGACCTTCTTCAAGTGGAAGAGTTCGAGCAGTTCATCGGCCCGCTCGCCCAGGCCCGCGTCGGGGCGCATCCACAGCCGGCGGCCCATCGTGCCTACGAATTCCTGCCCGGCGATGAGCAGGTTGTCGCGTACCGAGAGCTTGCCGAAGACCTGCAGGCTCTGGAAGGTGCGGCCGATGCCCCGGCGCGACAGATCCAGCGGAGACTTGCCGGTGATCGGCTCCTCGCAGAAGCTCACCGAGCCCGAGGTCGGCTCGATCTGGCCCAGGATGGAGTTGAACAGCGTGGTCTTTCCGCAGCCGTTCGGACCGATCACTCCGACGATCTCGCTGGGGCCGACGTCGAAGCTGATGCCGTCGACGGCCTTGATCGATCCGTAGTGCTTGCGCAGATCGCGCACGGACAGGAAGGATGGGTGCGTGGCGCTCATGACTTCTCTCCCAGCCCCAGGCGCTCCGGCAGGGCCAGCACGCCGCCGGGCAGCCAGATCATGAGGGCCACGATCGCGAATCCGAAGATCACCAGGTACCAGCTTTGGGCGAAGCGTAGCCACTCGGGAAGCAGGACGACGATCGCCGCGCCGACCACCGGGCCGTAGAAACGCCCGGCACCGCCGGCGATCACCGCCAGCAGGAGCATCAGTGACGCCGAGTAGGTGAAGGGGTTCGGGTCGATGAACTCCACCAGCGTGGCGTAGAACACGCCGGCCACGCCCGCGAAGGCCGCGCCGATGGCGAAGGCCAGCAAGGTGTACAGGGTGATGTTCACGCCCAGGCTCTCCGCGCGGATCGGGTTGTCGCGCAAGGCGGTGAAGGCGCGGCCCCACGGCGATCGCAGCAACCAGGCCATGGCCCCGGCCAGCAGCAGCGTGAACACCAGCACCAGGTAGTAGAACGGAACCGCCGGGTCGAGCGACAGGCCGAACAGCGAGGGGCGCGGAACGTTGGGAATGCCCAGCGGCCCGCCGGTCAGCCACTGCTCGTTGCGCATGAACAGGAAGATCAGCACGTTGAAACCGAGGGTGGCGAAGGCCAGGTAGTGGTGCTGCACGCGCAGCGCCGGAAAGCCGATGAGCAGGCCCAGCAGGAAGCAGTTCAGCGCCGCCAGGGGCAGCACGAACCAGAAGGAAACGCCCATGTTGATCAGGATGCCCGCGGTGTAGGCGCCGACCCCGAGGAAGCCGGCCTGGCACAGGGACATCAGGCCCGCGTAGCCGACCACCAGGTTGAGCCCGAAGTTGGCCATGGTGTACACGCACCAGAGCGACAGCAGGTAGATGCCGTAGCCCTTGAGCCCCAGCGGAAGCAGAACCAGCGCGAGAATGCCCAGTGCCAGCGCGATGTGCTTTGGAGATTGGATGTTCATACTTTTCGCTCTTCGACCTTGCCCAGCAAGCCTTGCGGACGAAACATGATGACGACCATGAACAGCATCAGCGCGACGCCGTCCTTGTAGTTGGGCGAGATGTAACTGCCGACCAGGTTTTCCATCACGCCGATCAGCAAGCCCCCGAGCAGCGCGCCACGCGTTTCATTGAAGCCTCCGATGATCGCTGCGTAGAACGCCTTCAGGCTCAGCGTGTTGCCCATGTCGAAGGTCGCCAGGTAGGTGGGCGTGACCAGCAGCGCGGCCACCACGCCCAGCAAGGCGTTTACCAGGAAGGTCAGCAGGACCATGCGCTTGACGTTGATGCCCAGGATTTGAGCCCCTTCGGTGTTCTGCGCCACCGCCTGCATCGCTCGCCCGGTGAGCGTGCGGTCGAGCAGGATCTGCATGCCGAAGACCATGATGCCGGCGACCGCCAGCGTGCCCACGTCGGACCAGGAAAGGGTCAAAGGCCCCAGATGGATCAGCGACGAGGGGAAGATGCTCGGAAAGGGCAGGGGCTGCGCCCCGAACACCGCCTTCACGGTCGATTGCAGCCCCGTGGACAGGCCCAGGGTCGCGATGACCAGCGGGATCACCCCGTGGCGCCGCAGCGGAGCCACGACGATGCGGTTGAAGCCCTGCCCCAGCACGACCATCGAAAGTACGCAAGTGACCAGGAAGGCGATCCAGATCGGCATGTGCAGCGTGTCGAGGCAGAACAGCATCGAGAACGCGGGCAGCATGACGAACTCGCCCTGCGCGAAATTGATCGTGCCCGAAGCCTGCCAGAGCAGTGTGAAGCCCAGGGCCACGAGGGCATAGATGGCCCCGGTGGCCAGCCCCGAGACGATCAGTTGGAGAAAGGTGAACATATCGGAAAGGTCCTCGTCGTTCCGGAAGGATCAGCGCCCGGCAGGCCGTCCAGGGCCCGGGATGAGCGGGTTCATGCCTGGGCCCAGGACTCGCGCAGCGCCTTGGGGTAGAGCAGTTCGCGCAGCAGCCCGAGTTCCTGCTGCACGCGGCGCGCGGGCTCCACGTGGCCGAAGAAGTCCAGGTGCAACGGGATCTGCTGGATCAGCATCTCGAAGCCGGGCTGCGCCGCGCCCCCCAGCGCGCGCACCGTGCGCAGCAGCGAGGTGGGCTGGTTTTTCATCAGGATGTCGCACACCGTGGCGCCAGGGCTGAGTTGTGCAGGATCGAACGGAAATGCGTCCCGCGGACCGAGCCCTAGCGGCGAGGCATTGATGACGAGCCCGAAACCCTTGGGGGAGTTGCTCTGCGCGGCGGAGCAGGGAATGCCGAAAGCTGCCTGCACGCGCTCGGCGACCTCCGCCGCCTTGCCGGGTACCGGGTCGTACAGGGTGATGGAAGCCACGCCGCGGCGCGCCAGCGAGGCCGAGATCGCCGAGCCGGCGCCCCCGGCGCCGAGGATCAGCGCATGCCGCGCCTTGTAGGCCAGGTCGTCGGCCTCCATGCCGAGCACGAAGCCCTCTCCGTCGAACAGCGCACCCTCGAGGTTGCCGTCCGGGAGGCGGCGGATCACGTTGACGGCGCCCATCGTGCGGCCCAGGTCGTCGCAGCGCGCCAGAGCGCTCATGACCGCGGACTTGTTGGGGATCGACAGGATCACGCCGCCGGCATTTCGCGCGCGAAAGAATTCGCGTGTCCAGTCGATCACCTCGGAGGCGCCGACCTGCATCGGGACCATGACGGCATCGATGCCGTGGCGGTTGAAGATGTGGTTGAAGACTTCGGGTGCTCGCACCTGTGCGACAGGATCGGCCGCGATCGCGTAGACCTGCGTGGTTCCGGTAATGATCAAGATTTGTCTCGCTCGTTGGAGCCCGGGCCGACGGCCGGACTCTGTTGGGTCTTGTGTCCGTGCATCCTAGTCAGGCGCAGGGCCGCAATCTATTGCGGTTTTGGAGAGGGCGCGTGAAAATCGCTCTGGAGTGTGCGCTATTCGCGCACTTTGGCGCTGGGAGGCCCATGTGACGGAAGAAGAGAACTCGAAGCGAGACGGCGTGGCAGGGATCGAGAAGGGCTTGCGCGTGATCGAGGCCTTCGCCGATTCGCATCCGCGCCTGAGCGCTTCGACGGCGGCCAAGCGCACGGGGCTGAGCCGCACCGCGGCGCGGCGTTACCTGTTGACCCTGCGGCGCATGGGCTTCCTGGAGAGCGACGGGACCATGTTCTGGCTCACTCCGCGCGTGCTGCGTCTGGGCTGGTCCTACTTCGACTCGGCCCGCCTGCCGCGGACCGTGCAGCCGTTCCTGCAACAGATCAGCCGCGAACTCGGCGGCGTCACCGCCTCCTTCGGGGTGCTGGACGACGGCGACCTGGTGTTCATCGCGCGCAATGTTTCCAGCACCTTCCAGACCTTGAGTTTCATGCTGGGCGCGCGCGTGCCGGCGAACCTGGCCGCGGCGGGCATCGCCCTGCTGTCCTGCCAAGGCCCGGCCGAGGTGGATGCCTGGCTCGCGCGCCAGAAGTTCATCGCCTACACCTCGATGACCCTCACGCGTCCCGACGAGGTTCGCGCGGTCATCGACCGTGCGCGCCAGGACGGCTTCGTGATCCTGGAGCAGCAGATGGAGCGGGACCGGCGCGGCATCGCGGTGCCCGTGCAATCGCGCACGGGCGCGGTCGTCGGCGCGATCAGCGTGAGCCTGCCCATCAGCGGCGAGAGTTCCAAGTCCGCGATCGCGCGCGTGCTGCCGCTGCTGCGACAGGCCGAGCATTCGCTGCTGTCGCTGCTCTGAAGTTCGCGCCGCGGCTTCGCGGTGCATCGCCGGGTTCCCGGGTGATACCGATTCCAGGGGGGTGATTCCCGTTGTGATCACTCCGGACGGAGTTGCGCGCCCGTGCGGGCTCTATCGCGGCAAAGTGCGCGCTCCTTGGTTTCATGTGCGCGCATTGCGCGCAGTAACCCCTTGGGCCAGATTGCTGGTCCGTTTGAGCATTTCTAGCATCAGCACCTCGTGAACGCACCGGTGGTTCGCAACGCCGGGTTCAGCTGTCGACGAGTTGCCGATGACCATTCGATATTCCCTTGCCCATCTGACCGTGCTGGGGTGCCCCACCCCGGAAATGGTGTACGTCGCCGCCCGGGCCGGCTATGACTACGTGAGCCCCAGGCTCATCTACATGGGGCTGCCCAGCGAGCCGAACTACTCGCTCGCGGACAATCCCGAGATGATGCGCCAGACCCGTCGCGCGCTGGTCGAGACGGGCATGAAAGTGCACGACATCGAGCTCGCGCGGGTGCATGACGATATGCATCCGACCAAGTACCTGCCGGCCATGGAGGTGGCTGCGGAACTGGGCGCCAAGGCCGTGCTCTCGAGCATCTGGACCTCCGACATCGCCTACGCCACCGAGAAGTTCGCCAGGATCTGCGAGCTGGCCGCGCCCTTCGGCCTGAGCGTGGACCTGGAGTACGTCCCCATCTCGAGCGTCAATACCTTGCAGGGGGCCGCGGCAGTGCTGCGAGCCGTGCGCCAGCCCAATGCCGGCCTGATGGTCGACATGCATCACTTCCATCGCGCGCACGACAAGCCCGAGGACCTGGACGAACTGCCGCGCGACTGGTTCCACTTCGCGCACATCTGCGATGCCTGCGCGGACATCCCGGCCGATCGGGCGGAGATGACGCGCATCCTTCGCGAGGAGCGGCTGTACGTGGGCGAAGGCGGAATCGACGTGGCGTCGATCCTGCGCCATCTGCCCGTGCCGGTGTACTCGATCGAATTGCCTCACCTCAAGCGCGCGCGAGAGTTCGGCTACGCCGAGCATGCCTTCCGCTGCCTGGAGTCGGCGAAGAACTACGTGCAGGAGCACGCGCAGGAGATCGGATGCTTCGCCTGAGCGCAGGCACGGTGATGTGCCGGCACGAGGGCGCACGCAGCCCGCGGGGGGGGGCTCGATGAGCCATGCCGCACGCCGTCATCGCCATCGCCGAGGCGCGCTGCTGGCGGTCGCGGCCACGCTCATGTTCGCCTGCGCCGACACCTTGTCGAAATTTCTCGCCGTCAGCTATCCAGTGAACCAGATCGCCTTCGCGCGCTACACCGTGCCGATGCTCCTGCTCGCGCTGGTCTACGGCCCTCGGCGGGGCCGCGCGCTGCTGGCCACGCGCCAGCCCGGGCTGCAGATCCTGCGGGGCCTGCTGCTCACCGGCGCCACGCTGACCATCGTGCTGGCGATGCAACTGATGCCCATCGCCGAGGCCCAGGCGATCAGCTTCGTGCACCCTCTGCTGCTCACCCTGATCGCCGTGCTGTTCCTGCACGAGCGTGTGCACGCGGCGGCCTGGTTCGCGGTGGGCATCGGTTTCGCCGGCGTGCTGCTGATCGTGCGCCCGGGCGGCGGCTACGGCACGCCGGCGGCCCTGCTGCCGCTGGCCATGGCGCTGTGCTACGCGGTCTACCAGGCGCTGACCCGCCACGTGACCGCCAGCGAGACGCCGGTCAATTCCCTGTTCCTGGTGATGCTCGTCGGCGCCGTGGCCACCGCGGTCTCGCTGCCCTTCGCGCATGGGCGCACGGACCTGCGCGGTGCGCTTTTGCTGGCCTGCGCCGGGCTGTTCTCCGGCACCGGGCACTTTTGCATGATCCACGCGCTCGAATCCTCGCCGGCCTCACGCCTGGCCCCGCTGGCCTACGTGCAGGTGGCCTGGGTCATCGTGCTCGGGGCCTGGGCCTTCGGCAACGTGCCGACGGGCTGGACCCTGCTGGGCATCGCGATGGTGGTCGCGGGCGGACTGGTGGCTACCCTGGGGCGCAAGACCGCGGCCCTGCCATCGCCGGCGGGACTGGCATGAGACGGTGCCGGTCATGAACGCGCGAACGGAGCACGGGACGTGGAGCACGATCTTCGGGACGACGACACGATGAAGCCATCGCCGGACGCGCTCGCGCAGCGCGGATCCACGAGGGCGCGAAGCCTGGAGGGTATCCGGGTGCTCGACCTCACCAATGTGCTTGCCGGGCCCTTCTGCGCCTACCAGCTGGCGCTGCTCAGTGCCGAGGTGATCAAGGTGGAAGAGCCGCGGCGCGGCGACCTCGCGCGCCAGCTCGGCGCGGACGCGCAGCTCAACGCTGAGTTCATGGGCGCCTCCTTCATTGCCCAGAACGCGGGCAAGAAGTCGTTGGCGCTGGACCTCAAGACCGAGGCCGGCAGGCAGGCGATGCTGCGCCTGGCCGACACCGCGGACGTGCTGATCGAGAATTTCCGGCCGGGCGTGATGCAGCGCCTGGGACTCGGCCAGGAACTGCTGCGGGAGCGCAACCCCCGGCTGGTGGTTTGCGCCATCTCCGGCTTCGGGCAGGATGGTCCGTTGAGCAAGGCCCCCGCCTACGACCAGATCGTGCAGGGGCTGTCGGGCGTGATGAGCATCACGGGCGACGCGCACAGTGCGCCGTTGCGCGTGGGCTATCCCATCTGCGACACCCTCGGCGGACTGACCGCGGCCTTCGCCATCACCAGCGCCCTGGCCGGCCGGGAGCGCAGTGGACGAGGTGACTTCATCGACGTATCGATGCTCGACTCCACGCTGGTCACCATGGGCTGGGTGGTGTCGAACTTTCTCATCGCCGGACGCCAGCCGCAGGCCATGGGCAATGAGAACTTCACCGCGGCGCCTTCGGGAACCTTCGCTACGGCAGACGGGCCGCTCAACATCGCCGCCAACCGCCAGGAGCAGTTCGTCACGCTGGCGCGGCTGATCGGCCGGCCCGAGCTTGCACAGGATCTGCGCTTCGCCGAGCGCGAGGCGCGAAAGCGCAACCGCGCCGAGTTGAAGCAGGAGATCGAGCAGGCGCTGGCCTCGAAGCCGGCGCGCGAATGGGAAGACTTGCTGGCCGAGCACGGCGTGCCGGCCGGCCGGGTGCTCAGCGTGCCCGACGCGCTGGCGCATCCGCAGGTGCGCCACCGCGACCTGCTCGCGCATTTCGACGGGGCCACGGGCATCGAGCGGGGCTTCGACGTCGTGCGAGCCGGCTTCCGCATGGACAGCGGCCGGCCCGACGTCGCCTCGCCGCCGCCGCGGCTGGGAGAACACAGCGCGGAAATTCTCGCTTCGCTGGGCTATTCGCCGAAGGAAATCGGGGCGATGCGCGAGCAGGCAGTGATCTGAATCGCATGAACAGCTTGTGCCGCGGCCTGGCCGCGGTCATGCACAACCTCAGGAGACGATGATGAAGGAACTGATCTCGCACCAACTGGTGCGCTACCTGGAAGGCCGGGGCGTCAAGCACATCTTCGGCCTGTGCGGGCACACCAACATCGCGGTGCTGACGGCGCTCGAGAACAGCTCGATCCGGTTCATCAACACCCGCCACGAACAGATTGCCGCGCATGCGGCCGACGGCTACGCCCGCGCGCGCAATCAGACCGCGGTGGTGCTCAGCCATCTCGGGCCGGGGCTGACCAACGCCGCCACCGGCGTGGCCAATGCGGCGCTGGACTCGATTCCCCTGGTGGTCATCGCCGGCGACGTGCCCAGCTACTACTACGGCAAGCACCCGCACCAGGAAGTCAACCTGCATGCCGACGCAGCGCAGTGGGAGATCTACCGCCCCTTCGTGAAGCGCGCCTGGCGGGTCGATCGCGCGGAGCTGTTTCCGGAGATCATCGACAAGGCCTTCCAACTGGCCGAGAGCGGGCGTCCGGGGCCGGTGCTGGTCTCGGTGCCGATGGACATGTTCTCGGTGGAAATCGACGAATCGCTGTTCGCGCGCGTGAGCCGCCACACCCGCAAGCTCGCCAGGCCTTCCATCGACGACCCGACCGCGCGGCGCATCGTCGAGGCCCTGATCCAGGCTCGCAATCCCGTGATCTACGCCGGCGGGGGCGTGATCCTGGCGGACGCCGCGGAGGAACTGCGCAAGCTGGCCGACCACCTGAGCCTGCCGGTGGCGCATTCCCTGATGGGCAAGGGCGTGCTGCCCGACGATCACGATCTCACGCTGGGCATGACGGGCTTCTGGGGTACCCAGTTCGTCAACGACCGTTGCCGTACCGCCGACTGGGTACTGGGTCTCGGAACGCGTTTCTGCGAGGCCGACTGCAGTTCGTGGGAGAGCCAGTACACCTTCGATATTCCCGGTTCCACCCGGCTCATCCACATCGACGTGGACCCCTCGGAGATCGGCCGCAACTACCCGGCGGAGATCGGCGTGGTGGCGGACCTGCGCCAGGCCCTGGCGGTGCTCAACCGCGTGGCCAGGGAAATGCTTCCGGACGGACGGAGCGACGAAGCGCTGCGCGCGGCCATCGCTCGGCATCGCGAGGAGTTCGTGGCTTCGAACCAGGGCTTCGTCGAGGACGATGGGTTCCCGATGATGCCCGAGCGCATCCTCTCCGTGGTGCGCGAGGTGCTTCCGCGCGACGCCATCATCACCACCGACGTGGGCTGGAACAAGAACGGCGTGGGGCAGCAATTCCCCGTGTACACGCCGGGCTCCATCCTGACGCCGGGCGGCTACGCCACGATGGGCTTCGGCGCCCCTGCGGCGCTGGGCGCGAAGCTGGCCTGCCCGGAGCGGGTCGTCGTGTCCCTGGTCGGCGATGGGGGCTTCGGCCAGAACCCCGCGATGCTGGCGACGGCCGTGGAGGAGGACATCCCGGTGGTCTGGGTGGTCATGAACAACTTCGCCTTCGGCACCATCGCGGGGCTGCAGAAGGCGCATTTCGGCACCACGCTGGGTACCGTGTTCGAGAAGGATGGCAAACCTTACCAGGCGGACTTCGCGGCCGTGGCCCGCGCCTATGGCGCCGAGGGCGCCAAGGTCGAATCGGCCGCCGAGTTCAAGCAGGTCATGCAGCGCGCGCTGGCCTCCGGGCGGCCCTTCGTGGTCGACGTGGCGATGCGCAACAACCCGGTGCCGACCTCGGGCCACTGGAACATCCTCGACATCTATTCCCCGCAAGGCGGGGTGTCGCATGTCAGTACCGACTGATTTCTTGCCCGCGTCGTCTTGACGCTTTTCCAGCCCGTCCGCTCTTGCGGACAAAAAAACCACCCACAGAGGAGACCAACCATGCATCGCCTGAAACTCATTCCCGCGGCCCTGTTGTCGGCCGGCGCGTTGGCCGTGGCCCTGCCGGCCCACGCCGATCAGCTCTCGGACCTGCAGGCCCAGTTGCAGAAACTGACCCAGGAGGTCGAGCAGCTCAAGGCCGAGCAGGCGCACACCGCCGCCCAGGCCGCCGCCACGCAGAAGGTGGTGGCCACGCAGGCCGCGGCGCCTGCCAAGGCCGCGGCCAATTCCAACCCGCTGCAGTTCGGCGGCAAGGACAACTCGGTCACCATCTACGGCGACATCGACGAGTACGCCAACTACATGCACAGCAGCTCGGGCCGCAACCTGTCGGCTATCGAGGATGGCGCGCTGCTGCGCAGCCGCCTGGGCATGACCGGCATCCACACGGTGTCGCCCGGCTATGCGATGCACTTCGACGTGGAGCAGAGCCTGGACTTCACCAACGGAGCCCAGCCGGGAGCCGGACGCCTGTTCGACCGCCAGGCCTGGGCTGGCGTGCAGACCCCCTACGGCGACTTCCGGGTCGGCCGCCAGGAGACCATCGCCTTCTTCCACGGCGGCCTGGTCGACTTCACGTCGCGCACCCTGGGTTCGGTGGTCAACGCCTTCGGCGTGCCGGCGCGCTTCGACAACGACCTGTCGTACAGCTCGCCGGTGTTCAACGGCCTGCAACTGCAGGCGCATTACGCCTTGAGTTCGGCCAATTCCAGCACCGTCGGCAGCAACGGTTCCGTCTACCAGCTGGGCGCCGAATACGTGAAGGGGCCCTTCGACGTGGGCTACAACGGCCTGTGGGCGAACGCGCCGGCCGGTGCCACCTACAACACCAAGGGCGAATACCAGAACGCCTACGCCGATTACAACTACGGCCGCGGCAAGGTGTACATGACCTATGTGCGTTCGAACGTCGGTCCGGGCAGCGGCTTCAGCGGCATCGGGGGCGCCTATCCGGGCGGGGTTCCGCTGACCGGGACGGCCTCGGCGATCAACGACTACTACAACATCTACCAGATCTCGGCCGATTACGACCTGACCAGCGCCTGGCGCGTGGGGGCGCTCTACGGCGTCATCAAGAACAGCAACGCCGCCAACAGCGGCGCCAAGGGCATGACCCTGGGCAGCTACTACACCGGGATCAAGTCCACCACGCTGTACGCCCTGGTCGACACCCTGAGCAACGATGCCAACGCCTCCTTCGACCAATCGGGCTCGGCGCCGCTGACCAAGGCCTTCCCGGCCGCCGACCTCAAGGGCAAGCGCATCACCGGGGTGCAGGTCGGCTTCATGTACAAGTTCTGACCCGCTTTCGCGGGTTGCGAAGTCCGATCATCGACGATTGAAGCCGCAAGGCGCCCCGCCCCCGCGGGGGCGGGGCACCCGAGGCAAGAAGGGCAATGCCATGAACATGAGCAAGACCATCCAGTTGCGTGGCCGCGTGGTGGCCGGGGGCTCCGAACCCCTGGTGTGCGCGCCGCTGGTGGCGCGCGACCTGGAGAGCCTGCGCGCCGAGGCGGCGGCGGTGCTGTCCAAGCGTCCCGACCTGCTGGAGTGGCGCGTGGACTTTTTCGAGGCGCTCGAGGACCTGCCTCGCATCGCGCAGGCCGCGCGGGAGCTGCGCGGGCTCGCCGGGAACGTGCCGATCATCTACACCCGGCGCTCGATCCGCGAGGGCGGGCAAGCCATCCGCGCATCGGAGGATGTGGTCAGCCGCGGCATCGAGGCCGTGTGCGCCGAGGCGACGGTGGATTTCGTGGATTGCGAACTCAGCAGCGAGCCCGAGCACTTCCGGCGCGCGCAACAGGCGGCCCGATCCTGCGGCGCCTTGCTGATCGGCTCCTTTCACGACTTCCAGCGCACGCCGACGCCCGCCGAACTCGCCGAGCGATTCGCGAAGGCGCAGCAACTGGGGGCCGACGTGGCGAAGGTGGCCGTGATGCCCAAGGATCTCGACGACGTGCTCACGCTGCTGCGGGCCACGCTCGACGCCTCGCGCCGGGTGTCCATGCCCTTGATCACCATGTCAATGGGCCCCTACGGCTCGCTGACCCGGTTGTTCGGCTGGATGTTCGGCTCCACGGTCAGCTTCGCGGTGGGGGCGAGCGCCTCGGCGCCCGGGCAGATTCCGATCGAGGAACTGCGCACCGTGCTGGGTGTGCTGCAACGATCCCTCGGCCCGCGCTGAAGCACGCGGCCATGCGGGCTGGCGTCAGCACGATAACCGAATAGAACGCTATTTCCTTGCACGAAATGGACGAGACCATGTCCGGCAACTCCGGAGCCCAACCCGCGACGCACCCGGTCGAGGGCCTGAGGCGCTACCAGCTCCACATCGACGGCGCCTCTGTGGCGCCCGAGGAGGGGCGCTACTTCGCCAGCGAAGACCCCTACACCGGCCGCGACTGGGCGTTGATTCCCCGCGCATCCGGGGCCGACGTGGACCGCGCCGTGCGAGCCGCCCGGCGCGCCTTCGAGTCGGGTGCGTGGCCGGCTCTCACGGCCTCGCAACGCGGCGCCCTGCTGCGCCGGCTGGCCGAGCTGATCCGCGAGCACGCACCCCGCCTGGCCGAGATTGAGCGACGCGACAACGGCAAGCTGGCCGCGGAGGTGCAAACCCAGGTCGCCTATCTGTCCGACTACTTTCACTACTACGCCGGGCTGGCCGACAAGGTGCAGGGAAGCGTGATTCCCAGCGACAAGCCGGGCGTGCTGGCCTACACGCGCCACGAAGCCAAGGGCGTGGTGGCGATCATCACGCCCTGGAATTCGCCGCTGACCCTGACCAGCTGGAAACTGGCGCCGGCGCTGGCGGCGGGCTGCACGGTGGTGATCAAGCCTTCGGAGTTCACCTCGGCCTCCATGCTCGAGTTCGCGGAGCTGTTCGTGCTCGCGGGCTTCCCACCCGGCGTGGTCAACGTGGTGACCGGATTCGGTGCCGAGGTCGGCGCGCCGCTGGTGGAGCACCCGGACGTCGCGCACGTGGGTTTCACCGGCGGAGAGGCCGCCGGCCAGAAGATCTACGAGGCCGCGGCTCGCGGCTTGAAGACCGTCACGCTGGAACTGGGGGGGAAGTCCCCCAACATTGTGTTCGACGACGCCGATCTGGACCGCGCGCTGCTCGGCGTGGTGAGCGGCATCTTCGCGGCCGCGGGCCAGACCTGCCAGGCGGGTTCGCGCCTGCTCGTGCAACGCGGCATCCACGACGCCTTCGTGGCGCGACTGGTCGAGTTCGTGCGCGACATCCGGCTGGGCGACCCCGCCGACCCGGCGACCCACATCGGCCCCATCGCCACGCCGGCGCAATTCGACAAGGTGCTTTCCTACATCGCCGTGGCCAAGGCCGAGGGCGCGCGCTGCGTGGCCGGCGGGCGTGCGCGCCCGGACATCGGCTCGGGGCGCTTCGTGGAGCCGACCATCTTCGTCGACGTCGACAACCGCATGCGCATCGCGCAGGAGGAAGTGTTCGGCCCCGTGCTTTCGGTCATCGCCTTCGACGACGAGGAACATGCGGTGCGCATCGCCAACGACGTGCAGTTCGGGCTGGCGGCTGGCGTATGGACCGCCAGCCTGCAGCGGGCGCTGTACGTCACCGAGCGCGTGAAGGCCGGCACGGTCTGGGTGAACAACTACCGGGCCACCAGCTACACCTCGCCCTTCGGCGGCTTCAAGCGCTCGGGCATCGGCCGCGAATCCGGCGTGGATGCCATTCAGGAGTACCTCGAGACCAAGTGCGTCTGGCTCTCCCCCGGGCTGGACGTGAGCAACCCCTTCATCCGCCGTTGACGCATGCGCGGCGGGCCCCGAACCATCATGGAGATTCAGGAAAATGGCTGAAGTGCAGAGCAGGAACGACATCACCGAGGAGCAGCAGGCCGAGCTCGATCAGGCCTTCGAACGCGCGCGCAAGGCGCTGGCGATCGTCGAGACCTACGACCAGGCTCGTGTGGACAGGCTGTGCCAGGCCGTCGCCTGGGCCGTGGCGAACAAACGTACCTTCACGCGACTGGTCGCCGAAGGCATCGAGGAAAGCGGCCTGGGCGATCCCGAAAGCCGCATGGGCAAGCGCATGAAGATCCGCGGCGTGCTGCGCGATGCCTTGCGCCAGAAGAGCGTGGGCGTCATCGAGAGCATTCCGGACAAGGGCATCGTAAAGTACGGCAAGCCGGTGGGCGTGATCGCCTGCATCGTGCCGACCACGAACCCCGACCTGACTCCCGCGGGGAACGCCATCTACGCGCTCAAGGCGCGAGACGCGGTCATCTTTTCCCCGCATCCGCGCTCGAAGAAGACCTCCTTCGAGACCGTCCGCCTGATGCGCGAGGCCCTGGAACGCGAGGGCGCGCCGCCCGACTTGCTGCAATGCCTGACCCGGGTGAACATTCCGATGTCGCAGGCCTTGATGGCGCGAGCCGACCTGGTCATCGCCACCGGCGGCCAGCCGATGGTGCGCGCGGCCTACAGCTCCGGCACCCCCGCGTATGGCGTGGGCGCCGGCAACTCGACCATGGTCATCGACGAGACGGCCGACCTCGCCGAGGCCGCACGCAACACCCGCCTGTCCAAGACCTCCGACTTCGGATCGGGTTGTTCGGCTGACGGCAACCTGATCATCGAGAACAGCGTCTACGACGGCCTGCTCGCCCGATTGCAGGAAGAGGGCGGATATCTCGCCAGCGAGGAGCAGAAGGCGGCACTGCGGCGCGTCATGTGGGACGACGAGGGCCATCGCCTTCCCGGCACCGTGGCCATCGCCCCGCAGGCACTGGCGCGCGCGGCCGGTTTCACGATTCCCGACGACCGCAAGTTCATCATGGTGCGCGGCGACGGCATCGGCAAGCAGCACTTCTTCTCGCGCGAGAAGCTGACTACCCTGCTCGCGCTGTACCGCTACGAGGGCTTCGAGCAGGCGCTGGACATGATGCGCGCGGTCTACGAGGTCGGCGGCAAGGGGCACTCCTGCGGCATCTACTCCTTCGACCAGGACCATATCCACCGTCTGGCGATGGCCGCGCCGGTCAGCCGCATCATGGTGCGCCAGCCGCAGTCCAAGGCCAACGCGGGGGCCTTCAACAACGGCATGCCGATGACCTCCAGCCTGGGCTGCGGAACCTGGGGCGGCAACATCGTGTCCGAGAACGTCCACCTGAAGCACTACCTGAACACCACCTGGGTGTCGGTGCCCATTCCGGAGGACCGTCCGTCCGATGCCGAATTGTTCGGCCCGTTCTACGATGCGGCGCTGGAAGCCTGAGGAGGTCCGATGAGCCAGCCTGAGCAAGACGACCTGCTGCGCAAGGCCTCCGACTGGTGGTCCACGTCGATCATCGACATCCATCCGGGCAAGATCGCCGTGCGCGGCTACCCCATCGAGCAGCTGATCGGCAACGTGGGCTTCACGGACATGATCTGGCTGATGCTGCGCGGCGAGTTGCCCACGCGCGGGCAGTCGGCGCTGCTCGAGGCGGCGCTGGTGCCGGGGGTCGACCATGGGCCCCATGCGCCGTCGATCGCGATTTCGCGCATGGCGGTGAGTTGCGGGCTGCCGGTCAACGGCGCGATGGCCTCGGCGGTCAACGTGCTCGACGACGTGCATGGCGGGGCCGGCCAGCAGTGCATGGAGTTGTACCGGCAGATCGACGCCGAGGCCGGTGCCGACGGCGAACTCGTGGACTCCGCCGCGCGGGTCCTCGAGCGCCGGCGCGCCGCGGGCGACAAGATGGTGCCCGGCTTCGGGCACCGATTCCACCCGATCGATCCGCGCACCGAGCCGCTGTTCGCGCTGGTCGACCGTGCCGTCACCGTGGGCGTGGTCGCCGGGCGCTACGCGCGTATCGGCCGGGCCGTGGAATCGGTGCTGCGCAACACCCGGAGCCGGCCGATCCCGATGAACATCGACGGCATCACCGCGGTGATCTTCTGCGAGCTCGGCTTCGAGCCGGAACTCGGCCGCGGCCTGTTCGTGCTCTCGCGTTCGGTGGGCATTCTCGCCCACGCCTGGGAGCAGAAGCAGCAGGGCGCGCGCATCAAGGGGCCCATGCCCAAGGAAATTCCCTACAGCTACCTCGGACCGGAGCGCCGCGACCTGCCGCAGCGCTCCGATCCGAAACCCCGTTGAACAAGAACCTGGAGATGAGCATGGAGAAGACGTTCAAATTCGCTGGTGTGATGGGATGGCCGGTCGCGCATTCGCGCTCGCCGGCCATCCACAACTTCTGGGTGCGCGAGCATGGGCTGCAAGCCGCGTACGGCCTGTTTCCGGTGCAACCCGGGGCCCTCGAGGACGCGGTGCGCGGCATTCGCGCCCTGGGGATCGCCGGTTGCAACGTGACCATTCCGCACAAGGTCGCCATCATGCCGCTGCTGGACCGTATCGATCCGCTGGCGCGCCGGATGGGCGCGGTGAACACGGTGGTGGCGGACGCCGACGGCACCCTCGGCGGCTACAACTTCGACGGCTACGGCTACATCCAATGCCTGCGTGACGCCAAGCCCGACTGGAGCGCTGCCGCCGGACCCGTGACCGTGCTCGGTGCCGGCGGCGCGGCGCGCGCGGTGGTCCTGAGCCTGCTCGACGAGGGCGCGCCGCGCATCCGTCTGATCAACCGCACGCGCGGGAAGGCCGAGGCGATGGCCGCCGAGTTCGGGCCCAAGGTCGAGGTGCACGACTGGAGTGAGCGCCACGAGGCCCTGGCGGATGTGGCTCTGCTGGTCAACACCACGAACCAGGGCATGCACGGCCATGCCCCGCTGGACCTGAGGCTCGATCGCCTGCCGCGCACCGCGCTGGTGTCCGACGTGATCTACATCCCGCTGGAAACGCCCCTGCTCGCGGCTGCCCGCGAACGCGGCAATCCCACGGTCAACGGCCTGGGCATGCTGCTCAATCAGGCGCGGCGCGGATTCGAACTGTGGTTCGGCGTGCAGCCGCGCATCACCGACGAACTGCGCGCGGCCCTCGCCGCCACGTTTTGAACCCGGAGCGTCCGTAGCGGCCGTCGCATACCCCATGAACGTCTTCGACCAACCCAAGATCGACACGCATTGCCACCTGCTCGATCCGCAGAACTTTCCCTACGCGCCCGACGTGGCCTATCGTCCGCAAGGGCAGGAGATCGGCGCGCAAGGCTATTTCGAGCAAGTCATGGACTGCTTCAACGTCCGCCATGCGCTGCTGGTGGGCCCGAACTCGGGCTACAACCTGGACAATCGCTGCCTGCTGCACGCGCTCGACACCGGCAAGGGCCGTTTCAAGGGCATTGTTGTGCTGCCCCAGGACGCCTCGCTGGAGACCCTGGCGCAGTTGCGCGCCCGCGGTGTGCTGGGCGTGGCCTTCAACCCCGCGATGCACGGTGTGGCGCACTATGCGGGCCTGCGCCCGTTGCTGCAGCGCCTGGCCGAGCTCGGGATGTGGGCGCAGTTCCAGATCGAGGGCGACCAGCTGGTCGAGCTGCTGTCGCTGGTGGACGGCATCGCCGACCTGCGCCTCATGTTCGACCACTGCGGCCGACCGGTGATCTCGCGCGGGCTCGGGCAGGCGGGATTCCAGACCCTGCTCGCGCTGGGGCGCGAAGGACGCGCGGTGGTCAAGCTCTCGGGCGAGGCCAAGTTCGCCGAGACGGCCTTTCCCTTCGACGACGTGCAGCCCTACATCGAGGCGCTCGTGCGCGCCTTCGGAGCCGAGCGCTGCATCTGGGCCTCCGACTGGCCGTATCTGAAGGCCCCGTTTCGCCTGGACGTCGGCCCGATGCTGCGGCGCTGGGAACGCATGTTCTCCGCGCCGGAGCGCCAGCAGCTGATGCATGACAGCGCGGCTGCGCTGTTCGGCTTCGCCTGAGTCCACCGGCCGCGCCGCCGCGGCGGCGCGGCTCGCGCCCCATCGGGCGCCATGCCGGCCGGCTCCCCCGCCGCGGCCTTATTCGATGGCCTTGGCGATGTCCTCGATGACCTTCTTGGCATCCCCGAACACCATCATGGTTTTGTCCAGGTAGAACAAATCATTATCCAGCCCGGCATAGCCGGTGGCCATGGAGCGTTTGTTCACGATGACCGTCTTGGCCTTGAAGGCGTCCAGGATGGGCATGCCGGCGATGGGGGATTTGGGATCGGTGCGCGCGGCCGGATTCACCACGTCGTTGGCCCCCAGCACCACGGCCACGTCGGCCTGCGCGAACTCGGGGTTGATGTCCTCCATCTCGAACACCTGGTCGTAGGGCACCTCGGCCTCGGCCAGCAGCACGTTCATATGCCCCGGCATGCGCCCGGCCACCGGGTGGATGGCGTATTTCACG
>NZ_KB898505.1 GCF_000377645.1 Thiomonas sp. FB-6 | reverse complement strand
GCCACGCAGCAGGCGCTGCGCGACGCCGCGCACGCGGTGGACTGGGTGCTCGACGGCGACGCCGCGCTGCTGGCCATGCGCACCGCGCCCTACGAGGCCATGCTGCTGGACCTGGGGCTGCCCAGGCGCGACGGCCTGGGGGTGCTGCAGGCGGCGCGGCGCTCGGGCTACAACCTGCCGGTGATCATCGTCACCGCGCGCGACGGCGTGGACGACCGCATCCGCGGCCTGGACCTGGGGGCCGACGACTACCTGATCAAGCCCTTCGAGACCGGCGAGTTGCTGGCGCGCCTGCGCGCCGTGGCGCGGCGCAAGGGCGGCCAGGCGCAGGCGCTGCTGGGCAACGGCGTGGTCACGCTGGACCCCGCCACCCGCCAGGCCCGTTTCGGCGAGGCCGGCGCGCGCCTGTCCGCGCGAGAATACGCGCTGCTGCACGCCTTGCTGCTGCGCCCGGGCGCCGTGCTGTCGCGCGACGACCTGGAGAACCTGATCTACGGCTGGAACGAAGAGGTGGAGAGCAACGCCGTGGAATACCTGATCCACAGCATCCGCAGGAAGCTCGGCGCCGGCGCCATCAAGAACGTGCGCGGCGTGGGCTGGGTGGTCGACCGCGACGCCGGCGGCACGGCCGACGCGCCATGACGGTCGTGCAGGCGCTGCGCCACTGGGCCGGGCAGTCGCTGCTGCGCAGGCTGTGGCTGTCCACCACGCTGATGGTGGCGCTGGTGGGCGTGTGCACCGGCGCCGTGTCCTACGTGCTGGGCTACGTGGAGGCCAACCGCCTGCAGGACGTGCAGCTGCGCCAGGTGGCGGCGCTGGTGCACGCCGGCGGCCCGATGCCCGAGGCCACGCTGCCGGCGCGCGCACCCGAGATCGACCAGGATGCGCGCATCGTGGTGCAGCGCCTGGGCGCCCCCGGCGGCCTGCCGCTGCCGGCCGGCCTGGCGCCGGGCATGCACGTGTTGCAAGCGGACGGGCACCATTGGCGGGTGTTCGTGCGCCGTGACCCGGGGGGCATGATCGCCGCGGCGCAGCGTACCGACCTGCGCTCCGACGCCGCCACCGACAGCGCGCAGCGCACGCTGTACCCGCTGCTGGCGCTGATTCCCCTGCTGGCGCTGCTGGCCACCCTGGTGCTGCGCCGCGCGCTGCGCCCGGTGCTGCGCCTGGCGGCGCAGGTGAATGCGCGCAGCGAACAGCGCCTCGAAGCCCTGCCCATGGCCGAGGTGCCGCGCGAGCTGCTGCCCTTCGTCGCCTCCATCAACGGCCTGCTCGAGCGCGTGCGCGCGCTGCGCGAACGCGAACGCCGCTTCCTGGCGGATGCCGCGCACGAACTGCGCACCCCCATCGCCGCGCTGACCCTGCAGGCGGAGAACCTGGACCACGTGGAACTGCCACCCGAGGCGCGCGAGCGCCTGCACGGCATGCTCGGCGGGCTGGCGCGCACGCGCGCGGTCGTGGAGCAGTTGCTCAGCCTGGCCCGCGCCCAGTCGGGCCCGGCCGGCCAGCCCCGGCCGGTGGACCCGATGGGGGTGTTGCGCCACGTGCTGGAGGACTTGCTGCCGCTGGCTCGCCAGCGCGGCATCGACATCGGCATCGAGCACGCGGAGCCTGCGCCGCGGGCCGCGCCCATCCTGGCCGACCCCACCCAGCTCTACACCCTGCTGCGCAACGCCGTGGACAACGCGCTGCGCTACGCCCGCCCCGGAGGGCGCGTGGACCTGAGCTGCCACACCGGGACCGGGCCCGACGGCCTGGCCTGGACCCATGTGGACGTCGACGACGACGGCCCGGGCATTCCCGAGGAACTGCTGCCCCAGGCCTTCGAGGCCTTCAACCGCCTGCACCGCGACGGCGAACAGGGCGGCAGCGGCCTGGGCCTGGCCATCATGAGCAGCATCGCCGCCAACCTGGGCGGCACAGTGCGCCTGAGCAACCGCCCGCAGGGCGGGCTGCGCATGCGTTACAGCCAGCGCGCCGAGCGGACGGCCCCGCCCCCCTCGACCGAGGCGGCGCAGCCGTGACGCCCGCGCCGCCGCCCATCCAGGCCCGCGCATGGCTTCGGGGGCCTGGGCCCTGCCCCAGGCACAATCCGGAAGTCTCGGCGTAGCGAAAGGTCTTTTCCATGGGTTCCCACCAACTGACCATGACGGTGTTGATGACGCCGGGCATGGCGAATTTCTCGGGCAAGGTCCACGGCGGAGCGGTGCTCAAGCTGCTGGACGAGGTGGCCTACGCCTGCGCCGCGCAGTACAGCGGCAGCTACGTGGTCACGCTGAGCGTGGACCAGGTGACCTTCCTGCAACCCATCCTGGTGGGGGAACTGCTCAGTTTCCTGGCCAGCGTGAACTACACCGGCAGTTCCTCGATGGAGGTGGGCATCAAGGTGGTGGCGCAGGAGATCCGCACCCAGACCCAGCGCCACGTGAACAGCTGCTTTTTCACCATGGTGGCGGTGGGCGAGGACGGGCGCCCGGTGCCGGTGCCGCCGCTGCAGCCCTCCACCCCGGACGAGCTGCGCCGCTTCGAGGCCGCGAAGCTGCGCAAGGAACTGCGGCGCGAACTCGCCGCGCGCTTCCGAGAGGCGGCGCGCAAGGGCTGAGCCGGTTCAGGCCGTCCGCGGTCCGGGGCTCACGCGCCGCAGGCCGGCCAGCAGGATCAGCGAGAGCCCGAAGCCCGCCAGCGAGGCAAGCGACAGTTGCCCGAACAAGTCGAGATACAGCGGCAGGGTCTGTTGCGCGCTCATGGATGAACCTGCCGGCACCTTCGCGAAGTTCGCGACCAGCCCGCCGAGATACATCGAAATGCCGCTGACGGCGAAGAAGGCGCCCATCAGGAAGCCCGAGAGGCGCGCCGGTACGTAGCGCGCGATCACGGCAAGGCCCAGCGCGCTGATCAGCAGTTCGCCGAGCGAGACCAGGCCGTAGCCCGCCACCACCCACCACGCCGGCACCCGTCCGTCGACCGCGGCCATGCCGCTGGCGGCGAACACCGCGAAACCGGCGGCCACCGCCGCGAAGCCGAGCGCGAATTTCAGCCCCGGCGAAGCATCGCCGGGCCCGCGCGCCAGACGCGTGTACAGCCAGGCCAGGGCCGGGCTGAGCAGCATGATCCAGATGGGGTTGAGGGCCTGGAACTGCGCCGGCAGCAGCTGCAGCGCCGGCAGCCCGGGGACGCGCAGCACGAGGTCGACGTTGCGCAACGCGAACAGGGTCAGCGAGGTCGACATCTGCTGATAGAACACGAAATACAGGCCCACCTCCAGCACCAGCACGCCCGCGGTGAGCAGGCCCGGGCGCTCATGCGCAGCGGCGCGGCGTAGCGCCACCGCGTAGAGCACGAACACGGCGACGCCCACGCCGGCCACGCACAGGTCGGCCAGCTCGACCCTGGTCAGCAGGGTGACCCCGGCCGCGACGGCCAGCGCGATGCCGGCCAGCAGCCACAGCCGCAGGCGCGCTCCGAGGGGCCGGGCGTCGGCCGGGTTGCCCACCCAGTGCAGCGCCGTGCGCATCCAGAAGTAGTTGGCCAGGCCCAGCAGCAGGCCCGCGCAGCTCACCGCGAAGGCCGCGTGCCAGCCCCAGACCTCGCGCACCCAGGGTGTGGCCAGCATCGAGATCGTGGAACCCACGTTGACGGCCATGTAATAGACGGTGAAGGCGCTGTCGATGCGCGCCGGCTGGTTCTCGTAGATGCGCCGCACCAGGTTGGCCGCATTGGGCTTGAACAGCCCGTTACCGGCGGCGATCAGCGCCAGCGCGGCGTACAGCCACTCGACCCCGTGCAGCGGCAGCGCCAGCAGGCCGTAGCCCACGAACAGCACCGTGGCGCCGGCGAGCATCGAGCGCCGCGTGCCCAGCCAGCGGTCGCCGGCCCAGCCGCCGAGCACCGGCAGCGCGTAGACCAGCGCGCTCAGCGCGCCCCAGCTCAGGTTGGCTCGCTCGTCGGTGTAGCCCAGGCCCTGCACCATGTACAGCACCATCAGCGCGGCCATGCCGTAGAAGCCGAAGCGCTCCCACAGCTCGATCATGAACACGACGGAAAAGGCGCGGCGTTGCGCCGCGGGATGCGCGGCTGGATGCGCGGCGGAAGCCGCGGGTGAGGCGGCGGCGCCGGATGACTCCGACGGCGGCGCCGGGGGCGGACCGGAAGGCGGACCCGCAGGCGGACCGGAAGGCGGACCGGAGAGCGGCCCTGGCGGGGCCTCGGACGAGGGGCTGGATACCTGCGTATTCATGGGCATAGCGCGCCGGGCCGGGCCGCGTTTTGGACAAGATGCCCCCTTGGACCACGCGGCGCGGCCGAAGTTCCCTCGGCCGCGCAATGCCCGTAATACCCGCAGTACCCCTCAGCCCTGGTACAGCTTGATCAGCGCCTGCGTGCCGTCGCGCCCCAGACCGCGCTCGGCCATGCGCTGGTACAGGCCGCGGGCCAGCGCCAGGCCCGGCAGATCCAGGCCCATCTGCTCGGCCTCGCCCAGCGCGATGCCCAGGTCCTTGAGGAAATGCTCGATGAAGAATCCCGGCGCGAAGTCCCCGGCGACGATGCGCGCGCCCAGCACGTTGAGCTGGAAGCCCGAGGCCGCGCCGCCGCCGATGGCCTGCAGCACGGTGGAGGGGTCGAGCCCGGAACGCTGCGCGTAGACCAGCCCCTCGGTGACCCCGACGATGGTCGAGGCGATGACGATCTGGTTGCACATCTTGGTGTGCTGCCCGGTGCCGGGGCCGCCCATGCGCACGATGTTGGTGCCCATCAACGCCAGCACCGGCTGCGCGCGCTCGAAATCCGCCGCCTCGCCGCCGACCATGATGGACAGCCGGGCCTCGCGCGCGCCGACGTCGCCGCCGGACACCGGAGCGTCCAGCGCGCCGCAGCCGCGTTCGCGCGCGGCCTGGGCGATGCGCCGCGCCAGCGAGGGGCTGGACGTGGTCATGTCCACCAGCAGCGTGCCCGCGGCCGCGCGCTCGACGATGCCGCCCGCGCCCAGGTAGATGTTTTCCACGTCGGCGGGGTAGCCCACCATGGTGACGACGATCTCCGAACCGGCCGCCACCTCGCCGGGGCTGTCGCACCAGCGCGCGCCGCGCGCGACCAGATCGTCGGCCTTGTCGCGCGAGCGGTTGTACACGCGCAATTCGTGCCCGGCGGCCAGCAGATGCCCGGCCATGCTGCGGCCCATGATGCCCAGGCCGATGAAGCCGATGCGCAGGGGCTGTGCCTTGGTGTTCATTCGCGGTTCTCCCTCATGTCCGGATGCTCGGCGCCCCGTCGCCCAGGTGGCGTGCGTGATGCTCGAAATGTTCGCCCAGGAAACTGGCGACGAAGTAGTAACTGTGGTCGTAGCCGGGGTGGATGCGCAGCTGCAGTCGGTGCGCGGCGCCCTCGCAGGCCTCGCGCAGCAGTTGCGGGCGCAGCTGCTCGTCGAGGTAGGGGTCGTCGCCGCCCTGGTCCACCAGCAGCGCCAGGCCCTGCTTCGCGCCGGCCAGCAATTCCACCGCGTCCCAGTCCCGCCAGGCGCGCGGGTCCTCGCCGAGATAGGCCGTGAAGGCCTTGCGCCCCCACGGCACCCGCGACGGCGCGACGATGGGAGCGAAGGCCGAGACGCTGCGGTAGCGCCCGGGATGGCGCAGCGCCGTGACCAGCGCCCCGTGCCCGCCCATCGAATGCCCGCTGATGCCCCGCGCGTCGGTCGCCGGGAAATGCGCCTCGACCCATGCCGGCAGTTCCTCGGCCACGTAGCTCTGCATGCGGTAATGCGCGGACCACGGCGCCTCGGTGGCGTCCACGTAGAAGCCGGCGCCCTGCCCCAGGTCGTAGGCGGGGTCGTCGGCCACGCCCAGGCTCGCGTCCGGGTCGCGCGGGCTGGTGTCCGGCGCCACCACGATCAGCCCGTGGCGCGCCGCATGCTCCTGCGCTCCCGCCTTGGTGATGAAGTTCTGCTCGGTGCAGGTCAGGCCCGACAGCCAGTACAGCACCGCGCAGCGCCGCCCCTGCAGCGCCGCCGGCGGCAGGTACACGCCGACCTTCATGTCGCAGCCCAGCGTGGCGGAGGCGTGGCGCCAGACCTCCTGGCGGCCGCCGAAGCTGGCGTGGTGTTCGATCCGCTCCATCGCGAGTCCCGCCGCTCAGAAATGAATCACGCTGCGGATGGACTTGCCTTCGTGCATCAGATCGAAGGCCTCGTTGATGCCCTCCAGCCCCATGGTGTGGGTGACGAAGGGCGCCAGCTTGATGGTTCCGCGCATCGCGTCCTCCACCATGCCGGGCAGTTGGCTGCGCCCCTTGACCCCGCCGAAGGCCGTGCCCTTCCAGGTACGCCCGGTGACCAGTTGGAAGGGCCGGGTGGAGATCTCCTGGCCCGCGCCGGCCACGCCGATGATGATCGACTGGCCCCAGCCGCGATGCGCGCACTCCAGCGCCGCACGCATCACCTGCACGTTGCCGATGCATTCGAAGGAATGGTCCACGCCCCAGCCGGTCATGTCCACCACGACTTGCTGGATGGGCTTGTCGTGGTCCTTGGGGTTGACGCAGTCGGTGGCGCCGAACAGGCGGGCCAGCTCGAACTTGTCCGTGTTGGTGTCGATGGCGATGATGCGACCGGCCTTCGCCAGCTGAGCCCCGTGCACCACGGCCAGCCCGATGCCGCCGAGGCCGAACACGGCCACGGTGTCGCCGGGCTGCACCTTGGCGGTGTTGGACACCGCGCCCAGCCCGGTGGTCACGCCGCAGCCCAGCAGGCAGGTCTGCTCGGGGTCGGCACGGGCGTCCACCTTGGC
Organism: Thiomonas sp. FB-6; assembly: GCF_000377645.1. Lineage (GTDB taxonomy): Bacteria > Pseudomonadota > Gammaproteobacteria > Burkholderiales > Burkholderiaceae_C > Thiomonas_A. The sequence continues at coordinate 29,811 of NZ_KB898505.1, read as the reverse complement.
CAGCGAAACCTCCGCCACCACCGTGTATTCGCTGAAGGTGGAGCAGCCCATGTAATGGTGGACGGGCTGGCCCTCGTAGGAAAAGCGCGTGGTGCCGTCGGGCATCAGGCCCTTGCCCTGGGTGGCGCGCACCGCCACGCACAGATTGGTCTTGCCCGACTTGCAGAACAGGCATTCGCCGCACTCGGCGGTGTACAGCGGGATCACGCGGTCGCCCGGGCGCACGCTGGTGACGCCCTCGCCCACCTCCACCACCACGCCCGAACCCTCATGGCCCAGCACCGCGGGAAACACCCCCTCGGGGTCGGCGCCGGACAGGGTGAAGGCGTCCGTGTGGCACACCCCCGTATGGGTGATGCGCACCAGGACTTCCCCCTTGCGCGGCGGCGCCACGTCGATCTCGACGATTTCAAGGGGCTTGCCGGGGGCGAAGGCGACGGCGGCACGGGATTTCATGGCCAGGGCTTCCAGGATGAGGGGCTCGGAGCTCGCGCCGGCCAGCCGGCGGAGCATTTCAGTTTAGCCGCCCTGCCCCGTTTCGCGCGCGGGCATGCGCTCCAGCACGAAGGGCTGCGCCAGCGCCAGGGAGGGCAGCCAGGTCGACAGCCCTGCGTACAGCAGCAAGGCTCCGTACAGCGTGTCGTCGATGCCGAAGCGCTCGCGCAGCAGACCCGCCAGCACCAGGGTGAACACCAGCGTGGGCGTCAGCGCCGTGGCCACGCGCAGGCTGCCACGCAGGCTCTCGCCGCGGATGAACAGGCGCTGCACCCAGACCATGCCGATGCGCAGGGGCAGGGCCACCGCGGTGATGGCCAGGCCCAGGCCCAGGGCGCGCGGACTCAGGGATTGCGCCGGCACGCTCAGCCCGCTGTCGAAGAAGTAGAAGGGCACGAAAAAGGAGGCGAACATCTCGATGGCGTGCAGATTGGCCTCCGAGGCCATCCCGGGCAGGCGCGCGCGCAGCATGCGCGCCGCGAAACCGGCGAGGAAGGCGCCCAGCAGGTACTCCACGCCCATCGAGAAGGTGACGTAGGCCGAGACCACGCCCACCATCAGCAGCAGGGAGAACTCGGAGCCGGGCGCGAAGGCGATCACGTAGCGACCGAGCAGCAGCAGCACCACCGGCAGGGCGGCGACCAGGGCCAGCAAGGCGGCGCTCGACAGGGTCAGCGCCTGCCAGGAATGGGACTCCAGCACCACGAACATCACCGCCAGCGCCAGCAATTCCCCGGCGATCGCCTTGATCGTGACCCAGTAGCGTTCGTCGTCGCGAAGCCCGAAGCTGGGCAGCGCGTTGAGGATGAAGCCCGTGGACGGGGTCAGCAGCGCCAGCGCCAGCAGCGCCGCCACCTGCCAGCGCATGTGCAGGTAGCGCACCGCCGCCCACGAGAGAATCCCCAGCAGCAGCGCGTTGACCGCCAGGTTGCCCAGCAGCGGCCAGCGCCCGCGGCGGAAATCGGAAGGCTCCAGGTCCACGCCGGCGAACAGGAACACCGCCGAGATGCCCAGCGTGGACAACACGTGCAGCACCTGGCCCGAGACCAGTTTCGGAAGCGCAAGCGCCCCCAGCATGCCCATGGCGAAGGCGCCGAGCGGAGCCGGAATGCGCCAGCGCTGCAGCACCCTGGGCAGCACCATGAGGGCGACGATCAGACTGAGAAACAGGACTTGCTCGGTGGTCGACTTCATCGAGTGGCTCCCGTGGAAACGATGGCGTGAAAACCGCTTGGCGGGGCCGCACGGCCCTTCGCTTGTACCTCAGGCGCGCAGGCTTGCCCTAGCCCGCCTCGCGGCGCATCGGCCGCAGGGCGCTGCGGGATCCTTCGAGCAGCCGCTCCAGGCGTTCGAGCCGGTGGCGGTGGGTGGTGGTGATGGCGTAGAAGTGCTCCTGCAATTGCTCGAAGCGCCCGACCTTCACCAGGATACCGGTGCGCAGTTCGTCCTGCACCACCACCTCGGGCAACACGGTGAGCCAGCCGCTGTCGCGTGCGATCAGGCGCAGCATGGGCATGTCGTCGACCTCGGCGCGAAAGCGCGGTTTCACGCCGGCCGCCATGCACAGGGTGTCGAACTGTCCGCGCAGGGCGTTGCGCGGGCCGGGCACGGCGAGCTCGCGGCCGTGCAGGTCCTCCGGCACGCGCAGGCGCCGGCGCTTCCAGACCGCGCCCGGCCCGACCAGCGAGATCGCCTGGCTGCCCTGGAGCCGGCATTGGAAGGGGCGCTCCGCATCGGAGGGCACGGCCTCGTTGGACAGCACCACGTCCAGGCGGTGCTGCAGCAGGCGCTCCAGCAGGTTCTCGAGCAGGCCCGACTCGAGGGTCAGGGCCACGTTGGGGTCGCCGATGAGGGGCCGGATCCAGTTTTCCTGGTAGTTGCGCGACAGCGTGGCCACGCTGCCCACGCGCAGGCGCAGCATGCCCTCGGCGCGGCCTTCCAGGCGCCCGAGCATTTCCTGCCCGAGCCCGAAGATGTTCTCGGCATAGGACAGCACCATCTGCCCGGCCTCGGTCAGCACCAGGCGCCGGCCGCCGCGCTCGAACAGCGCCTCGCCCAGCCGGTCCTCGAGCTGGCGGATCTGCGTGGACAGGGCCGATTGCGCGACGTGCAGTTCCTGCGCGGCACGGGTGAGGTGCCCGATGCTGGCGACGCGCCAGAAGTACAGCAGATGGTGGAAGTTCAGGCGGTCGAGGTTCATGGTCTGTTCTGTTTCCAAGAACGTTCTGTTCCAGACAATGAATTTTACAGAACACATCCTGGCAAGCACCATATCGGTCATGACTCCGAACACCTTCCCGATCCCGATGCTTCCCCTGGTGCGCGCCGCGGCTCTGGCCCCCGCGGCGCTGATGGCCGCGGCCGCTCTCGGCGCCAGCCCCCTGCTGTGCCGCGACGGCGCGCAGGCCTGGCGCCGCTTCGCGCTGCTGTGCGCGGCGGCGCTGGCGGCCGCCACCGGCGTGCTGGCCGCCACCTTGTCGGGCGCGCGGTGCGGGCCGGACTGCGCGGGCCTTGCGCTGCTGCCCGGCCTGGCCCTCGGCGGCCTGGGCGCATGGCTCGCCTGGCTGGTGCAGTTCCTGGGTGCGGTGATCGGCGCCTTCTCCTCGCGCTACCTGCAGGGCGAGCCCCGCCAGGCGCGCTACGTGGCGGCGCTGGCCGCCGTGCTGGCGGGGGTGCAGTGCCTGCTGCTGGCCGACCACTGGCTGAGCCTGATCGCGGCCTGGGCCTTCATCGGCTCGGCGCTGCACCGGCTGCTGTGCTTCTACCCCGAGCGTCCCTTCGCGCGGCTGGCGGCGCACAAGAAGCGCATCGCCGACCGCGTCGCCGACGCGCTGCTGCTGGGCGCCGCGGCGCTGGCCTGGCACGCCTGCGGCAGCGGCTCGCTGCCCAGGCTGTTCGCCTTCGTGCAGGCCGGCCCCGTGCCCATGGCGCTGCACGCCAGCGCCGTGCTGCTGGTGCTGGCGGTGATGCTGCGCACCGCGCTGCTGCCGGTACACGGCTGGCTGATCCAGGTGATGGAGGCGCCGACCCCGGTGTCCGCGCTGCTGCACGCCGGCGTGGTGAACCTCGGCGGCTTCGTGCTCATCCGTTTCGCCCCGCTGCTGGCAGCCTCTCCCGCGGCGCGCTCGCTGCTGGTGGCCTGCGGCCTGGCCAGCGCCCTGCTGGCCGGCATGGTGAGCCTGACGCGGGTGAGCATCAAGGTGCGCCTGGCGTGGTCCACGGTGGCGCAGATGGGCTTCATGGTGCTGGAGTGCGGGCTGGGCCTGTACGAACTGGCGGCGCTGCACCTGCTGGGCCACTCGCTGTACAAGGCTCACGCCTTCCTGTCGGCCTCCGACGTGGTGCGCCAGGGCAGGCTGCGCGGGCTGCGCGACGGCGCGCCGAACTCGGCAGCCAGCGTCGTGGCCGCGCCGTGGCTGGCCGCCGCCGTACTGCTGGTGCTGCTGCGCGCGCTGGGCGCCGGCCCGTGGCCGTGGTGGTGGACCGGCGTGCTGGCGCTGGCCTGGGCGCCGCTGCTGTGGTGGCCGGCCTGGAGCGCGCGTAGCGCGGGCCTTGCGGCCTGGCGCGCGGCCACGGGCGTGGCCCTGGTGGCCGCGCTGGGTGCCGCCGCGGCGCTGGCGCACCACTTGGCGCTGGGCGCGCGGGACCTGCCCTGGCACGCCGCCGGGCCCTTCGCACTGGCCGGCATGGCGCTGATGTACACCGCGCTGGCCGCGCTGCAGCTCGGCCCCAGGCGCCTGGACGCGCTGCGTCGCTGGAGCTACGCCGGCTTCTACGTCGACGAGATCTACACCCGCGTGGCGCTGCGCCTGTGGCCCGCGCGCTGGGGCGGCCCGACGCGGCCGCGGTCGATGGCCTCGAAGCGCGCCGCGCTGGCCTGGAGCACGAAATGAGTCACGCCGACACCCCGATCCTGAACCCGGCCCCCGCATCGGCACCGCACGGTGCGGCCGCTGTCGCCCCCCATGTGACGCCCGACGTGGCGCCCGACGCCGCCCTGCGTGCGCGCATCGACGCCGCCTGCGCGCAGGCCTGCGCGGCCATCGCGCCGGCCTGGCCGCTGGACCAGTCCATCGCCGTCAACCCGCACTGGCAGCGCGTCGGGCGGCCGCTGCGCGAGGTGGGAGCCCGCATGGCGCTGCTGGCGGGCATCCGCGTGTTCCCGGCGCGCGACGAGCTGCTGCGGGCCTGGGAGCGCGGGCGCGTCGGCGCGGAGGACCTGCAAGCCGCTCTTGCGCTGTTGCCGCAGACCTCGCCGGCGGGCTGGAACGCCGCACGCTGCGTCGAAGCCTTGCGCATGCCGCCGGCGCTGCCGCGCCTGCCGCTGCTCATCGACCTGCTCGACGACGACCCCCGACGCCACGCCCGGCTTCCCTGGCGCGACGCCGTCACGCACCAGATCAGCCAGACCTGCGCGGCGTATTTCGACCGCCGGCAGGCGGACTGGCAGCCCGCGCGCGGGCAGGGTCTGTATGCCTTCTGGCGCGACACCATCGGCCACGACCACGGCATCGCCCTGCTCATGGGCCTGCCCGGCCTGCCCGGCGGCCTGCACGCGCTGCCCCCCACGCGGGAGGACGCCGAGGCCTGGGCACTGGGCCGGCTGGGCCTGCCCGAGGCCGTCTGGGCCGACTACCTGGAGGCCGTGCTGCTGAGCCTGCAGGGCTGGGCCTCGTGGTGCGCCTACCTGGGGTGGCAGGCCGGGCTCGAAGGGCGTGCGGACTCGCATCTGCGCGAACTGCTGGCGATCCGCCTCGCCTGGGGCGTGATCCTGCTCGAATGCAGGACCGGCGAGAGCGCCCAACAGGCCTTCGCCCAGGTGCAGGCGTCGTGGGCACAGGCCGCTGCGGCGCTGGTGCAGGCTGGCGACGAACTGCTGCCGGACGAGATCTGGCAACTCGCGCTCGACCTCGGCTACCAGCGCGAGCTGCTGAGCCGGCTCGGCTCGGCGCCCGTGCCCGAGCCGCGTCCCGCCGAAGCGCAGGCCGTGTTCTGCATCGACGTGCGCAGCGAAGCCCTGCGCCGGGCGCTGGAGTCGGTATGGCCGGCCGTGCGCACCCACGGCTTCGCCGGCTTTTTCGGCTTGCCGGCCGCCTACACCCCGCTGGGCACAACGGCTCGGCGCCCGCAACTGCCGGGCCTGCTGGCGCCCGCGGTGGAACTGGGAGAGGTGGTCGCGGCGGCGCTTGGCGAGGCCAGCGCGGCGCCGGAGCAACTCGAGCGCGCCGCGCGCGCGGCGCGCGGCCGCAACCTTGCCGCCGCGCGCCAGCGCGACGGCGCCAGCCGCTGGCCGGCCGCGGCCTTCTCCTATGTGGAGTCGGCGGGCTTCACCTACCTGGGCGCGCTGGGGCGCTGGCTGGTGCCGGCAGCGCGGCCGCGGGTCAACGACGACCTGGCCGGAGTCTCCGCCCGCTATCGCCCGGTGTGCCGCCCTCGCCTGCTGGGACTGGACGCGCAGGCCAGGACCGAACTGGCCGCGCGCGTGCTGCGCGCCATGGGGCTGCTGGGGGACTTCGCGCCGCTGGTGCTGCTGGTGGGCCATGCCAGCCAGAGCGCCAACAACGCGCATGCCGCGGCGCTGGACTGCGGGGCCTGTTGCGGCAACAGCGGCGAGACCAATGCGCGCGCGCTGGCCCACCTGCTCAACGAGCCCGAGGTGCGCGAGGGGCTGCGCCCGCTGGGCATCGACATCCCCGAAGCCACGGTGTTCGTGGCGGCGCTGCACAACACGACCACCGACGAGCTCGAGGCCTTCGACCTGGACCTGCTGCCCGCCCATGCGCGGCCCGCGTGGGAACCCATGCGCACGGCCCTGGAGCACGCCTGCGACCAGGTGCGCCGCGAACGCGCGCCCCGGCTGGGCCTGGACGCGCGCGCCGCGCACGCCCAGCTGCTGCAGGCCCTGCGCAAGCGCGCCAACGACGGCGCCCAGACCCGCCCCGAATGGGGCCTGGCCGGGAATGCTGCGCTGATCCTGGCGCCGCGGGAGCGCTCGCGCGGCGCGCGGCTCGACGGGCGCTGCTTCCTGCACGACTACGACGCCGCCGGCGACCCCGACGGCAGCCTGCTCGAGGCGCTGATGACGGCGCCCATGCTCGTAGCGCACTGGATCAACTGGCAATACCACGCCTCCACCTGCGATCCCGAGCACCTGGGCAGCGGCAACAAGCTGCTGCACAACGTGGTGGGCGGGAACATCGGGGTGTTCGAGGGCAACGGCGGCGACCTGCGCATCGGCCTGTCGCGCCAGTCGCTGCACGACGGCGAGCGCTGGATGCACGAGCCGCTGCGCCTGAGCGTGCTGATCGAGGCCGCGCAGGACGCGATCGAGGCCGTGCTGCAGCGCCATGCGAAGCTGCGCGAGCTGGCCGACAACGGCTGGCTGCACCTGCTGCGCATGGACGGCCGCGGGGGGACCTGGCGCCGCGAAAGCGGCGGCGCCTGGACGCCGGCAGGGGCCGCGGCGAGCGGCCGCGCCGCCTAGGCCGTGTCCGCTCACGGGGGCCCTCAGACCAGCCCGCCGTTGGCCTGCACGACCTGCCCGTGGATCCACGAGGCGCGCGGCGAGGCCAGGAAGGCAACCAGCTCGGCGACCTCCTCCGGCCGTCCGATGCGGCCGAAGGGGCTGAGCGCGGCGGAGCGGGCCTTGGCCTCCTCGGTCTTGCCCTCGTGGAACAGCTCGGTGTCCACCGGCCCCGGGGCCACCGCGTTGACCCGCACGCCGCGCCCGGCCAGTTCGCGCGACAGGGCGCGCACCAGCGCCTCCACCGCGGCCTTGCTCGCGCTGTAGGGCCCCAGGCCGGCCATCGACACGCGCACCAGCGAGGTGGTGAGCGCCAGGATGGAGCCCGCATCGGCCACGTGCCGGGCCGCCGCCGACAGGATGTTGAAGGCGCCGAACAGGTTCACCTCCATGAGGCGGCGGAAGGCTTCGGCGTCGAAGGTCGCGAGCGGCCCGGGCGGCACGTTGATCCCGGCATTGGCCAGCACGCAGCCGATGGGTGCGCCGAAATCCTGCGCGACCTGACCGAACACGGCGTCCACCGCGCGCGCATCGCGCACCTCCACCGCGTAGGGCTGCACGCGAGCGCCGGCACGCAGCGCGGACGCGGCCGTGCAGGTCTGTTGCGCGGCCTCGGCGCTGGAGACGTAGGTCAGCGCGACGTCGAAGCCGTCGCGCACGAGCGCGTCGACGCAGGCTCGGCCGATTCCGCGCGAACCACCGAACACGATGGCAATGTTGTTGGGCATTTCCGGAACTCCAGGATGATTCGGACAGGACGGGGCCCGGCCCGCGAGCGCGGTGGGGTCCCCGGGATGGAACGCGGCACTGCGGCCGCGCGGGTGTCAATCGTCGCTCTGCGGGCTGGTGATCACCAGCAGCACCAGTTCGTCGGTGCCGGTGCAGTGCAACTCGTGCTCGACGAAGGGAGGGATGAAGATCACGTCGTCGGGCCCGACGGGGGTCTCCCGGCCGTCCAGGATCACCAGTCCCCGGCCGCGCAGGATGTGGTAGATCTGCTCCTGCCGGCGATGGCTGTGACGGGCCACGTAGGCGCCCGGCTCGTAGCAGGACAGCCGGTAGTCCAGATGCTCGCTGCCCAGGGTCTCGCGGGAGACGATTTCCTTCGAGAGCGCCTGGCCGAAATGCCCGGGGAATTGTTTCCACAGCAAGGCGTCCGCCCGCCGGATCGCCGCCTTGCGGGGCGCCTGTTCATCGTGATGCTTGGGGATGTCCATCGTGTTCTCCATGAATTCGATCGGCACCGGATCGAGCCGCCGGAGCCTGCCCGGCCGCCGTGTCCTCGCCATGAATGCCCAGCAGGCGTTCCTGCAACTCGTGGTCCTGTTCCAGTTGCCGCGCCGAGCCCGAGAAGGCCACGCGTCCGCTGACCAGCACGTAGGCGCGATCGGCCAGTTCCAGCGCTTCCTCGGCGTTGTGCTCGACGATCACGACGCTGGCGAACTCGCGCAGCTTGAGAACCGCCGCCTTCACCTCGGCCACCACCACGGGGGCCAGGCCCTCGAAGGGCTCGTCGAGCAGGATCACCTTGTTGGGCGCCATGAGCGCGCGGGCGATCGCCACCATCTGGCGTTCGCCGCCGGAGAGGTTCTCGGCCTTCGCCCGGGCCAGCACGGCAATTTTCGGGAACAGCGCGCACACCTCCGCGAAGCGCGCGCCTCCCGGACGCTGGGCCAGGCGCAGGTTCTCGGCCACCGTCAGGTTGGGGAACAGGCGCCGGCCTTCGGGAACCAGCGCGATGCCCAGGCGGCGCCGCAGGAAGGAGGGCTTGCGCCCGATGTCGCGCCCGTCCAGGCTGAGTTGACCGTCCGCATGACGCAGCATGCCCATCAGGGTCTTGAGCAGCGTGGACTTGCCCACGCCGTTGCGCCCGAGCAGCGCCACGATCTCGCCCGTGCGCACCTCGAAATCGATGTCCCGGATGGCCAGGCTGCCGCCATAGCCGGCACTGAGGCCGCGGCAGCGCAGCAGTTCGCGCGCGTCCTCCGGCGCGGCCGGGCGCTCCTCGCGCGCCGGCGCCGGCTGTCCGGGGCGCCGCGCCCCGAGGTAGGCCTCGCGCACGGCTTCGTGCGCGGCCACCTCCGAGGGGGGGCCGTCGGCGATCACCCGCCCCATGTGCAGGACCGTGATGCGATCGGACAGGGCCAGCACGCGGTCGATGTCGTGCTCGATGAGCAGAACCGCGCGTGTGCGGGCGATGCTCCGGATGATCCCGCCGACCAGCTCCCGATCGCTCTCGGAAAGACCCGCCAGGGGTTCGTCGAGCAGGAGCAGCGGCGCGTCCGCGGCCAGCGACATGGCGATGTCCAGCAGGCGCTTCTCCCCGTGCGACAGGTCGTCGCAGCGCCTCGATGCGCGCTCGGCCAGGCCCACCGCGCCCAGCAGCTGCCAGACCCGCGGGTGTCCGCCGGGGTCGCGGTAGGGGTCCCGGAGCAGGGAGGCCGCGCCGCCCGCGGCCGCCTCGACCGCCACGCGTACGTTCTCGAACACCGTCAGGCTGTGGAACACGGAGACGATCTGGAAGGAACGGCTCAGGCCCAGGCGCGTGCGCCGGTGCGCGGGAACCCCGGCGAGTTCCCGGCCCCGCAGGCGGATGCTGCCAGCGTCCGGCTCCAGCAGCCCGGTCAGCAGGTTGAACAACGTGGTCTTGCCCGCGCCGTTCGGGCCGATCACGCTGTGCACGCCCCGAGGCGCCACGCACAGGTCGATGGCGTTCTGGGTCACTATCGAGCCGAAGCGCTTGCTCAGCCCCCGCACCTCGAGAACCGGGGTGTCGTCCGCGGCGGCCTCCTGCCCGCGCTGCGCGGGTGCGTAGGCCTCGACAGCCGCCGGCGCCGGCGGCACCTCCTCGCGCGCCAGGGTGCGTCCAGCGCGGCCGCGCATGCGCCGCAGCAGGCCGTGGATTCCGCCGGGGTTGACGAAGGCGAGCACGATGATGATCGGCGCGAAGTACAGCCACCAGTTCTCGCTCCACGCGCTGAGCTTGTTCTCCAGCACGATGAAGGCGATGGCCCCCCACAGCGCGCCAAGGAAGTGCTCGACTCCACCCAGCGCCACCATCAGCACCGCATCGCCGGCCTGCTGCCAGCTCAGTGGATTGGCGTAGGCGCCGCGCAGCAGCAGCGCCATGCCGGAACCGGCCACGCCGATCGTGGCTCCGGCGATGGTGAAGGCCCACAGCTTGACCTGGAACACGTCGATGCCCAGGCAGCCCGCGCGCCGCTCGTTGTCCCGCACGGCCTGCATGCGCCGCCCGAACGATGAATGCGCGATGGTCCACAGCACCGCGCAGGCCACCACCACCCCGGCGATGACCAACGCGGCAAAGCCCCTCGCCGACTCGAAGTAGGGGCGGCTGGCGATCTGCAGCCCGTTCTCGCCCCCGGTGAAATCCGTCCAGCGGTAGGCGATCTCGAAGGCCAGCTGGGAACAGGCCAGCGTGAGCAGGGAGAAGTACACCCCTCGCCGGCGCAGGATCACGAACCCGCTGAGCACCGCGAGCAGGGTCGTGAACGCGACCGACCCGGCGAAGGCCACGGCCTCGTTGCCTCCGAAATGGCTCATGCCGATGGCCACCGCGTAGCTGGCCACGCCGAAGTACAAGGACGCGCCGAAGGGCACCAGCCCCAGGTAGCCGATGAGGAAATTCACTCCCAGGCCGTACAGCGTGTAGACCGCGATCTGCGTGACGACGTCGACGGGCATGCCGGCGAAGCGCACGCCCGCGGCCATCAAGGCCAGCACGAGGCCGACCAGCAGCGCCGGATGGCGCAATGCCTCACGCGGGCTCATTCGAAGCGCTCCCAGCGTTCGCCGAACAGTCCCCGCGGGCGCGCCAGGGTGACGAAAAGCATCAGCACGTACATCGCCGCGCCGGCGGCGGCGGGCGCGAACTGGATGGTCAGCGCGGTCACCACCCCCACCAGCACCCCCGAGACGATGGAGCCGCGCAGCGACCCCAGCCCGCCGATCGTGATGACCACGAAGGCGGGCATGATGGCCTCGCTGCCCATCGAGGGGCTGACCGACCACAGCGGCGCGGCCAGCACGCCGGCCACCGCCGCCAGGCCGCAGCCCAGCCCGAAGGCGCCGGTCTGCGCGTTCTGCAGGCGGATGCCCAGCGCTTCGACCATTTCCGCGTCCCGGCTGCCGGCGCGCAGGATGCGGCCGTAGGGGGTGAAGCTCAGGAACAGCCACAGGCCGCACAGCAGCAGCAGGGTGCAGGCCACCACCGCGAGCCGGTAGGTCGTGATCAGGAAGGGGCCGTAGACCAACACGCCCTGCAACGCGTCGGGCGTGTTGAACGGGACCCCCGCCGGCCCCCACACGCGGCGGATCAGGGCCTCGATGAACAGCGCCAGCGCGAAGGTCACGATGAGGCTGGTCAGCGGGTTGCGCTGGTACAGATGGCGCAGGAGCAGGCGCTCCAGCACCATGCCCCCCGCGGCCACCAGCAGCGGCGCGAGCCAGACAGCCTGCACGCCCCACCAGCCCTGCAGCGCGTACGCGACGTACGCGCCGAGGGCGAAGAACGCCCCATGCGCGAAGTTGATCACGCCGAGCAGCCCGAAGGTGATCGAAAGCCCGATCGCGATCAGCACGTACACGACACCCAGGGTCAGGCCGTTGGCGGCCTGCGACAAGAGGAGTCCCAGCATGGGGCGGCCTGCGCGGGGCTCAGAGCGGACCCATGTGGCAGCCGACCTGCGCCGGCGTGCCGTAGGCGGCATCCGCGGCCTGAAGCGACTTCGGCGCGCGCTGCAGCACGTCGAAGTAGTCGTACTTGCCGGTGATGTGCGACTTGACGCGGAAGATGACCGCCTGGTGGATCATCTGGTGGTCCCAGGGCCGGAAGTACGCACCGTTGCCGGCGCCGTTGTCATCCTTCCAGTGCTCCAGCGCAGCCACGATCGCCGCCGGCGAGGTCGACCCCGCGGACTGGATGGACTGCAGCAGAGCCATGGTGCTGATCCAGCCCTGCCAGGCCTTGTCGGTGGGGGGCGTCTTGTACTTGGCGATGAAAGCCTTGACGAACTCCCTGGACTGCGCCGAATTGTTCGGATCCTTGTAGTACCAGGGGTTGACATAGATGCCCGTTGCGGCCTGGGGCCCCACGTCCCAGAAGTCGCTGTCGCTGACGGCAACGGCCGTATAGGGAATCGAGCTCTTCATGCCCATGGCCGACCACTGCTTCAGGAAATTCGACAGGTCGCCGCCGACCAGGCCGCCGAATACCAGCGAGGGCTGCGCTTGACGGACCTTCAGGATGTAGGAGGTGTAGTCCGCGGTATTGAAGGGCACCTGATCGCTGCCGACCTCGGTGGCGCCCAGTTCCTTCATCTTGGCGCGAGCCGCCTTGACAATGTCCTGGCCGAAGGCGTAGGAGGGGGTCAGGAAGTACCACTTGTCGCCCAGGGTCTTCAGGTAAGGCAGCAGCATGTCCACCTGCACCGGCACGGAGGGCTGGGTGCGGAAGGTGTAGCGGTTGCAGGTGTTGCCGGTGATCGAGGCCACCGCCGCATTGGTCGCGATGTAGGGAACCTTGTCCCGCGCGGCCACCGCGGCCATGCCGATGGCGTTGGAGCTGATGGTCCCGCCCATGAATGCCACGACCTTGTACTGCTGGATCAGTTTCTGGGTGTTCTGCACCGCGTCCTGGGGCGTCTGCTCGTCCAGCCAGATCAGCTTGACGGGACGGCCCAGCACCTTGCCGCCGGCCTGCGCCAGCGCCAGCTCGCTGCCTTCGACCAGATTCTTCGCCAGGATCGCGGCGGGGCCTTCCTTGGCGTAGATCATGCCGATGTGGATGACCGAGGCATCCTGAGCGTTCGCCAGCCCCGGCAGCGCTGCCGCGCCCGCGCAGGCGCAGGCGCAGGCCGCGTGAATGAGTCTGCGCACCGCCGGCAGCCGCCCGATGACGGGGACGAATCGAATTCCGCTTGCTTGGTTCATGTTGTCTCCTCTTGGAATCGTTGTATGCATGGGGGACCGAGGGTCCCCGTCAACCGTCTTCGGCGAGCGAATGCCCGGCGCCGCCCGCCGTCCCCCCCGCGGCGAGCGCCGCGTTGCGTCCGGCACGCCGGCCGGACACGAAAGCCCAGGCGAGATGGTGGCCGTGCCCCTTGAGCAACAGCCCCCCCTGCCCGACCGAACCGGCGGCGTACAGGCCCGCGAGCGGCCGGCCCTGCCGATCCAGGACACGATGCGCCTCATCCACCGCGAGACCGCCCTCGCTGTGCACGAACACGGGCCGCACCGGCCCCAGCGCGACGAAGCCCGCGCCGCGGGCGCGCTCACCCAGGGCGGCCTCCAGCGCGGTGACCGACATGCCGCACGCGGCGGCAAGCCCCCCGACCGAATCCGCCTCGAAATGGATGCGCGGCCGGATGCGTGCGTAGTCGTCCAGGTAGGCGTAGGCGATCCCGGGCGCGGTGGAAACGGAATGAGGCGGAGCGCGGAACCGCTGCGCCGTGGGCCAGTCCATCACGATGAATCCGCTGCCAGGCTCGCGCGCCGCCAGGGCTTCCGCGAGCTGCGCCGGCGGGGCCGAGACCGCTTGTCCGCGCGCATCCACCAACAGCGCACCGAGCTCGAACAACTGCAGGCTCGGCGCCAGAGCGGTCGCGATGAAGCGCACGATGAACGGGCGCAGCCAGGCGGCGGGGAGCTTGCGCATCGCGCCTGCCATGGCTGCGGCCAGCAGCGGCGACGGCGGCAGCCGATGCACCCACGATCCGCCGTCCGGAGGCGCGAAGCGCAGTTCAGGCCCCAGCGCCAGGTCCCCGTTGAGCACGATGGCGCCCAGACTCTCGGCCATGCGCTGGCCGTCGCCGGTGGCCAGCGCGTTCACGCCGGGCACGCGAGCCGCGTCCGCGCCCATGAAGCGCCGCTTGCACTCCGGGCTGTTGGTGAAGTCCCCGCTGGCCAGCACGACCGCGCGGGCCGCCTGCACCACCTGCTCGCGCGCGTCCTGCTCGTAGACCACGCCCGCGACGCGCCCATCCTGCCGCAGCAGCCGCACCGCACGTGCGCGCAGGGCGAAGCGCACGCCCGAGCGCCGCGCGGCGCGGGCCAGGTGGTGCACGAAGGCACGCGAATTCGGCAACACGTTGTGCATGCGCGCGCGCCGGTGCGGGGGCTCGGGAAAGGGGCCGGCGAAACGCACGCCGTGGGCTTCCAGCCATGAGAAGGTCGCGGGGATCTCCTCGCACAACACGCGCGCCAGAGCCCGGTTGTCGCGCTCGAGCAGCGGGCCGTCGAAACCTGCCATGTCCTCCCAGTGCGCAACCGGGTCGTCGTCGATGCCGGCCGCACGCTGCAGCCTGGTGCCGGTACAGGTCACCGAGCCGACGGACAGGGCCGTCGACCCGCCCGGCGCCCCACCCTTCTCGAGCACCCAGACACTCGCGCCGGCAGCCCGGGCCTCGATGGCCGCCGCCAGGCCGGCGCCGCCGGCTCCGACGATCACGACGTCGGCCTGCAGCGGCGCCGGCACCGCCGCCTGTTGTCGGGATTCACCCATGCCCTTCACCCGTGCGGCGCGGGTCAGACCGGCCCGCCGCCGGCCAGATGGCGCGCGCCGTACACCGGCTCCCGATAGGGAATCGGCGGCAGCTGCCAGGTGCCGGTGGAAGGCGGCCGGATGTCGCCATCCACGAACACGTCGATCACGCAGGGCCGGCGCAGGGCCAGCGCACGCTCGATGGCCGGGCCGAGATCGGCCAGACGTTGCACCGTCATGCCCTCGGCGCCGCAGGCACGCGCCCAGGCAGCGAAGTCCGGGTTGTAGCGCTCGCCGGTGTCCCCGTGGTAGAAGGCGGTACCGATCTCGCGCCCTTCGAACAGCCCGTACTGCAGGTCACGGATCGCACCCCAGGCGAAGTTGTTCCAGACCACCCACACGCAGGGCAGCTGGTACTCCACCGCGGTGGCCACCACGTACGGCGTCATCGTGAACCCGCCGTCCCCGACCACGGCGACGCACGGCCGCTCGGGTGCCGCCAACTGGGCGCCGAGCACCCCGCAGACGCCGAATCCCATGGAGGAATAGCCCCAGCTGTTGAGCATGCTCTGCGCCCGCGCAGGCTTCCAGAACTGCATGAACCAGTTGTGGTGCACGCCTGAGTCCAGGCACAGCACCACGTCCTCGGGAAGAACCTTCTGGGCAGTCGCGACCACGCTCATGGGGTGCAGCGGCTGCGCCGAAGCTTCACGGGACGGCGCCACGTAGGCTTCCCACTGCGCGCTCCATCCCGCCACCTGCTCGCGCCAGGCCGCATAGGGCGTGGCGTCCAGCCCGTCCTCGGCATGCAGCCGCCGCAGCAGCTGGCGCGCGAAGGTTCGCGCATCGGCGATCAGGCCTAGCGTCGGCGGGTAATTGCGTCCGAGCTCCTGCGGATCGATGTCCACGTGTACCAGCCTGGTCGCCGGGAAATTCCAGGAATAGCCGGGGATCCAGCTCGACGAAGAACGGTCATCGAAGCGCGCCCCGATGGCCAGCACCAGGTCGGCCTGGCGCCCCGCCTCGTTGGCGGGATAGGTACCGTTGCGGCCGATGAAGCCCAGGGTCAGCGGATCCCCGGAGGGTACGCAGCCCATGCCGTTCGGCGAGGTGATCACCGGGATGCCCAGGCGCTGCTGCAGCGCGGCCAGGTCCTCGCCGGCCTCCGAAAGGGTCGCGCCGTGCCCGATGAACATCACCGGACGGCGCGCCTGGCGCAGCAGTTCCACCACCTGCGCGAGGTCCTCGTCCGACGCACCGGGGCGATGGCTCCCGTTGCGCTGCCCCGCCTGGGTTCGCAGCTCGGCCTGTTCCTGGAACAGGTTGTAGGGAACATCGATGTTCACCGGACCGGGGCGCCCGATCAGCATGGTGTCGAAGGCCTGGCGCATCGCCAGCGGCAGCATCTCCACGCGCGAAGGCTGGAAGGCGCGCTTGACCACCGGCTTGAGCACACTGGAGAAATCGGCCTGGTTGTGCGCGTACAGCTCCTGGAAGGGCGCGCGGTTCTGCTGCGTGCTGGGCACGTTGGCGGTGATCGCCAGGAAGGCCGAGGAGTCGGACAGCGCGGTGGCAAGCGGCATCACGATGTTGGCGCTGCCGGGGCCGGTGGATGTCAAGGTTGCCACGGGCTCATGACGCACGCGGAAGTAGGCGTCCGCCATGTGGCCCGCGCACTGCTCGTGGCGCGGCGAGATCAGCCGGATGCGGTCGCGCTGCTCGTGCAAGGCATCGAGGATGCCCACGTTTCCGTGCCCGCACACGCCGAACACGTAGGGCACGCCCTCGTCCACGAGGTGCTGGGTGATCAATTGCCCGCCATTCATCGTCGGCATCGGAGTTTCCTTTCAATTGCGGGAGGAACGCATGGTCACCAGGCGCTGCTCGGTCAATTCCATCACGGCGTAACGCGGTCCCTCGTGTCCGAAGCCGCTGTCCTTGACACCCCCGTACGGCATCAGGTCCACCCTGGAGCTGGAGGTCTCGTTGATGTGCAGCCCGCCCACGTCAAGTCGCTCCATGGCCTCGAACACGTGGTCCAGGTCGTTGGTGAAATAGCCGCTGGCCAGGCCGTAGGGCGTGGAATTGACCGTCGCGCAAGCCTGCTCCACGCTGGCAAAGGGCAGGATGGACATCACCGGCCCGAACATCTCGGCGCAGCGCACTTCGGCTCGCTCAGGAACGTCGGCCAGCAGGGTGGGAGCCAGCACGGCGCGCTCCCGCGCACCGCCGGCCAGCCTGCGCGCCCCGGCATCCAGGGCGGCTTCGATGCGCGCCTGCAGCCGGGCGGCCGCGGTCTCGCTGATCATCGGCCCGACCACGGTGCGCGGATCGCGCGGGTCTCCATGGGGCAAGGCGGCGACCCGCGCCGCGAGCTCCCCCGACACCGCGTCGGCGATGCTCTCGTGCACCAGCAGCACCTGAATGGACGTGCACACCTGGCCCGCCTTGCGATAGGCCGCGTTGACCACCTTGGGCAACACGCGCCGGCTGTCGATGTCGGCATCGAGCAGGGTGAAGGCGATGCTGCCCAGTTCCATCTGCGTGCGCCGCAGCCCTGTCTTGCTCAGGATCGCCTTGCCCACCTCGGTGCTCCCGGTGAAGGCATAGAAGCGCACGGTCTGCTCCTGCAGCAAGGCGTCGGCTACTTCCGCGCCCCCGTGGACCACGGCGATGTGCCCTGCCGGGAACCCCGCGTCCAGCAGCGCCTGGGCCATCATGTTGGCGGGCGTGGGCACGTGTGGCGAGGGCTTGAGCACCACGGTGTTGCCGGCCGCCAGAGCCGGCGCGACCTTGTGCGCCACGGTGTTCAGCGGCGAATTGAATGGGGTGATGGCGCACACCACGCCCAGGGGCACGCGCCGGGTGAAGCCTATGCGCCCCTCCTGGCCCGGGGCGCTGGCGATGGGAATCACCTCTCCGGTGATGCGCAGGCCCTCCTGGGCCGCCAGCTTGAAGGTCTGCAGGCAGCGCCGCAGCTCGCCCTGCGCGTCGGCCTCGGGAAAGCCGGCCTCGCGCTGCATGGCCTGCACCAGCTCGGCACCTCGCTGCTCCAGCCGGACGGCTGCCCGCTCGAGCAGTTCCGCACGCTCGCTTGCGCCGAGGCGCCGGGCGCGAAAGGAGTCCTGCGCGGCGGCCACGGCCTGCGCCACCTGGGCACGCGAAGCGCACTGCAGTTGCGCGCACACTTCCAGCGTGTACTTGTCGGTGACGGGGATGGTGTGCTCGCCGTCGAGCCATCGGCCGTCGATGAGATTGGGGATCGTGTTCATGGTCGTGTCGTCGTGTCGGAGCCGCCAGCCAGCGCGGACGCTTCAATCCCCGCCCAGCGCCGGCCCCGGGGCGCGGCGGCGCTCGAGCGCGTCGCGGAACAGGGACAGCACGCGGTACCCGGCATGCACGAACTTGCCGTAGGGCAGGCTCAGGAACAGGGCCGCGACGATTCCCAGGTGGAGGCACAACAGCGGCGCCATCGCCGGCGTGGAGCGCGCACCCAGCAGGATCAGCCCGCTGGCGCTGGTCGCCAGCAGCAGGGCCAGGAAGCACAGGTCCATCGGCCGCTGCGCGGGGTCGCCCTGCTGGGGGTTGCGCAAAAGACGCAGGCGCAGCAGGCCGCCCGCCCCTGCGAGTTGCATCACACCCCCGGAGAACCCCAGCCCGACCGGAAGGCTGTTCCAGGCGTAGGGCGCAGCGCGCCCCAGCCCGTAGGCCTCGAAGGTCGCCACGCAGGTCGCCGCGAAGCACATGGCGAAGCCATAGGCCAGCAGATGGTGCAGCAGCCGGCGCGCGCCGGAGGGCTCATCGTCGGTGTCGTGGCAGCCGCCACCGCCTCCGTCCAGGTAGCGCAGGCTGAGCGCGTCGGCCGCCGCGCTTGCGGCCGCCGGCGCCCCCTGCCCCGCCGGAATCCGCCCGCCGATGAAGCGCCAGTAGGCGCGCAGGCCCATGCCCATGCTGAGCAGGATCCACAGCGCCAGCACCCCGAACAGCGCGGCCAGCCAGTCGTGCGGAACCACAGCGTAGAAGTCCGCGCTGCCCGCGGCCGGCCAGCCGCCGTGCAGCGTGCCCAGCAACAGGAACACACCCAGTCCTAAGGAGAGTGCGGCGAAAGTCCACGGCGCCTGCCTGCGCAACAAGCCGGCCCACGCCGCCGGCCAGGCGAAGTGTTCGTAGCTGTGCCCGCGAAGCCGCGCCAGCGACCGCGGCACGTTGACCTCGAAGGGGTGCGGGCTCGCGTACTGGCAGGCGTACAGGCACGCGCCGCAGTTGTGGCACAGGTTGGCCAGGTGCTGCAGGTCGCCGGAGCTGAAATCCAGGCGCCGCTCGATGGCCGGGAACACGGCGCAGAAGCCCTCGCAATAGCGGCAGGCATTGCAGATGTCGACCACCCGCCGGGTCTCCTGTTGCGCGTCGGCAAGCGGAAGCTGCGGGGTAGCGGGCTGGATGTCGATGCGAATCGGTGCGTTCATGTCTCAGGAATTCCGCATGCCCACGGCGCGTCGCGCGGCCAGGGCCTGTTGCGCCGCGGCGCTGCCGGCGATGCGCCCGAACACAGTCCCGATGGTCATGCCGATGCCCGCCAGGTAGCCCTTGCCCAGAATGTTTCCGGCCATCATCTCGCCCGCGCAGAACACATTGCCGGCCGGCGCGTGCTCGAACTGGACTCGCGCCGACGCGTCGACCTTCACACCCAGATAGGTGAAGGTGATTCCCGGGCACAGCGGGTAGGCGTAATAGGGGGGCGTATCCAGCGCGACGGCCCAGTGAGACTTCGGGGGCACGAGCCCTTCGGTGCGGCAATCGTCGAGCACGGTGTGGTCGAAGCGCCCCGGACACACGCTGGCGTTGAAGCCGTCGACGGTGCCCTGCAGGGCCTGCGGGTCCAGACCCAGCAAGCCGGCAAGCTCGTGCACGCTGGACGCGCTCAACGGAGGGAAGACAGGCGGGATGAAGCGCCCGATCGCCTTGGCGTCGACGATCGAATAGGCGATCTGGTCGGGCTCGCGCGCCACCAATCTTCCCCAGATCGCATAGCGCTTGGGCCAGAAGTCCTCGCCCTCGTCGTAGAAGCGCTGCGCCATCTTGTTCACGACGATGCCCAGCGAGACAGCATCCACCCGAGTGACGATGCCACCGTCGTATCGCGGTGCACGTGCGTCGATCGCCACCGCGTGGCATTGACTGGGGTCGCCCACGGCAACGGCGCCCGCGTCGATGACCTGGCGCAGCACGGCACCCTGGTTGAACGCGCTGCCGCGGATGCGGAAATTGCCCGCGGCATCTCCCCACGCATCCCGGAGCCAGTGCAGGTTGGACTCGAAGCCGCCCGCCGCCAGCACGACGCTGCGTGCCAGCTGGCGTTCGACGCGTCCTCCGACTTCCACGGTCGCCGCCTCGAATCGCCCGCCCCCGATGTGCAGCTCGTCGACCCGTGCCGTGTATCGGATGCGCACGCCGAGCTCGCGGGCGCGGCGGTAGTAGGTGTTGAGCAGGGCCTTGCCGCCGCCCAGGAAAAAGGCGTTGGTGCGCGAGAGCTGCAGGGTTCCGGTCAGCGAGGCCTGGAAGCGCACGCCCTGGCGCGTCATCCACGGCAGGGCCTGCGCGGAGCCGCGGATGGCCATGCGCGCCAGGTCTTCGTCGGTCTGCCCGCCGGTGACGCGCAGCAGGTCCTCCCAGTACTCGTCCTCGCCGTAGGCCTCGGTCAATGTCAGCGTGGGCGCACCGTGCATGCAACGCAGATTGCGGGTATGGGCGCTGTTGCCTCCACGCAATTCCTGCGGCGCCGCCTCCAGCAGCAGCACGGACGCACCCTGCTCGCGAGCGCTGATGGCGGCGCACAGCGCGGCGTTACCTCCGCCGATGACCAGCACGTCGGGAATTTCCTGCGAGTCCGCGAATGCCGGAGACTTCGCCGACGCTGCGGCCTGGTGATGCGTGGAGCTGACTTGCATGGTGTGGCGCAGCGTACGGATCGCGCAGCCATTCGCACAAATACTTTCGACCGATACTGGCTATAGGAGCGGCCTATTGCTAAGCTGCGCCGCTCGGCCGCGCACGCCCATCTCCAGGGCGGCGGCGAGCCCCGGGGACCCTCGATGGAAATGCGTCAGTTGCGCTATTTCGTGCAGATCGTCGAAAGCGGCAGCCTCGCGAAGGCCTCGCAGACGCTGTATGTGTCGCAGCCCAGCCTGAGCCAGCAACTGGCCAAGCTGGAGGACGAGATCGGGCGCAAGCTGCTCAACCGCACCGCGCGCGGCGTGTGGCCGACCTCGCACGGGCAGGCGCTGTACAACCATGCCATCTTCCTGCTGCGCCAGTTCAACCAGACCAAGGCGATCGCGCGCCAGGAAGTCTCGCAACTCACCGGGCAGGTCTGCGTCGGGCTGGCGCCCACCACCCTGGGAGCCCTCGGTCTGCCCTTGCTCGAACGAATTCGCGGCACCCACCCGGGCATCCTGCTCAACATCATCGAGGGCATGAGCGGACACCTCGAGCAGCTGGCCCGCGCCGGGCAGTTCGACATCGCGGTGCTGTTCCGCAAGCTGCCGGCGATCGAACTGGTGTCCGAGCCGTTGCTGGACGAGCAGTTGTTCGTGATCGCATCGGCCGGCTGCTGCTCGCGCATCCCCTCACACGTGCAGGCCCTGAGCCTGCGCGAGGTAGCCGAGCTGCCGCTGATCCTGCCCACGGCTGCGCATGGCCTGCGCAGGCGCCTGGCCATGGAATTCGAGCATGGCGGCGTGCCCCTGCAGCCGGTGGCGGAGATCGATTCGCTGTCGCTGCTCATGAACTGCGTGGAGCGCGACATCGGCCTGAGCATCCAGCCGGTGTCGGCACTGTTCGCGCGCCCCGCGAGCAGCCACGGTTGGCGCTGCGTGGAGATCTCCGACCATCCGATCGTGCGCAAGAACTACCTCTACGCGCAACCCCCGGACAAGCTCTCGCCGGCCGCCCACGCGGTGCGCGAGCATTTGCGCGAACTGGTGCGCGGCCTGGCCGCCGAGGGAACCTGGCGCGGCATCGTGCTGCACGAGGACCCCGACATGCTGGAAGACTCCGTCCTACCGGGCTTCGGCTAGCTCGCACGCCGGCGCACCTGCCAGTAGACTGCGCGCACTTTGTTTCCGGGAGCCCGTGATGAGCGCCGCGCGCATGCCTTCGCTGTACCTTCCCCACGGCGGCGGTCCGTCGTTCTTCATGAGCGGCCCGCGCAAGCAGCGCTACCAGGCAACCGAGGATTTTCTGCGCGGCGTGCACACCCTGCTCGCAACGCCTCCGCGGGCCATCCTGCAGGTGAGTGCGCACTGGGAGACCGAAGTGCCGGCCTTCACGGGAGGCGCGCGTCCTGGACTGATCTACGACTACAGCGGCTTCCCGCCCGAGACCTACCGGCTTCGGTACGACGCCCCGGGCGCGCCGGCGCTGGCGCAACGCGCCTGCGCGCTGCTGAGCGAGGCAGGCCACGCCGCGCGCGTGGACCCCGAGCGCGGCTGGGACCACGGCGTGTTCATTCCGCTCAAGGTGATGTTTCCCGAGGCCGATATTCCTGTGGTGGCCATGTCCCTGCAGCGCGGTCTGGAACCCGGCCTGCACTGCGATTTCGGGCGGGCGCTGCGCCCGTTGCGCGACGAAGGCGTCCTCGTGATCGGAGCCGGCATGAGCTATCACAACCTGATGCACTTCGAGGCCCACGCCGCCGATTCCTTCGCCTTTCATGACTGGCTGGACGAAGCCCTCGCCGGCGGCCAGGAACAGCGCCGCGCACGCCTGTCGCTCTGGCACGATGCACCGGGCGGCAGGGCCTCGCATCCCCGCGAGGAGCATCTGCTGCCGCTCATGGTGGCCAGCGGCGCGGGCTCGGAGTCCGGCGCGCGCCGTCTGTGGAGGGGCCGCGTCGGCCCCACCTGCCTGGGCGCGTGGGCCTTCGACTAAAAGCTGCGCGCATACCGGACGCTTGTGCGCGTTCTGCGCGCACCGGCTGCGTGGAGTCGCTGGGAGCGCAGGCCCCGCCTGCGTAGCATCACCGAACTTCCAGGTTCAGAGGTTCCATCCCATGCGTGAATCGCGCCATGCCAGACTGGCCGCCAGCCCGCCCGAGCCGCTGGTGCTCGACGGATTGACCGACCTCGCGCGGCCGCCGCACGCGGCGCTGGAGCCCCTGGGCACGCGGCCTGCGTCGAGCGGGGCGACGGGATGGCGCCTGCACGCCGCCTCGCTGCTCGGCTGGCTGAGCCGCGGCCTTGCAAGGCTGCGCGCGCTGCCTCCGGGCATCGCCAGCCCGCGTTGATGGCCCACCGATAGCGAGACTGCCTTGATTGACGGCAAGACCCAACTGATCGCACACATCGGCCACCCCACGGAATCGTTCCGCGCGCCGATGCTCTACAACCCCTGGTTCGCCCGCAAGGGCATCCCGGCTGTCGTCGTCCCCATGGGCGTGCGGCCGGAACATTTCGACGCCGGCTTCGACGCGATCATGCGTCTTTCCAATCTGCGCGGCGCCCTTGTCACCATGCCCTTCAAGGCGGCGGCGATGCAGCGAGTGGACACGCATTCGCTCGGGGCCCGCATCGCCGGCGCCTGCAATGCGGTGGTGCGCCTGCCCGACGGACAACTTGCCGCGGACCAATTCGACGGCATCGGATTCGTGCGCGCGCTGCAGCGCAAGGGCTTGAAGCTGCCGGGTCTGCGCGCGCTGGTGTCGGGCTGCGGCGGCGTCGGCTCGGCGATCGCCGCCAGCCTCGCGCAAGCCGGCGTGGACGAACTGCAGTTGTTCGACATCGACACCGAAGGCCGCGACCGTCTGGCGGGGCGGCTGCGCGAGCATTTCCCGCAACTGCGTCTGCGCCTGGGGACGAACGATCCCGATGGATTCGATCTGGTCTGCAACGCGACCCCGCTGGGCATGCGTGACGAGGATCCGCTGGCCTTCGACCCCAGCCGACTCGCGCCGACCAGTCTGGTCGCGGACGTGGTCATGAAGCGCGAGATCACCCCGCTGCTTGCCGCGGCGCGCGAACGAGGTTGCCCGATCCAGACCGGCCTGGACATGCTGTTCGAGATGATCCCCGCCTACCTCGAATTCTTCGGCTTTCCAAGCGCGAGTTCCGATGAGATCCGGGAGACCGCGCAACTTCGCTATTGAGGTTTTTCTCCAGGGCAGACAGACGACCTGCCGTTTCGTGTGGCCCGGGAACGGATCCCGGGCCACACTCTTTCCTCTTGCATGACCCGGCATCCGCGGAGCACGCGGCAGGTCGGGCCCCTGATCGAAAGGAAGCACGATGCCCATTCTGGAATACGGAACCCCGATCACCCTCGCCGAAGCGCGGCGGGTCGCCGACGCGGCCTTCGCCGAGGCCCAGCGCAATGAATGGGCCATGGTCATCGCGGTGTACGACAGCACGGGACACCCGGTTGTGCTGCACAAGATGGACCACGCCCAGTACGCCAGCCTGGACCTGGCGCAGGCCAAGGCCAGGACGGCCACCCACTTCAAGCGCCCGACCAAGGTCTTCGAGGAAGCCATCACCCAGGGCGGCATGGCGCTGCGCTTGCTGTCCGCCACCGGCATCTGCCTGTTCGAGGGCGGCCTGCCCTTGCTGCGCGACGGCAAGCTGGTCGGGGGCATCGGGGTGTCGGGCGCCACGTCGGAGCAGGACACCCAGGTCGCGCAGGCCGGTGCCCGCGCGCTCGAGGCCTGAGCCCCAGCCGACGAGCGAAACCCGCCATGTCCTTGAAGCTCCATGCCCTGCAAGCCTTCGTGGCCGCCATCGAGGACGGCAGCCTGCGCAGCGCCGGCAAGCGCCTGGGCTATTCGCAGCCGGCGCTGACCAAGATGATCAAGGATCTGGAATTCGAACTGGCCGCTCCGCTTCTGGTGCGCAACGCACGCGGAGTGATCCCCACCGAGCAGGGACGCCTGCTGCTCGAACATGCGCGGCGCGTGCACACCGAGATCGTGCAGGCGCGACAGCAGATCGCCCAGCTCGGCGGCGTCATGCGCGGAGAGCTCCGCATCAGTGCCTGCGCGGCTGGACTGTCGCGCCTGGTCCCGCAGGCATTGCGCAGTTTCGCGGCCGAGTTCCCCGGCATCCGCCTGCGCATCACCGAAGCCTGCTTCCTGGAACAGCTGGAGGCGCTGCGCAGCGGTGACGCCGACATCGCCGTCGCGAGTCTTCCCGCGCAACTGGGCGACGGCGAATTCCAGGCGCACCGCCTGATGAGCTCGGGCATGGCCGTCGTGGCGCGCCGCGGCGGCGCCCATACCCGCGCCTGCGGCTTGGGTGAACTCGTGGACGCCAACTGGGTCCATCTGGGCGCGGCGGGAGACGGCGGCTGCGCCAGGAAGCTGTACGAGGCCGCCGGAATCCACGCCGAGCCGCCGGATGTCGCGGTGAATTCGAGTCTGGCCCTGCTGAGCCTGGTGCTGCACGCGGGTTACGTGGGACTGGTTCCCGCCGAATTGCTGGGGCAGGCCCTCGCCGACGGCACCGTGCAGGCCCTCGCGCTGGATCTCCCGGAACTTTCGGTGAGAATCGGCGCCGTGCTCAGGGCCGACGCGATGAAGGCGCCGTCGATCCGATGTTTCATGGCCCACCTGCAGCGCGCCGCGCATTTGTTTTCCGTGGACGAAAGCCTGCACCTTCACGCAGCCTGAAACTGTTCCATCTCGATTTCATAATCATTCGTGAAAACGGCCGCCGGGGTAACCCGGCGGCCGCTTCAAGGCATTTCCAGGGCCTTTACATCAACCCTTCGCAGCCGAGGCCGGAAATTCCTTCACAACAATCTGCTTGCCATTCTCGACCTTGACGATATAGCTCTTGCGCAGAATATTCCCATTCGGCTCGTAGCTCAGGTCCAGCAGCACGCCGGGATCCTGCTTGACGTTCAGCTTGGCCTTGTGCAATTCGTCGGCCAGCGCTTGCGAATCGAATTTCCCGAGCTTCTTGGTCGCGGCAACCACGGTCTGCACCGCGATATAACCCTTGAAGCTGTTCTGATCGGGTACCTCGTTGTAGGCGCTCTCGTAGTCGGAGATGAATTTCTGCATCAGCGGCGACTTGTCCGCCGTGGTCAGGCCGACCTGGCAGTACACGCCGTCGGCAGCCGTCTTGGCCAGTTCGATCACCGAGGGGTTGGCCAGCGAGGACTGTCCGACGATCGGCTTGTCGAATCCGAACTTGCGCACCTGCACCAGGAAACGCGCGTCGCCGCCCTCGTTGAGGTACAGGAACAGGGCATCGGGCTTGGAGTTCTTCACCTTCAGGATGGAACTGGTGAAGTCCACCTGCCCCTGCTCCACGGGGATGTCGGTGACGATGTCGGCGCCGAGTTTCTTCAGGTTGTCGCGGATGCTGTCTCGGCCATCCTTGCCGAAGTCGTTGTTCACCCAGACCAGCGCCACCTTCTTCGCGTGCAGGTCATGCACCATGAACTGCGCCACCGAAGGCATCGACTGGGCCTGGTCCAGCGAGGTCCGGAAGATGTAGGGGTTGTGCTGCTGGGTGATGTTGTTCGCCTCGGCGCCGACCAGGTCGGGAATCCGCGCGATCTGCGCCTGCTTCTCGGCGATGATCACCGAACCGGAGAAGCCGGGGCCCAGCACCACGTAGGCCTTGTCGTCGGCCGCCTTGCGGATCAGCGCGCTGGCCACGCCCGGGTTGCTCTGCGTGTCGTAGCTCTGCAGATCGATGGTCTTGCCGAGCAGGCCGCCGGCGGCGTTGACTTCCTTGACGGCCATCTTCGCGCCGCGATCGAAATTGCCCCCCGAGATCGCTCCGGCGCCGGACAGTTCCACGACGGCGTCGAACCTCACCGTGCCCGCGGCGTGCGCGCTGGCGGAAAAGACCCCGAACGCCACCGCCAGCGAGGCGGCCAAGGATGAAATTTTCTGATGCTTCACAAGAGTCTCCCAATTTGAAGGAATTTCGCGCTGGTGTCGCGAAATGCAACCGCATCGCGGTGTTTATTCCCCGGGGCATGGCACCCGGCGACGGCACCCGCGTATTTTCCGTGATCGGCCTCCGCCCGCCGATCCGTTGAAACCCCGATTCTCGGTTCTTATCGCTGGAGCCGGAGCGATCACCGATCCAGACGCCCGGGAAGGAGCCTATGCCCATGGCTTATCGCGTTCTATATTTCAGAAGCTTGTCCCCAACACGGGCCGCGGCTAGACTCGCGTTTCTTCCGCAATGGGTCGGCGATATTTTCAACTCGCTCCCGGCGCATGGCGCGGCAACGGGGCCGGTCTTATGCGGAAATCAATATCCCACGGCTTTGCGCGCTGCCTCCCGACGATGACCGCCGGGACGGCGGGCAATCCGTCGCTACCCAGGAGGAGAAAATCCCATGCGCATAGGAGTCGCTGCCGAAATCGTGGCGGGCGAGGCGCGGGTTGCCGCCACCGCGGAAACCGTCAAGAAACTGGTCGGGCAGCAGCACGAGGTGCTGGTGCAGAAGGGGGCGGGGCTGCGCGCCGGGGTGCTGGACGCGGACTACGAGGCGGCCGGCGCGAAGCTGGTGGACGCCGAGGCGGCGCTGGGCGCCGAGCTGGTGCTGAAGGTGCGCCGCCCGCAGGCCGAGGAGCTCGGGCGCATGCGCGCGGGCGCGGCCGTGGTGGGCATGCTCGAGCCCTTCGACGAGGAGGGGCTGCGGGCGATGGCGGCGGCGGGGCTGAGCGCCTTCGCGCTGGAGGCGGCGCCGCGCACGACGCGCGCGCAGAGCCTGGACGTGCTGTCCAGCCAGGCCAACATCGCCGGCTACAAGGCGGTGCTGGTGGCCGCCGACCTGTACCCGCGCTTCATGCCCATGCTGATGACGGCGGCCGGCACGGTCAAGGCGGCGCGCCTGGTGGTGCTGGGGGCGGGCGTGGCCGGGCTGCAGGCCATTGCCACGGCCAAGCGCCTGGGCGCGGTGGTGGAGGCTTCCGACGTGCGCCCGGCGGCGCGCGAGCAGGTGGAGTCGCTGGGGGCGAAGTTCATCGACGTGCCCTTCGAGACCGACGAGGAGCGCGAGATCGCGCAGGGCGTGGGCGGCTACGCGCGGCCGATGCCGCAGTCGTGGCTGGCGCGCCAGGCCGCGCAGGTGGCCGCGCGGGTGCGCCAGGCCGACATCGTGATCAGCACGGCGCTGATCCCGGGGCGGCGCGCGCCCACGCTGGTCAGCGAGGAGATGGTGCGCTCCATGCGTGCCGGCTCGGTGCTGGTGGACATGGCGGCCGCGCAGGGGGGCAACTGCCCGCTGAGCGAGGCCGACCGTGTGGTGCTCAAGCACGGCGTGACCATCGTCGGGCACACCAACCTGCCCTCGATGATGGCCGCCGACGCCTCCAGCCTGTACGCGCGCAACGTGCTGGACTTCCTCAAGCTGGTGCTGGACAAGGACAAGGGGCTGGTGGTGAACCTGGAAGACGACATCGTCAACGCCTGCCTGGTCACCCAGGGCGGCGAGGTCCGCAGGAAGAACTCCTGAGACTCGACGCGAACCGGAGAACGAACATGCATGAGATTTCCCCGCTGGTGATCAACCTGATCATTTTCGTCCTGTCGATTTACGTGGGTTATCACGTGGTATGGACGGTGACGCCGGCGCTGCACACGCCGCTGATGTCGGTGACCAATGCCATCTCGGCCATCATCATCGTGGGGGCCATGCTGGCGGCGGCGCTGACCGTCACGCCGGTGGGGCGCGTCATGGGCATGCTGGCGGTGGCGATGGCCTCGGTCAACGTGTTCGGGGGTTTCCTGGTGACCCGGCGCATGCTGGCGATGTTCAAGAAGAAGGAACGTGCGACGCCCGGCTCGGGCGCCTGAAGCACGACCCCGCATAGTTCCAAGGATTTGTCATGACCCTCAGCATGAATCTGGTCACCCTGTTGTATCTCGTGGCCTCGGTGTTCTTCATTCAGGCTCTCAAGGGCCTTTCGCATCCGAAGAGCAGCCGGCGCGGCAATCTGTTCGGCATGCTCGGCATGGCGCTGGCCGTGCTGACCACGGTGGCGCTGATCGTGAAGATCGGTGGCGAGGCCGGCGCTTCGGGCCTGGTGTACGTGCTGCTCGCGCTGGTGGTGGGCGCGGCCATCGGCTCGGTGATGGCGCAGCGCGTGCAGATGACCAAGATGCCCGAGCTGGTGGCCTTCATGCACAGCATGATCGGCCTGTCGGCGGTGTGCATCGCGATCGCCGAGGTGGCCGAGCCGCATGCCTTCGGCATCGTGCCGTCCGCGGGCATGGCGCTGCCGCACGGCAACCGGGTGGAACTGTTCATCGGGGCCATCGTGGGGGCCATCACCTTCAGCGGCTCGGTGATCGCCTTCGGCAAGCTGTCGGGCAAGTACAAGTTCCGGCTGTTCCAGGGCGCGCCGGTGCGCTTTGCCGGCCAGCATGCGCTGAACCTGGTGCTGGCGCTGGCCACGCTGGGGCTGGGGCTGGCCTTCTGGTACGGCGCGCAGTGGACGCCGTTCCTGCTGATGCTGGCGCTGGCCTTCGTGCTGGGGGTGCTGATCATCATCCCCATCGGCGGGGCCGACATGCCGGTGGTGGTGTCCATGCTCAACAGCTACTCGGGCTGGGCGGCCGCGGGTATCGGCTTCTCGCTGGAAAACAGCATGCTGATCATCGCCGGC
Source organism: Thiomonas sp. FB-6 (assembly GCF_000377645.1). Taxonomy (GTDB): domain Bacteria; phylum Pseudomonadota; class Gammaproteobacteria; order Burkholderiales; family Burkholderiaceae_C; genus Thiomonas_A. The sequence goes on along the minus strand of NZ_KB898505.1, from coordinate 666 downwards.
AGCCTGGTGGGCTCGAGCGGGGCGATCCTGTCGTACATCATGTGCAAGGCGATGAACCGCTCGTTCTTCAACGTGATCCTGGGCGGCTTCGGAGGCGAGGCGGCGCCCGCCGCGGCGGGCGCGGCCGAGCAGCGCAGCGTGCGCTCGGGCAGCCCGGACGACGCGGCCTTCCTGCTGACCAACGCCGAGAGCGTGATCATCGTGCCGGGCTACGGGCTGGCGGTGGCGCGCGCGCAGCATGCGCTCAAGGAACTGGCGCAAAAGCTGGGCGAGCACGGGGTGAGCGTGAAATACGCCATCCACCCGGTGGCCGGGCGCATGCCGGGGCATATGAACGTGCTGCTGGCCGAGGCCGAGGTGCCCTACGACCAGGTGTTCGAGATGGAGGACATCAACCCCGAGTTCGCGCAGGCCGACGTGGCCGTGGTGCTGGGGGCCAACGACGTGGTGAATCCGGCCGCGCGCACTGATCCCAAATCCCCCATCGCCGGCATGCCCATCCTGGACGCCTTCAAGGCCAAGACGGTCATCGTGAACAAACGCTCCATGGCCACCGGCTATGCCGGGCTGGATAATGATTTGTTCTACCTGGACAAAACCATGATGGTGTTCGGGGATGCCAAGAAGGTCATCGAGGACATCGCCAAGGCCATCGAATAACGGGAC
>NZ_KB898504.1 GCF_000377645.1 Thiomonas sp. FB-6 | reverse complement strand
CCTGACGATGTCCTACTTTCACACGCGAATGCGCACTATCATCGGCGCTGAGGCGTTTCACGGTCCTGTTCGGGATGGGAAGGAGTGGTTCCACCTCGCTATGGTCATCAGGCGTAACTGGTGGGTTGCAGGGTTCGTGGTCTGTGCCACGTGGGGATCCCTACAACCGGGATTCGGGAGCTGACGCTGTGTTGCGATTGTATCGAGCCAGATCAAGGTTATAGGATCAAGCCGCACGGGCAATTAGTACTGGTTAGCTCAACGCATTACTGCGCTTCCACACCCAGCCTATCAACGTTGTAGTCTTCAACGACCCTTCAGGGGGATCGAGTCCCCAGGGAGGCCTTATCTTGAGGCGAGTTTCCCGCTTAGATGCTTTCAGCGGTTATCTCTTCCGCACATAGCTACCCGGCGATGCCACTGGCGTGACAACCGGTACACCAGGGGTGCGTCCACTCCGGTCCTCTCGTACTAGGAGCAGGCCCTCTCAAGCCTCCAGCGCCCACGGAAGATAGGGACAAAACTGTCTCACGACGTTTTAAACCCAGCTCACGTACCTCTTTAAATGGCGAACAGCCATACCCTTGGGACCGGCTACAGCCCCAGGATGAGATGAGCCGACATCGAGGTGCCAAACACCGCCGTCGATATGAACTCTTGGGCGGTATCAGCCTGTTATCCCCAGAGTACCTTTTATCCGTTGAGCGATGGCCCTTCCATACAGAACCACCGGATCACTATGTCCTGCTTTCGCATCTGCTCGACTTGTCAGTCTCGCAGTTAAGCACGCTTATGCCATTGCACTATCAGCACGATTTCCGACCGTACCTAGCGTACCTTCGAACTCCTCCGTTACGCTTTAGGAGGAGACCGCCCCAGTCAAACTGCCCACCATGCACTGTCCCCGATCCTGATTCAAGGACCAAGGTTAGAACCTCAAACACACCAGGGTGGTATTTCAAGGTTGGCTCCACCGGAACTAGCATCCCGGCTTCAAAGCCTCCCACCTATCCTACACAGATCTGTTCAAAGTCCCATGCAAAGCTGCAGTAAAGGTTCATGGGGTCTTTCCGTCTTTCCGCGGGGAGATTGCATCATCACAAACATTTCAACTTCGCTGAGTCTCGGGAGGAGACAGTGTGGCCATCGTTACGCCATTCGTGCAGGTCGGAACTTACCCGACAAGGAATTTCGCTACCTTAGGACCGTTATAGTTACGGCCGCCGTTTACCGGGGCTTCGATCAAGAGCTTGCACCCCATCACTTAACCTTCCGGCACCGGGCAGGCGTCACACCCTATACGTCCACTTTCGTGTTTGCAGAGTGCTGTGTTTTTAATAAACAGTCGCAGCCACCTTTTCACTGCGGCCCCCTTCTGCTTCGACCGCGAGGGTCTCCACATACCAGGGGCGTACCTTATCCCGAAGTTACGGTACTAATTTGCCGAGTTCCTTCTCCCGAGTTCTCTCAAGCGCCTGAGAATACTCATCTCGCGCACCAGTGTCGGTTTGCGGTACGGTCCTGTCGAGCTGAAGCTTAGTGGCTTTTCTTGGAAGCAGAGTATCAATCACTTCAGCGGCAAGCCGCCTCGTCGTCACACCTCAGCTCAGCCCCCCGGATTTGCCTAAGGGGCACGCCTACATGCTTGAACCGGGACATCCAACACCCGGCTGACCTAACTTTCTCCGTCCCCACATCGCACTCGACAGTGGTACAGGAATATTAACCTGTTTCCCATCAGCTACGCATTTCTGCCTCGCCTTAGGGGCCGACTCACCCTACGCCGATGAACGTTGCGTAGGAAACCTTGCGCTTACGGCGAGGGGGCTTTTCACCCCCTTTAACGCTACTCATGTCAGCATTCGCACTTCCGATACCTCCAGCACCCCTTTCAGGACACCTTCACAGGCTTACGGAACGCTCCTCTACCACGTGACCAAAGGTCACATCCGCAGCTTCGGTATATGGCTTAGCCCCGTTACATCTTCCGCGCAGGACGACTCGATCAGTGAGCTATTACGCTTTCTTTAAAGGATGGCTGCTTCTAAGCCAACTTCCTGACTGTCAATGCCTTCCCACTTCGTTTCCCACTTAGCCATATTTGGGGACCTTAGCTGGCGGTCTGGGTTGTTTCCCTCTTGAGTCCGGACGTTAGCACCCGGTGCTCTGTCTCCCGTGCTGACACTCTTCGGTATTCGGAGTTTGCCTTGGTTTGGTAAGTCGCCATGACCCCCTAGCCAAAACAGTGCTCTACCCCCGAAGGTGATACACGAGGCACTACCTAAATAGTTTTCGAGGAGAACCAGCTATTTCCGGATTTGTTTAGCCTTTCACCCCTATCCACAGCTCATCCGCTAATTTTGCAACACTAGTCGGTTCGGACCTCCAGCTGGTGTTACCCAGCCTTCATCCTGGCCATGGATAGATCATCCGGTTTCGGGTCTACACCCAGCGACTGAACGCCCTGTTCGGACTCGGTTTCCCTACGCCTTCCCTATGCGGTTAAGCTCGCCACTGAATGTAAGTCGCTGACCCATTATACAAAAGGTACGCCGTCACCCTTGCGGGCTCCGACTTTTTGTATGCATACGGTTTCAGGATCTATTTCACTCCCCTCCCGGGGTTCTTTTCACCTTTCCCTCACGGTACTTGTTCACTATCGGTCGACTACGAGTATTTAGCCTTGGAGGATGGTCCCCCCATATTCAGACAGGATTTCACGTGTCCCGCCCTACTTGTCGCACGCCTAGTTCCACACGAAAGATTTCAGGTACGGGGCTATCACCCACTATGGCAGCCCTTTCCAGAGCCTTCCCCTGTCTTCCATGCTAAAACGTGCAGGCTGATCCGATTTCGCTCGCCACTACTTTCGGAATCTCGGTTGATTTCTATTCCTCGGGTTACTTAGATGTTTCAGTTCGCCCGGTTCGCCTCCCGTGCCTATGTATTCAGCACGGGATACCCTTGCGGGTGGGTTTCCCCATTCGGACATCTGCGGATCAAAGCTTGATTGCCAGCTCCCCGCAGCTTATCGCAGGCTTCCACGTCCTTCGTCGCCTGTAGTCGCCAAGGCATCCACCGTATGCACTTCGTCGCTTGATCCTATAACTTTGACCTGGGCCTTCCGACCCAACCAAAGCCATAAGCTCTCGTTGATGAAGTTCGATGCAATCGCAACAACATGTCCCTCATCAGAACATGTCGTCAGCTTCCGAATTGTTAAAGAGCACAGCCGATCGTCTACACGATCAAGGGCCAGCACACATCCCGCGTGTTCCCACGCGTGTGCTCGCCTTTGATCATGCCTTCTTGTGTCGTCGAGGTGACTGGTGGAGGTGAACGGGATCGAACCGATGACCCCCTGCTTGCAAAGCAGGTGCTCTCCCAGCTGAGCTACACCCCCAGCGTGTTCTCTCTCTCGTCCCGCTCCTGGTGGGTCTGGTTGGGCTCGAACCAACGACCCCCGCCTTATCAAGACGGTGCTCTAACCAGCTGAGCTACAGACCCAGGACCGTCCTCGGCTGCGGCCAGCTGGCCACACGTCAACCTTGCAAGTTTTCCTTGCACGACTACACAGGCTGCCTAGCCGATAAGCGTGGGCGCTTGACCCTTGCGAGAGTTTCCAGAAAGGAGGTGATCCAGCCGCACCTTCCGATACGGCTACCTTGTTACGACTTCACCCCAGTCATGAAGCCTACCGTGGTCATCGCCCTCCTTGCGGTTAGGCTAATGACTTCTGGTAAACCCCACTCCCATGGTGTGACGGGCGGTGTGTACAAGACCCGGGAACGTATTCACCGCGGCAAGCTGATCCGCGATTACTAGCGATTCCGACTTCATGCAGTCGAGTTGCAGACTGCAATCCGGACTACGAACGGTTTTCTGGGATTGGCTCCCCCTCGCGGGTTGGCAGCCCTCTGTACCGTCCATTGTATGACGTGTGTAGCCCTACCCATAAGGGCCATGATGACTTGACGTCATCCCCACCTTCCTCCGGTTTGTCACCGGCAGTCCCATTAGAGTGCCCTTTCGTAGCAACTAATGGCAAGGGTTGCGCTCGTTGCGGGACTTAACCCAACATCTCACGACACGAGCTGACGACAGCCATGCAGCACCTGTGTTCCGGCTCTCTTTCGAGCACTCCCAAATCTCTTCGGGATTCCAGACATGTCAAGGGTAGGTAAGGTTTTTCGCGTTGCATCGAATTAAACCACATCATCCACCGCTTGTGCGGGTCCCCGTCAATTCCTTTGAGTTTTAACCTTGCGGCCGTACTCCCCAGGCGGTCAACTTCACGCGTTAGCTTCGTTACTGAACAGTTGCCCGTCCAACAACCAGTTGACATCGTTTAGGGCGTGGACTACCAGGGTATCTAATCCTGTTTGCTCCCCACGCTTTCGTGCATGAGCGTCAGTACAGGTCCAGGGAGCTGCCTTCGCCATCGGTGTTCCTCCGCATATCTACGCATTTCACTGCTACACGCGGAATTCCACTCCCCTCTACCGTACTCCAGTCGGATAGTCATCCATGCCATTCCCAGGTTAAGCCCGGGGATTTCACATCGATCTTTCCCAACCGCCTGCGCACGCTTTACGCCCAGTAATTCCGATTAACGCTCGCACCCTACGTATTACCGCGGCTGCTGGCACGTAGTTAGCCGGTGCTTATTCTGCAGGTACCGTCATCCATCCATGGTATTAGCACGGACGATTTCTTTCCTGCCAAAAGTGGTTTACAACCCGAAGGCCTTCTTCCCACACGCGGCATTGCTGGATCAGGCTTGCGCCCATTGTCCAAGATTCCCCACTGCTGCCTCCCGTAGGAGTCTGGGCCGTGTCTCAGTCCCAGTGTGGCTGGTCGTCCTCTCAGACCAGCTACGGATCGTCGCCTTGGTGAGCCTTTACCTCACCAACTAGCTAATCCGACATCGGCCGCTCCATCGACGCAAGGCCTTGCGGTCCCCTGCTTTCACCCGTAGGTCGTATGCGGTATTAGCAACGCTTTCGCGCAGTTATCCCCCATCGTTGGGCACGTTCCGATGCATTACTCACCCGTTCGCCACTCGCCGCCAGGGTTGCCCCCGCGCTGCCGTTCGACTTGCATGTGTAAGGCATGCCGCTAGCGTTCAATCTGAGCCAGGATCAAACTCTACAGTTCAATCCATCAGTTCACTCAATCAAGAATCACGGATTTCTCCGTACTCTAGCGTTGAGCGTTCAAACTTTTCTCTTGAATTCCCGAAAAGCCAAACGCCCACACTTATCGGCTGCTTCTTGTTAATGATCGAGCTTCTTTCGAAGCGGTGCTGCGCGAAGCAGCGAAGAACGATATTCTTGCACAGCATTTTCGATTCGTCAACACCCCGATGTCGTTCGAACTTCGAATCATCATCGCCGGGTGTGGCGGACCTTCCTGCCGCACCCGCCGCGCGTTGAAGCCTGCGCGACGAAGAGGCGAGATTGTGCCGCCAAGGGCTGACCCTGTCAAGGGGTCTCAAAGCCCCTCAGAGTACGACCCGCACCAGAGGGTGCGCGGTGAGCTCCCGGTACAGCGCGTCGAGCTGCTCACGGCTGACCGCGCGCACGGTGCAGGTGCAGCTGAGATAGTTGCGGCCGCTGGAAGCGCGCAGCTCCATGGTGGCCGGCTGGAAGTCCGGCGCGTGGCGCAGCACGACCTGGGCGACGGCGTCGGCGAAGCCGTCGACGTTGCGCCCCATGATCTTGAGCGGGAAATCGCTGGGAAACACCCAGGGGCTTTCGCCCTGCTGGGGAGTGGGCTCGCCGTGCGCCATGCCGGGCCTCGCGCGCGCCTTCAGCGCACCAGCCCGCGGCGGGCCGCCTCGAGCGCGGCTTCGGCGCGCGAGGAGATGTCGAGCTTGCGGTAGATCTGTTTCACGTAGTCGGCCACGGTATGGCGCGACAGCGCCAGCTGCTGCGCGATTTCCGGCAGGGTGTAACCCTTGCCCACGCGCTGCAGCACCTCGGTCTCGCGCTCGGTCAGCGCCACCTCGGGCTCTTCCACCATGCCCGGGCGCAGCGGCTGCACCGGCACCAGGCCCGGCGGCGGAGCCGCCGGGGCCGCGGGCTCGGGATAGTGCTCGCTGAAGGCCGCGAAATGTTTCAGCATGCGCCGGGCCACCGAGGAACTCAGCGGCGGCTCGCCGTCGCGGATGCGCCGCAACTGCGCCACCAGCTCGATCTCCGGGCGGTTCTTCAGGACATAGCCGAAGGCCCCGGCCTGCAAGGCGGGAAATACGTGTTCGTCGTCGTCCCACAGCGTGATGATGACGGCGCGCGCCTCGGGTTGCGCCGCATGCAGCAGACGCAGGGCGTCCAGCGCGCTGCCGTCGGGCAGCGTGAAGTCGATCAGCGCCAGCTCGACGCTGCGCGAGCGCACCAGGCTCTCCGCCTGTGCCAGGGTTCCGGCTTCGCATACCGGCAGCGACGGTTGCACCTGCGCCAGCAGCCGCGCCATCGTGACGCGCGACTCGGCCAGGTGATCCACGATCAGGGTACAGCGCGGCTTGCTAGACATGGGGTTGCCCGACCAGACACATAACTGAATATCTGGAGGTGGTAGATGGTTCCTAGATTACACAATTCGCGCGTTCGGCGAAGAAACCAAGCGTTGGTCGAGGCGGACCGTGGCGCTCCAGCCCCGGCGCGAGGGGCCCGCGGGGCGCGCCGCGGCCCCGCAAGGAATCGCCGTGATACGACTCGGCCGGCTCCGCGCGCAGCCGGCTTGGCGCACAATTCACCAAAACTGTATCAGCATCCAGCTCCGCGGCCGGCTTTGCGCACACCCACTCCATCTTGATCGTCAAACAACGCTTCGCTCCTCCCGACAACGTCCGCCTCGGCCACCTCTGCGGCCCGGTGGACGAAAACCTGCGCCAGATCGAGATCGCCTTCGACGTGGCGATCCGCCACCGGGACCACGAATTCTCCATCGAGGGCGCGCGCGCCCGCTCGGCGCAGGCGCTGCTGCAGGCGCTGTGGCTGCGCGCCGGCGATCCGCTGAGCGTGGACGACATCCAGCTCGAGCTCACGCAGGCGGCCCAGGGCCAGGAACCCAAGCTGGGTGCGGAGCCCGGCGAGCCGGTGCTGCACACCCGGCGCGCCGGCCTGCACGGGCGCACCACGCGCCAGAGCGAATACATCCGCAACATCCTGGGCCACGACCTGTGCTTCGGGCTGGGGCCGGCCGGCACCGGCAAGACCTTCCTCGCGGTGGCCTGCGCGGTGGACGCGCTCGAACGCAACGTGGTGGACCGGCTGGTACTCACGCGTCCGGCCGTGGAGGCCGGCGAACGCCTGGGCTTCCTGCCGGGGGACCTGGCCCAGAAGATCGACCCCTACCTGCGCCCCCTGTACGACGCGCTGTACGACCTGCTCGGCTTCGAGAGCACGCAGCGCCTGTTCGAGCGCGGCACCATCGAGATCGCGCCGCTGGCCTTCATGCGCGGGCGCACCTTGAACAAGGCCTTCATCATCCTGGACGAGGCGCAGAACACCACCGCGGAACAGATGAAGATGTTCCTCACGCGCATCGGCTTCGGCTCGCGCGCGGTGATCACCGGCGATCTGAGTCAGATCGACCTGCCCCGCGGCGTGCCCAGCGGCCTGTCGCAGGCCACGCAGATCCTGCGGGGCGTGCGAGGCGTGGCCCTGACCGAATTCACCAGCACCGACGTGGTGCGTCACCCGCTGGTGGCACGCATCGTCGAGGCCTACGAGCGCGCGCAGGCCGGCGAGGCCGCCGCGGGCTCCGCCCCCGCCCGCGCCCGCCGGGCGCGCGCCGCGCCGTGAGCGCCGCCGTCCAGCGGGCCTCCCGCGGCAGCGGCGCCCCAGGCCCCGCCCCTGCCCCCGTGCTGGAGCTGTCGGTGCAATTCGCCAGCCGCGAGCATCGCGCGCAGCTGCCCCGCCACCTGCTGGCGCGCTGGGTACGCGCGGCGCTGCGCCGCGGGCCCGACAGCCGGCGTGCGCGGCAAGCCCCGCAAGGGCCCCAGGAGCTCCAGGGGCCGGCCTGCATCACCCTGCGCTTCGTGGCGGCTGACGAGGGCCGCCGGCTGAACCGCGAATTCCGGCGCCGCGACTACGCCACCAACGTGCTGACCTTCGCCTACCAGTCCTGGCCGCCGATGGCCGACATCGTGCTGTGCGACAGCGTGGTCGCCGAAGAGGCGGCCGCGCAGGGCAAGACCCTCGCCTCGCACTACGCTCACCTGGTGGTGCACGGCGTGCTGCACGCGCTCGGCTGGGACCACCTGCGCGAGGCGCAGGCCCTGCGCATGGAGCAGGCCGAACGCGAGATCCTCGCCGGGCTGGGCATCGGCGACCCCTATGCACAGGGTGGAGGAAGAGGCGATGCCTGAATCGGTCACCGCGAAATCCGCGCCCCGCGCCTCGCTGCTGGCGCGTGCGCTGGCGCGGCCGCACTGGCTGGCGCCGCCGTTGGGCGGGCTTCTGGCGCTGAGCTTCGGCCGCGAACACGCGGCCGGCCTGGCGGTGGTGGCGCTGGCCGCCTTCGCCGCCCTGCTATGGGGCACGCCCCTGCAACAGGCGGGCGCGCGCGCGCGGCGCGGCGCGCTGCTGGGCCTGGGCTTCGGCCTGGGCTGGTTCGCCACCGGCATCTGGTGGCTGTACATCAGCATGGCGGTGTACGGCGGCATGCCGGCCCTGCTGGCCGGCGCCGCGGTGCTGCTGTTCAGCCTGTACCTGGCGCTGTACCCGGCGCTGGCCTGCGCGCTGGCGGCGGCGCTGGCGCCGCCAGCCGGGCGCGGCGCCTGGCCCCTGGCGCGCGGCCTGGGGGCCGCGCTGGCGCTGGCGGGGGCCTGGACCCTGGCCGAGGTGTTGCGCGGCACGGTGTTCACCGGCTTCCCGTGGCTGGCGCTGGGCTACAGCCAGGTCGGCGGCCCGCTGGCCGGCGTCGCGCCGCTGCTGGGCGGCTACGGCGTGGGCTTCCTCACGGTGCTGGTGGCCGCCTTGCTGGCGCTGGCCAGCCAGCTCAGCCTGCGCGGCACGGCGGTGGCGGTGGCCTTGCTGCTGGCCATGGCGCTGGGCGCGGCGCGCGTGGGCCAGCTGCGCTGGACCCATGCCGACGGCGCGCCGTTGCGCGTGGCCCTGCTGCAGGGCGACGTGGCGCAAAGCGAAAAGTTCCGCCCCGAGAGCCTGGCTCCGACCCTGCATCTGTACGGCGGCTGGCTGGAGCGCCTGCGCGCCGATCTCATCGTCACGCCGGAGACCGCGCTGCCGGTGCTGCCCGAGGATCTGCCCCCCCACTACCTGGAGCAGTTGCAGAGCACGCTGCGCTCCGCGGGTACGCACGCGCTGGTGGGCATCCCGCTGACCCGCGGCGCCGACGCCTACACCAACAGCGTGATCGGGCTGGGCGGAGCACGGCCCTACCGCTACGACAAGGCGCACCTGGTGCCCTTCGGCGAATTCATTCCCTACGGCTTTCACTGGTTCGTGCGCCTGATGAACATGCCGCTGGGCGACTTCGCCCGCGGCACGCTCGACCAGCCCTCCTTCACGGTGCAGGGCCGGCGCGTCGCGCCCACCATCTGCTACGAGGATCTGTTCGGCGAGCAGCTCGCCCAACGCTTCGCCTCGCCGTCGCAGGCTCCGAACGTGATCGCCAACCTCACCAACCTGGCCTGGTTCGGCGACACCATCGCCTTGCCCCAGCATTTGCAGATCGCGCGCATGCGCTCCCTGGAGTTCCAGCTGCCGAGCATCCGCGCGACCAACACGGGTGTCACGGCGATCATCGACGCCGGCGGGCGGGTCACCGGGCAACTGGCACCCTACACGGCCGGCGTGCTGCTGGGCAGCGTGCAGCCGGCCGCCGGCGTCACGCCCTACGCCTGGCTGGCCTCACGCCTGGGCTACGCCCCCGTGGTGCTGCTGGGCCTGCTCGCGCTGGCGCTCGGGGCGGCCGCGGCGCGCGCGCTGCCTACAATCCGCGACTGACCCTGCCCGCCGCGCCTCCGGCGCGGGGCGGCGCGCCCGCGCCGGGCCCTGCCAGCTCCACTCGTCATGCTCACCTTCCAGCAAATCATTCTTCAACTGCAGAACTACTGGGCCGAACAGGGCTGCGCCTTGCTGCAACCCTACGACATGGAGGTCGGCGCCGGCACCAGCCACACCGCGACCTTCCTGCGCTCCATCGGCCCGGAGCCCTGGAACGCGGCCTACGTGCAGCCCAGCCGGCGTCCCAAGGACGGGCGCTACGGCGACAACCCGAACCGCCTGCAGCACTATTACCAGTTCCAGGTGGTGCTCAAGCCGGCACCGGCGAACATCCTGGACCTGTACCTGGGCAGCCTGCGCGCGCTCGGCCTGGACCTGAGCCGCAACGACATCCGTTTCGTCGAGGACGACTGGGAGAACCCCACGCTGGGGGCCTGGGGCCTGGGCTGGGAGGTGTGGCTCAACGGCATGGAGGTGACCCAGTTCACCTATTTCCAGCAGGTCGGCGGCATCGACTGCAAGCCGATCACGGGCGAGATCACCTACGGGCTGGAGCGCCTGGCGATGTACCTGCAGGGGGTGCAGAGCGTCTATGACCTGCTGTGGACCCGCAGCTCCGTGGCCGGCGAGACGCGCGAGCTGCGCTACGGCGACGTGTTCCACCAGAACGAGGTCGAGCAGAGCGCCTACAACTTCGAGCACAGCGACGCCGCCTTCCTGCAGCAGGCCTTCGGCGCGCACGAGCGCCAGGCGCGCGAGCTGATGCAGCAGCGCCTGGCGCTGCCGGCCTACGAGCAGGTGCTCAAGTGCGCGCACTCCTTCAACCTGCTGGATGCGCGCGGCGCGATCTCGGTGACCGAGCGCGCCGCCTACATCGGGCGCATCCGCAACCTGGCCCGCGGCGTGGCGCAGGAATACCTGGACAGCCGCGCGCGTCTGGGCTTCCCGCTGGCGCCGCGCGAGTGGGCCGAGCAATGCGCCGCCGAACTGGCGCAGAAGAAGGCCGCCTGAAGCGTTGCGCCCGCCGCCCGCGCACGACGCGCGGGGCGCGCCGGCATCTGTTCACGAATCCGCTCCCATGACCGCCGCCAACCTGCTAGTCGAACTGTTCGTCGAGGAACTCCCGCCGAAGGCCTTGCCCCACCTGGGCCGGGCCTTCGCCTCCGGCCTGAGCGAGGCGCTGCGTGCGCAGGGCCTGCTGCTCGAGTCCTCCGCCACCACCGCCTTCGCCAGCCCGCGGCGCCTGGGCGCGCACATCGGCGCCGTCCTGCCGAAGGCGCCGGACCGCGCGCTACACGTCAAGCTGATGCCGGCCTCGGTGGGCCTGGACGCCGCCGGCCAGCCCAGCGCCGCGCTGCGCAAGAAGCTCGCCGCGCTGGGCCTGGACGAGTCCGCCGCCTCGCGCGTGGTCACCGAGGGCGAAGGCAAGGCGAGCACCCTGTACATCGACACCGTGGCGCCCGGAGCCGCGCTGCCCGAGGGCCTGCAGCGCGCGCTGGAGGGCACGCTGGCCGAGCTGCCCATTCCCAAACTGATGAGCTACCAGCTGGGCGACGGCTGGAGCACGGTGCGCTTCGTGCGCCCGGCCCACGGCCTGGTCGCGCTGCACGGTGCCGATCTCGTGCCGGTGCAGGCGCTGGGGCTGCAGGCCGGCCGCCGCACCCGCGGACACCGTTTCGAGGCGCGCTCCGAATTCGTCGAGCTCGCGCATGCGGACGACTACGAGCACCAGTTGCTCGAACAGGGCGCGGTGATCGCCGGCTTCGAGCGCCGCCGCGAGGCGATCGCCACCCAGCTGGAACAGGCGGCGCGGGAGATCGGCGGCGGCCTGCGTCCGCTGCACGACGAGGCGTTGCTCGACGAGGTCTGCGCGCTGGTGGAGAAGCCCCGCGTACTGGCCTGCCGCTTCGACCCCGAGTACCTGGAAGTGCCGCAGGAATGCCTGATCCTGACCATGAAGGCCAACCAGAAGTACTTTCCGCTGCTCGACGGCCAGGGCCGCCTGAGCAACCGCTTCCTGGTGGTGAGCAACATCGACCCGCAGGATCCCTCGGCGGTGATCGAGGGCAACGAGCGCGTGGTGCGTCCGCGCCTGGCGGATGCCCGTTTCTTCTACGACCAGGACCGCAAGAAGAGCCTGGAGCAGCGCGTGGAGGGCCTGCAGCGCGTGGTCTACCACGCACGCCTGGGAAGCCAGGCCGAGCGGGCGCGGCGCGTGGGCCACATCGCCACCGCGCTGGCGCAGCGCCTCGACCCGGCGCTGGTGCCCGCGGTGCGCCAGGCGGCCGCGCTGGCCAAGGCCGACCTGCTGACCGAGATGGTGGGGGAGTTCCCCGAGCTGCAGGGCATCATGGGGCGCTACTACGCGCTGCACGACGGACTGGAGCAGCAGGTGGCCGAGGCCATCGAGGACCATTACCGGCCGCGTTTCGCGGGCGATGCGCTGCCGCGCGGCGCCGCCGGGCTGTGCCTGGCCCTGGCCGACAAGCTGGAGACCCTGTGCGGCCTGTGGGGCATCGGCGAGCGCCCCAGCGGCGACAAGGACCCCTTCGCGCTGCGCCGTCACGCGCTGGGCGTCGTGCGCATGCTGATGGAGCGTGCGCGCGAATCGCGCGAGTGGCCGCTGGACGAGCTGCTGCGCCTGGCCGCCGAGGCCTTCTCCGGGGTCGAGGCCTTCCAGGACCCCTCGGCGGCGCTGCGGGACTTCATCGACGAACGCATGGCCAACCTGCTGCGCGAACAGGGCTACGGCGCGCGCGAGGTGGACGCGGTGCTCGGACTGCGTCCGCAATGGCTGGGCGACGTGGTCGCTCGCCTGGACGCGGTGCGCGCCTTCGCGGCGCTGCCCGAGGCGCAGGCGCTGGCCGCCGCCAACAAGCGCGTGGCCAACATCCTGAAGAAGTCCCCTGCCTCCGGCGGCCCGGCGCTGGACCCCGCGCTGCTGCGCGAGCCGGCCGAGCAGGCGCTGGAGCGGGTGCTGCGCGAACTGCGGCCGCAGGCCGGCGCCGCGCAGGCCCGCGGCGACCATACGGAGGCGCTGCGCTGCCTGGCCGCGCTGAAGGCCCCGGTGGACGCCTTTTTCGACGACGTGATGGTCAACGTGGAGGACGCGGCGCTGCGGGCCAACCGCCTGGCGCTGCTGGAACAATTGCAGCACGCGATGCGCCAGGTCGCGGACCTGGCCTGCCTGGCGGGCTGAGGGCGGGCCGAAGCCCGCGTCCCGGGGAGGGAAAGAATGAAACTGCTGATCCTCGATCGCGACGGCGTGATCAACGAGGACCGCGACGACTATGTGAAGTCGCCGGAGGAATGGGTGCCGGTGCCCGGCAGCATCGAGGCCATCGCGCGCCTGCACCGAGAAGGCTGGCGCGTGCTGGTGGCCACCAACCAGTCCGGGCTGGGACGGGGGCTGTTCGACACGAGCACCCTCAACGCCATCCACCTGAAGATGCAAAAGGCGGCGAGCGCCGCGGGCGGGCGCCTGGACGCGATCTTCTTCTGCCCGCACTCGCCCGACGACCACTGCGAGTGCCGCAAGCCTCGCCCCGGCCTGTTCCGCGACATCGCCGCGCGTTTCGGGCTCGCCGATCTCCACGGGGTGCCGGCGGTGGGAGATTCGCTGCGCGACCTGCAGGCGGCCCAGCAGCTGGGCTGCGCGCTGCACCTGGTGCGTACCGGCAAGGGCGAGCGCGAGCTCGCCGGCGACAAGCCGCTGCCCGAAGGCACGCGGGTGCACGCCGACCTCGCCGCCTTCGCGGACTGGCTGCTCGGCCAGCCGGCGGGCTCCTGAACCGGCGGGACCGGACATGCGAACCCTCGCATCGTGGCTGCGCTCCACGCTGTACATGGCGTGGCTGATCCTCACCGTGGTGCCTTACGCGGTGGCCGCGCTGCTGCTGTCGCTGGTGCTGCGCGGGCGCCCCTTGTACCGCTTCTGCGTGGGCTGGCCCTGGCTGGCACTGTGGGGCGCGCGCGTGCTGTGCGGCATCCGCTGGCGCGTGCAGGGGCTGGACAGGCTGCCGCGGGGCCCGGCGGTGGTGCTGGTCAAGCACCAGTCGGCCTGGGAGACCCTGGCCCTGCCGCTACTGCTGCCGCGCCCGCTGAGCTACGTGTTCAAGCGCGAGCTGCTGCGGGTGCCCTTCTTCGGCTGGGCCCTGGGGCGCCTGGACATGGTGCACATCGACCGCAAGCGCGGGGCACAGGCGCTGGGCCGCATGCAGGGGCAGGGATCGCAACTGCTGGATGCGGGCTACTGGATCGTCATGTTCCCCGAGGGAACGCGAACCCCGCGCGGAAAGCAGGGCCAGTACAAGCTCGGCGGCGCCAGGCTCTCCCAGGTCACCGGAGCTCCGGTGGTGCCGATCGCGGTCACCTCGGCGCGCTGCTGGCCGCGCCAGGCCTTCGTCAAGCGCCCCGGCCTGATCGAGGTGTCGATCGGCGAGCCCATCGACCCGCGTGGGCTGGAGCCGGCGCAGATCAACGCGCGCCTGCAGGAGTGGATCGAAGCGGAAATGCGCCGCCTCGATCCCGAGGCCTACGCGCCGGCGCCGCGCCCCTGACGGCCCGAGGCGCTCCCGACCGATGCCCGCAGCCACGAATTCCGTCGCGCAGCAGTTCGAGCTTTTCGGCCTGTTCGAGCCGGCCGCCCCGGCGGCCGGGCGCGCGCAGCGGCGCTTCGTGCACGGGGCGCACAGCTTCACCTACGAACTGCGCCGCGCCTCGCGCAAGTCCATCGGCATCCGCATCGACGAGGCGGCGGTGCGGGTCAGCGCGCCGCGTTGGGTCAGCCTCGGGCAGATCGAACAGGTGCTGGCCGACAAGGCCGGCTGGGTGCTGCAGCAGTTGCAACTGCGCGAGCAGCGCCTGCGGGAACAGCGCTGCCTGCGCGTCGACTGGGCGGATGGAGCCGCACTGCCCTACCTGGGCGGCGAACTGCGCCTGCGCCTGGCCGGGCGCGCGCAGCGCGCCGCGCGCCTGGACGAGGCGCAGGGCACGCTGCTGCTGCCGCTGGAGCCGGACTGCGCCACCGAGACGCTGCGCGCGGCCACGCAGGCGTGGATGCGGGAGCGCGCACTGGAGCTGTTCACCCGGCGCGCGCACGAGTTCGCGCAGCGCCTGGGGGTGCGCGTGACCGCGGTGGGCCTGAGCTCGGCGCGCACGCGCTGGGGCAGCGCCGGCGCCGACGGGCGGCTGCGCCTGCACTGGCGCCTGCTGCACTTCGCGCCGCACATCGTCGACTACGTGGTCGCGCACGAGGTCTCGCATCTGCGCGAGATGAACCACGGCCCGCGCTTCTGGGCCACCGTGGCCGAGGTCTTCCCGGACTGGCGCAGGGTGCGGCAGGAGCTTCGCGACAGCGTGCTGCCGCCCTGGTGAGCCCGCCGGGCGCGGGCCCGGCATGAGCGCGAACGCAGCCCGCGGTGATTCGGGCGTGATGGCCCTTTCGCCGGCGTTCCAGTCTGCCTATGGTTGTCCGCGAGACCGGCGCCGCGCGACCTTCCTGGCGGCCCGGCTCGACAAGCCATAAACCTCCGGGGGGACTGCACGGTCCGCGCATCCTGCGCGGGCCCTCCCCGAGATGACACCTTCCCGATCTTCCTCGTCCGGCCCGCGCGGCCCCTCCCGCGGCCTCGCCCGCACCGCCCGCTTCGCCTGCACGGCCCTGCTCGCCCTGGGCTGCGCCAGCGCCCTCAGTGCCTGCGGCGGCGGCGGTGGCGGCGCGGCCCCGAAAGCATCTGCGGCGGCTGCGGCCTCCTCACCCTCCCCAACGTCGGTGGCGGCCACCGCGCCCGCCGCGGCGCGGCCGGCCCCGCCGCCGGCCGGGCCCGCCCCGCGGGCGGCCCAGGCCCCGGTTCGAATCGTGCCGGCACCGCATGCACGGCCCGCGCCGGTGCAACCTCTGAAGACCCGGCCACGCCCCGAAGCGGCGAGCCCGCCGCGGCTGCGGCAGGTCGCCTCGCCACGGCCGGCGCCCGCGGCCCTGCAGGCGCTGCGCTTCGTGGTGCGCGGCCTTCCTGCCGGGGAATCGGTCACGCTGGGCATCGGCGACTGGCGCGGAACGCTGGCGAGCGGACCGGGCTCCTTCACCGCGGACCGGCGTTTCCCGGCCGGCAGCACGCAGGATCTGAGCATCGTCGAGCAGCCCGCGAATTTCCGCTGCAGCGTCGACTCACCGCGCTTCACCCTGTCGCCCGCGGGGGACCCGCCGACCGAGGTGAAGGTGAACTGTATGCCCACGCAAGTGGCGTATTCCTTGCTGACGGGCGGGGCCATCGACGTCTGGGCCGTGCTGGGCAACGGCGATCTCTCCCAGCAAGGCGCACTCACGACCCAGGCCGACACCTCGTCCACGGCGATGGCGCTGTCGCCGTCCCGGCGCTGGCTGTACGTGGCCAGCGCCACCGGCATCCAGATCCTGCGCGTGCACACCGACGGCTCGCTGAGCCTGGACTCGAGCATGGCGCTGCCCGCCGGCGCCCAGCCGGTGGCCATGGCCACGGATGAGGCGTCCAGGCTGCTGTTCATCGCCTATCGCGGCCTGTACCAGGTGGGAGCCTACGCCGTGAACGAGGCGGACGGGCGGCTGCAGAGCTACGGCCTCGTCAGCACCCTGACCGAGGACGCCGCGCTGCCCCCGGCCGGCCAGAATCCGAAGCAGGTCGCCCACGGGCGTCCCGGCGCGTTGCCGGAGCGCCTGCTGGTCTCGCCCTCGGGCAAGATGCTCTACGTGGCCGACGCCGACGGACGGGTCGAGGCCTTCCGGGTGAAGGCCGCGCGCGGCAACCCGAGCGCGGTACCCCAGGGCGCGACGGAACCCCAGCGCCAAAGCACCGCGCTGGAGCTGGGCCGGGAGGTCCAGCCCTTCGGCAAGACCGGCACGGTCGCCATGGCCTGCGACGCGGATTGCCGCGACCTGATCCTCGTGGCCCGGTCCAGCGACGAGGTGCTGGCCATGCACTCCGATCAGCCGGACTCGGGGTGGAACGACTGGCAGCAACGGACCCTGCACACCATCCATGCCCGCAACGGCCAGCTGCGCTGGGAGCCGGGCGCGGTGGCGGTCAACCGCCATACAGGAAGCCTGTACCTGGCCGTGTCCTCCGACAACACGGAATCGATCTTCGAGTACTCCCTGTACGACCCGAAACCGCACACGGACGCGCCGGTCCTGACCTCCCTGTCCCGGCAGGTGCTCGGCCCCTACCAGCAGGCGGACTTCACACGCCTGCTGGTGAGCGCCGGAGGCAAGGTCGCCTACGCCATGGACCCGGTGGGATCGGCGATCTGGCGCCTGCGCGTCCGCCAGGGCGGCCCGACCCCGACCACGGCGCGATCGTCGACCACCCTGGGCGAACTCGGGGGCCCGCCGAGGACCTACACGACCACCGCCGCGCCCCTGGCGTTCATCACCGGCTAGCCTCCGCGCGCCGCCCGCGGCCGGGGCATGCGAAGGCCCCGGTCCCCGAATTTGCGACAATCGGGTTTTCGCGCGATCCGCGCGGCGCATGCAGCAGCGCGCCGCGCGGATCGCGCCGTCACGACGAACCCCCGAGTACGCCATGTCGATCCAACTGATTTCCACGGCTCACGCCGCCGCCGCCGCCCCGCAGGGCGGAGCCGAATCCACCCTGTTGAACGTGCTGCCGCTGGTGGTGATGTTCGTCATCCTGTGGCTGGTCATGATCCGCCCGCAGATGAAGCGCCAGAAGGAAGCCCGCGCGATGATCGCCGCACTGGCCAAGGGCGACGAGGTCGTCACCAGCGGCGGACTGGTGGGACGCGTCACCCGCATGGGCGACAACTACCTGAGCCTGGAAGTGGCCAGCAAGGTCGAGGTGCAGGTGCAACGCTCGGCGATCAGCACCGTGCTGCCCAAGGGCACGCTGAAGTTCGAATCCTGATCCGCGCGCGGCCCGACGCCGCGCCACACCCGACCAGCGCGCGCCGCGGCCCTGCCGCGGCGCCGGTCCCCCGCCATGAACCGTTACCCGCTGTGGAAGTACCTCGTGATGGCCGCCGTCCTGGTGGTTGGCTTCGTGTATGCGCTGCCGAACCTGTTCGGCGAGGCCCCGGCCGTGCAGATCACCTCGGCCCACGCCGGACACGACCAGCCCGACCAGGCGCTGCTGCAGCGCGGTGACGCCGCGCTGGCCCAGGCCGGCATTCACCCCGACCAGGCAACCATCAGCGGCGCCACGCTGAACTACAGTTTCTCCGGTACCGACGTGCAGTTGCGCGCGCGCGAAGTGCTGGCGCACGCGCTGAACACCAACCCGCAGTCGCCGTCGTACATCGTCGCCGTCAACCTGCTGAGCCGCTCGCCGGCCTGGCTGACCGCGCTGCACGCCCACCCCATGTATCTGGGCCTGGACCTGCGCGGCGGCGTGCACTTCCTGCTGCAGGTGGACATGCAGGCGGCGCTGCAGAAGAAGCTGGACTCGATCGCCGGCGAGCTCAAGTCCTCGCTGCGCGACAAGGACGTGCGCTACAGCGAACTCAAGCGCGTGGGTGACGCGGTGCAGATGCAGTTCCACGACCCGGAAATGTTCCAGGCCGCGCTGCCGGTGGTGCGCGCCAACGCGGGCAACGCGCTGATCGACGCCGATGCGGCTGCCGGAACCATCGCGCTGCGCCTGAGCCCGGCGGCCATCCAGCAGACCGAGGACTACGCGATCAAGCAGAACATCACCACGCTGCACAACCGGATCAACGAACTCGGCGTGGCCGAGCCGGTGATCCAGCAGCAGGGCAAGGACCGCGTGGTGGTCGAGCTTCCCGGCATCCAGGACACGGCCCGTGCGAAGGACATCCTCGGGCGCACCGCCTCGCTGGAAGTGCGCATGGTGGACGACAGCCCGGCCGCGCTCGGCGCGCTGGCCGGCAAGGGCTCGACCCCCGAGGGCGACCAGAAGCTCTACGACCGCTCCGGCAACCCTCTGATGGTCAAGTCCGACGTGCTGCTCACCGGCCAGGAACTGACCGATGCCCAGCCCGGCTTCGACCCGCAGACCAACCAGCCGGCGGTGTTCCTGACCCTGGACTCGCGCGGCTCGCGCATCTTTGCCGACCTGACCCGCGCCAACGTGGGCAAGCGCATCGCCATGGTGCTGATCGACCGCCACCAGGCGCAGGTGGTGACCGCCCCGGTGGTGCGCAGCGAGATCGACGGCGGACGCGTGCAGATCTCCGGCAGCATGACCGTGCCGGAGGCCAATGACATCGCGCTGCTGCTGCGCGCGGGCGCGCTGGCCGCGCCGATGCAGATCATCGAGGAACGCACCATCGGCCCCAGCCTGGGGCGCCAGAACATCGCCCAGGGCTTCCATTCGGTGACCTGGGGCTTCCTGGCCATCGTGGGCTTCATGTGCGTGTACTACCTGCTGTTCGGCGCGGTCTCGTCGATCGCGCTGGCGGTGAACCTGATGCTGCTGGTGGCGCTGCTGTCGATGCTGCAGGCCACGCTGACCCTGCCCGGTATCGCCGCCATGGCCCTGGCGCTGGGCATGGCCATCGACTCCAACGTGCTGATCAACGAGCGCATCCGCGAGGAGCTGCGCAACGGCGCGGGCGCGCAGGCGGCGATCGCCACCGGCTACGCGCGCGCCTGGGCCACCATTCTGGACTCCAACGTGACCACGCTGATCGCCGGCCTGGCGCTGCTGGTGTTCGGCTCCGGCGCGGTGCGCGGCTTCGCCATCGTGCACGTGCTGGGCATCCTCACCTCGATGTTCTCGGCGGTGTTCTTCTCACGCGGACTGGTCAACCTCTGGTACGGCCGGCGCCGCCGCCTGCAGGCGGTGTCCATCGGCCAGGTGTGGAAGCCGGGAGCGGCCAAGTCCGACAAGGCGCCCGCGCGCAAGTCCTGAGCCCCGCGCCCGCCCAGCCTTCGACCAGGAGATCCTGATGGAGTTCTTCCGTATCCGCCGCGACATTCCGTTCATGCGCTATGCACCGGTGCTGAACGTGATCTCGGCGCTGTTGTTCGTCGCCGCCGTGTTCTTCCTGGTCACGCGCGGCCTGCACCTGTCGATCGAATTCACCGGCGGTACCGTGATGGAGGTGCACTACCCCCACGCGGCGGACCTGGATTCGGTGCGCGCGGTGCCCAGACGCCTGGGCTACGGCGACGTGCAGGTGCAGACCTTCGGCAACGCGCGTGACGTGGTGATCCGGCTTCCGCTGCGCGCCGGCGAGAGCAGCGCGGCGCAGAGCGACCACGTGATGGCAGCGCTGAAGGCGGCCGACCCGCAGGCTCAGCTGGCGCGCACCGAGTTCGTGGGCCCGCAGGTCGGCTCCGAGCTGGCCACCGACGGCCTGAAGGCGCTGGCCTTCGTGATCGCCGGCATCATGCTGTACCTGGCGCTGCGCTTCGAGTGGAAATTCTCCGTGGCGGCCATCGTGGCCAACCTGCACGACGTGATCATCGTGCTGGGCTTCTTCGCCTTCTTCCAGTGGGAATTCTCGCTGCCGGTGCTGGCGGCGGTGCTGGCGGTGCTGGGCTACTCGGTGAACGAGTCGGTGGTGATCTTCGACCGGGTGCGCGAGAACTTCCGCAAGTACCGCAAGTACACCACCGTGCACGTGATCGACAGCGCGATCACCAACACCATCAGCCGCACCATCATCACCCACGGCGCCACCCTGGCGATGGCGTTCTCGATGTTCCTGTTCGGCGGGCCCGCGCTGCACTATTTCGCGCTGGCGCTGATCATCGGCATATCCATGAGCATCTACAGCTCGGTGTTCGTCGCCGCGGCGATCGCCATGTGGCTGCGGGTCAAGCGCGAGGACCTGCTCAAGTCCGGACCGGGGCGCCCCAAGAACCCCAACGACCCGAACGCCGGCGCGGTGGTCTGAGCCCCTGCCGATCCGCGGCGTGACGACGTCACGCCGCTGTCACGCCGCTGTCACCGTGGCGTGCGAGCCTCGCTGCTTTTCAGCACGCGAGGTTTCGACATGCTCCCCTCGGGCCCTGCGCCCGCGCCCGTCGCCCGCGGCGGGCCGGCCGTCAAGCATTCGGTGCTGTACGTCGGCTTCGGGCACGCAGCGCCCAGTCCGCTGGACAACTCGCAGGCGGCCGAGCCCGACACCGCGCTGAAGCAACTCGCCGACGGCAGTTCCTGGGCCGCCATGCTGCGCTGCGCGGAACAGGCACGTGCGGCCACCGACTGGATCATGCGCGTGCGCCACCATCCCGCCTCCTCGCAGGCGGTGCTGGTGGCGCTGCTCGAGGACCCCGGCGGTCCGCTCGCCCTGCAGGCGCTGCGCGCCGGCGCGGATGCCGTGGTCGGGCTGCGCTTCGCCCCGGCGCTGCTGCAGGCCCAGTTGGGGCGCCTGCGCGAACGCGTGGCCCCGGTGCCCGCCGGCTGGCTGAGCGTGGCCCCCGACAGCACGCTGGACGCACCCACCCGCGAGCTGCGCTGCGGGACCGAGCACCAGACCCTGCAACCCCAACTGTTCCGGCTTCTGTGGGCGCTGTGCGAGCGGCCCGGGCGCGTGCTCAGCGCCGCCAGCCTGCGCGTGGCGCTGGACATCCCGGCGCGCGCCGACGCGCAGGCGCTGCACACCGCGGTCGGCCGGCTGCGCCGCCTGCTGCAGCGCCACGGCCTCGACGGCCACCTGCAGACCCTGCATGGAAGCGGCTACCGCTGGTCCGGCACCGCCGCCTGCGCGCCCGGAACCGCCTCCGCCAGGAAACATTCCTGAACAACTCCGACAGCCTTGGTGAGGATTCGGACAGGTTCGCGCAACCTGAACATCACGCGCTGCCGATGCAATGGAGTCCAGGCTCGCAACCCTGGTTTCGCGGGCCGACGACACCGGCCGAAGAGAGCCCCCGAATTCCATCGCCATCCGGAGCATCCATGACTCACCGCACCACGCCGCCTGCGCTTCGCCGCAAGCTCCTGTCCCAAGCCGTGCTGCTGGCGCTGTACGCCTCGTCAGCCGCCGTCTACGCCCAGGGCACCACCGCCACCGACCTGGGCACCGTGCAGGCCGGCGCGCAAGGCGCCGCGCAATCGGGCCAGGCCAAGAAGCAAAGCGCCCCGTACCAGGCGCTGAGCCGCAACTCCCTGAAGGCGACGCAGCCGCAATCGACCATCAGCCAGCATGTGATCGAGGAAACAGCCGCGCCGGCGTCCAACTATTCCGACATCGTCGGGATCAGCCCGAGCGTGATGAGCATCGACCCCAACGGTCCCGGCTTGTCCGAATCGGGCAACAACCACGTCGGCGGCCCCTCGATCCGCGGCTTCACGGACGGCCAGTACGACGTGACCTTCGACGGGATCCCCTGGGGCGATTCCAACGATTTCACGCACCACTCGACGACCTACTTCATGCCCCAGGATCTGGGGCCGATCACCGTCGAGCGCGGTCCGGGTGACGCCAGCAACATCGGCCCGGCGACCTTCGGCGGAACCATCCACGTGAGCTCGAAGGATCCGTCGAACATCCCGAAGGCGACGATCTACGGCAGCATCGGCAGCTGGGGCACCCACATGCTGGGCGCGGAATTCGACACCGGCCTGATGAAGGACTATGGCGACACGCGCGCCTTCTTCGACTACCGCAAGCTCGACAGCAACGGCTACCTGAGCAACACCTCGTTCCACCGCTCGAACCTGTTCCTCAAGGTCGAGCGTCCGGTGGGCGACGACTCGCTGCTGACCGTCGTGGGCATGAAGAACCACACGCTGCAGCACCCGCCGTTCGGCGCGACCACCGAGCCCTACGTGGCCATCCCCAGCGGCAACACCGGCGACCCCGCCACCGCCCCCGGCGTGCCCGGCCAGATGCAGGCCTTCGGCAGCAACTACGGCTTCAACACCAACCCGCTCAGCCAGGCCGACGCCGCGTACAACTACGACGACATCACGACCGACTTCGAATACGTCGACCTGAAGACCCATATGGGCGACTGGAAGGTGGACAACAAGGTCTACACCTACGCCTACTACCACAACGGCTACGCCGGATTCGCCCCCAACGACCAGGCCTGCCACTACGGCACCCTCGACTGCCCGGGTGGGGTGAGCGACGGCACGGTTCCCGCCGCGGCGGCCGCGGCCGCCGCCACCAACAACAGCGACGGCTCGGTGTACCTCTACCAGATGTACATGAACTACCGCTCCTGGGGCGACCTGCTGCGCACGGCCAGGGACTTCTCCACCGGGACCCTCAAGACCGGGGTGTGGATCGACCGCCAGGACAACGGACGCTACGAGACCAGCACCTATGCGGGCGCCGGGCAATACAACAGCGACCGCCTGATGAAGGACTCGCTGACCCAGCTGCAGCCCTACGTGGAATACCAATGGAAGGTGGCTCCCAGGCTGGTGCTCACCCCCGGGCTGCGCGACGCCTACTTCCGCCGCACCTTGGACGCGCAGATCAACCAGGGCAGCGGCCAGCCGGCCTACGGCATCGCCAAGAGCTGGAACAAGCTGCTGCCGTCGATCGACGCCCACTACACGGTGCAGCCCGGCTGGGTGGTGTACGCGCAGGCCGCCGAAGGCTTCCTCGCCCCCAACCTGAACGTGTTCTACAGCACCGACCCGCTGCAGACCGCCGATGCGGTTTCCCCGCAGACCACGCAGAACTTCCAGCTGGGAAGCTCCTGGCGCTCGCAGGACCTGGTGCTGTCGGGCGACGTCTATCGCGTGAACAACAGCAATGCGGTGATCGGTGCCAAGCTCAAGGGCAACACCCTGACCTACAAGTACGGCAAGGCGCACTACCAGGGCATCGAGGCCGAAGGCACGTACTACGTCGGCTCGGGCTACAGCGTATACGCCAACGCCTCGTACAACGAGGCGATCGACGACAACGCGGACGCCACCCAGGGTCAACAACTCGCGGGCATTCCCAAGCACACGGAAGCCCTGGGCCTGATCTACAACCAGGGCCCGTGGTACGGCGCGCTGATCACCAAGTTCCTGGGCTCGCGCTACGGCGACTTCAACGGCGCCACGCCGATCTATCCCTTCTCGTCCATCGCCATCACCAACCTGGCGATCAACTACACCGCGCAGGGCGACAACATGCTGCCCAAGGGCGCGAAGATCGGACTGCAGATCGGCAACCTGTTCGACAACCAGAAGCTGTTCGCACTGGCCGGCTACACCGCCAGCAGCGGCGTTCCCTTGTTCTACAACAACGCCGGGCGCAGCGTGACCCTGAACCTGTCCTACCCCTTCGAGTAAGCGTCGCAGCCACGGCGCCGGCGGCGGACCCTCGAGTCCGCGCCGGCGCCCACCGGATCCCCTCATGAATGCCCAGATCATCCTCCACGCCGCCCGCACCTCGGGCGGCATCCTGTACCTGATGGCCGCGCTGCTGCTGGTCGCGCTGGCCGTCATGCTCGAGCGCTTCTGGGCGCTCGCGCGCATGCAGGGCCAGTGCCGCGAATGGGTGCGCAAGCTCAAGGAGCTGACCCATGTCGATGCCTCGCAACTGCGCGAGGCGCTGCAGCGCGACGAGCGTTCACCGGCCGCCCACGTGGTGGCGGTGGCGCTGACCCATGATCTGGGCGACCCCATGCACCACCTGCAGGACCGCCTGGAAGAAGCGGTCATGGACCAGGTTCCGCGCATCGACCGCGGCCTGTGGGTGCTCGACACCATCGTCACGCTGGCACCACTGCTCGGGCTGCTGGGAACCATCGTGGGCATGTTCAACACCTTCCAGGCCCTGTCGAATCCGGCCGGAGCGACCCAGCAGGTCACGGGCGGCGTGGGCGAGGCGCTCCTGGCCACCGCGGCGGGCCTGTTCATCGCCGTGCTCGGACTCGTGGCGTTCAACGCGCTGCAGCAGCGCGTGCGCCTGCTGGTGCATCAGCTCGAGCGCATCAAGCTCATGCTGGCCAACCGCATGTACCCCCACTACCGGACCCATCGCGGCCCTGGCAGGAACCTGCCGGATGCCCCGGGGCACCATGCCGCGGGCCCGGCCCAGGGCGTGCAACTGCTTCAGTGAGGGCCACGCGCCACCACTGCGGACGAACATCGTGAGAACGGGCGCCGGGATGGGCCCGCTTCGGCCACAGCACGCCTGTGGCGTCTTTTTTTCCCGCCCACCTCATGCGCTATTTCGAAACCCGCAAGGCCCGCATCGAGATCATCCCGATGATCGACATCATGTTCTTCCTGCTGGTGTTCTTCATCATGGTGACCCTGCACATGATCCCCGATGCCGGCATCGCCTCGCGCCTGCCGGGCAGCAGCACCGCGCAGGCGATGCCCAAGCCGCAGATGACCCTGGCGGTCGACCGCGCCGGCATGATCCACTTCCAGCAGCGCGAACTCAGCCCCGCGCAGCTCACCACGCTGCTGCGCAGCAAGCCTGACGCATCGGACCTTCAAGTCACCTTGGCCGGTGACAAGGACGTCTCGCTGCAGTCGCTGATGCGCGTGATGGACGCCTGTCGCAATGCGGGCGTGACCCACATCGGCCTGGCGGCGCGCGCCGAGGGCGCCGACCCGGCGCAGGCCCGATGAACGCGCTGGGCATCGCCGCCACCGTCCCCTGGGGCCCGGACGAAGAGCCGGCCGCGGGCCGGCGCTGGGCCGCCAGCGTGGGCCTGGCGGCCCTCGTGGAGATCGCGCTGGTCGGGGCCGTGCTCTGGTTCGCGGGGCGCCCGGCTGCGCCCCCGCCGCTCCCGCCGCTGCAGATCACCCTGGTGCCGGCCCCCAAGCCTGCCCCCAAGCCCGCACCGAAGCCCGCCCCCCTGCGGGCACCCGAGCCGATTCACAAGCCGATTCACAAGCCGATTCCCAAACCCCTGCCCAAGCCCCGGCCGGTGGTGCGCCACCGGCGGCCCGTTCCCCCTCGCCCCGTGCCGGCGCCGCTGCCGCAGCCGGTCGCGCAGCCAGCGTCACCGGTGCCGGTGCCGGTGGCGGCCCCCGCGCCGCCCGCGCCTCCCGCACCGGCTGCGCAACCCGATGCCCAGGCCATCGCCTCGGCACGAGCGACCTTCGAGGCCGAGTTGCGCGACGCGATCCAGAACGCCGTGCGCTACCCCTCGGCGGCGCGCCTGATGCAGCTCAGCGGCAGGACGCTGGTCGGCTTCGATTTCCTGGACGGCCGCGTATCGGCGATCCACGTCCTTCAAAGCAGCGGCTCGGACCTGCTCGACGCCGCCGCGTTGCGGGCCGTGCGCGTGGCTTATTGCCCGCCGCCGCCGCCGAAGCTCGCGGGCAGGCTGCTGTCCTTCCACATCTGGGTTCGCTTCGTGCTCCAACCATGACCACCACCGCACCGATTCGCCACCGCGCGGCGCGCGTCGTGCGCTCGCTCGCCGCCGGCGCCGCCCTGCTCGCCTGGGCGACCGCGGGCGCCGGCGCCGACGCTTCCACGCTGCGCGTGTACGCCGCCTTCGGCTATGACCACGCCGTGGCGCAGGCCTTCACGAAAGCCACGGGCATCCCGGTGGACCTGGTGCACCTGAGCACCGGTCCGCTGCAGGCACGCGTGCAGGCCGAAGGGCCGCGTCCGCAATGGGACGTCGTCTGGTTCGACGGCGACACGGCCATGCGCGACATGGCCTCGCGCCACCTTCTGGCCTGTGGCTGGACGCCGCGCGTGGACTACGACACCGCCGGCATGGCGCTGGTGCCGGCCGACCGCTGCTACCTGCCGGTGGGGCTCACCTACGCCGGCGCACTGCTGGTGAATACACGCCGCGTGGGCACGCTGCCCGCCACCTGGTCCGACCTGGGCTCGCCCGCGCTGCGCGGCAAGGTGGGCATGAACAATCCAGCCATCTCCGGGCCCACCTTCCCCTTCGTCGCCGGCATCCTGCAGCACGATGGCATGCAGGCGGGCCAGGCCTGGTTCGAGCACCTCAAGGCCAACGGGCTGAAGGTGTACCCGACCAACAGCGTCACGCTGCGCGCGCTGCAGTACGGGCAGATCGACGTGGCCGTGGTGCAGAGCTCCGCCGCACTGGGCTTCGCGCAACGCGAAGCCCATCTGCGCGTGCTCACGCCCGCGCCCGTGGCCGAACTTCCGTCCGACATCGCCATCGGCGCGCACGTGCGGGGTGCCGAACGGCTGCAGGCCCGCCGATTCGTCGAGTTCGTGCTGTCACCGGCCGGCCAGCGGGCCATGCAGCAGGGCGACCCCAGCGCCGATTCCAACTACCAGCCGCTGCTGCGCGGCGTGGCGCCTCTGCCGGCGCTGGCGCGCCTGACGGTGCGCGACCCCCAGCGCCTGGATCCGGCGATCTGGGGCGCGCGCGAGGCCAGCGTGGACCAGTGGTTCAGCTCCCACGTACTCCATTGAGCGCTCCCGGGATCGGACCGCGGGCGCTGCAGCGCCCGCTCGAGGCCGCTGCCCCGCCAGGCGCGCGCGACGAGGCGCGCGCGCCGTGGCCGGGCCAGGCCCGGCATCGCGCCAGCCGCGCCCTCGGCCCCGCGCTGCTCGCGCTCGCCGCGCTGGCCTTGTGGGGCTGGCCCCTGGGCGGCTTCCTGGGCCAGGCGCTGGCGCCCGGACTGCTGCGTGGCGAGTTGCATCCCGACTTGGCCTCCTTCGCCCAGGCCTGGGCCGCCGGGGGCGCGGGCGCCCTGCGCAACAGCGGGCTCATCGCTTTGCTGGCCAGCCTGATCGCGTTGCCGCTGGGTGCCTGGCTGGCGTGGCTGCGCGAGCGCAGCCTGCTGGCGTGGCGCGCCTGGATCGAAGCCGGCATCTGGCTGCTGCTGGTGCTGCCCGGGTATTTCGTCGCCTCAGGCTGGATGCTGCTGGCCGCGCCCGTGGGGCCGTTGGCCCGCTGGCCCTGGCTCCTGGCGGGCGCCCAAGGCCTGCTCGGCCCTCCCGGCATCGTGCTCAGCCTGGCCTTCAAGGCCTTGCCCTACACCTTCCTCGCGCTGCAACTCAGCCTGCGCAGCGCCTCCGCGGCGCCGCAGGAAGCCGCCCGGGTACTCGGCCTGGGACGCGGCCATCGCCTGCGCCTGGCGGTGCACGCGCTGCTGCCCGCGCTGGCCGCGGGTTTCGCAGCCGCCTTTGCCGAGTCGGCCAGCGATTTCGCCGTGGCCGCCACGCTGGGCGCGGGCAGCGGCACGATGATGGCGACCTATGCCATCGAGCAGTCGGTGGCGGCGATGCCGGTGAACTTCCCGGCCGCCGCGGCGCCGCCGCGCGCAGCGTGGGCGCGCGCCACCGCCCGGCGCCGCCGCTGACGCTGCCGCCCGCGCAGGCGCTGGCGCACGCCGTCGGCGTGGCCGGGCTGGGCCTGCTCGCGCTCGGGGTTCCCCTGCTCAGCGCGGCCAGCCTGGCCTTCGGCGGCATCGGGCACGGCGAGGGTTTCGCGCGCTCCGCCGCGCAGCTGCTGCCGGCCTTCGGCTACTCGCTGCGCATGGCGCTGCTGGCCGCGACCGCGGCCACCGCGCTGGCCTGGCCGATGGCGCGCGCACTGGCCGCCGGCAGCCGACTCGGGCGCGCCGTCGACCTGGGTCTCACCGCGGCGATGGCCTTGCCCGGCATCGTGCTCGCGGCGGCCTACGTGCAGATGTACAACCTGTCCATCACCCCCTGGTACGGAGGCAGCGCGCTGCTGGCCATGGCCTACGTCGCGCTCGCGCTGCCGGCGGCGACCCGCATGCTGCAGGGACCGGTGGCGCAACTGCACGGCAGCCTCGGCGAGGCCGCGCGCGTGCACGGCCTGTCGCGCCTGCAGGCGCTGCTGCGGGTGGAATGGCCCCTGCTGACGCCGGCGCTTGGCGCGGCCTGGCTGATGACCGCGCTGCACGTGGCCTTCGAACTTCCGGCCTCGCAGCTGTTGTATCCGGCCGGCCATGCGCCGCTGGCGGTGGCTCTGCTGAACGCGGCCTCGGGCTTCCAGTTGCGCCTGCAGGCACGGCTGCAATTGCTGGGCATCGCGCTGTTGCTGGGCTTCGCGGCGCTGGCGCGCTGGACCTTCGCGCGTGCCGCCCGGCGCCTGGGAGACCCGCGATGAATGCCCTGGAACTGATCGGCGTGCACAAGCACTTCGGCGGGCACACGGCCCTGCGCGGCCTGGACCTGCGCATCGAGGCCGGGCAGATCGTCTGCCTGCTGGGCGCCTCCGGCTCGGGCAAGACCACGCTGCTGCGCATCGTCGCCGGCCTGGAAGCTCCCGACGGCGGCACGGTACGCATCGCCGGGCTGGTCGTGGCCGGGCCCGGGCAGGCCGCGCTGCCGCCCGAGCGCAGGGGCCTGGGCATGGTGTTCCAGGACTACGCCTTGTGGCCGCACCTGAGCGCGCTGGACAACGTGGCCCTGCCGCTGCGCGCGCGCAAAATGGCGCATGCCGCCGAGCAGGCGCTGGACATGCTGCGCCGCGTGGGACTGCAGGGGCTGCGCGACCGCCGTCCGCACGAACTCTCGGGCGGGCAGCAGCAGCGCGTGGCGCTGGCACGGGCGCTGGCGGTGCGTCCGCGCCTGCTGCTGTGCGACGAGCCGCTGTCGAACCTGGACGCCGCGCTGCGCGAGGAACTGCGCGAGCTGATCGGCGGCGTGGTCCGCGAACACGGCCTGTCGGCCCTGTACATCACCCATGACCACCGCGAGGCCTTTTCCCTGGGCGACCAGGTGGGTATTCTCGATGCCGGCGTGCTGCGCCAGATCGACGCTCCGCGCACCTTGCTGGCGATGCCCCGCGACGAACACGTGGCGCGGTTCGTGCACGCGCCGGGGCCGTGGCCGCTGCGCCGCGCGGGCGGCCTGCTGCATGCCCCCTGGGGCGCCTTGCCCGCTGCCGCCGGGACGGACCGGGCCGGCCACGGCGCCCGCCTCTACCTGCCGGCCGGCTCGCTGCGCGCGGCCGACGGCGCACCGCGCGACGGCGATAGCGCGGTGACGGCCGAGGTGCTGCGCTGCACGGCCACGCCGCAGGGTTTCGAACTGCACGTCACGCTGCACGGCGTGGCGTTGCGCCTGATGGGCCCGGCATGGCGAGCGCCGGGAGACCGTGTGGAACTGCACCTGGACCTGCGCCAGGCGCTGATCTACGAAGGCCGCGAGACGCCCGCAAGCCAGCGGGTCCCGACGGCTGAACTCGAACTCGAAAGGGAGAAGACGATTTGATGAATTGGACGCATTGGGGAGCGGCCGGCGCGATTTTCGCGGCCAGCGCCGTGGAATGGGTGGAAGCTTTCACCATCGTGCTGGCGGTGGCCTTGAGCATCGGCTGGGCGCGCGCCACGAGCGCCGCGATCAGCGCGCTGGCCCTGGTGAGCCTGCTGGTGGCCGCGGGCGCCGCCGGCTTGCACCTGATCGACGGCGACATGAACGTCATGCGCGCGGCCATCGGCGTGTTCCTGCTGCTGTTCGGGCTGCGCTGGTACGTGAAGGCGGTGCGGCGCTACGCCGGACGCACGCGCCTGCACGACGAGCTCGAGGAATTCCGCGAGACCCGCGAGGCGCTGGACCACGCGGAAGTGCGCGCCGCCTGGCTGGTGGCCTTCAAGGGCGTGCTGCTCGAAGGCCTGGAGGTGTGGCTGCTGGTGGTGGCCATGGGCCACGGGCTGGACCTCGGGCAGTCCGCCGCCGCGGCCGTGTTGGCGCTGCTGGTGGTGATCGCCGCGGGCATGGCGCTGCGCGCTCCGCTGAGCGCCGTGCCGGAGAACACGCTGAAGTTCCTGGTGGCCTGCGCCTTGCTGGCCTTCGGCAGCTACTGGAGCCTGGCCGGTGTGCTGGGTGAACAGGCAGCCTGGCCGATGGGCGACCTCAGCCTGCCGCTGCTGTTCCTGGTCTACGCCGTCTGCGGCCGTCTGCTCGCCGCGCAATTGCGCGTGCCGGCCGCGGCGCCCGCCGGGAGTCGCGCATGAAAAAACTCCTGCAGTTGATGTTCGGCGACTGGCGCAACGCCGGCGCCGTGGCCGCGTCGGCCGCCGCCGCCTACGCCGCCGCCCGTGCCTGGCCGGGCGTCGGCGCCTGGCTGCTGGTGCCCGCGTTGCTGCTGGCCGCCTGGTGGCAGGCCTCGGCCTGATCCGTACTCCGAATCCCGCGAGCCCGCAGGCGCTCGAAGGCCCTGCGATAGCCTGCCGCTGCGGGGAAAGCTTGACGGATGGTGTCATTAGTGACACCATCCGTCATATCCAGTCTTGAAAAACCTTAAGCCAGATGCGGACATCGCCCTCAAGCGTGCGCTTCGGCGATCTCTGGCGAATCGATGAACGTTGACCACTACACCTATCGCGTCACCTGGTCCTCGGAAGACATCGAACATGTCGGCTTGTGCGCCGAATTTCCCTCACTGTCCTGGCTCGCGGCCTCGCCGGAACAGGCACTGGCGGGCATCCGGCGCCTGGTGGCCGAGTGCGTGGCGGACATGATCTCGGCCTCCGAGCAGGTGCCCGAGCCCCTGGCCGATCGCAGATACAGCGGCGAGTTCAAGGTTCGCATCCCGCCGGAACAGCATCGTCGCCTGGCGATCGAGGCCAGCGAGCAAGGGGTGAGTCTGAACCGGCTGGTCAGTTCCAAGCTCACCGCGTGAGCACGCCGGCCCGCGCCGGGTGCAGCCCGGCGATGGTTCAGGCCACGCGCAAGCCGCTGGCGTCGGCAGCGGGGGCATGCGCTGTAGCCTGCCCGGCCGAGTCGAGGTCCAGCATGCAGGCCTGCACGGTCTCGAGGTTGTTGTCGCGCGCGAAACGCAGCACGAACTGGTAGGCCATGGGCTCCACGTCGGCCAGTTCGCGGCTGACCACCACCGCGCGCACGCCGTCGACCAGCGTGGGCATGCACAGGGGCGAATAGCACAGGTGTTCCTCGGCGTGCCCGGCCCCGATGGGGCGGAAGCGCGACATCACCCCGGCCAGGCGCTCGGCCCAGTCGCTGGGGCGGAAGGCGCGTCCTTCGTGCGTGCGCCCCAGCACCAGGATTTCCCCGGGCTGGAGATCACGGTTCAAGGCCCGTTGCACGGCGCGTTGTACGGCCGCCGGATCGGTGGGATCTAGCATCGGAGGAGCCTGCACGAAGGATTGTGTCCAGACCCTATTTTGCGCCTGCTCAGCCCCCCTGGCAAACCCTGATACGGGTGGATACGGAGCCGCCGGCCAGGTTTTCAGGGTGGAGCCCGGGCAGGCGCGCACTACCATGCGTTGCATGGAAACGTCGTTCACCCCCTTGCGGACAACCCCAGGGGCGCACGGAGGGACATCTTGAGTCCGGGGCTCCAGGGTCGCCTGTGGGTGCTGGCCCAGTTCGCCCTCATCGCGCTGATGCTGCTGTGGCCGGCGCATTGGCGCCTGAACGCCGCGGCGCTGGGCCTCGCGGCGGCCGGACTGGGCCTGGGCGCCTGGGTGCTGGCCTGGAACCGACCGGGCAATTTCAACATCCGCCCGGAGCCGCGGCCCTCGGGGCGCCTGGTCACGGGCGGTCCCTACCGGCGCATGCGCCACCCCATGTACAGCTCGCTGCTGCTGCTGATGGCCGCGGTGGCGGCGTCGGCCGCGGACCTGCCCCGCCTGGCCGCCTGGGTGGGGCTGCTGCTGGTGCTGCAGGGCAAGTCCTCGATGGAGGAGCGCCTGCTGCTGCGGCGCTGGCCCGAATACGCCGCCTACCGCGCGCGCAGCTGGAAATTCATCCCCAGGCCCGGGCCCCGGCATCCCTGAGCCCCAGCTGCAGCCACAGCGCGCCGGGCACGAGCAAGGCGAGGCCGGCCCAGCAGGCCCACGGCGCCGCGTTTTCCAGCAGGGACTGCAGCAGCAGCGCCGCGCCGGCCGCCAGGGGCAGCAGCGCCGGCAGGGTTCCCTGCCGCACGCCGTCGCGCGGCGCGATCCACAGCAAGGCCAGCGCAAGCACGCAGCAGGCGACCTGCGCGGCCAGCGCCCACCATGCCGTGGCGCCCGGATGCACCAACCAGTTCTCGCCGGCCACCACCGAGGCCACCGGCAGGGTGACGGCGGCACCGATCAGCTGGTAGAACACGAACTGCTCGCCGGCGCAGTCGATCAGCCGCGGGTCGCGCAGCAGGCGTTGCTGGGCCACCCACGCCAGCGCGGCGCACGCGGCCAGAGCCAGCCCGGGCAGCGGCAGCACGGCGCTCAGCACGAGCAGCACCAGCACGCCGGCGAGCAGGGCCGGCCACGCGCGCGGTCCGCGCCGCAGCGCGGCCTGCAGCAGCACGGCGCCCGCGCTGAATTCCACGGTGGCGGCGGCGCCCACGTGCGGCACGGCCAGGTACAGCAGCGCCAGGCGCACGCTGAACAGCAGGCCCAGGCCCATGCCGGGGGTCAGCGTGGCGTCCTGCGCGAACACGGCGATGTGGCGCCAGCGGGTCCACAGCCACAACAGGAGCAGCGAGGCCGTGCTGGTCAGCGTGGCCTGCAGCAGCGGCGGCACGTCGCGGGCCGCAACGGCCACCGCCGCCAGCTGCACGCCCCACAGCATGGCCCCGACGGCCTCGCCGCGTGCCGCCTTGCGCGAACTCGCGTCCATGCCGCCGGCCGGCCTGCGATGCAAAGGGGGCGCGGGCGCCTGCTCAGGCGTCCAGGCCCTGCTGCACCTGCTCGGCCGCGCGCAGCACCGCGCGCGCCTTGGCCTCGGTCTCGCGCCATTCCATCTCGGGCACCGAGTCGGCGACCACGCCCGCGGCCGCCTGCACGTACAGCCAGCCGTCCTTGACGATGCCGGTGCGGATGGCGATGGCCAGGTCCATGTCGCCGGCGAAGCTCCAGTAGCCCACGGCCCCGCCGTACAGGCCGCGGCGCGTGGGTTCGAGTTCGTCGATCACCTCCATGGCGCGGATTTTCGGCGCCCCCGACAGCGTGCCGGCGGGGAAGGTGGCGCGCATCACGTCCAGCGCGCCCAGGCCGGGTTGCAGCAGGCCCTCGACGTTGCTGACGATGTGCATGACATGGGAATAGCGCTCGATGGCGAAGGCCTCGGTCACCTGCACGGTGCCGATGCGCGCGATGCGCCCCAGGTCGTTGCGCGCCAGGTCGATGAGCATCAGGTGCTCGGCGCGCTCCTTGGGGTCGGCCAGAAGTTCGCGCTCGTTGGTCAGGTCCCGCTCGGCGGTTTCGCCGCGCGGGCGCGTGCCGGCCAGCGGGCGGATGGTCACCTTCTGCCCCTCGGGCGTGGCCTCCTGCCGCACCAGGATTTCCGGCGACGAACCCACCACCTGGAAGTCGCCGAAGTTGTACAGGTACATGTAGGGCGAGGGATTCAGCGTGCGCAGCGCCCGGTACAGCGACAGCGGCGACTGCCCGAAGCGCTTGCGCAGGCGCTGGCCGACCTGCACCTGCATGAAGTCCCCGGCGGCGATCAGTTCCTTGGCACGCTCCACCGCGCGCAGGTAGTCGGCGTGCTCGAACTCGTGCTCCACCGGCGTCACCTCGGCCGCGGGCATGGCCGGCGCCTTCACGCTGGCGCGCAGGCGTTCGCGCAACTCCAGCAGGCGGGCGCGGGCGCGCGCGTGGGCATCGGGCTGGGTCGGGTCGGCGTAGACGATGAAGCTCAGGCGGCCCGCCAGATTGTCGATGACCGCCAGTTCCTCGCATTGCAGCAGCAGGATGTCGGGAAGCTCCAGCGGGTCCGGGCGCGGGTTGCGCTGCGCCGAGGCCTGCAGGCGCGGCTCGATGTAGCGCGCCGCGTCATAGCCGAAGTAGCCGGCCAGGCCGCCGCAAAAACGCGGCATGCCCTGGGGCAGTGCCACCTTGTGGCGGGCGCGGAAGGCCTCGATGAAGGCCAGCGGCGGCTGCTCGGAACGCTCGACCTCGACGCCGTCGCGCAGCACGCGCGTGACGCCGGCCTTCACGCGCAGCTCGGTGCCGGCGGCCAGGCCGATGAAGGAGTAGCGTCCGAAGCGCTCGCCGCCGACCACGGATTCGAGCAGGAAGGTGTTGCGCGCCGCGCCGCCGTCGGTGAGCTTGAGATACAGCGACAGCGGGGTCTCGAGATCGGCGAAGGCCTGCGAGACCATCGCGATGCGGTTGTAGCCGGCGTCGGCCAGGGCCTGGAATTCGGTTTCGGTCATGGGTGGACTCACTGGCGGCCCCGGGGCCGCCGGATGTTCATGGGCCGCCCGCGACGGGCGGTCTCTCGGCTGCGGCGCGTGGCGCCGCCGGTCACGCCGCGCAGCGGCGCGAGCAGCAGCGGCGCCAGGGCCAGGCTCCCCGGTCCAGCGAACCCAAGGTGTGCTTGCGAGAGAGGAACATCGACGAGGACGAAGACAGGGCCCGCGGAAAACGGACAATACCCAAGCTGCGCGAACTTTAGCAAATCCCCACGGCGCGCAGCATGTGGGCGCGGGCCGATTGCCAAGCCGTCGCGATGCAGGCACACTGCCGCCCCATGCGAACGGTCGTTCGCTTTTCAACCGTCGAGGAGCCCCGATGCGTCTGCCCCGCCCGTCCAGACCGCCGCGCCGCGTGCCGCTGCCGCTGCTGAGCCTGCCCTCGTGCCTGGCACTGTGCCTGGCGCTGGCTCCAGGCGCCGGCGCCGCGCAGGCGTCCCAACCGGCCTCCGCACCCGCCGCCCCCGGCGCGTCGGCGCCGGCCGCGCAAGCGCCCGGCGCCTTGCGCCTGCACGGCGTCAGCGTGCCGCCGAGCGCGCAGGTGGGCAGCACCCGGCTCATGCTCAACGGCGCGGGAACACGCTACTTCCTGATCTTCAAGGTCTACGTGGCCGAGCTGTACCTGCCGCGGCCCGCGCACAGCGCCAGCGCCGCGCTGGGCATGCCCGGGCCCAAGCTGATGCGCCTGGTCATGCTGCGCGACGTCAGCGGCAAGGAACTGGGCGACAAGCTGACCGAGGACATCAAGAACAACGTGCCCGCGGCCGACTTCGCCACCATGATCACGGGCCTGGCGCGCATGGGCGGGCTGTTCGCCGACCGGCATGAGCTCCACGAGGGCGACGTGGTCGAGCTGGCCGACGTGCCGGGCCAGGGGATGCGCATCAGCATCAACGGGCAGGTCGAGGGCGCGCCCTACGCCGACGCGCACTTCTTCGACAACCTGCTGCGCGTGTGGCTGGGCCCGCGCCCCGCCGCGCAAGGCCTGAAGAAGGCCCTGCTGGGCGACTTCGACGACTCGAAGTGAGCGGGCGCGGCGCTCAGGCCAGGGGCAGCTGGTCCAGGCGGTCGAAATAGGCCAGCGCCGGCGTGGCGCGAATCGGCTCGCCGTGGTTGTAGCCGTAGGTGGCCAGCACCGCGGGGCAGCCGGCGGCCGCGGCGGCGGCGGCGTCGTTCTGGGAGTCCCCCACCATCAGGGTGCGCGCGGGTGCGTGCCCGAGGCGCTCGCAGGTGCGCAGCAGCGGAAGCGGATCGGGCTTCTTGCGCTCGTAGGCGTCACCGCCGGCGATCTCGGAAAAGAACTCCAGCAGGCCCTTGCGTTCGAGCAGTGCGCGCGCGTGCATCCCGGGCTTGTTGGTCACGCAGGCCAGTGCCAGGCCCGCGTCGCGCAGGCGCCGCAGGCCCTCGAGCACCCCGGGAAAGAGTGCGGAATGCCGGCCGTTGGCCTGCGTGTAGTGCTGCTGGTACACGCGCAGCGCCCGCGGGTGCAGCGCGTCGGCCTGCTGCGCCGGCAGGTGCAGGCGCAGCACCTGCGCGACCAGATGCTCCGAGCCCTTGCCCACGCGCTGCGCGACCTGCTCGGGCGTGATCTCGCCCAGGCCGAGTTCATGCAGCATGCCCCG
>NZ_KB898503.1 GCF_000377645.1 Thiomonas sp. FB-6 | reverse complement strand
TAGGGAAACACTGATCAATTCGGGGCGGCTGGCATCGCACGCTGGCCGAGCGGGGCGTGAACTGGAACAATGGTCCTGAACGTCCGAGAGCGCGAGGAACGACGATGCAGACGAGCTTTTCCGAGTACGAGTACGGGAGCAAGAAGCGGCAGACGCGACGCGACCGCTTCCTGGCCGAGATCGAAGCGATGACGCCGTGGGGCGAGTTGGTCGCGGCGATCGAGCGCCACTATCCGAAGGGCGGTGGCCGCGGTCGCCCGCCGATCGGACTGGAGCGCATGCTGCGCATGTACATCGCGCAGAACTGCTTCGGGCTGTCGGACGAAGGCATCGAGGATGCCATCTACGACAGCCAGGCGATCCGGCGCTTCGTTGGCATCGATCTGGGCCGCGAGTCGGCACCCGACGCCACGACGCTGCTCAAGTTCCGCCGCCTGCTCGAAGACAAGCAGCTCACCGAAACCATCTTCACGACCATCAACGCGCACCTGGCGGCCAAGGGGCTGTTCCTGCGGCGCGGCACGGTGGTGGATGCGACCATCATCGAGGCGCCGCCGTCGACCAAGAACGCCAAGGGGGATCGCGACCCCGAGATGCACCAGACCAAGAAAGGCAACGCGTGGCATTTCGGCATGAAGGCCCATATCGGCGTCGATGCCCAATCGGGGCTGGTGCACACCGTGGTCGGCACCGCCGCCAATGTGGCTGATGTGACCCGGGCACAAGATCTGCTGCATGGCGACGAGGAGGATGTCTTCGCCGATGCGGGCTACCAGGGCGTGGCCAAGCGCGAGGAGAACATCGGTGTTCCGGTCAACTGGCATGTGGCCATGCGCCCCGGCAAGCGCCGCGCGCTGGCCGGGCACGGCTGGGCGCAGAAGCTGGAGTGGATCGAGCAGATCAAGGCCAGCATCCGCGCCAAGGTTGAGCACCCGTTCCACGTCGTGAAGAACCTCTTTCGGCACCGCAAGGCGCGCTACCGCGGCCTGGCGAAGAACACGGCGCAGTTGCACACGCTGTTCGCCATGGCCAATCTGATGCTGGCGCGCAGGCTGGTTTGGAACTCCGACACCCGAGGTGCGTCCGCAGTGTGAAAAATGGGGCAAAGGGCGGCGTCCGCTGCCGATTTTCGGCCGCGCTTCGGACCTCCTGACCGCGAAACGCCCGTTTTTCGCACAGTTCGCGACCATGGATACAAGCGGCTTCGCCCAAGAGGTCATTTCTTCAGTGCTTCCTTAGAGCATGAAACGTGCGCGGTGTGCCCGCCGTAACCGCGGTTTCACTGCTGGGAAGCTGTATAGAAGGACTCGGGCTGATGCACCAGCAAGCGCGCGCTCGCAGCCGTCGGGCACCGCCACTGGCACATCTACCGTGAGTTGAGTACCAGAACCTCCCGAACTCGGATCAACGCATCCAGGGCCTGAGTACGCGGCGCGTCGATGCCTAGCCAGCGCGCGACCCGCAAGACCTCGCCGTTGATCGCATCCACCTCCGTCCGACGCCCCGCAAGCAGGTCCTGGAGCATGGAAGGTTTATGTTGAAGGTGATGGTCCAACGCGTGGTCCAACGTGTCGTGCAGACCCTTTGCATCGACCGCGATCCCGTTGGCGCTCGCCACGGCCAGCACTTCCGTGGCGATGTCGTGAGCCAGTTCCCTCGCTTGAGGCTGCCTGCCGACCTGGCCGACGGTCGCGCAGGTCACGGCGCATACCGTGTTCAGCGCGGCATTGAATGCGGCCTTCTGCCAGATCGCCGCTTGCACGGTCGCATCCAGGGTGCTCGGCAGACCGGCCTGCGTGAGCGCCTCGGCCAATGCCTGCAGGGCGTCGCTCGGCCTGCCGTCGGCCATCATCATGCGGTTGTGCCCCGCACCGTGGGAATGGACATGCCCGGGCTCGATCATGTCGGCCGGTACGGTCGTGACCCCCACGGCGATGCGGGACATGGGGAGAAAGGCCGCCACGCGCTCGGCGTTCCCGAGGCCGTTCTGCAGGGTCAAGACCAGAACCCGGTCGTCCAGCACGTGGCGCACCGATTCCATGGCCCCCTGGGTGTGCAAGGTCTTGGTGAACAGGATCAGGCAGTCCGGTCCACTGGCGGCGGCCTGCGGCCTGGCGATGGGCAGGCGAACCACGCGCGCGCCCTTGCCTTCGGTCTCCAGCGTGAGACCGTGATTGCGTACCTTCTCGATGTGCGTCGGGTTGACGTCAAGGAGTTCGACGTCGTGCCCCTGTTCGGCCAGCAAGCCGCCGAACAGCGAACCCATGGCGCCGGCGCCGAGGATGGTGATGCGCATGCCGGATCTCCTGCTGCGTTGATTCAGAAGGGATAGTGGCGGTCCGTGGTCTGCAGGGTGATCCACCGCAGTTCCGTGAAGGCCTCGATGCCCGCACGACCGCCGAAGCGCCCCCACCCGCTGGACTTCACGCCGCCAAAGGGCATCTGCGCCTCGTCGTGCACCGTCGGACCGTTCACATGGCAGATGCCGGCTTCGATGCGCCGAGCCACGCGCAGCCCCCGTGCCACATCGCGAGTGAACACGGCCGAGGACAGTCCGAATTCGTTGTCGTTCGCGCAGGCAATCGCCGCTTCCTCACCCTCGACGCGCACAATGGCCTTCACGGGAGCGAAGGTCTCCTCGCGGTAGATGCGCATGGCCGGCGTCACGCGATCGAGGAGCGTGGCGGGCATGAGCGTGTCGTGGGCCTTGCCTCCGCAGACCAGACTCGCACCCTTGGAAAGCGCATCGTCGATCAGCTCGTTGACCCGCCGCACCGCGCTCATGTCTACCACCGAGCCCAGGACCACGGGACCCTTGCGCGGATCGCCCAGGGGAAGCGCCGTGGCCTTCGCGGCGAGTTTGGAGACGAAGGCGTCGGCGACAGCCGCATCGACCACAATGCGCTCCGTCGACATGCAGATCTGCCCGGAGTTGGCGAAGGCGCCGAAGGCGGCGGCGTTGACCGCAGCGTCCAGGTCCGCGTCATCCAGAACCACCAGGGGCGCCTTTCCGCCCAGCTCCAACACGGAAGGCTTGAGGTGCTCCGCGCAGCGTTGCGCGATGATGCGCCCCACGTGTGTGGATCCGGTGAAGTTCACCCGACGCACTGCCGGATGAGCGATCATCGCCTCGACCACCGCGGCCGCGTCGGCAGGGGCATTGGTCACGAAATTGACGGCCCCCTTCGGCAGCCCGGCCTCCTGCAGCGCCTGCACGATCAAGCCGTGCGTGGCGGGGCACATTTCGCTGCCCTTGAACACGACCGTATTGCCGCAGGCCAGCGGCACGGCAAGCGCGCGAACCCCCAGGATGACCGGGGCGTTCCACGGCGCGATGCCGAGCACGACACCCGCCGGCTGGCGCGCAGCCATGGCAAGGCTTCCGGGGACGTCCGAGGGAATCACCTGCCCGTCGATCTGGGTCGTCAGCGACGCGGCCTCAACCAGCATGCCGGCGGCCAGGTGAACATTGAACCCGGCCCAGATCGCGGAGGCACCGGTTTCGGCCGCCATGCTGCGAGCGAGATCCGCGCCCCGCGCCTCGAGGGCCTGAGCGGCCTTCAACAGCAGGGCACGCCGCTCGCCCGGCCCCGTGGCCGACCACTGGGGGAACGCCGCCGCCGCCGCGTCCACGGCGGCCCTCGCATCGTCGGGAGAGGCCGCCGGTGCCACTGTGGAGATCTCGCCGTCCAACGGGTTGGCACGGCTGAAGGTCTTACCCGAGCGCGCGGGAACCTGCTCCCCGCCGATCAGCATGGAAATCGTTTGCATGGTTTGTCTCCTGGAGAAGATGTCTCGATTCGCAGTACCGCTCAGGCCACGACGATCTCGACCAGATTGGGGCCGCTCTCGCGCAAGGCGCTAGACAGGGCTGGCGCCAGCTCCTGAGGCTCCTGCACCCGCGCAGCGCCCACCCCGTAGCCGCGCGCCAGCGCAACAAAGTCGAGATCGGGCAGGTCCGTCCCCTCGGGCTTGCTGCCTGGCGCATAGCCGAATACAGGCGCGAAGTCCTGCAGCGCCGCATAGCGCCGGTTGTTGAGAATCACGAAGGTCATCGACAATCCCAGCCTCGCAGCGCTGTACAGGGCCTGGATGGAATACAGGCTTGAGCCGTCGCCGATGAGCGCGATGACCCGCCCCTCGCGCTGCTGCCGAGCACGCGCCAGCGCAATGCCGACTGCGGCGGGCATGCCATGTCCCAGGCCCCCGCTAGCCATGGTGTAGAAGGTCTCAGCACCGTCCATGGGCAGGTGACGCTGAATCTCCGAACGCGCGCCGGGGGCCTCTTCGACCACCACATCCTGCGGCTGCCGGGCGGCATTAAGCGACTGCAAAGCGAAGGCTGTGCTCATCGGATCGCCCGCCTCGGCAACGGCGGGGACGGGGCGCGGCTGAGGCAGTTTGCGCTTGCCGCTGGGAGAGGGGCCTTGAAGGAGTGCGTCCAGCGCGAGATCGATGCTGCAGACCACGCTTTGCCCCGTAGGCGTCCAGGCCGCGACCTGCGGGTCGTCGACGATTTGCCAGAGACGGGCGCCTGGCGGAACATGCGGGCCCTGGCCTTCGACGTGATAGCTGAACGCGGGTGCACCCAACACGACGATCAGGTCGTGGCCCTCAAGGGCATCTACGATGCGCTCGCGCATGGCGGGCAGGAAACCCTGGAACTGCGGGTGACGCTCCGGGAAGCTGCAGCGCGCGCTCATCGGCGCGGCGAATACGGCTGCGCTGTGCCGCTGGGCCAGTTCCACGACCTGGCCGACCGCGTTGTCGCGATCCACTCCGGCGCCCACGACGATGACTGGGCGCTCGCTGTCGGCGAGAGCCCTTGCCAGCTCCGCGATGGCCTTCGGTTCGGGCGCGCAGGTATGGCTCACATCGCGGGTCGACACCCAATCGGTGGACCGATCCCAGTCGTCCGCCGGAATGGACAGGAATACTGGCCCTCGCGGGGCCTGCATGGCCATGTGATACGCGCGAAGCAGGGCAAGAGGAACGTCCTCTGCGCGGGCCGGCTCGCAGGCCCACTTCACGTAGGGACGCGGAAGTTCCGTCGCCTGCGCCGCGGAAAGAAAGGGGTCGAAGGGCAGGATGGAGCGGGCCTGCTGTCCGGCTGTGACGATCAGCGGCGTCTGATTCTTGAAGGCTGTGAAGATATTGCCCATTGCATGGCCGACTCCAGCGGCGGAGTGCAGATTCACGAGG
The DNA here is from genome assembly GCF_000377645.1 of Thiomonas sp. FB-6. GTDB lineage: Bacteria > Pseudomonadota > Gammaproteobacteria > Burkholderiales > Burkholderiaceae_C > Thiomonas_A. The sequence continues at coordinate 31,394 of NZ_KB898503.1, read as the reverse complement.
GCCGCGCGCCGTTCCGCCTGGGCATAGCCGTCGGCCATGCCCACGACCACGGATTCTTGAAGGCCGAGCACGTACCGGAAGTCTGCTGGAAAGTCACGGAACATGGGGAGCTCGGTCGACCCGGGGTTGCCGAACACGGTATCTATCCCGAGCTCGCGCATCAGCCGCATAGCGGCTTCGCGGACAGTGGGCCGATGGGTCTCGGGCGGGTGTGTGAAGGCTGAGGTACGCACGATGTCTCGCCGTGAAGGTAGTTGGCCGGTGAGAGTTTGTGCGCTTGCAGGTCATATCGCAATAACATGGCGCTACTAAGCGTTATCCATCTTGCGCATATGAAAGAGCTAGACCTCAACCTGCTGCGGGTGTTCGACGCGGTCTACCGAACGCGCAACGTAAGCCGGGCCGCAGAGCAACTCGGCATGTCCCAACCGGCGACCAGCCAGGCGCTGACGCGCCTGAGGCTGGCCGTGGGCGACCCGTTGTTCGAACGCGTGCCAGGCGGTGTCGCCCCCACCGCGCGGGCCGATCGCCTGGCACATTCCGTTCAGGCGGGACTGGCCTTGCTGGAAGCCGGGGTCGAAGACGACGCCGGCTTCGATCCTGCCGTCTCGACGGAAGAGCTGCGCATCCACCTCACGGACATCGGGGAGGCCAGGTTCCTGCCGCCATTGATGCGAGCGTTGCGCCGCGAAGCTCCCCAACTGCGCGTGCAGACGAGGAGTTGGCCCAAGGAGCGCATCGCGCAGGCCCTCGACAACGGACGAATCCACTTCGCGATCGGATTTCTTCCCGAAGTACAAAGCACGGTCAGGACTGACCTGCTGACCGATCGCTATGTGCTGGTCATGCGCGCGGGGCATCCGCTGGCGACACCCTTGAGCCGTCGCACCCTGGATCCCTTGCAGCTGCGTAGCCTGGACCTGGTCGCGGTCCAGAGCCATGCACAGACCTTGAACATTCTCCACTCGCTGAATCTCGGCGGCCGCATCCGCCTGATGACGTCGACCTTTCTCGCGTTACCGTCGATCGTGACCACTACGGATCTCGCGGTGCTGATGCCACGTGCGATCGCCGCGGAATTTGAGCCAAGATCCCGATATCAACTCATCGACGCACGACTACCGACGGACGACTTCACCGTAGCCCTGCACTGGAGTCGACGGCACGAACACGCACCCATGCTGCGCTGGGCACGGCATCTGCTTGTGAGTCTTTTCGGCGCCGAGTCAACGCACGAATCGGCACCCCGCCACAGGAAGCGGGATGCCGGCTGAAGGCTTGCGACGAATCGCCTTTGTCAGACTGCGCGAACGATGCGTTCATCGATGGCCCCGAACAGGGCCTAAGCCATGGAGCAGAACTCCAATGGCGGCGAAGCGCAGTGGGGTCCAGGCATCATCGCGGCGTCATCAATCGGCGACGTCGCGGCCCGGTTGAGGTCAAACGGGGCGCATACGGAACTGCCCGATTTGCGCAAGCTGCAGCGGCAAAAATATTCAACGCTGACAGGCGTTTTCGACACTTTGTTGTCCTACCTCGCGCGTCTGTAGCGCGCAGCGGCCCGAAGAATTTCAAACTCTGCCGAGCCCGTAGCTGTGACGGATCAGTGCTTCTTCCTCTGATGCGATTTCTACACTTTGTTATGCGGCACCTCCGAGAGGTGTCGGATAACAAAGGGTCGAAACCGAGAACAAAGTGTCAAACACCTCCTCTTTTTCCACCTGCGGGGAGGGAACAGAGTGTTGAAGCGCCTTGTTCGATAGGGAGATTTTGCCTGTCCAGTGCTGAGGATGCCGGGTCGCGCCGGTGACGCCGCACTCGAGACCATCGGGTCCCTGCTTGGCGCCGGCCCGCGCATCAAGCGAGTCCAGCGCCATCGGCCAAGGGAATGGACTCACGGTATGCGTGTACTGTGCGTAATATGTGCTCCTTGAGATCCACCAAGGAGCTCCCGATGCCAGCGCTTTCGGCAGATGTGCTTGAGTCCATGCGCGAGCCGGGCACCTCGCGGCTGTCCCCCTCCAGGCTCGCCGAGCTGCTCGAGATGCAGCAGCAGGAGCTGGCGGCCCTCGCAGGCGTGCATCGGAACACCTTGCGGATGCACTCGGAGTCGCCTCGCCTGCAGGCCATGCTGCGCGACCTCGTAAGGCTGTTGTCGGCCGCGACGGCCATTCAATCCGATTGGCAGAGACTAGTCTTTTTCATCAAGAACGAACCCGTTGCTGCGTTCCGCCACAAGACCCTGCTGCAAGTCGTCCAAGAAGGCCGGACAGACGACGCGATCGCGTATCTCGAATCCGTCGCCTCCGGCTTCGCGGGATGACAGCCCGTCAGGCTCGCTCGTTTGGGCGGCTGCGTAACCTGCGCGCAAGCATCGGAGGAAGGGGCCAATGACCAGTTTAGCGGTCGAGCGATCGCTTGATGGGTGCCATGAGCGGCAGGACCTCGGCCTGAGCGGGCACTGACACCCCGCCGCGGCAATGACGGCCCTGGTGTGCTCAGCGGTCGATGAGGTAGTCACAGCGAGGCCGGCGTTCAGGAGAGGCCACGCCGTGATGACAACTATGGTTGACAGCACCAGGCTTGTCAACTATCGTTGACGCATGCGATTGATCCGCCAGACGATCGAGTATGCGCAATGGTTCGACCGCGTGCGAGATCGACAGGCGCGCGCCCGCATCGACGTGCGAGTGCGGCGCTTGGGAATGGGCAACCCTGGTCAACACCGTGTGTTGCCCGGTGGTGTTGTGGAAATGAAGATTGACTATGGCCCCGGGTATCGCGTCTATTACACGTCACGAGGCTCGGAGCTGATTCTGCTCCTGATCGGCGGGGACAAGTCTTCGCAACAAGAGGACATCCGAACCGCTCTGCGAATGGTGAAGGAACTGGGATGACCATCAAGACGCTGCCGTGGGATTCAGCCAAGCACCTCGGGTCTGACGACGATCGCGTTGCCTATCTGAATGCCGCGCTTGACGAGGCCGGCGACGACCCCGCCTTCATCACTCAGGTCCTCGGTGACATCGCACGCTCGCGCGGCATCGAGCGCGTGGCACGCGAGACTGGCATGACCCGGCAGGGTTTGTACAAGGCACTTTCCGCGGATGGCAATCCCGAACTGTCAACGCTGCTGAAAGTATTGCGCGCGTTGGGGATGAAGCTGCATGCCGAAGCTGCATAGGTCGAGATGCTGTCAAGCGCCAAGGATCCGCTGCGCAGGGTTGCGCTCCCGCAGCAATGAACGCTCAGGGTCGAAAGCACCAGGCCGCGAGCGCTGAAAGCTGTTGCTCATCGGGCTGCTGATGTCGGCGACCGTTGCCTGCGGCATTGCGGTCGCCGCCACAACCTGCGCCCAGCGCCCGCTCAGGCCGACAAGCACGCCGTCGCCCTGAGGTGGCTCGAGCGAGTTGAGCCGCCCGGGCAGGCCGTCGCCGGACGCGGCGGCCTCGTAATTGTTTGCCGCAGTTTCGTCGGCTTCAGGCCGGGCGCTGCACCCGCCTCGCCATGCGGTGCCTGCCACGAAGCGAGGCGCGCACCGAGGAGCTGACCTGGACCAGCAGGATTACCCCGGCGATACCCAGTACCACGGCGCTGATCGGATGTCTCACGAATACGTCCAGGTGGCCGTAGGACAACAGCAGCGCACGACGGAAATTCTCCTCCAGCATCGGCCCCAACACGAAGCCCAGGATGATCGGCGCGACCGGGAAGTCGAGGCTCATGAACAGCGCGCCGAGCGCGCCGAACACGGCCACCACCCCGACATCGAACAGTTCGTTGCGCACGCTGTACACGCCAATGCATATGAAGAACACCGCAGCTGGGAACATCAGCCGGTAAGGTACGCGCAGCAGCTTGACCCACACGCCGATGAGGGGGATGTTGAGCACCATGAGGATCGCGTTGCCGATCCAGAAGCTGGCCACCAGGCCCCAGAAGATGTCCGCGTGTTCCGTGATCAGCAGCGGACCGGGCTGAATTCCCTTGAGGATCAGCGCTCCCAGGATCAGTGCCATCACCGCGTCGCCCGGAATGCCCAAGGTCATCGTGGGAATGAAGTCGACCTGGGTCTTGGAATGCGAGGCAGCCTCAGGCGCGGCCACGCCCTCGATGGCCCCCTTGCCGAAGCGCGACGGGTCCTTCGCCACGCGCCGCTCGACGGCGTAGGCGATGAAGGTGGTGATGGTCGGCCCGGTGCCGGGCATCGCACCGAACAGCAGCCCCACCAGGGTGCCGCGCAGCATCGGCCAGAAGGACTGGCGCAATTCCTCGCGCGACGGGCGCATGTCGCGCATGCGCACCTTTGCCGACGGCAGGGGCGCGGTGGCCCGGTTGGCCTGCAGCACGAAGTCGGCGATGCCGAAGACGCCCATGCAAAGCGCGCCGAGTTCGACACCGTCGCTCAGGCCCGAAAGGCCGAAGGTGAAGCGGAACATGCCGGTGCTCAGGTCGGTTCCCACGCAACCGCAGAGCAACCCGAAGCAGGTCATCGCCATGCCCTTGAGCGGCGATCCCCTCGACATGGTCGAGCCCGCGACCAGGCCGAGGATCATGATCGAGGCGATCTCCGGCGCGCCGAACTTGAACGCCACGCGCACCAGCAGCGGAGACAGGAAGATCATCATCAGGATCCCCGCCGACGCGGCGACGAAGGACGACAGCATGGCGATTCCCAGCGCCGAGCCGCCCTTGCCCATGCGGGTCAGCGGATAACCGTCGATGCAGGTCACAGCGTGCGGCGGATGGCTGGGCAGGTTCAGCAGGATGGCCCCGATCGCCCCTCCGTACTGGGAGCCGTAGAAGATCCCTGCCAGCATCAGGATGGCCGGCACCGGGGCGATGAAATAGGTCAGCGGCAGCAGGATGGAAATCGTGGTCAGCGCGCCCATGCCGGGAAGCACGCCGATCAGGTTGCCCATCAGCACCCCGAACACCGACCACATCAGGTGCGTGGGCTGCAGCGCCACGCCGAAGCCGAACCACAGGTCCATCAAGGTCTGGTGCATCGCCTCACTCCCAGCGCAGCAGCGGGATTTCCACGTGCAGCGCCCAATGGAACAGCAGCACGCTGACCAGGCTCATCGCGGCAGCCAGCAGCAGCGCGTCGCGCAGGCTGTTTCGGCGGTCCGCCAGCGCCGCGACGAATACGCAGCCGAAGGTCGCCGGCAGCAGCCCGCCGTGCTGCCCGACGACGACGAACACGAACACCGAGCCCAGCACTAGCAGGCCTCCGCGCCAGGCGGCGCGCGACGGCAGGTGCGGCATGACCTCGGGGTCGGCGATCGCCGCGACCCCCAGCCCCAGCGCGACCAGGATCACGCCCAGTGCAGCCGGGAAATAGCCGGCCCCCATGCTCGACAGCGAACCCAGGCCGTAGCTGCGCCCGCGCCAGGCCACGGCGGCGCCGAGCACGACAAGCAGCAGGCCCGACAAGCGGTCCTGGCTGCCCATGCGGAGAATGCGCATGATGATCTCCTCTCCAGTGGTCCCAGCGTGCCGCTTCTGCGTCGGCTCGCCCTGCCGTGTGCTCAGGCGAGCACGGGGTCGAACATGGTGCGCCGGGTATTGCGAAAACGCGGACGCACCCGGGAACTCCAGGGCGTCGCACGCACGTCCAGCCACGCCGGGCTGTTGAAGGCCCGCTCGTCAGCCAGGTCGTAGCAAGCGTAATACCGGGGCGAGCCGATGGGGTCCACGTAGCGCAGGGCCAGCGCGGTGCCCGCGACCGCCGCCAGCCCGGGCAGGTGCTCCCGGTCGTACCAGGCGTTGAGCTCATCCTCGTACCCGGGCTCCACATCGGTCTCCACCACGTAGTGCACACGTGCCTGCTGTCCGGCGGCTGCTCCGTCCACGCGTGAATGTCGCAGCAGCTCGATGCGCGTGGCGCCGCGCGGAAGCTCCCTCGGCAGCAGCTCCGCCTCGGCGGCTTCGACGTAGACGTACATGAGATTCTCGTCGCGTGCGCGCCAGGCACGCGCGGCCGGTGCCCGCGCGGCCAACTTCGCACGCAGGGCGTGCCAGGCCGCCTCGTCGAGCTTGAACAGGGTGATGGTGTGCACGCGCTGTGCCTCCCGAGAATGGATGCCGGCCCGTGGCTCAGTGCACGATATTCATGGCGACCAGGAACCGCGACACCATGTTGTAGGCCGCGACCGTGGCGCACAGCTCGACCAGGCCGCGCTCGTCGAGCAGGGCGCGCAGTTGCCCGATCAGTTCCTCGGGAACCTCGATGTCGCGGGTCATCGCGTCGGTCAGGCGAAGCGCCAGCAACTGTAGTGGCGTGCCGTGGGTGACGGGCCCGGGGTCGCGGGTGGAACGGATCAGCGCATCGTCCAATCCTGCGGCCTGCGCATGCGGCAGGTGGGCCTCGAATTCGAAGTCGGCTCGGTTGAGCACGGCCACGCGCAGGATCACGAGTTCGCGCACGTCGGCGGGAATCGAGGTGTGATTGCGCACCGCAGTGAGCATGCTCTCCCACCCCGAGGCGATCGGCTCGCTGTGCAGCAGCACCTGGTACAGCGGCGAGATACGCCCGCGCTGGCGGGCGATGCGCTGTTCGAGTTCAGCGCGCCCAGGGTCGGTCCCCGGCACCACCGGGGTCACGCGCGGCGTGGAGGAACTCATGGCCGGCTCGTCCTCAATTGCCCAGAGTGATGTGCTCGCGGTGGATCAACTTGGCCCACTTCGCGGCATCGCTGGCCAGCAGCTTCTCCAGGTGCTGCGGAGTCGACGGCGCCGGAACCGCACCCAGGGCGAGCAGCTTGGTGTGCAGTTGCGGATCGTCCAGCGATTCCACCACGGCCTTGTTCAGTGCCTCGACGGTGGCCGCCGGGGTCTTGGCCGCGACGAATAGACCGTACCAGTTGTCGGTGTCGACTCCTTTGACACCCTGCTCGGCCAGGGTCTTGACCTCGGGCAGCACCGGGGTGCGCTTGGTCGCGGCCAGGCCTAGGGCCTTGAGCTGGCCGGCGCGCACGAAGCTCATCAGGCCCGGGATGTCGCCGAAGAAGCCGGCAGCCTGCCCGGCCAGCACGGCGTTGATCGCCGGCGCCGCGCCGCGGTAGGGCACGTTGAGGAGCTTGGCCCCGGTCGCTTCGCGCAATTGCTCGATGGCAAGGTGCGGCACGCTGCCCACGCCCGAGGAAGCCATCGGGGTGGGCTCGGCGCGCTTCTTGGTCTCGGCGACGAACTGCTCGATGTTCTGCGCCGGGTTGTTCTTGTTGACCACCAGGAGTTCGTTGTTGTCGACGACGAGGGACACCGGGGCAAAATCCTTGCGCATGTTGTAGCCCAGGTGGGGGTACAGCGAAGGATTGATCGCCGCGGCGCCCACGCTGGTCAGCCACAGCGTGTTGCCGTCGGCCGGCGCTTGCAGCAGGGCCTGCGCGCCGATCGCGCCATTGGCGCCGGGCTTGTTATCCACCACCACGGTGCAGTCGAGCTTGCTCGCCAGCTCCTGGCCCAGCGCTCGCGCGACCGTGTCCACGGGGCCTCCGGCGCTGAAGGCCACGATGATGTGCACAACGCGCGCCTGCGCCGAAGCCGCGAACAATGTAAAGGCGGCAAGGCCGCACAGTGCGAATCGGATGATCCTTGGCATGGTTTGTCTCCCGGAGGCTATATGGGTAAGAGTTCGCGCCTCGAGCCCCTGCGAGGCGCGTTGGGGATTCAGTCGCAGCGCACGGTCATGCCGCCGTCGACCACGATTTCGGTACCAGTGATGAAGCGTGCCTCGTCGCTGGCGAGGAACAGCGCGGCGGCGGCGGTGTCGCTGCCGTCGCCCATGAAGCCCAAGGGGATGCGGCGCTGACGCTGGGCCAGCAGCGCGTCGACGTCGCCGCCGGCGCGCTGTCCGGCCAGGCGTGCTTCCACCATCGGGGTATGCAACTGCCCGGGGACGACGGTGTTGACCCGGATGCGCTGCGCGGCATGCTGCACCGCGACCACGCGCGACAGCTGAATCACGCCGGCCTTGGCCGACGCGTAGGCAACCTGCGCGGCACCCGTCCAGCGCAGTCCCGAGGTCGACGCGACGTTGACGATAGAGCCGCCGCCGCGCGCCTGCATGCGCGGAATCACGTGCTTGCACCCCAGGAACACGCTGGTCAGGTTCAGCGCCAGTTGGCGCTCCCAGACCTCTTCATCGAGTTCCACCGGTCCGCCGTGGGCCGAGCCACCCACGTTGTTGACCAGGACGTTGGGCTCGCCGAACAGTTCTTCGCAGCGCCGCACCAGTTCGGCAACTTGCTGCGAGGAAGTCACATCGGCGGCATGCACCTGCATGTCCCCTGCCGCGCCGCGTGCCATTTCCAGGGTGCCCTGAAGGTTTTCGATTCGACGGTCCACTGCTAACACCCTGGCACCCTCCTGCGCCAGGCGGACCGCGATCGCGCGCCCGTTGCCCCAACCTGGACCGACGCAGCCGGCGCCGGTGACGATCGCGACCTTTCCTTCGAATCGTGGGTGCTGGGAAGTTTCGGAGTGCATGGCCGGCGCGGGGAATCGATACGAATCAGACGGCATCGCCGAAGCGATACAGACGTTGCGGGTTGGACACGAGCAGGCTGCGACGCTGTGTCTCGTCCGGAGCGAAGCGGGCGATGGAGTCGACCAACTGACGCTCGTCGGGAATGGGCCCGGCGTGGTTGGGGTGGGGCCAGTCGTTGCCCCACAGCACCCGGTCCTCGAAATCACGCATCAGCAGGCCGGCGAAGCCGATGGCGTCGTCGTAGGGCGGGCCCAGCGCGCTGATGCGGTCGATGCCGCTGAGCTTGACCCACCAGCGCCGGTCGCGCAGCAGATCCACGAGGGCGAGGAAGTGCTCGTGCCGCGGCCCCAGCGACGCGCCGACGCGACCGATGTGGTCGACGACCACCGGTACCGCGGCGTCGCGCAGCGTGGCGCCGATCTCGGCCAAGCGGTCGCTGCTGGCGTGGATCTGCAGGTGCCAGCCGACGTCGGCTAGGCGATGCGACATGGCAAGCACCTCGTCCAGCCCGGCTTCCGCGCCGAGGTGACGGTAGTAGTTGAATCGAACCCCGCGAAAGCCCTGCGCGTCCAGTCGGCGCAACTCGGCGAGCGGCGTGTCGGTGGGCAGCAGCGCGACGCCGCGGTAGCCCTGCGGGCGACGCAGCAGCGCGTCGGCGGTGGCACGGTTGTCGAAGCCGTGGCAGGCCGACTGCACGACCACGCAGCGCTGCAGGCCGAGCGAATCGTTCAGCGCGATCAGCGCCTCGGCCGGAGCGTCCGCCTGCGGCACGTAGGCTGCGTCGGCCGCATAGGGAAAACGTTCGCGCGGGCCGAACACATGGCAATGGGCGTTGCAGGCCAGGGCGGGCAGTTCAAGGTGCATGCCGCCCATTCTTCCGGCTTTGTCATGCGCGAAAAAGCGCATACGCCCTATATCAGCTATGTTCCAACCGAATGGCTGCTGAAGCCGCAAGGCAGGCGCGCGTGGTCATGCGCCCGGCCCGGAGCGCGAGGCCAGTAACTGCTCGATCGCGCCGGCGGTGTGCCGCAGGCGCGGCAGCATGGCCTCGAGCATCACCGCGCGCGGGGTGCGACGGGCCTGGCCGCTGACGTTGATGGCGGCCAGCACCCGACCGTCGCGCGCGCGGATCGGCACCGCCAGCGAGATCAGCCCCTCCTCGAGTTCCTCGTCCACCAGTGCCCAGCCCTGCTGCCTCACGGTGCGCACGATCTCGAGCAGCGCGTCCGGCTGGTGCACGGTGCGTGGAGTGCGCGCCAGCGGCCGTGCCTGCGCGAGCAGCCGGGCCACCTCGTCGTCGCCGAGGCCGGCCAGCAGCACCCGGCCCATCGAGCTGCACCACGCGGGCAGCCGGCTGCCCACGCCGAGGTTCAGGGACATGATCTTGTGCGAGGCCACGCGCAGCACGTAGACGATGTCGTGTCCGTCCAGCGTGGCGGCCGAACACGACTCGCCGACCTCGCGCGAGAACTCCTGCATCAGCGGCTCGGCCAGGTGCCACAGATCGAGCGAGCTCAGGTAGGCGAAGCCCAGATCCAGCACCTTTGCGGTGAGTTCGAACCAGCGCCCGTCGCATCGCACGTAGCCCAGTTGCTGCAGGGTCAGCAGGATGCGCCTGGCGCCGGCGCGGGTCAGACCGGTGCGTTGCGCGACCTGACTCATGGTCTGGCGCGGGTACTGCGCGCCGAAACTGCGCATCACCGCGATGCCTCGCGCGAAGGACTGCACGTAGGCGTCGCCCGGCACGGGCGCGCCGTCGGCATGGTCGTGCGTTGAGATTCGGCTTGTGCTGGGGTACATTGTTCTTGGAACGAACATATGTTCGGATTTCGAACATTTTACCCCGGGGGTCCCGATGATCGACAAGTTCGCCACCTCGGCCGAGGCGGCGCTGCAGTCCGTGCGCGACGGCGCCACTGTGATGATCGGCGGCTTCGGCAGCGCCGGCCAGCCGGTGGAGTTGATCGACGCGCTGCTGGCGCATGGCGCGCGGGACCTCACGGTGGTCAACAACAATGCCGGCAACGGATCCACAGGACTGGCCGCGCTGCTCGCTGCGGGCCGCGTGCGCAAGATCGTGTGCTCCTTTCCGCGCCAGACCGACTCCTGGGTGTTCGACGAGCTCTACCGCAGCGCGCGCATCGAACTCGAACTGGTGCCGCAAGGCAACCTGGCCGAGCGCATCCGCGCCGCGGGCGCCGGCATCGGCGCCTTCTACACCCCCACCGGCTACGGCACGACGCTCGCCCAGGGCAAGGAAACCCGCGAGATCGACGGGCGCATGTACGTGCTCGAGTATCCGCTGCACGCGGACCTGGCGCTGATCCAGGCCGAGCGCGGCGACCGCTGGGGCAATCTGCTCTATCGCAAGACCGCGCGCAATTTCGGGCCGATCATGGCCGCCGCGGCGCGCCTGACCGTGGCCGCCGTGCACGAGGTAGCCGAACTCGGCGCCATCGACCCCGAATGCGTGGTCACGCCGGGCCTTTACGTCGACCACGTCGTGCATCTGCCGCGACACCACATTCCGGGAGGGCGAGATGCCGAAATGGACGCGTGAACAGATGGCGCGGCGCCTGGCCGCCGACATTCCCGAGGGCGCAGTGGTCAACCTTGGGATCGGCCTGCCTACGCTGGTGGCCAACCACGTCGACCCGAATCGGGAGATCATCCTGCACACCGAGAACGGCCTTCTCGGCATGGGTCCTGCGCCCGCGCCGGGCCAGGAAGACCCCGACTTGATCAACGCCGGCAAGCAGCCGGTGACCGCGCTGCCGGGAGCCTGCTTCTTCCACCACGCCGACAGCTTCGCAATGATGCGCGGCGGGCACATCAACTACTGCGTGCTCGGAGCTTTCCAGGTTTCCGCTCGCGGCGACCTGGCCAACTGGCACACCGGCGCGCCGGGAGCGATCCCTGCGGTGGGCGGCGCGATGGATCTGGCGGTAGGCGCCCGCAACACCTGGGTGATGATGGAGTACCTGGGCAAGGACGGGCACTGTAAAGTCGTGCGCGAGTGCAGCTACCCGCTGACCGCGGTTGGTTGCGTGAATCGCATCTACACCGATCTGGCCGTGCTCGAGATCGCCGACGGCGGACTGCGTGTGCTCGAACTGGCTGAGCCGGGAACCCTGGAAGCGCTGCAACGCGTCACGGCGGTGACGCTGCACCCGGCCTGAGTTCCGGGTACGCGGCGGCCGGGCTAAGCGAGGCATTGCACCGTGGACCTACTCAAGCTGCACTATTTCGTTCAAGTGGTGGAGGCCGGTGGCTTCAGTCGCGCCGCCGCGCAGATTGGACTGGCCCAGCCCAGTCTGAGCCGCCACCTGGCGCAGCTCGAATCCGACCTCGGCCAGCGCCTGCTGCAGCGAACCGGGCGTGGCGTCGCTCCCACGGAGGCAGGTCTGGCACTGCTAGCACATGCCAAGGCACTGCTGGAGCAGGCGGAGGTCGCGCGCAACGAACTACGCTCGATGCAGATCAGCCCGCGCGGCAGGGTGCTAGTCGGCCTGCCTCCGCGCCTGGCCCCTCTGCTGGCGGCCCCACTGGTCGAGGGATTCCGCGAGCGCTTCCCGCGCGCGCTGATCACCATCGCCGAAGGCATGAGCCACTCGCTGCAGGAGGGGCTGATCGCCGGGCGCTTGGACGTCGCCGTGCTGTTCGACCCCCATCACTCCGCACGCCTTGATCTAGAACTGTTGCTGCGCGAGCCCCTGCTGCTCATCGGCCCGCCACAGGCGCCCGAGCTGCCCGCGAAGCTTGCGCTGCGCGAACTCAGCGACTATCCCCTGGTGCTGCCCAGCGCCCCCAATGCGATCCGTAACCTAGTCGAGGCCAAGGTGCGGCCACTGGGGATCGAGCTGAAAGTGGTCGCCGAGGTCGGAGCGGTGCAAACAGCTCTGGCGCTCGTGGCGCGCGGGCTCGGCTACTCGGTGCTGCCCCAGAGCTCAGTGCGCGCCGCCGACGGACAGCACGTCGGCTTGCGCAGCGCGCGCATTTCCCACCCGGAGATCCGCAACCGGTTGGTGTTGGCGGTTCCCCATGCGCGCCCGGCCACGCGCCTTGTGCGAGAGACCATCGAGCTGATTCGCGGGATCGATCTACGCCACTTGCTCGCGGGCGGGTGAGCGCGACGTGCCAGCTGAAGCACATCGAGCGCATGGCGCCAAGGCTTGAGTTTGCGTTGCGCCCCGCGAATATCATGCTGCATGGCGACGATAAGGGCGTCCCGCCGATGATGCAGCGAATTGGCTTCCGCGTCGACGTCTGTACCTCACTTCGAGAACCAAGTGACACCGCTATGCGCAAGGGGCATGAGATGCGCCCGGCCAGCGCGGAACGAAGCCGCTCAGAGGCGGACCGCCTCAGTGACGCCTGACCATCCCATTGCCGTCGTTGCCACACGCGGCGGCCAGTGCTCGCTTTGGCCGACGACCAGTCTCCTGAGGTCCGACCGGTCAAACCGCCAGAAGATTGAGGCCCCGTGATCGACTTACCTCGAAGCCCACTGTTGCCAGCCGGCGCCCAATGGTCTTGGTCCACGCCGTCTTGCCGGGGTAGCGAATGTCGTGGCGCAGCAGGCATCCTTGCAACTGAAGCCGCGCCCGCGTGCGGGCCGTGACCGCACCTGAGGGTGCGGCACCAGGAGAAGGTGGGCGTTGCTGGTCAATGGGATGTCGGGAGTCGCATCGATAGGCGACGGTTCGCCCAACTTGACTGTCAGCATCCGCGCGAGGAGAAAGTCCCTGAAGTCTCTTAGTGCCGGTTGTTGCGCGATCGCCCTGCCGAACACCGTCACGTTGGACAGTAGAACCATGGCCAGGGCGTCTAAGTCGCGACACCTGTCGAAATGAAATCGGCCCTGCATGTGCAGGGCCGATTGAAGGTTGGGGCGCAGAGCCGCAGGGCGTAAGAACTTTTAAGTTCTCTCGCGTCAGCGGGTCATTGCCCCTTAGACTGTTGGCATCGAAAGCCTTGGTCGCAATAGTACGACATCGTGCTCACTTCTGTCAATCCGCAAGACGCCTTGGCCCTGGGCCGGCTACTCGAATTTCTCTCGCCCAACCCACCGCCTTGGAATCGATCGCTCTGGAGCATCGGCTTGGTCCTCGGACTGCATGAACTACACGAGGCGTGTGCAGTGTTGCGTGAAGGAACGCTCAGTGATGGGGCAGTCCGCAAAATCTGCAGCGCCCTTCAATGAAAAGCTGGCTTGGACCCTGCGCTTAGCACGGCAGAGAAGGGGCACCTTCGCCAACAGATCACGAACGTTCCCAAGGCAGACGGACCGGCGCACTACGCCGTGGCCCAGGTCGCCGAGCTGTTGGAGGCGAGCTACATGCAACGGTGGGCCAGGGTCGTGACGACGCCGAACTTTACGGTCGAGCGCTTCGGACGCAGCATCGCCTCGCATATGCTTGATGCTGGCTTCTCATCCGAGCATCTTCATGGCCTCATCCGGCGCCACAATACGTCGGCGCATGGTGTGATGCTCGCCGACATTTGCGAGGATCTGCATGCTGAGCTGACGCGCAGTCCTCCACGCTCCTTCGAAGTGCTGCTGGCGTTCCGACGCAAGCCAACGCTCGCGCATGGCATTCCGGGAGATTGGCTTCAGGGCCGCGCCGTGACCGGCTGGCTCACTGCGCATGGGTTCGACACCTCAGATGTCAGGGCGTCTGTCGGCATCCTTCTCTCCGTCGAAGCTAGAGACGGAACCGGTGCAGCGCAGGCGGCACGCGAGATTTCCGACCGATTCGCGGCTCGCGCGCGCATCGCGCTCGGCAAGCCACTTGAACGGCTGCCCTGGCTATGGGTCGCCGGCGACCCACAACGCGTGAGGCACGCTAGCGAATCTCGGGGCGTCAGGGTCAAGGAGCTGGATCGCGAGGGGCGCATATTCTCCGTGACCCCGAGCGATAGTTTGGATGCTGCGATCGAACTGTTGGCGCATCTTGATGAGAGTTCTCCGCCCGCGGCAATCGCCGGCGGGTGGGGTGCGATCGAAGGCCTATTGGCAGATCCCGGCGACCGCGCAACGGCTGCTGACAACCTGGCGGTTCTCGTCGCATGTTCATTCCCGCGCGCAGAACTGACCGCTCTGTCCTATCGGGCAGCGGAAGCAGACGCCGCGGTGGCCGCACAGCTTGCCGGTCTAGCCTCTAATCGCGAACGTTCACGTGCTACAGCACAGTTGATCCTGCAAAACCAATTCCCCACCATGCAGGCATGGGCCGATAAGGCCGCAGTGGCACGCGTACGAAAGCTTTTGCAGGATCCGTCGTCGGAGCTCACGACGATCAAGGAAGCGATCGCCGAGGCGTTCCATCGCCTCTATCGTCAGCGCAATCTCATTCTCCATGGTGGACGGCTTAATAGCGTGGCGCTGAAAGCGAGTCTGCGAACCGTAGCGCGGCTCGCTGGCGCCGGCATAGACCGCATTACACACGGGCGCTATGTGCAGGCCGCACGACCGCTTGAGCTGGTCGCTCGAGCCGACCTGTCGATCGCACTGATCAACAGGCAGACCGCCGTTTCTTGTGTTGATCTCCTTGAGCCTGTCTGATCCACCAGATCCAGCCTTTGCCCGTGCTCCTCGCCTCAATCGGCATGAGGTCCCCCCACCGACGCGTGTGCTCCGCTGTGATCGTCCTCCAGATGGCTGTGTCCGCGCACAAGCGAGAACTTTAAGGCACGCGATTACGTCGACGTGTGGCGCCTCAGGGCCCAGAGCGCCAGTTCGCAGGCGCTGGAAGCCTACGCTCAGGCCCCGGTTGTTGCCGATGACCGCTGGCCCATACATAGCGATCGTCACAGTTGATCATGCCCAAGGGCTGTTCCGGCCGAGGTGACGACGTTGGCCCAAAGGCTGACGATTGGGCAAACGGGCATTGCACCGCCTGACGGGCGGCGCCCGGAATACTGCACCCGACGGTCGCCGGCATCGTCGGCGCGCTGAGCGGATGTCTACAGCGCGAGCTCGCTGCCGGTGCCAGCCATGCGGTCGCTGATGACCGGTGTGACGTCTGCGCATTTCAGCGATCGTGGACGCCTGTTTCAGTCTGATCGTGGACGGCGTTTCAGCGCGATCGAGGACGCGCCGGGGGTGCGCGCAAGCGATGGGTTCAATATTAGTCAGTCGTCCACGATCAGCCTGAAACGGCTGTCGCGAAGCGTTTCGTGATGGGGTTCTGCGCAGCCTTATCCACGGCGGCGGACGGCGCTTGCGACGGACCGGCCGCCGCCGTGGGTAAGGCGTGTTCGGCGACGTGCACGGTGGCGGTCTCGGTCTTCATTGGTCTTTGTCCTTCTCGCGCAGCGATGGGCCTTTGAGCTCGATCTTGTGGCTGCTGTGCACAATGCGATCGAGGATGGCGTCGGCCAGCGTGGGGTCGTCGAGGTAGGTATGCCAGGCCTTCACCGGAAGCTGGCTGGTGATCAGCGTGGAGCGGCTGCCGACGCGGTCGTCGAGCAGCTCCAGCAGGTCGTTGCGCTCGGCCGCACCCATAGGCGCGATCGCGAAATCGTCAATCAGCAGCAAATCAAGCTTGGCCAGCTGCGTCATGCGCCGGGCATAGCTGCCGTCGCCGTGGGCGACCTGCAGCTCGTCGAACAGGCGCCCGGCACGCGTGTACAGCACGCTGAAGCCCGAGCGCGCGGCCTGATGCGCCAGGGCGCAACCCAACCACGTCTTGCCGCAACCGGTGGCGCCCGTGATGAGCAAATTCTGCGCGTGGCGCAGCCAGTCGCCGCCGGCCAGGTTGGCGACGAGGTGGCGGTCCAGGCCGCGGCTGACGCGCCAGTTGATGTCCTCCACGCAGGCCGCGGAGACCTTGAGCTTGGCGGCTTTGAGCAGGCGCTGCAAGCGGCGGTCGTCGCGCCAGACGATCTCGCTTTGCACGAGCAGCGTGAGCCGCTCGTCGAAGCCCAGCGCGGCGGCCGCCGTGCTGCTGGCCTGGTCGGTCAGGGCGTGGACCATGCCGTCCAGGCGCAGCTCGCGCAGTTGGTTGAGCGTGTGTTCCTTGATCATCGGTCATCTCCTTCAGTGGAAGTAATCAGGGCCGCGCACGTTGTCGTGCTCGGGCAAGGCGGTGGACGCCGCCGTGGGGGTCGAGGGACGTTGGCGGTCCAGTCCGCTCTTGAGGATCGAGGCCACGCTGGCGTAGGTCGGCGAGCGGATCGCCAGAGCCCTGGCGCAGGCGGCTTCCAGGCGAGCCGGCGTGTACTCGCGTGCCAGGCGCTTGAGGCCCAGGCAGGCGCGGTAGCCCTGCTCGGGATGCGGGCGGTGCTCGAGCTGCCAGGTCACGAGGCCGGCGGCGGCCACGCCGACGCTGCGGCCCCACTGGATGAGCTTGGCCGGGGTCCATTCCAGGTGCGCGCGGTGCGACGCCGGCATGTGCTCGGGCAAGGTCGTGTGTTTGCCGCGCCGGGCGTCCAGGGCGTGACAGGCCGCGCGCTGGTTGGCGTGGAAGACCTCCAGCAGCCCGGCGCCCGCGCGCATCTCCACCGTGCTGCCGACCAGTCGGTGCGGCACGCTGTAGTAATGGCCCTCGAACTCGACGTGGTAGTCGACATGGACCTTGGCCTGCTTCCAGCTTCCGAGCGCATAGCGCGTGGCTGGCAGCGGCGACAGCGCCGGGGCGTCGAGGGCCAGGAAGGCGTCGCGGCGGCAGCCGGGCAGCTTCTGGAACGGGCGCAGGTTCAGATCGGCAATGAGCGCGGCGATCGCCGCGTTGAGCTCGACCAGGCTGAAGAAGCGGCGGTTGCGCAGCCGAGCCAGAATCCACCTCTCGACCAGGAGCACGGCGCCTTCGACCTTGGGTTTATCTCTCGGATGCGCCGGGCGTGCGGCCAGCAGCGCGCAGCCGTAATGGTTGGCGAACTCCTCGTAGGTGCGGTTGGGCAGCGGGTCGTAGTGGTCGGGGTGTTTGATCAGGGCGCGCGCCTGGTCGGGCACGATCAGCCGCGGCACGCCGCCGAAGAACTCCGGCGCCTGCACCTGCGCGCCGATCCAGTCGGCAGTGGTCTGGCGCGGCGTGGCGAAGGCGTAGGTATAGGTCGACGCCCCCAGCGTGGCCACGAAGATCTGCGCAGCGCTGATCTCGCCGGTGGTCGGGTCGGTGATCGGCACCGTCTGCCCGGCGTAGTCGACGAACAGCTTCTCGCCGGCCACATGCACCTGGCGCATCGAGCGCTTGAGGGTCTGTGCCCACTCGCGGTACTTGATGCAAAAGCTGGTGTACTTGTACGCCAGCGCGTTGCCCTGGGCGTACTCCTCCCACAGCAGCATCAGCGTCACGCCGGGCCGCTTGAGCTCCTGGTGGATGACGGCGAAATCGGGCGCGAGCTGATAGCTGGCGCGCGGCACCGGCGGGCGGTACAGCCGCGACTCCAACTCGGCGTCGGTCAGGGCCTGGGTCACCGCCCAGTCCACCCCGGCCACCCGGGCCAGCAACACGTACTTGCCCACCACGCTCTTGGAAATCTTGAGCGCGCCGGCTACCTCGCTGTAGGTCAGCCCAGCCTGCAGATGCAGGCGCAACGTCTCTCGGATCTGGCGCATCGTGACTCTTGTTGTGGGCATCGGCGTCGCTCGAAAAAAGCGACCAGCCTAGGCCCGGCCAAGGAATCACTTGCGCGCCTCCCGGTGTCCACGATGACGCTGAAACAGCGTCCACGATCAGCCTGAAACGCCGTCCACGATCACGCTGAAAGCCCGTCCACGATCAGCCTGAAATGCCGTCCACGATGGGCTGAAATACGCATTCTCGTCGTAGCCGGCGCCGCAGCGCCCCTCCACGTCGATCTCCATGAGGCGCTGGGCCATGAACTGCACCATCTGGCGCAGCACGTCGACATCGGCCCCCTTCTCAGCGAGCTCGGTCAATGCGATAGTGGCGTTGGTCATCGTGGTTTCCTTCAGACAAGGATTGGTGGGTCGCACCTCAACCTTATCCGGACTTCACGATGGCCACCCCCATCTCCAGGGACGACCGGCGCGCGGCGAGCTGCTCCGGGCTACGCCCTTCGCAGCTCGCCGCGCCAAAGACTTACACCACTCGGTGGGACATTACCCCGACCTACGCCTTCAGAGCTTGCTCGACCTGTACGAGGCTGCGGTAGCCTAACGTCGAATCGCAGCGAAACTGCCCGGCGTCAGCCGCCGAGTAGAACTCCAATAGCCGCGGACATCTTCGACACTTTGTTGGCCCGCCAACCCCAACGATTGCAGACCACGCGCGCCTGAAGTCGCGGCAGGTGGTGGCCGACCAAGGCATGATGCGGCAGCTGGATGGCGAGACTTCCGGTCTCGCGGGCACGCCGAATGCCTCGTTCCGACTCGCTCGCTTTCCCCTGAGCTCTACTACGAAAAACCTCAATGCCGACGCTGACGTTCGACACTCTGTTGTCCAGTACCCCGCGACCGCCGCCCACATCGCCCCGCGAATTTTCAAACTCTGCCAGGCCTGTAGCTCTGGCGGAGAGGCGCCAGCCCCTCTGAAGCGGTTTCTACACTTTGTTGTGCGACGCCTCCGGGAAGGTGTCGGATAACAAAGTGTCAAACGCCTCTTCTTTTTCCGCCTGCGGGGAGGGAACAGAGTGTTGAAGCGCGTTGTTCGATAGGGAGATTTTGCCTGTCCGGTGCTGAGGATGCCGGGTCGCGCCCTTGACGCCGCATTCGAGACCGTCGGGTCTGCTTGGCGCCGGCCCGCGCATCGAGCGAGCCCAGCGCCATTGGCCAAGGGAATGGACTCACGGTATGCGTGTTCTGTGCGTAATATGTGCTCATTGAGATCCACCAAGGGGCTCCCGATGCCAGCGCTTTCGGCTGATGTGCTCGAGTCCATGCGCGAGCCGGGCACCTCCCGGCTGTCCCCCTCCAGGCTCGCCGAGCTGCTCGAGATGCGGCAGCAGGAGCTGGCGGCCCTTGCAGGCGTGCATCGGAACACCTTGCGAATGCACTCGGAGTCGCCTCGCCTGCAGGCCACGCTGCGCGACCTCGTAAGGCTGTTGTCGGCCGCGGCGGCCATTCAAACCGATCGGCAGCGACTCGCCTTTTTCATCAAGAACGAACCCGTTGCTGCGTTCCGCCACAAGACCCTGCTGCAAGTCGTCCAAGAAGGCCGGACAGACGACGCGATCGCCTATCTCGAATCCGTCGCCTCCGGCTTCGCGGGATGACAGCCCGTCAGGCTCGCTCGCTTGGGCGGCTGCGTATTTCAGCCCATCGTGGACGGCATTTCAGC
The DNA here is from genome assembly GCF_000377645.1 of Thiomonas sp. FB-6. Lineage (GTDB taxonomy): Bacteria > Pseudomonadota > Gammaproteobacteria > Burkholderiales > Burkholderiaceae_C > Thiomonas_A. The sequence continues at coordinate 11,657 of NZ_KB898503.1, read as the reverse complement.
GTGATCGTGGACGATCGGGGGGCGGCAAGTGATTCCCTGAGCCGGCATAGGCTGCTCGCTTTTTGCGAGCGACGCCGATGCCCACAACAAGAATCACGATGCGCCAGATCCGCGAGACATTGCGCCTGCATCTGCAGGCTGGCTTGACCTACAGCGAGGTAGGACGACGCCGTTCCAAAAATGGAACATAAGCAGCCCTGCGCCCTCAATTACTCGCGGCGGGCACGATACGCCCGTGCCCACTACTCGCCTGCTGCCAGCCATGCCCAAGCCCCCGTCCGACGCAACCGAAGCACTGTTCTCCCGACTGATGAGGGGCACCCGCTTACGTAACCTGCAAGTCGTGGCCCTCGCCGCAGAGCTGGGCAGTCTGCAAAAGGTCGCGCAGGCGCTGCGCATATCCCAGCCGGCAGCAACCAAGGCCATCGCCGACTTCGAGGCGCAACTGGGCATTCCGCTGTTCGAGCGCCACGCCCGCGGCATGCGGGTGGCACCTGCAGGCCGAGAACTCCTCCCGCTCCTCAGGCGCCTGATCGATGACACTCGCCGATGCGCTGAGCGTGCCGTGCAACAACGCCTTGGAGCCAGTGCCAGCCTGCGCTTGGCCTCGGTCGCCGCCGGGGTTTCCGGCGTCCTGGCGGCCGGCCTGGGGGAGTTCGCCCGACGGCACGCGGACATTTGCGTCGACGTGCTCGATGTGGACATTTTCTCCCTGTCCGCACTGATCGCCGAGGATGGCGCCGACCTGTTCGTATGTCGCCATCCCGGGGAGGTGCCTCAGGGCTATGTCTTCGAAGCCCTGGTCGACGATGCCCATGTGCTGGTGGTGCCCATAACACACGCGCTTGCCCGCATGAACAGTCTGACCCTTGATGACCTCGCACGATTCGAATGGCTGCTGCCTCCCAGCGGCATCCCGGCGCGACAGATCTTCGAGGAACTATGGGCCGCCTCTGGTGCCGCCGCGCCGAATGTGTGCAAGGTGAGCACGCGTTCGCCGCTGCTGATCGCCGAATTGGTCAATCAACTCGAACTGATCGCGTTGGTTCCATTCACCATCGCGCGCCCCTCGCTTGAGGCTGGCACGCTGACCGAGCTGCGCTTCCCGGGCCTACGTGGGCTTGGACCAATGGGTCTGTTGTGGAGGGGGCCCGAGGCCAGCGAGGCGGCACAGCACCTGGTCGCCACCTTGCGGCGCACTGCGGGCAAGATGGCGCAACATCCAAGCCAAGCCACTTGAAGGCCGCCCCCCCAAAAACTTGCTGCGCCAGGCCGAGACGAGCTCGGCCTCAAGCGGACTGATCGTGCCCCGGCGCTTCGGCCTGTTCCAGCCCCAGATTTGCAAGGACACGATCAACCGTTCGCGCGGTCTCACCTTGATCGGCGGTCACCGTGGCCCGAATATCTTCGCCCAGCAAGGGACCCAGATGCGGGTCCTGTGCGACCGCATCGAACAGATCCTGTCCGCGCTCGGCCGCCTCCACGGCCAAGGCGTGCAGCCGGCTATGTGCGGTACGCCGACCGATAAGCGGAGCTAGGCGCTGCGTGAGCGCCTCGGCAAAAACCATGCCGTGAGTGCGGCCGATGTTGCGCAACATGTTTTGGGGAAAGATCTGCAGCCGTCCGAGCAGCGCGCACATGCACGAGAGGAGTTGTCCGAAATCGATGCACATGCGAGTTAGCGTGCCATCGTGATGGGCGGAGTCGCGTTCGTGCACGACCAGCATCCAGTCAAGTATCACGTCAAGCATGGCCCCTACTTCACGCGAGCGAGACAACACCTCGATGCTCAGGGTCGGGTTGCTCTTGTGCGGCATCGTGGACGACCCGACGGCCGAGCTGGACTCGCCGAGTTCGCGGATGTCATCGCCCTGCAGCAGGAAGACTTCCTGTGCGATGCGCCCGTAGCTCTTCGCCGCAATAGCGAGAATCGACGCGAATTCGGCATAGCGGTCGAAGCTTCCCTTGGGGTCGATCACCTCCGGAGATCCGAGCCCAAGCTCGCGCAGCACCTCCACCTCGACCCGCGGCCCGTGACTTCCGAGAATCGAGTAGGTGCCGACGGCGCCGCTGAACACGCCGCAGCTGGCCCCGACGCGCCAAGCGCGCAAGCGGTCCAGGTTGCGCCGATTCTCGGCCAACCACACAGCCACCTTGAAGCCGAAGGTGATAGGCAACGCATGGCGCCCGAGCGTGCGTCCGATCATTGGCGTAGCCCGATGCCTGATCGCCAGGGCGGCGAGCATGGACTCGACGCTTCGCATGGCGGGCTCCAGCGCATCGACGACATCGTGCAACTGCATACCTTGCACCGTACGCAGTACATCGGCAGTCGTTGCTCCAAAGTGGATCCACTCCGCGGCCGCTGGCGATAGGCACTCGGCCCACGCGTCGAGAATCGCCACCATGGGATGACCAGCATCCAGCAGCCTGCGCTGCACGGCCTCGGCGGGCACCATGTGCTCGTGCGCGCGGATCTGGATTTCCTCGGCTGCCTCCCGGGGAATGAGCCCGTTCCGTGCCTGTGCCGCGGCGATCACCGCTTCGAATTGCAGCACCCGTGCCACGGTGGCGCGCTCGGAGAAAATGTGCTCGATCTTCGCGCGCACGCCACAGGGATCCAGGGTATCTCGATGCTCGAACATTCGAAAATCAGACCTGGGCGACATTCAACGCCGGCGCTCTGGTGCGCCGGGGCCGGCATCGCGGTGCTCGGGCAGCGCGCCGCGCGTCTCCGGGAGGAACAGTGCAGCTATTGCCGCGATGAGACTGATGCCCGCCACGTACCAAGCCGGTGCCGTGGCTTGGTGCGTCGCATGCAGGAGCCAGGTTGCCACGAACTGGGCCGTACCGCCGAACAACGCGACGCCCAAGGCGTAGATCATCCCCGTGCCACGCGAGCGCGTGCGCGGAGGGAAGAGCTCTGGAATCGCAATGAGGGATGCGCCGCCGGAGAGCGCGTTGATGATGGCGATGCCGGCCGACACCGAGAACAGCGTCAGAGCGTTCGGTGCACGGACGAGCCACTCGAAGGCAGGGACCAAAAGCACGACGGATAGCAGTCTCGGCCAGACCATAAGCGCTCGCCGTCCGTAGCGATCGCACATTGCGCCGGCCAGCATGGCGAAGACGAAAAGCACGACGCCAACCACGAGCGTGGCGGCCAGAGCAACCTGAACGGGCATCTTGAGCGTGTGCAACGCGTAGGTTGTCATGTAGAGCCCCAGGTAGGCCGTGACGGCGCCGCCGGCAATGACCACCGTAGCCGCGGCGAAGATGCCCGCGCCGACCCCCAGCCCGGAGGACTCGCTTGCGGTACCGCGAGGCGGATGCGCAACGGCAGTCTCAGGCATCGCACGGCGCAACAGCGCCATCAATGGAACCAGCAGCGCGCTGAGCACGAAAGGAATGCGCCATCCCCAAGCATGCAATTCCTGGGGGCTCAGTATTTCGCTGATCACTAACCCCGCGCCCCCAGCCAGCGCGATACCTAGGCCCTGGCTCGCCAGTTGCCATCCTTGATACAGACCGCGCCGGTGGGGCGGGGCGATTTCGATCAGGAATGCGCTGGAAGGCCCCATTTCACCGCCAAGGGCCAGCCCTTGCAGCAATCGGCAGGCCACCACCACGATGGGAGCGAGTAGTCCGATGCTGGCATAAGAGGGAGTCAGCGCAATGCCCAGCGAACCCAGTGCGATGAGGCCCAACGTCCATAGGAGTGCGCTACGGCGACCAACCACATCGCCAATGATGCCGAACAGCGCGCCACCGATCGGCCGCGTGAGGAATCCCACGCCGAATACAGCCAGGGACACGAGGAGGCTGTTCAGCGCGCTGTCCGCGGGGAAATAGGCCTTGCCGATGAAGATTGCGAAAATCGCGTAGGCGAGGAAGTCGAAGTACTCGATTGCGTTGCCGGCAGCCACCGCGGCCACGATGGCAGGCGTAACGCGCACTGCTTCTCCCCTGCCGTCCGTGGCATGGATGCGCCGTCGCGGATCAGCCGTCGTCTCGAGCATGTCCTGTCTCCTTGCTGGTTTTGAGAACAAGGTAGCAAGGGCATGTTCGTCGCGTCCAATACGAAAATCATCGAAGCCATCGCATTCTCGAATACCTCGGCGACAGCTCGGCAAGACCTGTCTGCTCGTCGGATCGGCTTGAGTCGGACCTCGACCCAAACGACACCGCCACCCTGCTTCAGGGTGCATTGCATCTGGAGCTCAAAGGAAGTCTCCCGCCTCCCCCAAAAAAAGGTTCTTCACGGAATCGCGGGGACCCGGAACGAAGAGAGCGGTGCGCAATGAGGGAGGTTTCGGACAACAAAGTGTAGAAAGAGACAACAAAGTCTCGAAACCGCAGGGCCGGCGCCCGAGGGGCTGACGACAGAGTTTCGAGGGGCGTTGATCCGACTGAGCATTGTGCACGGGCCGCGGGTGCTTCGCGGCGGCGCTCCGGGTCTGTGTCCGGCCCTGGCTCAACTGGCGCGAGTCCCCTTCGGGTCCGCCCCTTCCCTCAATGCGTCTCGTTTCCTTCGACGGTCTCATCGGTACTGCGCGCGAACCCGACTCCCGACCTCAGATCGAACATCGACCCCGGCAGAGCGACGAACTTTCGCATAGCGAGATCGTCAGTGTTGTCCGCGCGGCTTGGCCTGCGGCAACCGCTGCTTTGAGATTGACCCAGCACTATCGTCATCTACACAGCGGTCCCGAACACGGCTCCCACACCCGCTGTCACCGCCATGGCAACCATCCCCCAGAACGCTACGCGCAGCGCACTTTTAAAAGGCGACGTGCCGCCCACGGCCGCGGCGGCAGCGCCAAGCAGGGCCAGGAAGACAATCGCCGTCGCTACGATCCAATAGAACAGGCCCTGCTCCGGCGCCAATAGAACCACAGCTAGCGGCATGGCCGCACCCACGGCGAAACTCCCAGCGGACGCCATTGCAGCTTGCAGCGGGCGAGCGCTCAACGCCTCAGAGATGCCCAGTTCATCGCGCGCGTGCGCGCCCAGCGCATCATGCGCCATCAGCTGCGTGGCGACCTGATCCGCGAGCCGATGATCCAGACCACGCCGGACGTAGATGGCCGTTAGTTCCCGATGCTCCGATTCCGGACTGTTTTTCAGTTCATCACGTTCCCGCGCCAAGTCCGCTTTCTCAGTATCGGCTTGTGAGTAGACCGACACGAACTCGCCGGCAGCCATGGACATAGCGCCGGCTACCAGCCCCGCGATGGCCGTGGTCATGATGCTGGCATGGCTTGCATGGGCCGCAGCCACGCCGGCAATCAGGCTGGCCGTGGAAATGATTCCGTCATTGGCACCCAGAACGGCGGCGCGCAGCCATCCGATATGTTCAGTGCGGTGACTTTCAGGGTGGGCTCGATGGTGAAATTTGGTCATTGGAGATTCGAATCCATGTGAAGCTTCCGGCACATCAGGGGCCATGACCGGGAAGCATGCGAACCAGTGTGTTGTCGCGCATGAGGTCGTGGTGCAAAGGCGCAGCCATCGCGTGCAATGCGATCAAAACATAGCCCAATGTCGGCCCGACTTGGGCAGTCGGCTGGTCGAGGTTGTCCCGCGCGGTTTCCAAGTTCACATCCGTCACGACCCGATGCACGCTCGACGCGGGCGCGAAGGTCAGGCTGCTGCTGCCCTGAGCTGTCCAGCCTGTGCTTCGAAAGCGGAGGATGGAATGAAGCCTTCCTGGAGCAGAGCGATCCGGAGTCGACCCCAACCCTGACGCACGGCACTTGAGACGCATAGACACACGCGCTTGATCCAAAAGGCGTTTCTTCGCTTTCGAGTGAGTCGCATCGTCGCTATCGAGCAGCGACGACGTGCGTCGAATGCGAGCCAGGCCCTCCGTCACTACACAGCCAAACTGCACAGTTTGGCTGTGTAGTTGCTACCATCTCATCATGACCAAGCAACGGAACCCGCCCGAGCCTCCCGAGTTGGCCGTCCTGGCCGGCGAGTTGCGCATTTCCCTGGGCAAACTGATCCGACGGCTGCGAGAGCAAGCGCACCCGGGGGATTTCACCTCCGCCCAGAAGTCGGTCCTGCTTCGTCTGGATCGCGACGGTCCCGTAACCGTCTCCGCCCTCGCCCGGGCAGAAAGCGTGCGTCCTCAATCCATGCGCGTGACGGTCGCCGGTCTGGAGGCGATGGGGGCCGTCCGCGGCGAGCCGGACCCGGCCGATGGCCGTCAGACGCTGATCCAGCTGACCCCCAGCTTCCGCAAACACCTCAAGGCGAGCCGGGCCGCCAAGGAGGACTGGCTGGTCCGCGCCCTCCAGGCCCAACTCTCCCCCCAGGAGCAAGGCCAGCTCATGGCCGCGGTCGCACTTTTTGAGCGGCTCGCCGAGTTCTGATCCATTCCCGGTCCATCCCAGGAGATTCCATGGCTGTCACCGCGCTCGATCCGAACACGGCCCTCATCATCGTGGACCTGCAAAGAGGCATCGTCGGTTCCTCCTTCATCCATCCCATCGACGGCATCGTGGATCGCTCGCGCGCGCTGCTCGACGCGTTTCGCGAACGCGGCCTGCCGGTGGTGCTGGTCAACGTTGCCGGGGCAGCGCCCGGCCGCACCGAGCGGCAGCGCCACGGCGAACCGTACCCGGCCGGGTGGACCGATTTCATCCCCGAGCTTGATCAGCAGTCTGGCGACATCGTCGTGACCAAGAGGACCTGGGGCGCGTTCACCGACACGGGCCTCGAGAGGAGGCTGAAGTCCCTGGGCGTGACCCAGGTCGTCGTGACCGGTGTGGCCACCGGAACCGGCGTCGAGTCGACCGCACGCCAGGCCTACGAACATGGCTTCCACGTCACATTAGCCCTCGACGCCATGACCGACGCGCGCGCCGAGGCCCACGACTACAGCGTCAGGAACGTCTTTCCGAGGCTGGGCGAGACCGGCACGGCACAGGACATCATCGATCTGCTGGCAACGAGGGGAGGCTGACCATGCAATGGCTTCATCTTGTGTCCTGGTTCTTCGGCGGGGCCTTTTGCACCAACGCCGTGCCCCACTTCGTCGCCGGCGTCATGGGCGCGCCGTTCCAGAGTCCGTTCGCGAAACCGCCGGGCGAGGGGTTGTCGTCATCGACCGTGAACGTGCTCTGGGGTTTCGCCAATCTTGTCGTCGGCTACGTGCTCGTCTGCCACGTCGGTGATTTCGATCTGAGAAGCGCGAGCGATGCCGCCTCCCTGGCGCTCGGCATCCTGGCCATCGGCTTGCTCTCCGCGCGGCTTTTCGGTCGCTTCCACGGCGGAAACGGGCAGAAGCATTCGTGAGTGCGGCTCGTCCCGCAGGGGTCTTCCGTTCGCTGAGAATCGGCAACTACCGCGTCTGGGCAGTCGGCGCGCTGGTTTCCAACGTGGGCACGTGGATGCAGCGCACGGCGCAGGACTGGCTGGTGCTGACCCAACTCACACATCACGACGCGGCGGCCGTGGGCGTGGTCATGGCGCTGCAGTTCGGGCCGCAGCTCCTGTTGCTGCCCTGGACGGGATTCGCCGCCGATCACTACGACCAGCGCAGGCTCCTGATGGCAACCCAGTCGGTGATGGGCATCCTGGCGCTGATGCTGGGTCTACTCACGGTTGCCGGCATCGTGCAGCTCTGGCACGTCTACGTGTTCGCCCTTCTGTCGGGCTGCGCTTCGGCCTTCGATGCCCCGGTACGTCAGACCTTCGTGTCCGAACTCGTCGGCGATGCGGATCTGCCGAACGCGGTCGCGCTCAACTCCACTTCGTTCAACGCGGCGCGGATGATCGGCCCGGCGGTGGCCGGCCTGGTCATCGCCTCGATCGGTACGGGCTGGGCGTTCGTGCTCAACGGCGCCAGCTTCGCAGCGGTGCTGGGCTCCCTGCTTCTGCTCCGGGTCGGCGCTCTGCGAGCGAACGCACGAGCGCACCGGACCAAGGGCAGCCTCACGGAGGGATGGCGCTACGCATGGTCCCGGCCCGACCTCAAGGCGATCCTCGTCATGCTCTTCCTGATCGGCACCTTCGGCCTGAATTTTCCGATTTTCATCTCCACCATGGCTGTCGGTGTCTTCCACACGGACGCACGTGGCTTCGGCCTCCTTTCGTCGATCATGGCCATCGGGACCATTTCCGGGGCGCTGCTTTCCGCCGGCCGTGATCGGCCACGGTTCATGTCCCTGTCGATCGGAGTGGCGATGTTCGGAATCGGCTGCACACTGGCCGCCATTGCTCCGGGCTACTGGTCGTTCGCGGGCGCGTTGGTGGTCATCGGTGCTGCTACCCTGATCTTCACCAACGCGACCAACAGCCTGATGCAGCTCACGAGCGAGCCGGCCATGCGGGGACGGGTGATGGCTCTGCGCGTGGCCGTCGCGCTCGGCGCCACGCCGATCGGAGCACCGCTGGTGGGTTGGGTGGCCAACCACCTGGGCCCGCGCTGGGCGCTCGGCGTCGGCGCGGCGTCAGGATTTGCCGCGGCCTTGGTCGCCGTGCACGCCATGGCGCAACATGCGCGCCGGCCACGCGTGGATCTATTCGAAGGGAACGACTTGCGGTGACCCCGCCCGATGTCCCGCCCTGCCGAGATGGAAGGCCGGAGCGTCTTCGGTCAGCTTCTCGCCCCTGTCGAGTCAGGCAGGCTGCCCGGGAGGCTGGACGGCGCCGATCTGGACGAACACATCGAGGGTGTTGAGCTCGTCCCAATGCTCGACGAAGCGACCATGTTCGACCCGCCAGATGTCGATGGAGCGCATGAGGAAGGGCCTGCCCGTGGCGGGGTAGCCGAGAAGGTTGCCCGCGTGGGTGCCTTCGTAACGATAGCGACCGACCACGCGGGAGCCGTCTGCCGAGACGAAGACATCCTCCGCGGTGACCTTGAGGTCGGGAACGCCCGCGATGATGGCTGCGAGTACCTTCTTGGAACCTTCCAGTCCTGGCTCGGCGAAGGCGTTGTGGTTCACGTAGTTGGCGGCCTTGATCTCGTCCAGGCGCGACACGTCGTGGCTGGACATGATCTCGGCGAAGAGGTGGCCGAGCTTCACGAGGGCGAAGGAAACAGCGCTGTTCATGGAGGTAGTCCTTGGGCGGTCTGGGTTCATCGGATCGGAGCACTGCCTGTCTCGAGATCGCATCATCGCAAGATCTTCTAGCAGCGCTAGTATCATAATCTAGCATCGCTAGATCAACAAGCGGCGATATCATTCCAACTCGTGTGAGCTTTCGAGGGAATCCGCAATGGGTGTTGCCGAACGCAAGAACAGGGAACGGGAAGCGCGCGAACGGCGCATTACCTCGGCGGCCCGGCAGATCGCGGAGGCCGAGGGATGGAGTGCCGTCACTGTTCGTCGCCTGGCCGACGAGATCGAGTACACCCAGCCCGTGCTCTATTCCCACTTCAAGAACAGGGACGCGATCGTCGGCGCCGTGGCGCTCGAAGGCTTTCGGGAAATCAAAAAGGTCCTTCAACACGCCGCGCAGGGACCGACCGATTCACGTCATGCACGCGAAGACGTTGCCATCGCATACCTCGACTTCGCTCGTGACCATCCAGCCCTTTACGAAGCCATGTTCACGATGTCGACCGACTTGCAGTTCGCTGAAGCCGACACCCCATCGGAACTGAGAGAGGCTTTCCAGGTCCTCGCCGCTGTCGTGCCGCCGTCGTGCCGCGATGTCGACGTGGCGACCGAGACGTTCTGGGCGGCCCTTCATGGGCTGGCACAGCTCGAGAGCTCGGGACGGATCAAGCACGGCACCCGGCTCGCGCGGGTAGCATTGCTGGTCCATGGCCTGTTCGAATGAACCCTTCACGGCCCTGCTCATCGCGACGGATACGCCGGCAAGCTGGCCACCGGCAGGCCGCGCGCCCAAGCAAGGGCCCAGCGCCCGCGGCTGCCGGGCCCTCGCTTCGAGGCGTCACCGAAGTTACAGGAACATTCCCCCCGAAGCCTCCACGCGCTGTCCGTTCACCCAACGAATGTTGGGGTCGAACCGAATTTCACTATGCCGAGCCCGTCGACGGCGGCTTCGACCATGAGATCGTTGTCGTCCAGCGTCAGGACTCCTGGAGGATCGACGGCGATCTCCTCCCCGTGCCTGGCGAACTCCCAGCGATAGGGCTCCCCGCTCGGCAGGCGCTGCCGGATGCATCGGGTCGGAGGGCGGTCAGGTCGCGTACCCCAGCTTCAGCCTTTATCACGCAACCAAATGGGGCATCGAGGGCTTCATCGAGGCCGTTGCCCAGGAGGTCGCCCCCTTCGGGATCGACTTCATGATCGCAGAACCCGGTCCGACCGCAACCCGTTTCGGCGCCAACGTGGTTTCCCCCCCGCCCATGGAGGTCTATGAACACACGCCCGTCGGAGTCATCCGGCGCGAGCTTACCGGCGGAAGCTTCGCGATAAGGGGTGAAGCCGGGCGCACGGTCGAAGCGATGATCGCCGCCGCCGACCTTCAGGAAGCGCCATTCCGCCTTCCATTGGGGAGCACTGCTTTCGACCACGTGACTGCAGATCTTTCGAAACGTCCAGCCTTGCTCGAGGCGATCCGTGAATCGGCGCTCTCCGCCGACTGAGCTGGGGAGCCGCGGCAGGGTGTCGGTGCACCGCGCGAGCCGAACACGTCGACGGCACGCTCCAGCATTTGCCGGCGCCGCTCGCTGACCCGCGTGGGGTGACTTTGAACTGCTGGGCGACCTCGGCCATCGTCTTGTCGTCCTTCATCGCCGCCAAGGCCACTTTGGCCTTCAACCCCGGTGAGTGGTTGCGGCGCGTCCTCTTGCTCATGTCTGCAACCTGCCCTTGCTCGGTGAGCGGGACCGCGACATCGTGCAGCGTTGCGATCTCGACGGGCTGACCGTGCGGGCCTACGCCGAATCCGCCGGACTGAGCCTGCCGGCGGCCAAGGCGCGCCTGCTGCGCGCGCGCAAGCGCCTGCGCGACACCCTGGTCCAGCGCTGCGGCGTGCGCTTCGACCACCACGGCAGCGCGCGCTGCCACGCCGGGGCGGACGGCGCCTGACCGAAGCCCGCGGAGCGGCCCTGGCCTGCTCCTCGGCCGGGGCTTGATCGGGGGCCTCGAAGGAGGCTGCATCCTTTTCGGCCCTTGTTCGTCTTCAAGGACAGAGAGTTCCTGTCCCGAGGCCACGATGAACACCCCCGCTTCCCTCGCACCCGATCCTGCGCCCGTCCCTGTCGCCGCATCGCCCGTACGCGGCTCCTCGATCCCCGTCTGGCGTGCCTGGCTGCCGGCGCTGCTGTATGTCGGCGCCTGGTTCCCGCTGTACTGGGCGCTGGAGCCTGCCACCGCCGCCTTCACGCACTGGGTCGCGGGAGTGGCCCGGATCGCACCGACCAGTCACCTGTACTCCGCGCTGGCCTTCCTGGTGTTCGAGGTGCCCAAGGTGCTCATGCTGCTGGCCCTGATCGTGTTCGCGGTCGGCGTGCTGCAGAGCTTTTTCACGCCTGAGAAGACCCGCGCGTTGCTGGCCGGCAGGCGCCAGGGCGCCGGCAACGTGCTGGCGGCGGCGCTGGGCATCGTCACGCCCTTCTGCTCCTGCTCGGCGGTGCCGCTGTTCATCGGCTTTCTCACCGCCGGCGTACCGCTGGGCGTGACCTTCTCCTTCCTGGTGTCGGCGCCCATGGTCAACGAGGTCGCGCTGGC
>NZ_KB898502.1 GCF_000377645.1 Thiomonas sp. FB-6 | reverse complement strand
CCGGCGCATCTGGACATCAGCCTGATGACGCGGGTGGAGAACAACCGGGTAGGCGATGCGCGCACCAGCGCGATCAGCGAGGAGCAGGCGGTGGAACTGTGGGACCGGCTGCTGGAAGGGGTGAAGTTCCGCGTGGCGGTGCCGGGCGCCACGGCAGCTTCGGTGGCCCTGGCCTGACATCGGGCAGGCACTGCGGGCGCCTGCCCGTGAGGGCTACTCGTGCAGCAGCGCCATCGCGGCGCCGAAACCGACGAACAGACCGCCGGTGACCCGGGCGAAGGCGCGGGCCACGCTGGCGCGGCGCAGCCAGCGGCCGAGCTGGGCCCCGCTGCCGGCGTAGACCAGGTACCAGCTCAGTTCGATCACCGCGAAGCTGCCCAGCAGGGTTGTGAACTGCGGCAGTGCGCGCGCCGTGGGGTCGATGAACTGCGGCAGCAAGGCGGCGGCGAACAGGATGGCCTTGGGGTTGCTGCTGGCCACCGCGAAACCGTTGCGGAACAGGGCCCACTGGCTGCGCTGCGGCAGCGCGAAAGCCTGCTGCGGCGCCTGGTCGGCCGGCTGCTCGCTGGCATGACGCGCGCTGCGCCAGGTGCGCACGCCCAGCCACACCAGGTACGTGGCGCCGGCCAGACGCAGCCCGTCGAACAGCGTGGGCCAGGCCTTGAGGAACACCCCCAGGCCCGCTGCGGAAACACCCATCATCAACAACAGCGCGCACAGACAGCCGGCCATGGTCGCCGTGGAGCGGCGCAGGCCGTGGCGCGCGCCGTGGCTCATCACCAGCAGCATGTTCGGGCCGGGAATCGCGGAAATCACACAAACGGTGAGGACGTAGAGCAACCAGGTGTGCAGGGTCATGGGAGCGGGGAGGGCGGCGGGCGGACGTCGGGGCGGATCGAGGCGGGCGTGGGGCGGGCATGGGCCCTACGGGAATCCACGGGTTCCCAAGGCGCAGTATGCCATGTTCGTGGCAGGGATTTGCGCCAGCTCAAGGATTCAAGCTTACAACCGGCTGTAAACTTTCTCCCATGGATGCCCGAAACGACTTCACCATCGGCCAATTGGCCCAGCGCGCCGAGCTGGCCACCGAGACCCTGCGCCACTACGAGCGCCTGGGGCTGATCGAACCCAGCCGGCGCAGTCCGTCCAATTACCGCCTGTACGGCGCCCAGGCCCTGCAGCGCCTGCGCTTCATCCGGCGTGCCCAGACGCTGGGGTTCTCCCTGCCGGAGATCCGCCAGTTGCTGGACCTGCATCGCCAGGGCGAGGGCGACATGGCGCAGGTGCGCGCCGTCGCCGAGCAGCGCCTGCGCCAGATCGAACAGCGCATGGCCGACCTGCAACGCCTGCGCGGGGGCCTGGAGCAACTGGTCCAGGCCTGCCCGGGGCACGGCGCGCTGGGCGAGTGCCCCATCCTCGCCGCGCTGTGTTCCGAGGAGGAACCGTCATGAACGCACCCGCCGTCCCCAGCCGCGAGGCGCCCGCCGCCGGCCCCAGTTGCGAACTCGCGCTGGACGTGGAGGGCATGACTTGCGCCTCCTGCAGTTCCCGCGTGGAATCCGCGCTCAACGCGCTGCCCGGGGTGCAGGCCAGCGTGAACCTGGCGACCGAGCGCGCGCAGGTGCGCTTCGACCCCTCTCGCCTCGACGCCGCAGCGCTGGTCCACGCGGTCGACGCCAGCGGCTATTCCGCGCGCACCGCCGAGCTCATGCTGGACGTGCAGGGCATGACCTGCGCCTCCTGCGTGGGCCGGGTCGAGCGCGCGCTGCGCGGCGTGCCGGGCGTGCTCGGTGCCGAGGTCAACCTGGCCGCCGAGACGGCCTCGGTGCGCTACCTTCCCGCCAGCGTGCAGGCGCAGGCGATGCTCGATGCCGTGGCCGAGGCCGGCTACGGCGCGCGGCTGCGCGATGCCGACGCCGCCCGTGCCGCCGCCGACGCCGATGTGCACAAGCAGGCACAGTTGCGTTCCATGCGGCGCGACGCCTGGCTGGCCGCCGCGCTCGGCGCCGCGGTGGCGGCCATCGCCATGGGCGGCATGCTGTTTCCGGGCTTCGCGCATGCGCTGGACAGCCTGCTGCCCCTGCCGGGCGGCCGCTCGGCGAGCGACTGGCTGCAGGCCGTGCTGGCCACGGTGGTGGTGGCCGGGCCCGGGCGCAGGTTCTTCCGCAGCGGCTGGACGGCATGGCGCCACCTGGCGCCGGATATGAACTCCCTGGTCGCCACCGGCGCCGGCGTGTCCTGGCTGTACAGCATGGTGGTGTTGCTGGTGCCGGGCTGGTTTCCGGCGCATTCGCGGCATGTGTATTTCGACTCGGCGGCGGTGGTGATCGCCGCGGTGCTGTTCGGCAAGTACCTGGAGGAACTGGCCAAGGGCCGCGCCTCCCAGGCCATCCGCTCGCTGGCGCGCCTGCAGGCGCGCGACGCGCGGGTGCGCGTGGACGGCGAACAGCGCGACGTCCCCATCGGCCAGGTGCGCCCCGGCGACGAGGTGGTGGTGCGCCCGGGCGAGCGCCTGCCGGTGGACGGCGAGGTGCTGGAAGGCGCATCGCACGTCGACGAATCCATGCTCAGCGGCGAGCCCATGCCGGTGGACAAGCAGCCCGGCAGCCCGGTGCGCGCGGGCACGGTGAACCAGCAGGGCCTGCTGGTGGTGCGCGCCACCTCGGTGGGCGCCGACACCATGCTGGCGCAGATCATCCGCCTGGTGGAGCAGGCGCAGGGCGGCAAGCTGCCCATCCAGGGCCTGGCCGACCGCGTGGTGCGCGTGTTCACGCCGGCCGTGCTGCTGGTGGCCCTGCTGAGTTTCGGCGCGTGGATGCTGCTGGCACCGGCTCCGGCGCTGAGCCACGCGCTGCTCGCGGCGGTGGCCGTGCTGGTGGTGGCCTGCCCCTGCGCGATGGGGCTGGCCACGCCCGCGGCCATCATGGTGGGCACCGGCCGCGCCGCCGAACTCGGCGTGCTGTTTCGCAAGGGCGAGGCGCTGGAGGCGCTGTCGCACGTGGACACCGTGCTGCTGGACAAGACCGGCACGCTCACGCGCGGCCAGCCCCGGCTCACCGCCCTGCGTCCGGGCGAAGGCGTCGGCGAACAGGATCTGCTGCGCGTGGCGGCCGCGGTGGAATCGGGCTCCGAGCACCCGCTGGGCCTCGCGGTGGTGGCCGCCGCGCGCGAGCGCGGCCTGGCCTGGCCGGAGGTGACGCAATTCGAAGCCCGCGCCGGCTTCGGCGCGCGCGCCCGGGTGGACGGCGCCATGATCGCGCTGGGCACGCGGCGCTACCTGGAACAACTGGGCGTGGACCCGCGCGCGCTGGACGACGCCGCCACCGGCCTGCTGGAACAGGGCGCCACGGTGGTGTACGCGGCGCGCGACACGCAGGCCCTGGGCGTGCTCGCGGTGTCCGATCCGCCGCGCCCCGAGTCCGCCGCCGTGGTGGCCGGGCTGCGCGAGCTGGGCCTGGCGGTGCACATGGTCAGTGGCGATTCGACCCGCGCGGCGCAGGCCCTGGCGCGCATCGTGGGCATCGACTCCGTGCACGCGGAGGTGCTGCCGCAGGGCAAGGCCGACGTGGTGCGCGCGCTGCAGGCGCAGGGCCGCAAGGTGCTGTTCGTCGGCGACGGCATCAACGACGCGCCGGCGCTGGCGCAGGCCGACGTGGGCATGGCCCTGGCCAGCGGCACCGACATCGCCATGCAGGCCGCCGACGTCACCCTCACCCGCGGCGACCTCGGCGCGCTGGTGGCCGCGCTGCGGGCCGCGTCGCGCACCATGGCCACGATCCGCGGCAACCTGTTCTGGGCCTTCGGCTACAACGTGCTGCTGATTCCCGTGGCGGCCGGAGCCGGCGCGCCCTGGGGCCTGTTCATGAGCCCGATGCTGGCCGGCATCGCCATGGGCCTGTCCTCCGTTTTCGTGCTGGGCAACAGCCTGCGCCTGCGGGGCCTGCGCGCCTGGAGCGCGCCGGCTGCCGCCACGGCGCCGCCGGCCCCGGAGCCCGCGCCCACGCGCGTGCCGACCCCGACGCCCACGCCCACGGTTTCCCATCCCTCTGAGAGGAGTTCCACCATGAGCCCATCCACCACCCTGTCCATCGAGGGCATGAGCTGCCAGCATTGCGTGGGCAGCGTCACCAAGGCGCTGCTGGCAGTGCCCGGCGTCGAGTCGGCGCAGGTCAGCCTCGACGCGGCTGCCGCCGAAGTGCGCGGCGACGCGCCGAAGGAGGCTCTGGTGGACGCGGTGCGCCGCGCCGGCTACACGGCCACCGCGCAGGCGGCGGCCTGAGCCCCGCGCCCGGCGGCGCTCAGGCTGCGCTCGCCAGGCTGCGCAGGTCGGCCACCGGGTCCCGCCCGAAACCCTCGCTGAGCAGGTAGTCCACCAGGCGGCGCGCGCAGTCCTCGGGGCTGCTCAGCTGGCCTTCGCGCTGCAGCTTCTCGAAGCGTTCGCGCATCGGGAAACGCGCGGGGTCCACCTTGCGCAGCGCCGCCTGCATGGAGGTGTCGACCACGCCCGGCGCCAGCGAGCAGATGCGCAGCCCCGGCGTGGCGTCCAGCGCGGCCGCGCGGGCGTGCTGATCCAGCGCCGCCTTGGTGGCGCAGTAGATGCTCCATCCGGGGTAGGGGCTGCGCGCGGCGCCGCTGGATACGTGCACGATGCGCTGTTCCTGGTCCGCGCCGTCCACCGCGCACAGCGCCGCGCTGAGCATCAGCGGAGCGCCCACGTTCAGGTTCACCGCGTCGGCCACCGCCGCCAGGTCCTGCGTGGGCAGCGGCCCCATGGGTTCCAGCGTGCCCGCGTTGTTCACCAGCAGCACCCGCTGGCGCCCCAGCACCCAGTTCGCCAGTTGCGGCCCGGCCAGCCAGGCGCGCAGCGCCGTGGGGTCGCTCAGGTCCAGCGTGCGTTCCTCGAACAGCCCGGCCGGCGCCTCCACGGGCGTGCGCGAGGCGCCGCGCGCCAGCCCCAGCGTGGCGATGCCGCGGCCCAGCAGCTCCCGCAGGATCGCGGCTCCCAGGCCGCGGGAGTGTCCGGTGACGATGGCGCAGGTCTGCATGGGCGAGGGCTCCTTCAGGTGGCTTCGGGCGGCTGCAGCACGAACACGCCGCCGGGTGATCCCTGCAGGGTCAGGGCCCAGAAGCGTTCGCGCAGTTCGTCGCTGGCCATGTGCAATTCCACTTCCAGTGCCGGGCGCGCCAGCGGCTCGTCCAGCCAGCGCCGCACCAGTGCGTACAACTCGGACTGGCGTTGCACCAGATCCTCGAAGCGGGCCTGGTGGCGCCAGCGCCCGGCATGGTGCTGGCACCACTGGCCGATGGGGCAGCGCATCGCGGCGTCGGGCTGGCGCAGCAGGGCCTCGGTTTCGGCGTCCAGCGCGCCCTGCATCAGCTGGCGCAGCATCGTGCCCACCGAGACGATGGCCTCGATGCCGTCGGGGCCGAGGCCGCCGGGCTTGCCCAGGTCGGCGCTCCAGGCCAGGCGCTGCGGCCAGTCGGCGAGCCACTCCAGCAGCTGCGCCGCCGGCATCGGGCGCGCCACGGCGTAGCCCTGCAGGTGCTGGCAGCCCATGGCCACCAGCACGCGCGCGAGCTCGGGGGTTTCCACGCCCTCGGCCACCACCCGCACCCCCATGAGCTGCGCGGTGCGCAGGATGCCGTAGGCGATGCTCAGGTCGCGCGCGTCGTGCATCAGGTCCTTGACGAAGCGTCGCTCGATTTTCAGGGTGGACACGGCCAGGGCCTGCAGATGGGTCAGCGAGGCGCTGCCGGTGCCGAAGTCGTCCAGGCTGACCTGCACTCCCAGCCCGTGGCATTCCTCCACGCGCCGGCGCGTGGCGTCGCCGTCCAGCAGCGCGCCGTGCTCGGTGAGTTCCAGCGTGAGACTGCCGGGGCGCATGCGCGGGTGGCGCCCCAGCAGTTCGCGCAAGTCGTCGAGAAAATGCGGACCCAGGAAATGCCGCGGGCTGATGTTCACGCTCATGCCCAGCTCGACGCCGCGGGCGCGCCAGCGCTCGATCCAATGCGCCGCCTGCTCCAGCACCCAGCGCCCCACCGGTACGGCCACGCGCGGCTCGTCGAGCACATGCTCGAACTTGCCGGCGTTGTGCAGCCGCCCGTCCTCGTCCAGCAGGCGCAGAAGGCCTTCCACCTGGTTCACCGCGGGCAGGCCGTTGCGCTGGCGCGGCACGCTCAGGATGGGCTGCACGTGCATCTGCAGCCGGCCCTGTTCCAGCGCGCGCTCGATGGCGCTGAGCCAGCCCTGGCGTGCCTCCACCTCGGCCTGCATGTGCTGGTCGAACAGGCAGGCCTGGTTGCGTCCGCGAGCCTTCGCCGCGTACAGCGCGATGTCCGCCTGGCGCATCAGGGTCTGCGCGTCCTCGTTGCCGATGCGCAGCGCCAGGCCCAGCGACAGGCGCGCCGACAGCATCTGGCCCTCGATCTCGATGGGCGGGCGCAGCGCCGCCATCACGCGCTCGGCGATGCGCTGCGCGCGCCGCGGGTCCTTGCCCACCGGCAGCAGCAGCGCGAACTCGTCGCCGCCGATGCGCGCCAGGATGTCGCTGTCGCGCCCCTGGCGCGATTGCGGCGACAGGCGCAGCGCCCCGCGCAGACGCGCCGCCACCTCCACCAGCAGCGCGTCGCCGGCGGCGTGGCCGAAGCGGTCGTTGATGGCCTTGAAGTCATCCAGGTCGGCGATGCCCAGCGCCACGTCGTCGCGCCGCTCCAGGGTCTCGGCCAGGAGTTTCTCGAAGGCGCCGCGGTTGCTCAGCCCGGTCAGCGAGTCGCGTTCGGCCAGTTCGCGGATCTGCTGCTCCTGCAGCTTGCGCTCGGTCACGTCCTGGATGGTCCACAGCGCACCCGCCGATTCCTGATCGGTGCCCTGCAGCGGCGTGTAATGCCGCAGAAAAATCCGCCCGTCCTTGAGCCACACCTCGTCCACCGCCGGCTGGTGTTCGTTGAACAGGATCTTCACCTGGTTCAGGGAATTGCGCCCGCCGGCATGCATGTGCTCGATCAACGCCCACACGGCGCGCCAGGGCTTGCCCAGGAGTTCGCGCGGCGGCACGGTGATGCCGGTCATGCGCACGAAGCCCGCGCTGCAGTACTGCACCAGCCCCGCGGCGTTGAACACGATCAGCCCGCCGGGAAGGTTGTCCAGGATCTGCGCGAACAGGCCGGCGTCCCTGCGCTGCTCGTCGCGCGCCTGCTCGCTGCTGCGCAGCAGCAGGCGCAGGCGCCCCAGCCAGTCGCGCTGCAGCAGCAGGTCGCGCCGCAGCAGCACCCCCACCATCAGCGCCAGCAGCAGCGCGCCGGCCAGCGGCAGGCGCGCGCGGCTCCACCAGTCGGCCACCACCGCGCTGCGCGGAGTCACCACGAAGGCCACCAGGGAGTAGCCGTCCAGCCGGTGCAGCGCGCCCACGTAGACGCGCCCGCTGGGGTCGGCGTTGGCCGTGCCCTCGGCCGGCATCCAGTGCCGTCCCGGGTTGTGCTGCAGCGCCTGCATGATCAGGCCCGTGCGGCGCTCGGTGTAGAAGGCCTTGAGGTCCTCGGCCTGCGGCAGGGGCCAGCGCCCCAGCAGGTAGCCGTCGGACTCGAGCACCCCGAAGGTCAGATGGGGGTTCGCCCCCTCCTGCACCAACGAACGGTACATCGCGTTTTCCGCCTTCTGGTCCAGCGCGCCCAGCACCATGAAGCCGGCATGCCCGCCGGCCGGCGCCTGGGCCCAGGCGATGGGCACCAGCGCGCGGCGTGCCGGGCCGCTGAGCAGGGGGCGCCCTACCTGCAGGGAACCCGGATGGGCGCGGGCCAGCGCCTGCACCTCCCGCAGATCCGCGGGCGCGCTGCCGTCCCAGTCCACCACCGTCAATTCGGCCACGCTCGGTTCCGTGCTCCGGAAATCCCGCAAGGCCTGCGCCAGGTCGTCGTCCCCATGCCCGAGCCAGCCGCGCGAGCGGATCTGCGCGGCCAGGAAGGCCAGGCCGCGCGAGTAGCGGTTCAGGTGGTTCTGCACGGCCACCTGCACGATCTGCGCGGTTTCCGCGAGTTCCGCGCGCCGATTGCGCATCTGCTCGGTCCACGACGCCACCAGGAACCAGCTCGTGATCAACACCAGCGTGAGCAGCACCGCCGCGAAGGGCAGCAGGCTGTGCCGGCGCATGGGGCCGTCGTCGAGCAGGGTCCGGGGGGCGGGCGATGTCATGACCGTACAGCGTACCCGACACGGTACCCGCCCCGCGAGAGGCATCCGCGCGGCGTCGCGCTCACGCCGAATTCGCGCCGCAGCGTGAATTCCGTCACGCGTGGCGCCACGGGGCCCCTTTACACTCGAATCCTCGGTTTCCGCCGCCACGCCCCAGCCTTTGTCCGCCATGTCCAGCCCCAAGCCGATTCCCTCCATGCTGCCCGCGCAGGCCGCATGGATCGACGCGCTCGCGGCTCCCGTGCTGGTGGTGGTGGGCGAGCGCCTGCGCTACGTCAATGCCGCGGCGGTCGGCCTGCTCAATGCCGGGTCCGCGGGCGAACTGCTCGGGCGCAGCGTGCAGGATTTCGCGCATCCGCTGGACGCCCACCGCGTGCTCGCGCGCCTGCGCCGCGCCGAGGCGGGCGAGGGCGTCAACCCGCCCACCAGCGTGCGCGTGTTCGACTGCAAGGGCCACGAACTCACGCTGGTGATGACCAGCGCCCCGGTCGACTGCGATGGCGAGCATGGCGTGCTTGCCACCTGCCTGGACATGACCGAGCGCGCCGCCATGGAGCAGCGCCTGCGCCGCACCGACGAGGACTTCCGGCGCATCATGGACACCATGCAGGACGTGTTCTACCGCACCGACGCGCAGGGCATCACGCGCTACGTCTGTCCCGCGGTGAAGAACGTGCTCGGCTACAGCGCCGAGGAGATCATCGGCCTGCCGGCCGCCGCCTTCTACCCCGACCCCGCCGAGCGCGACGCGCTGGTCGCGGCCATCCGCGAACACGGTTTCGTGCGCGACTTCCCCGGACGCATGCGCCGCAAGGACGGCGTGATCATCGACATTTCCATCAGTACCCAGGCCCTGCGCGACGAGCGCGGACAGTACGCAGGGGTCGAAGGCATCTGGCGCGACATCTCCGAGCGCAAAGCCATGGAACGTGAGCTCGAACGCCTGGCCACCCGCGACCACCTCACCGGCCTGTACGGGCGCCGCCGCATCCTGGAACTGCTGGACGAGGAACTCGAGCGCCGGCGCGACCGGCGCACCCAGTCCTCGCTGGCCGTGCTGCTGCTGGACCTGGACCACTTCAAGCAGATCAACGATACCCACGGCCACGCCGCCGGCGACCTGGTGCTGCGCCAGTTCGTCGCCACGGTGCACGGCTCGCGCCGCGGCGAGGACCAGTTCGGCCGCCTGGGCGGCGAGGAATTCCTGCTCATGCTGCAGGGGGCGGACGCCGGCGGCGCGCGGCACCTAGCCGAGCGCATCCGCCAGGCCGTCGAGGCCACCGCGTTTCACATTCATGCAGAATCGAGCCTGCGACTGACGGTGAGCATCGGCTGTGCCCATGCGCTGCCCGAGGACCGGCGCAGCGCCGACCTGCTGGAGCGTGCCGACCGCGCGCTTTACGAAGCCAAGCGCGGCGGCCGCAATCGGGTGTCACCGTGAGGCCAAGGGGGGAGCATCGCCGAGAGGCGGCGCGCGCGATGAACCATCACGGATCCAACGAGCCAAGGGCCGCTGGGCGATGAAAAACAGCACCATCCGCTCGCCGGCGGGAACGGCAGGCGCCGCTTCGGGCAGCGCCGTGCCCGGGCGCGACCCGCTGAGCCTGCGCATCCAGGTCGAGGCCTTGCTGCTGGATCCGCGCGGGAGTTTCCGGCCGCGCCCCGTCACGCTGCGCCAGGCCGGCGCCGCCGGCGCCGACGACCTGCTGGTCATGCAGGTGGCCGAGCAGGCCGACGGCAGCATCAGCGTGGTCACGTCCGAGCCCCTGCAGCCGGGCCAGGTCTTCCTCGTGGGCGGCGACGCGCATCGCGAGGAGCACGCGGCCCACGGGCACGGCCATGCCCATGGCCGCGAATACCTGCTGCTCGGCTGCCGCCCGGGCAACCGACCCGAGGACGGAGGCCAGGCCTGCTGGATCAGCGTGCTGAGCCCGCAGCACCCGGCGCAGGCCCCCGTGCCGGCCGCGGGCGCCGGCCCCGCATCCCCCGCCGACGGAGCCTGAGGCCATGCTGCGACGTTGGCTCGGCCTGCAGCCCCCTTCCAACCTGGTGGCCCTGCACGCCGCCCTGGCGGGCACCCACGAGCTGTTCGTCAGCCTCGGGGAGTCCCGTGCGCGCCAGTTCCTGGAACACACCATCAACCGGCTTTCGCACCGCGCCTCGGCCCGTGGCGGCCTGGTGGTGCGTTCGGACAGCACCTCGCTGCTGGCGCTGTTCGAGAAACCCGAGCAGGCGCTGGAGGCGGCCGGCGCACTGCGCCAGGAATTGCGCACCTGGTGCCTGGACGTCGACCCCGGCTTCCAGATGCCGCTGGACATGGGCCTGAGCAGCGGGGCCGTGCTGTGCCGCCCGCCGCACTTCGAGGGCGAGACCCTGCTGCGCGCTTCCTCACTGGCGGCCGCGGCGCAGGGCGGCGAAACCCTGCTCGACCAGGGGGTGGTGGCGGCCCTGCCGCCGCAGCTCGCGCTGCGCGCGCGCGCCACGCTGCCGCCCATCGGGTTTTCCCACGTGGGCAAGGCCTGGGCTTTCGAGCAGGAGCCTTCCGAACCCCAGCCCGAGGCCGCGCCGGCGCTGTGGTTGAACCTGCGCAGCCCGGACGGGCGCCTGCACCTGAGTTTCACGCCCGACCGGCCGATCCGCCTGGGCCGCGACGCCCATGCCGACATCGCCGTGGATAATCCGGCAATCTCGCGTCAGCACGCAGTAATCGTCTGGCGAAACGGCAGTTACATGATCGCCGACATCAGCCGTAACGGCACCTGGGTGCGCCAGCGCGCCAGCCCCGATCCGGTGTTCGTGCGCCAGGGCGTGTGCCTGCTGGGCCACTCCGGCTCGCTCAGCCTGGGGCGCCCGCCCCGCGGCTGGCGGGCGCCGGACCTGCTGTTCAGCGTCACGCCGCCGCCGTGGACGGCGCCGCAGAGCTGAGCGGGCGGGGCGCCTCAGGCGCCCTGGGCGAGGGTTTTTGCGAGTAGAGTGGGGCCCGAGCATCGCCCGGATCCGGTGGGGGATTTTTGGGATTTTCCCGAACAAGGCGTTATGCTTGCGGGTTGCAATTTGCGGGCCTGCAGCCGCGTGCGAAGCCCGCCGCGCCAATCGCCCCCCCAAGGACCCTGCCCGATGCTCGATCAACGCGGCCGCCTGAAGCAGTACGCCAGCGGGTTCATCCTGCTGCAGCGTCTGGCCGATGCCGTGGTGATCCTGGCTTCGGCCTTCGCCGCGGCGTGGTTTCGCTTCGGCTCCCTGGAGCTGTCCCAGGCCGAGGCGCTGGGCGTGGTCATCGCCCTGCTGCTGGCCAACTTCGCCTTCGTCGAACTCGGGCTGTACGGCTCCTGGCGTACCGGCAGCATCGCGCGCGAGATCGGCCGGCTCTGGCTGGGCTGGGCGGCCACCTTCCTGATCCTCGCCGGCCTGCTGTTCGCGCTCAAGCTCGGCGCCTACTACTCGCGCCTGTGGGTGGCCAACTGGTTCGGCCTGGCCGCCGCGATCCTCGCGCTCAGCCGCGTGGCCCTGCGCTTCGGCCTGCGCTGGGCGCGGCGCAAGGGCTACAACGTACGCACCGTGTGCCTCGTCGGCGACGGGGAGGCCGCGCAGCGCCTGTGGGACAACGTGGGCGCTCGCGGAAGCCTGGGTTTCAAGGTGGTTTCCTGGTTCGGCGTGCACGAAGCGCCGCAGGTGGAGGGACTCGAAACCATCGGCCGGCTCGCCGATTTCGAGCCCTACGCCGAGCGTTCCCAGGTCGACGAAGTGTGGGTGGCGGTGCCGCTGCGCGAGGAAGCGCACCTGCGCTGGGTGTTCCGCGTGCTGCACCACAGCACCCCGAACATCCGCTACGTGCCCGACCTGTACGACTACGAACTGCTCAACCATGCCGTCAGCGAGATCGGCGGCGTGACCATGCTGGACCTGTCGGTGTCGCCCATGGAGGGGCTCAACCGCCTGCTCAAGCGCAGCGAGGACCTGCTGCTGGGCATCCTGTTCCTGGTGCCCGTGCTGCCCCTGATGCTGGTGATCGCCATCGCCGTGAAACTCAGCTCCGAGGGCCCGGTGCTGTTCCGCCAGCGCCGCGTCGGCTGGTCGGGGCGCGAGTTCACGATCTACAAGTTTCGCAGCATGCGCCTGCATGCTCCCGAAGGCGACGGGCAACTGCAGCAGGCCACGCGCGAGGATCCGCGGATCACGCCCATCGGGCGCTTCCTGCGGCGCAGCAGCCTGGACGAATTGCCCCAACTGATCAACGTGCTGCAGGGGCGCATGTCCCTGGTGGGCCCGCGCCCCCACGCCGTCGAGCATCACCGCCTGTACCTCGACCAGGTGCCCAGCTACGCCGTGCGCCACAAGGTCAAGCCCGGCATCACCGGCTACGCGCAGATCAACGGCTATCGCGGCGAGACCGATACCTGCGAGAAGATGCAGCGCCGCGTCGAATACGATCTTGCCTACATCCAGCGCTGGTCCCTGTGGCTGGACCTGAAGATCCTCGCGCTGACCCTGTTCAAGGGTCTGGCGAACAAGAACGCCTACTGACCTTCTCGACACTGCCGGCATCCCCGGAACGAACTTGATGGGAATTGCGATCAACGACCTGTTCGCGAGCCTGCGCTCGTGGCGCCTGTGGACCCTGCTGGGCTGGCTGGAAATCCGCCAGCGCTACGCGCGCTCCAAGCTGGGCCCCTTCTGGCTGACCATCAGCATGGGTGTGCTGGTGGGCACCTTGGGGCTGGTCTACGGCACGCTGCTCGGCCGGCCGCTGGGCGAATACCTTCCGATGGTGGCCGACGGACTGGTGTTCTGGACCCTGTTCTCGAGCGTGGTCCTCGAGGGGTGCAATTCCTACATCGTCAGCGCCAACTACATCCGCCAGGTCAACACGCCCCGGCTGATCTACGTGCTGCAGGCCGCGTGGCGCAACACGGTGATCTTCGCGCACAATTTTCTGATCGTGATCATCGTGATGGCGGTGTTCGGTGTGCACAGTTGGGCCGCGCTGCTGCTGTTCGTGCCGGGCTTCGCGCTGTTCATGCTCAACGCCGTGTGGATCGCGGCATTCTCGGGTGTGGTCGCCGCGAGGTTCCGGGATTTTCCGCAGATCGTGGCGGCCTTGCTGCAGGTGACCTTCTACGTCACGCCCATCCTGTTCAGCGGGGACATGCTGGCGGGCAAGCACCACTGGGTCGTGGTCTACAACCCGCTGGCCTACCTGATCGAACTGGTGCGCGCACCGCTGTTGGGTCAGATCCCCGACGCCTTGACCTGGGGGGTGGGCGCCGGCATGGCCGTGTTCGGCTGGACACTGGCGCTGGCCATCACCGGCCGTTTCCACCGCCGCATCCCCTACTGGGTCTGAACAGACTGCCGACCTCAAGGCCCGATCCATGTCTTCCAGCATCAGCCTGCAGAACATCCACCTGGACCTGCCGATCTTCGACGTGTCCTCGCAGTCGCTCAAGAAGCGCGTATTGCGCATGGGACGCCGCAATCGCATCGCCGAGGACAACACCGGCGTCGTGATCGTTCGTGCCATCGACGACCTCAGCATCGAACTGCGCGCCGGCGACCGCCTGGGCCTGATCGGCCACAACGGCGCCGGCAAGAGCACCCTGCTGCGTGTGATGGCGGGGATCTATCCCCCCACAGCCGGAAGCATCAAAGTAGAGGGCAAGGCCGTGCCTCTGCTGGACATCTCCCTGGGCATGGACGAGCAGTCGACGGGGCGCCAGAACATCCGCTTGCGCGGTCTGTTGCTGGGCATGAGCGACGCCGAGATCCGTCGCAAGACCGACGAGATCGCCGACTTCACCGAACTGGGCGACTACCTCGACCTGCCGCTGCGCACCTACTCCAGCGGCATGCGCGTGCGCCTGGCCTTCGCCGTGTCCACTGCGGTGGACGCCGACATCCTGCTACTCGACGAAGTGCTGGGTGTGGGGGATGCCAGTTTCCAGGAGAAGGCCGAGCGGCGCCTGAAGGAATTGCACGACCGATCGGAGATCGTGGTGCTGGCCATCCACTCCAGCGAGACCATCCGCAAGACCTGCACCAAGGTGCTGTGGATGGAGCGCGGCAAGGTGCGCATGTGCGGCGAGGTGAACGAGGTGGTCGATGCCTACGACGCCGCTCGCTGAATCCCGCCAAGGGCCACGGAGGTCGCTTCGCGCGACCTGATGCGCATGGCAGCGTCCGCTTCGAACCCGACGAAGGCGCGCATCGCCATCGTGCACGACTGGCTCACGGTGTATGCCGGGGCCGAGCGCGTGCTGGAGCAGATGCTCGCCGTCTATCCGGACGCCGATCTGTACTGCGTCTGCGACTTCCTGCCGCCGGGTGAGAGAGGCTTCCTGCAGGGGAGGGTGCCGCGCACGACCTTCATCCAGACCCTGCCCGGTGCGCGCAAGCACTATCGCTCGTACCTGCCGCTGATGCCTCTGGCCATCGAGCAACTCGACCTCTCCGGCTATGACATCGTCCTGTCGAGCTCGCATGCCGTGGCCAAGGGCGTGCTGACGGGGCCGGACCAGCTGCATGTCAGCTACGTGCACTCCCCGATGCGCTACGCTTGGGACATGCAGCATCAGTACCTGCGTGAATCCGGGCTGGACAAGGGTTTCAAAGGCTGGGCTGCGCGCTGGATGCTGCACAGGATGCGGATGTGGGATTTACGCAGCGCATTTGGTGTCGATGTTTTCCTTGCGAACTCGTATTTCATCGTGAGGCGCATCCGGAAAGCCTATCGACGCGAGGCGTCGGTAGTGTACCCGCCAGTTTCATCGGACGCCTTCGCGCCGTTGCGCGAAAAGCAAGACTTCTACGTGACGGCGTCCCGGCTCGTGCCGTACAAGCGCGTGGACGTCTTGGTAGATGCCTTTGTGCGCATGCCCCAGCGGCGCCTGCTGGTTATTGGAGATGGCCCCGAGATGGCTAAGCTGCGTGCCTTGACGAAGGGGCACGCGAACATCGAACTGCTCGGGCATCTCGAGCGATCCTCCATGACACGTATGCTGGCTGAGGCTCGCGCCTTCGTGTTCGCCGCGGAGGAGGACTTCGGCATCGCACCGGTTGAGGCCCAAGCCGCTGGAACGCCGGTGATCGCTTTCGGTCGCGGCGGAGCGCTGGAGTCCGTGTCGGCTCGGGAACCATCCGCGGGCGGCACAGGGCTGTTCTTTGATCAGCAGAGCGCGGATGCCGTGGTCGACGCGGTGCGACGCTTCGAGGCGCAGTCCACGCCGTTCGACTGCGTTGCCTGCACGAAGTGGGCGGAGCGCTTCGGCGCGCCCCGGTTCCGCGCCAGTTTCGCGGCAGCGATCGACGTGGCCTGGCGGGAGTTCCGCCGCGATGCGAAGCCCTGAACGCATGCCCTTGCTCGCGTATCCGAGGTTTGCGATGCCGTCGTGGTCAAGGTCGACATCGACCGCCGTTTGGCGTGCTGTCAGGGCCGTCCCGGGGGGCGACCGCGTAGTAGACTCGTGGCCCCGCCCGACCCTGCGCGCGGCGGCCATTGCCTGCTGCGTGGCGGGGCCATCGCACGGGCGGGGATGCCGCCCCCGCGCTACGGGCTGGTCCGGCGCGTGCCGAGGCGAGTGCCAGAGCCATCCGGCGCGTGCGGCCCAGGCGGGTCAGCTGGCCGGTGACGACGTTCGCAGGCCGGCGCAAGCGCGTTAAGGCTCTCGATTGCGATACGTAACGTTTCTCGTCGTGCGAAGCCCGGCCGCACCGGATGCGCACGGTTTTGTTGTCGATCGGGCAAGCTTTGCACCGCCCGGCCTTCCGAGCTCTTGGAACAGCATGGTGAACGCCATCGATACGCCGACCGCCCCGTTGGATGGGAGCATCCGTCGCCGCCTGATCACGCCGAACCAGGGCGGGACGCTAGGGGGCGGCAAGTCGGAGTCGGATGCTGCGCGAATGTGTCGAGTGCGCAGCTCGCTCGCGCACACAAGCGATCCTTGCGGCGGTCTCGTGCGCCTGCGGTTGACAGACAAGCGGTTTCACGCGACAGGAAGGAAGTCATGAAGTTGGTGTCAGTCATTCTGTCGGGCGGTGCAGGCACGCGATTGTGGCCAGTCTCCCGCAGAGCTCACCCCAAGCCGTTCATGGTGCTGGGCGGCAGGACCCTGCTGGAGCAGGCAATCGTACGGGGACAAGGCTGCGGTGCGGTGGAGACGATGATCGTCGCGAACCAGGATCACTTGGTCCTGACCCAGGCGGTCATCGCAGCCATGGCCAACAAGCCGCGCACACGCTACCTGCTGGAGCCGAAGGGACGCAATACGGGGCCCGCCGTCGCGCTGGCTGCGCTAGCGGCAGCCGAGGCCCATGGCCAGGACGTCGTGTTGCTGGTTCTTCCCGCAGACCACCTAATCGCCGACGCGCAGGCGTTCGTAGCGGACGCGCTGCGGGCCGTCGAGCTGGCGCGAAAGGGCAGGTTGGTCGTATTCGGAATTCAGCCGTCGTCACCCGAGACTGGGTTCGGCTACATCGAAGTCAGCAAGGTCGGTCAGGAACCGCAAACTGTCTTGCGCTTTGTCGAGAAACCCAACCTAGCCATCGCGCAGGAGTACCTTGCGACAGGGCGTTTCTACTGGAACAGCGGGATGTTCTGCTTCACCGCCAGCACCATTCTTGGCGCATTCCGGAAACATGCGCCCGATGTGCTGGACGCGGCCAAGGAATCTATGGCGACTGCCGAGGCGCGCGCCGATTCTCTGTCTTTTAGTGCGGAAGCATTTTGTCTTCAGCCCGATATCAGTCTCGATTACGCGGTGATGGAGCGCGCGGACAATGTGACGGTGATTCCCGCCAAATTCCCCTGGAGCGACGTCGGAGCCTGGTCGGCAGTTGCCGATGCGCACACGGCCGACGCTAATGGCAACACGCTGGCGTGCCAGGAGGCGATCGACTGGGTGGCGGTCGACACGACGGGCACCCACGTGCACGTGGAAAGTCACGGACAAAAGAGGGTGGTGGCGACAATCGGCGTGAAGGATCTGGTGGTGGTCCATACGCCTGACGCGCTGCTCGTAGCGAACAAGTGGCAGGCGCAGGATGTGAAGAAGGTGGTAAATACCTTGACGCAGCGCCACATCGACAGCCCCCAGCATCAGAGCACCCTGCTTCCCGCTGAGGTCATCCGTCCATGGGGGACCTACGCCACATTGCGCGAGGAGTCCGGCTACAAGGTCAAACGAATTGTCGTGCGCAAGGGCCAAAGCTTGAGCCTTCAGTACCACCATCGGCGCGCTGAGCATTGGGTCTTAGTGCGGGGCCAGGGAATTGTCCAGATCGGGGATCTGGAATACCCTACAAGCGCCGGGGAATATCGTTACGTACCGCTCGGCGAGCGACACAGATTGGTCAATACCGGGGCGGATGATCTCATTCTGGTCGAGGTCCAGTGTGGCGATTACTTGGGAGAGGATGATATCGTGCGCCTGGCGGATCTCTACGGGCGGGCAGGGGGGGATTCCAATCCAGGAAAGCCTCGCCGTTAGTGATTCCACGAGACCGCCGCTGCACTGCTCAGGACGGAATTCCAGGTGCGCTGGCGGGCGCGGAACATGGCGCGTGCGTTACGCCGCGATATTCGGGGCCCACCCCGTGATTGATTTGTTTCCATTGTGATGACATCACCAAGCATCCCCAAGGTTGTCTACAACATCCACCCCTACGCCATGCACTTGCCGGGCGGTGGCGAAGTGCAATTGCTTAAGTATTACGAATATCTCCAGGGGCATGGTTGCGATGTCATACTGCACGACATTTGGCGCCCACGTCTGGACGAGGCTGCGTTGTTTCACCACTTTCATCTGGTTTCCGGCGGCGTGCCGTTCGTGGATTACGTCCGGAAGCTTGGAATGAAGGTTCTGATGAGCCCGAATCTGTGGATCAACGATACGAATCGGGCGCACGTCAACGAGCGAGAGATCGGTATCTACTACGAGCAGGCGGACGTGATCATCTGCAATTCATTTTCCGAGATCGAGAATCTTTGCGTGCATTCCGGGCTCCCCAGGGAAAAGGCGCGTGTCTTGCGCAATGGGGTCGATCCATGGTTCGCTGAGGGGCTAGAATCGTCCATCTTTCGCCGCTGGTCGGGTATTGACGGTCGCTTCTTATTAAATGTCGCGAATATCGAGCCCAGAAAGAACCAGTTGGCGGCGATTCGTGCGGCACGGGTCGTCGGCTTGCCGCTTGTCTCGATCGGGCGCGTTCGCGACCCGGCGTATTTTGAGGAATGCGTAAGGGCGGGAGTTGGCGGCTATTTCAGGCACCTCGGTGCCCTGCCGCAGAGCGATTTCCGGCTTCGTGCCGCGTATGGGGCATGCGAGGCCTTTGTTCTTCCCAGCACGTTGGAGACCCCCGGCATCGCCGCGCTCGAGGCGGCCGCCGCCGGTGCGCGGATCGTGATAACGGCTGAAGGGAGTGCGCGGGAATATTTCGGTGATGAGGTTTTCTACGTCGACCCGTGCGATCAAGACTCGGTGATTTTCGCGCTGAGGCAGGCGCTGGCCTCGGAGGCGACGGGACGCCTGCAGCGGCGCATCGTCGATGATTACTCATGGTCGACGGTCACACGGGACCTGCTGCACTTGTACGTCGAAATGCAACCCGCGAATTTCGCCGGACGCCCATGAGTCTCGCAGGATGAGCATGCATAACAAAATATTCATTTACGCCGAACATACGGCGCAGTCCCAGGCGAATTCCGGTGTCCAGCGCGTGGTGCGGGGCCTAGGACGCGCGTTTCAGGAGGTGGTCGACGAAGTCGTCTTCGTGCGCTGGTGTGTCGATTCGCGCGCATTGAAGCGCCTCGACGTGCAGCAATTGCGGCATCTGGAGCAGTGGGACGGCCCAGTTTGTGACGAGGGAGCGGCCGGCGTCGAGCCGTTGCACCTGGATAGCAGGGACAAGCGCGATCTCGAGGGCGCGTGGCTGGTCATTCCCGAGGTGACACACCTGACGTTTCACGAGCAGCCCGTGACGGAGGACGTGCTGCTTTACGCGCGACGCTTTCGGCTGAAAACTGCGGCGCTGGCTTACGACGCCATTCCGCTGAAGCGGGACGAGTATGCGGCGATCCGCGAAACGCACTCCCGATACTTGCAGCACCTGGCACTGTCGGACGTCATTGTCGCCATCAGCGCGAGCGTGGCGGACGATATTCGTCATTTCCTGCGTAACACCGGCAAGCAGGCGGATTATATGTTCCCGTCGATCCGGCATGTCCTGCTGCCCCATGAACTGGCCAAGGTGGAGCGCCAGGCATTCGCGGAGCCAACGAGCGGCGAGCCGCTGATGGTGCTGTGCGTGGGGACCGTAGAGCCGCGCAAGAACCAACTGGCCTTGATTGAGGCCTTCGGCCGCTTCAAGCGCGAATATCCGGACATCGCTTGTGAGCTGAAAATTGTCGGCAACGTTCATCCGTTAGTGCAGGAGTCGTTGCAGCAGCTTTCGACGGGCATCCCGGACGTCGAGGTCATGCATTTCGTACCGGACGATCGACTGGTTGAGCTTTATCGCGAGGCGGCCTTCTCGGTATTCCCGTCGGTGGAAGAAGGCTATGGACTGCCGATCGCCGAGAGTCTCTGGCTTGGGGTTCCGTGCCTGTGCGCGCAGCACGGATCGATGGCGGAGATTGCGGCCGGCGGCGGCGCGTGGTGCGTTGACACGCGAGATCCCCGGACCCTTTACGAAGGCTTCAAGCGCATGATGCTGGACGCTCCGCTGCGCCGCCAGTTGCGGCAGCAGGCGGCTTCGCGTGCCTTGCTGCGCTGGCAGGATTACGCCCGCGATCTGTTGGGGGTGCTGCATGGCGCGCCCGGAATCACGCGCGCGATGATGTGGGTGCATTCGACGGTTTCCTACCACGGTAACAGCGGTGTGCAGCGCGTGGTGCGTCAGTTGGCCGGCACCCTCGAGCGCATCGGAGTCGACCTGTCTTTCGTGGCCTGGGATGTCGAGCGATCAGACTTCCGCCCGATCGATGAGTCCGAGCAACAGCACTTGTCGCTGTGGAACGGTCCCGCGCGTTTCACGCCGTTTTCGCTGGCGCAGGACCTCACCGACGCTTGGCTGATCGTTCCGGAGCTGGTGCTGCCGAATCCCAACGCGCAGCAGGTCATTCAAGCGGCTAGGGCGCGCGGCATGCGCGTTGCCATTGTGTTTTACGACTTGATTCCGGTGACGCTTACCGATTTGTATTCGCCGGAGGCTCAGGAAGGCTACCATCTGTTTTTCAAGATGATTACAGAGGCAGATATGCTGCTGCCAATCTCAGAAACGGTGGGCCGCGATTTATGGAATTATTGCCGTAATCGTTTGGATCGTCTGACTACGGTGAAGCAGAGGATCCACCCGCTGCCGTTGCCCGGCGAGATGCGCGAGTTCGCGAGAAATCGGGAAGTTAGGACCACTAATGTCGACGCCAAGGCGGTTTCGATTTTGATGGTAGGTACTTTCGAGCCCCGCAAGAATCATCTGGCGGCAATCTTCGCCGTGCGAGCCGCCCGGCAGATTCTCAGGCTGCGTAATATCCGCGTGGAACTTGTTTTCGCGGGCTCGACGAAGGACCACTCGGTCTACGCGGAGGACGTGCTTCAGGAAATAGCCGGAGACGAAGGTTTCCGCATTGTCGAGCTACCCTCGGACGAGGCGCTGGCCGATTTGTATAGGGCGTGTGACTTCACGCTGTTCCCGTCCCTTCTCGAAGGCTTCGGTCTGCCGGTCCTCGAGAGCCTCTGGCACGGGCGTCCCTGCATATGCAGCAACACAGGCGCGATTGCAGAGGTGGCGCGGGGAGGTGGCTGCGTCACCGTGGACCCCAATAATTGGGAGGAATTCGGTGCGGCGATCGCCAGATTGGCCGGGGATCCCGGCAGCCTCACCGAACTATCGGCCCAGGCGGTGCAGCGCCCGCTGAGATCGTGGGATGAGTATGCACGAGGTCTCACTTGGTTGCTGCGCGCCGAGCAGCCCACGTTCCCGGCGATCCTGGAGAGGAATTTCCCTGTCTGGCGCGCCGGCGCGTTGAGGCCTGGCGCGGGGCTGCGGCTTTCGGTCTGCGTGTCTACCTACAATCGGGCGGAGTGGCTAAGACACTCGCTGCGACAGATCATCCGGAGCGTCGAGTTGTGTGCTAGTGGCGTGGAGATACTCGTCGTCGACAATGCCTCAAGCGATCATACCCCTGCGGTGATGCAGGAGTTCGCGCTATGCGCGACCCTGCGCTATCACCGCAATGAAGCCAACGTCGGCATGCTCGGCAACCTGGCTGTAACCAGCAAGTTGGCGCGCGGGGACTACGTCTGGATCCTGGGGGATGACGATCTGATCCAGGGCGGGGCGGTTGCGCGCATCCTGGACGTCATCCGGGACTTCCCGCGCAGCGAGATCATCTATCTGAACTATGCCTATACGCATTTCGATAGACCAGAAGAGCTCGAGGATGTCGAGGAGATCGTGGCCAAGGCGACCCCCATCGCATCCGGATCGATCAGTCATTTCGCCGAAGAGGTTCGGTACTTCGCAGGTTATAACGAGAACCTGTTTACCGCGATCTATGCTTGCGTGTTTCGGCGCGATCATGCGATCGCCGCGTACACGCAGGATACGTCGGGTTCGCCATTCTCGGACTTGATGACCTGTATTCCGACCTCAGTGTATGTGCTTGAGCATATGGTGAATCGACCAGGTTACTGGATTGCCGATCCCTACGTAATCGTTAACATGAACGTTTCGTGGCGCAGATGGGTCCTGATCTGGCACATGGAGCGCATGCCCGATCTATTCGATCTGGCCGAAAGGCAGGGCGTCAACAAGGCGATGCTGGCGCCGTACCGCAGGAACCACTGTGCGGACGTCGTCAACTGGGCGAGAGCCGTCTATTACGGGCAGGACGCCGCGCTGCCGGAGATGTTCTCGATGGGGCGTCTGATCGAGCGCTGTAAGCATATCCCCGAATTCCAGGCGCAGGTCGAGGCGTTGCGTAAGGTCTATGAGGTCGCCTTCGTGCAGGGGCGAGTCGTGGGAGACCAAGAATCGCCGTGGAAGCTGTTCAGCGGCTACGACCTGCTGAATTTCGGAAAGGAGATTGGTTGATGTTGATTCCTTATCTCCGTTCGCGAGTCCTGTTTCCCGTCGCGGAAAGGCTTTCCGGGCGTGACGTGAACCGTCGCGTTGAGCTGCTCCTGCGCGAATTCGATGTGCCGTGGGACGAGCGCAAGCGACGCAACCGGGTGCGCTTGGTGGAAGTCCTGCAGAACGCTATGCACGAAATACCGTTCTACGGGGAACTTTTCCGGAAGGTCGGCTTCGATCCCCTGAAGGTTTTGAAGGACATTCGGTATTTCGAGCAGCTTCCCATCTTGACTAAGGAAGACATTCGCGAAGCCGGGGACCGGCTCCTGAGTCCTCGCGCGCGACAGTTCCTCACGGTCTCGGTGCACCGCACCAACGGGTCGACTGGGAGTGCGCTGCCGATCTATTACACCCCCGCTGCCAAGGATCTGTCCGCGGCGGTGACACGGATCAGCCAGCGATGGGTCGGCTTCGGTCCCGGAGACTTACAGATGCATATCTCGTCGGCTTTTCCCGGCGAGACCCCGGCCATTGCCAAGAGGCAGGAGTGGTGGCGCAGGCAGGCAACGAATCGATTGAGCGTAGAGGTCGAGGCCTGGACCGAGCAGGGCCTCGATTCGCTGTGGGCAAGCGTGCGCGACGCCGGCGCCTACCTCATTCAGGGCCACCCGTCGACGATGTATGCGCTGGCACGGCATGTGGAGAGACGACAGGGGAGGAGCCATGGCGTCTTTAAGGTATTTGTCTCCACGGGCGAGGCGCTGGCGGAGCAGCAGCGCAATGCCATAGAACGTGTGTTCGGTTGCCGGGCCGCGAACCGCTACGGGAACGCGGAATTCGGGATCATGGCGCATGATCGGTTCGTTGAAGGCTCAGGTGGGACGGACGCGGTGCAACACGATGGTCCGTTGACCCCTATGGGTGCTGCGGCGTGTCGCTACATGCAGGTCATGGATCCGTATGTTTGGGTCGAGTCGGTCGGGCTGAACTCGAACCAACGTGGTGCGCTCGTGGTGACGGATCTGACTAACTTCTCGTCGCCGTTGATCCGCTATGCGACGGGCGATGAAGGCAACGTGGTGTGCGGAACCGAAGGGCTCTACCTGGAGGATGTCGCCGGGCGCGTGCACGACAAGATCGTCATCGACGCAAAGAGCTATCCCACGCATTGGTTTCAGGACCTGTTCACGCGTCTTGGCAACGTCGACGATTTCCAGTTCGTGAGGGCCGCGGACCAGGCGCTGCAACTGCGTCTGTGCCTGCTCGACGACGCGGGCGCAGCAGCCATGCGAAGTCGCTTGGAAGAGTTGTTTCCCCGCCAGGCGTTCGATTTGCGTTTCGTCCGACGAAGCGACTTCGTGCGGGTTGGACAGCAGCAGAAATTCCGCTACCTAGTCGAGTTGACCGGGGAAGCCGAGGCGCCGCCCGTGACCCCCACAGAACTTGTCCCGCAATTCGTCGGCGAGGCGAAATCGTCGCCGCTTCTCTACCTGACCGGATGGAATGCGCTGGAAACCTATGGTGAGGTCTCATTTCGCTGGATGGCTCGGCGCGGGACGATCGCCATCAACCCGAAGTGGCCGGCCAAGCGCGTGCTCGTCGAGTTCGACTATCCGGCGACCGCGGACGCGCTCCCCGATCTCCGTGCGTTCGAGAGGGGGCAATTGCTGAGTTGCCTGCAGGTCCATGGCGGGCCACAGGTCATGGAACTGGAACTGGACGAAGTGACCGAGGGCGCGCCGAGGATTCTGGAATTCGAGGTCAGCCACGTATACCGGGTGCCGAACGACGCTCGCGAACTCGGGCTAAAGGTCCATGCCCTTCGACTGCAAGCCTGACGAGGCCTCTGCGCCGGACGTTGCCGCCTGGGCAGCGCGTATCGAGCGGTACGCACCCAGGGCGCGTCGAGCGACAGACGGTTTCCAGTCATGAACCGAGATTTGAAAACATGCAGCCAATTGGGTTGATTGCTGACGGCTATACGGACTGCTCGGCGCCCATCAACAGGGCGCTGGCGCTCCTGCCGCCCGCAGGCGGGGAGATCTTGCTGCCGGCTGGGGAGATCCTTCTGCGCCAGCCATTGCGCGTCGAGCGTGGACAGGTGATGCTGCGCGGCATCGGGCGTGAGATCACCCGCTTGATGATCGCTTCCGACGACGGCCATGGCTTGATCATCGGTAGTCCGCACAACCAGGTCTCGCGGGTGCAGGTATGCGATCTTTCGATCAATACGCGCAGAACTCTGGAGCACGGTGCCGGCGTTCGGATCTATTCGTCGTACGATGTGCACATCCGCAACTGCCTGCTCGCAAACCTGAACTGCGGGATCGAAATTGCCGATTCCAGCTTCGTCTATGTGACCGATTGCGAGATCTGCGATCCGCGGGCCATGGGCGGGGTTGGGATCCTGGTGCATGGCGAGGGAGTGCATAACGACCAGTACTTCTCAAGGGTGTTCGTGCAGTGCCGCAAGCAGAGCGCGCCGTGCGAGGTCGGTCTGAGGATCGCGAATTCTCAGGGATTCTGGGTCGAGCAATGCGGCATCTTTCATTGTGGCGTGGGCTTGCACCTCACGGCGACCACCGGAAGGACCCTGGAGCATGGATTTCTGTCGGACAACGCCATCGATACCTGCGCCCACCACGGGCTTCTGATCAATGCGGGCCCCGGCGCTACCGTGCGCCGTGTGCAGTCCACCGGCGATTGGTGCGCCAGCAACGAGGGCCATGGCGTCCTGCTGGATGCCTCGCAGGGAGCGGTCGACGACATCAAGCTGCTCGGTACGCGACTTTATGGAAATGGCGGAAG
Organism: Thiomonas sp. FB-6; assembly: GCF_000377645.1. Taxonomy (GTDB): domain Bacteria; phylum Pseudomonadota; class Gammaproteobacteria; order Burkholderiales; family Burkholderiaceae_C; genus Thiomonas_A. The sequence goes on along the minus strand of NZ_KB898502.1, from coordinate 12,509 downwards.
CGGGCTTGCGATCGCCAAGGCCGCATCGGTGATGGCCGACAATTGCAGCATCGCCGGCAATGGGCGCGACGGCGTGTCGTCCGGGATCGACGTGCACGGCGCGTGCGAGGTGTTGGCCGTGCGAAACGGTAACATCGGCTGCGCGGCCGGTTTCGGGAACAGCCAAGCCTATGCGATCGCCGGCATCGAGCACACAGGTAGGTCGATTATTACCGGTAACGTTTTTGGATTGAATCGCGAGGGGACCTTGTCGACGATGCCGCGGACGGCTCTCGTTGCCAATAATCTGGAGCCAGTAGCGGAATGAGTGATGCGCTGTTGTCGATAAGAGCCCTGTCGTTGCCCCTGGAATACCAGGCAACGGCGCTCGGGCGCTGGCTGGCGCCGGGGCTCGCGAAACTCGGAAATCAGGAAGGATTCCTTCCAGAACGCCAAGGCATTCGCGCCGAGTTACGAAGCTTCTCGATGCCCGCCGGAAATTGCTATGCGATTTGCGGCTCCGAGGGATTCGTGCATAAGCGATTTCTCGGGGCCGTCGCGGGTGCGCGCGACGCCGCGGTCGAGTCGGTGCAGGTGACCCCGTCGATTTCCTCTATTGCGATACGCTGGGAATCGATGACGGGGCGTAGGACGCTGATACAATTCTTGCGTTCGATTCGATGCCTCGATGCCGGTTGCCGGCCCCCGACCGACGTGGGTCTAGAAAGGATTCTCCTCTTCGCGGACCTGCTAGGACAGGCAAACTTGAGCATGGGCAAACTGTCGTTTCATGAAAGGGTGCGCTGCGCGATCACACTGGGCTTGTTCTCCAGCGCGCGGTTGACCCTTCTCGACGCGCAATTGTTCTCGTGCCACGAGGATTTTCGGAGCAGGGTATTCGAACGGATTCTCCTGCTCAAAGCAGGTGGTCAGGGTTTCGTCATGGCGGCTCCCGATTTCGGTCCGGTGCGAGCGATCGCCGAGCGTCAGATCGTTTACAGGATTCAGTAATTTTCCAGGAGTGATGAATGGCTTCTTATCGCAAGATTTCTCAATGCCGAGTCGGAGGCAGCGAGCACCTGGTATCGGTGTTGAACCTGGGGCAGCAAGCGTTGACGGGTGTTTTCCCTAGGTCTGCCGAGGAAAATGTCACGCGGGGTCCATTGGAACTGGTTTGGTGCCCGGACAGCGGACTGCTGCAGCTGGCGCACTCCTACGAGCCCTCGGAGATGTACGGTGACAACTACGGCTATCGGTCGGGGTTGAACCAGTCGATGGTGAACCACCTTTCGGACAAGGTGACCTACCTGGAAAGACTCAATCCGCTGAATGGCGGGGACGTGGTTCTAGATATTGGCAGCAACGATTGTACGACTCTCAAGGCGTACCAGGCGAAGGGTGTTCGGCGGATCGGTATCGACCCCACAGGGCGAAAATTCCGGGAATATTATCCGACGGACATTGCATTGGTGCCAGATTTCTTTTCGGCGGATGCCTACCGGTCGGTGGAAAAGCGGCCGGCAAAAATCGTGACGTCTATTGCCATGTTCTATGATCTCGATGCGCCGATCCAGTTCGCGCGGGAAATCGAGGCAATTTTGGCGGATGATGGTGTGTGGCATTTCGAGCAGAGCTATATGCCGTCGATGCTGCGGCTCAACTCCTATGACACAATCTGTCATGAGCATCTTGAGTATTACTCGCTTGGCGTTGTTAAGACTATTCTTGAGAGTGCTGAATTGCGCCTCGTGGATGTCGTGATGAATGCTGTGAACGGCGGCAGCTTCGCCGTCACCGCCGCCAAGCGCTCTAACACCTCCATCAAAACGAACCAAGCTGTGATCGATTGGCTGCTGGGCCAAGAGGATCGAATGGGGCTGAACACGCCGCGACCCTATCGCGATTTCGAGGAGCGGGTGTTTCGCCATCGCGAGGATCTGACCCGATTGATTCGCATGCTGACGGCCGACGGAAAGAAGGTCCTTGGCTATGGTGCGTCGACCAAAGGAAACGTCGTGCTTCAATTCTGCGGGTTGACGGCGGAGGATATCCCTGCGATCGCAGAGGTGAATCCCGAGAAGTATGGCCGCATGACGCCTGGAAGCCATATTCCGATTGTTTCGGAGGCAGATGCGAAGGCTATGAAACCAGATTATTTCCTGGTGCTTCCGTGGCACTTCAAGGACGGAATCCTGCGGCGAGAAAAAGAATACCTTGCGAGCGGCGGTAAGTTTATCTTTCCGTTCCCGGAAATTGAAATTGTTTGAATTTTCGGAATTGGTAATAGGGGATCTAGATGGGGAAGAAGGCGCTGGTCACGGGAATCACGGGGCAGGATGGTGCGTATCTCGCGCAAGTATTGCTGGAAAAGGGGTACGAGGTTGTTGGAACCTATCGGCGGACGGCGTCGACTAATTTCTGGAGAATCGCCTACCTGGGGATTGACCAACATCCTGGGCTGGAGTTGTCCGAGTACGATCTGACGGATGCCGGCGGCACGATCCGCCTGCTGGAGAAGGTCCAGCCGGACGAGGTCTACAACCTAGCGGCGCAGAGTTTCGTGGCCGTGTCTTTCGAGCAGCCGCAGACGACGGCGCAGATCACGGGTCTGGGGGTTTTGAACCTCCTTGAGGCAATTCGCATCCTGAACCCGCGCATTCGGTTTTATCAAGCGAGTACGTCGGAGATGTTTGGGAAGGTGCAGGCCATTCCGCAGACCGAGCAGACTCCGTTTTATCCGCGCAGTCCGTACGGGGTGGCTAAGCTGTACGCACACTGGATGACAGTGAACTACCGGGAGAGCTACGATATCTTCGGTGCGAGCGGGATCCTCTTCAATCACGAGTCGCCATTGCGCGGCCTGGAGTTCGTGACGCGCAAGATCACGCACGGTGTGGCCCGGATCAAGCTGGGTAAGGCCGAGTGCCTGGAACTCGGGAACCTCGATGCGAAGCGTGATTGGGGTTACGCGAAGGATTACGTCGAAGGAATGTGGCGGATGCTCCAAACGGAGACTCCGGACACCTACGTGCTGGCAACGAACCGCACAGAGTCGGTGCGGGATTTCGTGCGCATGGCTTTCAAGGGGGCCGGCATGGAGATTCGCTTCGAAGGGTCTGGCGAGAATGAACGAGGGATCGAGCAGGCTTGCGGCAAGGCGGTGGTGCGGGTGAATCCGGCCTTTTATCGCCCGGCCGAGGTGGACCTGCTGATCGGGGATCCGGCGAAGGCCCGCCGGGAGCTGGGCTGGGAGCCGAAGACATCGCTCGAGGAGCTTTGCGCGATGATGGTCGAGGCGGACCTGCGTCGCGTGGCGCAGGGTTCGTCGTTCTGACCATGAGGACACTGGTTACCGGGCTTGGCGGCTTCACCGGCAAGTATCTGCGCGAAGAATTGGGGCGCGCCGGGCACGAAGTGGCGGGGCTTGAGGCGGACTTGACGGACGCCTCGGCGGTCGCGGCCGAGATCGGGCGGATTCAGCCAGAATGGGTCGTACATCTAGCTGGCATCGCTTTCGTCGGGCACGGTGACCAGAACGATTTCTACAAGGTCAATCTGCTGGGCACACGCAATCTGCTGTCCTCGCTCGCTGGCTGCGCCAGACGTCCGTCGTGCGTGCTGCTGGCGAGCAGTTCGAATGTTTACGGCAACAGCTTGGAGGGGGTGCTTTCGGAGGAGTCGCCCGAACATCCGGCAAATGATTATGCCGTGAGTAAGATGGCCATGGAACGCATGGCGCGCTTGTGGCATGACCGGCTTCCGCTGGTGATCGCGCGCCCGTTCAACTACACGGGCGTAGGTCAGAGCGAGGCGTTTCTCGTGCCGAAGATCGTGGCCCATTTCCGGGCACGGGCCGCAGTGATCGAACTGGGCAACCTCGATGTCTGGCGCGACTTGTCGGACGTGCGGTCGGTCGTGCGCGCGTATCGACGCCTGTTGGAGGAGTGCCCGGCGGGGCAGACTGTGAACGTGTGCTCTGGCAGGACTTATTCGCTTCGTGAGATCCTGGCCCTGATGGAAGGGATCGCGGGTTACGACATTGAGGTTGCAGTGAACGCCGAGTACGTCAGGCAAAGCGAGGTGCGCAGGCTGTGCGGCGACCCATCGCGTTTGCGCAGGCTGATCGGCGACTGGCACACTCCGCCGCTGGACGAGACCTTGCGCTGGATGTACTCGCGGTAGGGAAGGCGGGCGCCGATGTTTGGTACGCGCGCTGCGGATTACGCTGCGGTTCCCGAGTCTGCATCACGCAGCGCCGTGGCGACCAGAGCGATCATCTTGTCGAGCCGCACCGCCCAGGTGTTGTCGCCGACGGCTGCGTCGGCCTCGGTCGCGCTGAGGCGTGGGCGCGTGAGGCTTCGGGCAATGGCGCCGGCAAAGGCCTCGTCTTCTCCGCCGATCTCCAGCGCCGTACCCTCATGGCGCGTGAACTCTAGCGGCGTGGAAACTACGCGGCGCCCGGCCGCGATGTATTCGAAGTACTTCATCGGGAACATCGAGCGCGTGTACTCGTTCACGAGCGTGGGCAGCAGGCCCACGGAGATGCCCCGCAGATAGTCGGGAAGACGCGCGTAGTCGCGATGCCCGAGCAAGTGCACGTTGGGCAGTGCGAGCATGGCCGCCAGCGAGGGGTCGTGCTGGCCTTCGCGTTCCTCGCCGATCAGCACCCATTGCCATTCGGGGTGGGCGGACGCGCAGGCATGCAGTAGCGCGAAGTCCACCTTGTAGTCGGACAGCGCGCCGATGTAGGCCAGGCGTGGCTCGGGGATGCGGGCCAGGTCCTCGGGAATGGGGCCCGGCTGCAACGCCTTGCCGAAGTGCTCGGCGTCCACCACGTTGGGGAAATACCAGGTGTGCGGGTTGTGCGGCTTGCACAGGTCCAGCAGGGCGGCGCTGGTGACGAACACGGCATCGCAGCGGGCCAGCAGCTTGCGTTCCTCGGCGCGGAAGGGTTCGGCCGGAATGCCGGGAACGGCGGCGAGGTCGTCCACGCAGTGGTAGACCAGCCCGCGGTGAGGCAGCAGGTCCAGCGCCTGAAGCATGAAGGGGTGGTAGGTCCACACCAGCGGGCGGCGCATGCCGATGCGCAGCATGGCCCAGCGGATGCGCAGGGCCAGCAGGCCCTGGTTGAGCAGGCGCACCGCGGCCCAGTGCTGCTTGAAGGGCACGGCCAACGGCGACAGCAGCCACACGCCCGGCTCGACCTCGCGCACCGGTGCCAGCCCGCGCCGCAGACGCAGCCACAGGCGTTTGAAGTCTCGCGCGTTCGCGCCGGGCGTGCGCAGTCCGATGCTTTCCACGTACAGCACGCGCCGGCCGGTGGCGGCGAGCTGGCGCGCCGTGTGCTGCTTGTTGGTCCAGTAAGGGGCACGCCAGTCGGCCGTGGAGAACAGCACGCAGTCGCGCGGCACGGCGGCGAAGTCCACCGTCTCCTCGGTCCGCTCAGGCTGCATGGTCGCGCCGCAGCTCGGGATCGCCCAGCAGGAGTTCGACCATGCGGCGGGCGGCGTGGCCGTCGCCGTAGGGGTTGGGCCGGCTGGCCAGAGCGCGGCGAGCGTCACCCTGGTCCAGCCATGTGCGCGCCGCGCGCACGATGGCCTCGGTCGAGGTGCCGGCCAGCGTGGCGAAGCCTGCCTCGATGCCCTCGCTGCGCTCGGTGTGTTCGCGCGTGACCACCACGGGTACCCCGAAGGAGGGGGCTTCCTCCTGGATGCCCCCGGAATCGGTGACGATGAGCCGGCAGCGGCTTTGCAGACGCAGGTTGGTCTCGAAGTCCACCGGGTCGCACAGCCGCAGGTTGGGGATGTCCCGGCCGAGTTCGGCGAACACGATGTCGCGCACCTGGGGGCTCAGGTGCACCGGGAACACGAAGCCGAGATCGGGGTATTGCAGGCACAACTGGCGCACGGCGGCGCAGATGTTGCGCAGGGCCTGGCCCTGGTTCTCGCGCCGGTGCGCGGTCACCAGCACCAGTTCGCGCCCGGCAAAGGGCTGCTCGTCGCCGGCGCCGCCGGCCTGGGCCCAGCGGTCGCGGATCAACCGGATGGCGTCGACCACGGTGTTGCCGGTGACCACGCAGCGCTCGGGCGCCACGCCTTCGTCGCGCAGCGCTTGCGCGGCCCGCGGGGTGGGCGCGAAATGCCAGCGCGCCAGCCTGCCCAGCAGCACCCGGTTGAGTTCCTCGGGAAAGGGGCTGGCCAGATCGCCGGTGCGCAGGCCCGCTTCGACGTGCGCCACCGGAATCTGGCGGTAGAAGGCCGCGAGGCCGGCCGCGAAGGCCGAGGTGGTGTCGCCCTGCACGACCACGACGTCGGGGCGGTGCGCGGCCATGACTTCGTCCAGGCCCTGGAGCAGCCGGGCCGTCAGCCCGGCCAGGCCCTGGCGTTCCTGCATGACCTTCAGCTCGACGTCGGCGCGCAGCCCGAACACCGCCATGGCCTGGTCCAGCATCTCGCGGTGCTGGCCGGTGGAGCACACCGTCAGTTCGATGGCGTCGGCATGGCGGCGCGCCTCGTCGATCAGCGGCGCGAGCTTGATGACCTCGGGGCGGGTGCCGAATACGACCAGCAGCTTCAAAGCTCCAGCCCTCCGGCGCCGAGCGTGTGCTCCGCGCCCGCGTGGCGAACCACGAGTTCGAAGGCGCTCTGGCGCGCCTCGGGCAGCGCCAGGGCGTAGCGGCCGCCCTGATCGCGCACGTCCACGCGCGCGCGGTCGCCGAGGAAGTCCATGGCGTCCTGCTCGTTCAGCAGCAGCAGCCCCGGCTCGGCCTCGCGCATCCAGCCGAGGAAATTCTCGTGGGCCTCGATGCGCTGGGCCTCGTCGCGCCAGCCGTACTGGTAGCGTGCCGAGAAGGGGTGGTCCAGGTAGCCGAACAGGGTGAAGCTGGCGCGCGCGATGTCGAAGGCCTGGCGGAACACGCGCAAGGGGTCTCCGTCGCGCAGCAGGCAGTCGCCGTGCAGCATGCATTGCTGGCTGTGGCCGATGAATCCGGGGGCGGAGCCGGGGGCGGGGCCGGAACGGGCCATCAGGAAGTCCGGATCGTTGCGGATGATGCCGCCGATGCATCCGGAGTAGCCGGCGTCGGCCAGGGCCGCGCGGGCGTAGTCGGGGGTCTGGTGGAAGGGCGACACGGCGTAGCGCACGCGATGCCCGGTGGCCTGTTCGATGACCTCGGCCGACACCAGGCCCTCGCGCAGCGCGGCCTCGTAGCTTCCGCCCCAGTCGGGCGCGTGGGTGGCCGTGTGCGACAGCAGGCTGCCGCCGCCGTCCAGCACGTCGCGGGCCAGCGCGGGCGACATGCCCTCCTGGAGGATGCGCGCGTGCAGGGCCAGCGAGAAGGGCGCGCCCAGCTTGCGGTAGGTCTGCCACAGCGCGCGCGCGGATTCGATGTCCTCGTCACAGTCCAGTCGCATGGTGGCGGCCGCGCCGTAGCCCGCCGGCACCTCGCCCAGCACGGGCTGGCAGGCCAGCGCGGGGGCGCCGGCATGCGCCAGGAAGTCCTCCACGACCAGCCACTCCGCGGAGTCCACGGGGCCCACCGGGCGGTTGAACCACAGCACGAGATCGTTCCAGCAGGCCGCGTAGTCGAACAACTCCCGGCCGTCGCGCGTGACGGCGGCGATGGCGTGGGCCCGGTCCCAGCGCAGCGGCTGCGCCAGGGACCAGATGCCGCCGTCGCAACGCACCGCGCCGTAGCCCAGGTTGTTCCACTCGTCGGTGAAGTCGTAGCGCAGCAGCGGGCGCGATGCGATGGGCACGCGGCGCCAGCCCGCGGCTTCGCGGTAGTCGATCTGCAACGCGCTGCGCGCCATGCCGCCCGTGGGGGCGGGCTCGCTGGCGCCGCCTTCGGCCCAGCCGGCGGGCGCTTCGCAGGCACGGGCGCCGAGCAGCCCGGCCAGCTCGGCCGGGAGGCTGCCGAACAGCACGACCTTGTGGCGTGCGCCGCGGATCGCCGCCGCCACCAGCGGGGTCCAATGCGCCGGCGGGTCGATCAGGACCACCACGCCCCCGGCTTCCAGGGCTTGCCGGGCCTGCCACAAGCCCGGGCTGATGCGCTGGACCTGGGCCCGGCCGCAGCTGCGCCGCAGCGCGGCCACGACGACGGACGCGGCCGCCTCCCGGTCGCCCGGGCAGAGAACGTGGATCATGGATGCACGAGGTGGCGGAATTTCTGGTGGCGGCCGACGCGCACGAAGTCGTCGGCGCTGACGAATTCGACCAGGAAGCCCTCCGGCCAGAATTGCTCGATGCGCTGCCGGATCTGCTCCTCGGAGGCGCCCGGCTCGGGCACGATGCGCAGCGTGGGAGGCTTGAGGTCCTCGCGCGTGGGCCAGCGCCCGGGCTGCGCGTCCGGGAAACGGCAGGCGAAGTGCAATTCCGAACGGCTGCGCGTGTGGCCGACGGCCTCGCGCGCGTACAACACCACGGCCGCGCTGTGGTCGAGCCCTTCCTGGTCGTAGTAGATCATGCAGGAAAGCCCGGTGGAGCCGCCGGTCTTGCGTTCATGCCGGGGGCCGCCCTTGAGTTCGTCGCTGAGCAGGCGCTCGCCCTCGGCGCGGATGATCTCCTTGTCCAGGTAGGGCAGATCCTGCAGGTAGCGCGGGTCGGAGGCGAGCTTGGCCGGATCGAAGCCGATGCGCTTGAACAGGTCGCGGTAGTAGGGCACCTGCGCGCCCGCGTACGCCACGATCTCGTGGGTGCGGCGTTGCGCCAGGGCCAGGCGCTCGGAGAAGGGGCGTGCGTAATGGCGCCGAAGATCCGCAACCTTGCCGCGGATGTGGCGCTTTTCCATGCGCTCGGCCACCGGGTAGGCCACGTGGGCGCTGAACAGGCCGCGAAGCTGGCGCACGGGCGGCTTGGCCGAGACGGAGTCGAGGAACTCGCTGAATTTCATGGGGGTCGGGAAGCGTCGGGTAGCCGTGCGGCGCCCCGCGGGAGGGCCGCGGGGCGGGCACGGACCGATCCAGGCACGAGAACAAGGTGCATTGTGCCGGATCGCGGGGGCCGCGCGGCTCCCACGAGCGCCGGGGGCGGCCGCGCGGGCCGGGGCCGGGCGCGCTCAGTCGAAGCGCACGCCCAGGAAGCTCTCGATGCTGGACGCCACGTGCTCGAGCATCTCCTCGGTGAGTCCGGGGTAGACGCCGACCCAGAAGGTCTGGTTCATGATGGTGTCGGTGTTGGCCAGCGTCGAGGCCACGCGCACGTTGCGCCCGGCCATGTAGGGCTGGCGCAGCAGGTTGCCGGCGAACAGCAGGCGCGTGCCGACCTTGCGCTGGTCCAGGTAGGTCAGCAGGTCCACGCGCGACACGGGGGCGTTTTCGCGCAGGGTCATGGGGAAACCGAACCAGGAGGGATCCGAGCCCGGGGTGGCGTGCGGCAGGATCAGGAATTCCTCGCAGGAGCGCAGGCGCTCGTGCAGCCAGCGGAAGTTGGCGCGCCGGGCGGCGATGAACTCCTCCACGCGGTCCATCTGCGCCAGCGCGCAGGCGGCCTGCATGTCGGTGATCTTGAGGTTGTAGCCCAGGTGCGAATAGGTGTACTTGTGGTCGTAGCCGTAGGGCAGGTCGCCCAGCTTCCAGCAAAAGCGCTTGCCGCAGGTGTTGTCCTTGCCCGGCTGGCAGTAGCAGTCGCGCCCCCAGTCGCGGAACGAGTCCATGATGAGCTTGAGCTCGTCGTGGTTGGTGAACACCGCGCCGCCTTCGCCCATGGTGATGTGGTGGGCGGGGTAGAAGCTCAGGGTGCCGATGTCGCCGAAGGTGCCGACCTTGCGGCCCTGGTAGGTGGCGCCCAGCGCGTCGCAGCAGTCCTCCACCAGCCACAGCCCGTGCTTGCGGCACAGCGCGGCGACCACCTCCAGGTTGTAGGGGTTGCCCAGGGTGTGGGCCAGCATGATGGCCTTGGTCCTGGGCGAGATGGCGGCTTCGAGCAACTCGGCGCGTACGTTGTAGGTGCCCAGTTCCACGTCCACCAGCACCGGCACGGCGCCGAACTGCAGGATGGGGTTGACCGTGGTGGGGAAGCCCGCGGCCACGCCGATCACCTCGTCGCCGGGGCGGATCGCGCGCTCGCCCAGCCTGGGCGAGGTCAGCGCCGAGAAGGCCACCAGGTTGGCCGAGGAGCCGGAGTTCACGGTGGATACATGGCGCACGCCCAGGAACTCGGCCAGACGGGCCTCGAAGCGCTCGTTGAAGCGGCCCGTGGTCAGCCAGCCGTCCAGCGAGGCCTCGACCATGTTGCGCAGTTCGGCGGCGCCGATCACCTTGCCCGAGGGCGGCACCACGGATTGACCGGGCACGAAGGAGCGGGGCGCGAACTCGAGTTCGGCGTAGCGGTCCACGAGACGCAGGATCTCGTCGCGCAGGCCCTGCTTGTCGGCGGCCGCGGCGGGGGCGATCAGCTTGTCCATGTCTGGTAGTCCTCGATCTGTCGCAGCGTGAGCGCGCGCATGTCCTCGCCGCGCTGCTGCGCGGCATGCCATTCGACGATGCGTTCCAGCGCCGTGGCCAGGCCCCAGCGCGGGCGCCAGCCCAGGCGGGTGCGGGCCTTGGAGCAGTCCAGGCGCAGCGTGGCGGCTTCGTGCGCCGCGGGGGCTTCGTCGCTTTCCCAGGCGGCGCCTCCAGGCCATTGCGCGGCCAGGCGCTCGACCAGCCAGCGCACCGGGCGCGCGTCCTCGTCGGCGGGGCCGAAGTTCCAGGCCTCGGCCAGTTCCTGGCCGCGCTCGACCAGGCCGCGCGCCAGTTGCAGGTAGCCGCCCACGGGTTCGAGCACGTGCTGCCAGGGCCGCACCGCCTGCGGGCGGCGGATGCGCACCGGCTGGCGCGCGCCGAAGGCGCGGATCATGTCGGGCACCAGGCGGTCGGCCGCCCAGTCGCCGCCGCCGATCACGTTGCCGGCGCGCGCCGTGGCCAGCGCCGGGCCCCCGGCCGAGAAAAACGACTGTCGGTAGGCCGCGCTCACCAGTTCGGCGCAGCCCTTGCTGTTGCTGTAGGGGTCGAAGCCGCCCATGGCCTCGTTCTCGCGGTAGCCCCAGACCCACTCGCGGTTCTCGTAGCACTTGTCGCTGGTGACCACCACCACGGCGCGCACCGAGGGGCAGGCGCGCACGGCTTCCAGCAGGTGCACGGTGCCCATCACGTTGGTGGCGTAGGTTTCCACCGGATCCTCGTAGGAACGCAGCACCAGGGCCTGCGCGGCCATGTGGATCACCACCTCGGGCTGGCTGCGCAGCAACTCGGCGCGCAGCCGCGCCGCGTCGCGCACGTCGCCGCTCACCGAGCGCATGCCTTCGGCCACGCGGGCCTGCTCGAACAGGCTGGGGCGGGTGGGCGGCTCCAGCGCGTAGCCGCTCAGCTGCGCGCCCAGCGCCTGCAGCCACAGGCTGAGCCAGGAGCCCTTGAAGCCCGTGTGGCCGGTGACGAAGACCTTGCGGCCGGTCCAGAAATCAGCGGTGACGGCCGGGCTGTCCACGCAAGGCACCGGGGCGGAACTCAGTCGAACACCGGGGTTTCGACGCCCAGCACCTTGTGCAGCTTGGGGCTGGTGGTGGTGTACTGCAGGTGGATTTTTTTCTCGGGGAACACGTAGGGGGCGGCGCCGAAGGCGGCCAGCGCGGCTTCGTGGAAGCCCGAGAGGATGAGCTTTTTCTTGCCGGGGTAGGTGTTGATGTCGCCGACGGCGAAGATGCCGGGCACGCTGGTCTGGAACTTCTCGGTGTCGACCACGATCTGCTTGCGCTCCAGGGCCAGGCCCCAGTCGGCGATGGGGCCCAGCTTGGGGCTCAGGCCGAAGAACACCAGCAGCATGTCCAGCGGCAGGCGGCGGGTGATGCCGTCGTTGCCGGTGACCTTGATTTCGCTGAGTTTGCCGTCGCGCTCGTCGAAGCCGCTGACCTGGCCGACCAGGAGCTGCATTTCGTGCTGCTCGCACAGCGCGCGCATGCGCGCCACCGAGCTGGGCGCGGCGCGGAAGCCGTCGCGGCGGTGCAGCAGCACCACGCTTTCGGCGCGCTGGGCTTGGTCGGTGGTGGCGAAGTGCAGCGCCCAGTCCAGCGCGGAGTCGCCGCCGCCGACCACCACCAGGTTCCTGCCGGCGAAGGGGGCCGGGTCCTTGACGCGGTAGAACAGCTGCGAGCCCTCGAAGCGCTCGAGGCCCTCGACCTTGAGCAGGCGCGGCTGGAAGGAGCCCACGCCGGCGGCGATGAACACGGTCTTGGTGACGAAGCGGGTGGCCTTGCTGGTGGCCACGAAAAAGCGCCCGTCGTCGAGCCTGCGCAGTTCGGTGACGTCCTGCCCCAGGTGGAAGGTGGGGTGGAAGGGCTCGATCTGCTTGAGCAGGTTGTCGGTGAGTTCCTGGCCGGTGCACACCGGCACGGCGGGGATGTCGTAGATGGGCTTGTCGGGGTACAGCTCCACGCACTGGCCGCCCAGGTGGGGCAGGCTGTCGATGACGTGGGCCTTGATCTCCAGCAGCCCGAGCTCGAACACCTGGAACAGCCCGACCGGGCCGGCGCCCACGATCACGGCGTCGGTTTC
>NZ_KB898501.1 GCF_000377645.1 Thiomonas sp. FB-6 | reverse complement strand
GGCAACGAGTCGATCCGCTTCATGCGCTCCAGTGCCGACGCCAGGACGCGGATCAAGAGCCGGGAACAGGCTCGCAAGGCGCCAGCACAGACCACCTAAGACACCGAGGGGGAAGCCGTTCCGGGCTACGCCCTCCACGGCTTCCCCCTCGATCAAACCGACCACCAGGAGATCACCGACCCAGGCCACGACCTACACTTATCCACCGCCGGACATCATCAGACCGGCTCCCATCCCTGGCTCACTATTGGGTCGGCACGGTGGCTCAGAATTGCATCGGCGCACACAGTCACCGCCAGCAGGCGGGACCTGTCGCTGCCCTGGGCTTGCAGCAACGCATCGACGCGCGCCAGCACCTCCTGCGTCTGCGCCGCGATTCCCACGGCCTCGCTGCCCGCCGAAGTCTGCCCGCAGAGGTAGATCTGGCCGCCGTGGCACACGGCCTTACTCATCCGTGGGCCGGGTTGATAGCGCTGGATCCTGGTGCTCATGGTGCGAAGCGTCTCCATCGAGAAAGGTCATCGTTGCGAATGCCGACAGGGGAATCGGCTTGAGCGGCGAGCGCACGTGGTAGGCGCCGACCTCGGCAGGTTCCAGATCCAACTGCTGCGCCAGCAACTGCGTCACGGTCAGGCCGCACATGCGGCCCTGACAGGGCCCCATGCCGCAGCGGCTGAAGAACTTGGTCTGGTTCGGGCCGCGGCAGCCCAGGCTCGCCATCTCGCGGATGCGGCCTGCCGTGACCTCCTCGCAGCGGCACACGATCGTGGTGTCGTCCGGCGGGCACGCGATCCACGCAGGCGGCCTGTACAGCGCGTCGAGAAAGGGGCGCACGCTGTGCTGGCGGCGCCTGCGCCTGAGCAAGGGGGCTGCCAGTCGATCCCGCTGCGACTGCGTGATCCTGCCCATCGCGCAGGCCACATCCAGCGCCGCGAGATCCCCACCGAGCTGCGCGGCCAACGCCCCGGAAATGCCAGCGCCGTCGCCCACGAGGTGCACACCCGGCCGCGATGTGCGGCCCCACGGATCTGCGACAGGCCGCCACGCCAGCTGGCCCTCGTCCCATGCATGATCAATGCGCAGCAATCGGCTGAGCTGCGTGTTGGGCACGACTCCGTGGTGCAACAGCACCACGTCGGCGGCCAGCAGCTGCTCCCGCCCCCTGGACACGAAGCGCACCCCGCTCGCCGCGTCCGTCCCCTCGACACGGACTTGGGAGACACCCGCATGGTGCGGAACCCCCGCGCGCCGCAGCCTGCGCAACATGCGCAGGCCCTTGAGCAGATACTCGGGCGCCGCCAACGCCTTGGGCAGGTGGCGCAGGGCCTCGCGCCGATTGTTCGCCGGGGCCGTCTCCAGAATGCCGGCCAGCGTCGCCCCGGCATCCAGCAACTGGCACGCCACGAGCAGAAGCAAGGGGCCGCAGCCGACCAGGACCACCCTTCCTTCGGGAATCGAACCCGAGGCCTTGAGGGCGATTTGCGCCGCGCCGGCGCTCATCACCCTGGGAAGCGTCCATCCGGGCATAGGCGACGGCCGCTCGAGCGCGCCGCTGGCCACAAGAAGCCGGGGCGCGCGCATCTGTACGCTCCGCCCCTCGGCCAGCACGGAGACCGTCAGGTCCTCGGCCACGTCCCAGACCAACGCCCCCCGATGCACCTGGACCTCGGAGCGCTCCAGGCGCTCCACCAGTGCAGCGCCACGCGCGTAATCCTTGCCCAGCAGGCCGCGCACCTCAGGGGTGGCCCGGCCGACGTTGCGGTAGATCTGGCCGCCCGGCCGGGGCTGCTCGTCCAGCAAAACAGTGCGCAGGCCATGGGAGACGCAACCCAAGGCCGCGGACATGCCCGCCGGCCCACCGCCGATGACGATGCAGTCCGGGCTCATGCGCCGGACTCCGGGCTGCGAGCACCGCGCTGCCTGCGTACCTGCTGCCCTGCGCGAACCTCCACGCAGCAAGCCTGCACGTTCGCATGGCCGTCGAGCTCCACAAGACAGTCGAAGCAGGCACCCATCAGACAGAAGGGGCCGCGCTTCGCGCGCGACACCGGGGTCGTTCGAAAATCGTCCATGCCTGTTTCGAGCAAGGCGAGAGCCAAGGTCTCGCCTTCGCGCACGGCGACCGGTGTGCCGTCGACGTAGATAGTCACCACCTGCGCGGGAACGGCCGTTTCAAGAGCTTTGAACATGAAATCGCTCGGCTTGGAAAGAGGCCAGCTCGCGGGGAGCTTCGCCGCCGCGAACCCAGCCGGCGATGGCGCCGGCGTGTTGAGCAGCAAGGGTGATCCCGCTGTGGCAGGTGGCTACGAAGGCACCGGGGCATTGCCTGGAAGCCTGATAGATGGGCATTCCGTCGGGCGTCATCACGCGCAGGGCTCCCCAGCTTCGGACCACGTTGACATCGCGCAGGCGCGGAAAGCAGGACAGCGCCCGATCCGCGATACGGGCCAACTCGCGCGTGGTCGTTCGGTCGTCGAAGCCAACGTCCTCCAGGGAGTCGCCGATTTGCACGCTGCCTTCCCCGGTCTGGCGCACCTGACCCGTCGGCAGGTCCAGGAACGGTGCCATGCGCTCGGTCACCATCACTTGTCCACGATTCGGCCGTACCGGCGCTTCCAGGCCCACGAGGGGAGCGAGTTGGCGATTTCCCAGGCCGGCCGCCAAGACGATTCGGCGAGCCACGTGCGGTTGGCCCCCTGTGCTGACGTGGAAGGCTTCGCCCACCCGGCGGATGTCGCGAACACTCAAACCGCTGCGCAAGCACCCGCCCAATCTGTGAAAGGCCTCGACCAGGGCGCGCAAGAGGCGCAACGGGCTGACGTGCCCGTCCATGGGCGTATAGGTCGCGCCCACGACTTCCGGTCCGATAGCGGATACATGCTCACCCAGCGTGGTCCTGTCCCACACCTCGAAGGGGTAGGGCTCCCCGGCCTCGCCGGCGATGGATTCCAGCAGCTTCACTCGCTGCGCGAGCTCCGACTCGCCGAGGCACAGCATCAGGCCACCACGCTGCGAGAGCTCCAGTTCCACCCCCGAATCCGCGCTCAATTGCCTGGCGAAGTCGGGCCAGAGTCGTGCCGATTCGCGGCTCCACCGGGCATAGTCCGGACAGCTCGCGCCCTTGCCCTGCACCCACACCAGCCCGAAGTTTCCCCGGGCCGCGCGAAAGGCTTCGTCCCCCTCGTCGATCACCTCGACCGAGGCGCCGGAGCGGGCCAGGCCGTAGGCGATCGCCATGCCTACGACGCCGCCACCGATGACCAGGGTATCGCAGGGGCTGTGCGGGCTCATGCCGAGCCTCCCAGCACGCGCTCGACGCCGTAGAAGCGCTCCAGAAGCAGCATCAACACAAGCGCCATGACCATCAGCACGGTCGAGACCGAGGCCAACAGGGGATCTATGGTGTTCGCGATATAGGCGTACATCTTCACCGGCAGGGTCTGCGTCCTGGGGGAGGCCACGAAAATGGTCATGCTCAACTCGTCGAAACTCGTGATGAAGGCGATCAGCCACCCTCCGGCCACCCCCGGAAGGATCATGGGAAGCTGCACCCGGCGGAAGGTTGTCCAGGCCGAGGCGCCCAGCGACTGCGCGGCCTGGCCCACGGTCCCATCGACCCCGGTGGCCCCAGCTACGACGAGGCGCACGACATAGGGCAGCACCACCACCACGTGGGCGACGACGAGGCTGAACATGGTGTCCTCGGCGCCGATGCGGGTCAGGAAGCTCAGCAGCCCGATGCCCAGCACCACAGGCGGTACCGCCAGCGGTGACAGCAGCAGCCCCAGGAGCGCACCGCGGCCCGGGAACCGGTACCAGGCGATCGCCAGGCCCGCGGGAACCGCCAGCAGCACCGACAGCGTCGCCGCGGTGGTGCCCAGCTCCATGCTGCGCCAGAAGGCCGAGATGAATCCGGGGTGGTCGGCGATGTCGCGGTACCAGCGCAGCGAGGCGTCGCCGAAGGGCATGGCGATGTAACCCTTGCCCGTGAAGGAGACCAGTACCACGATGAGCAGCGGCGACACGATGAAGGCCAGGAACGCCACGTGGAAGGCCAACAGCAGCGGATGGATGCGCCTCACTGGAACACCTGCCTGAAACGTCGCTCCACGGCCCGGTTCAGGCCCATGGAAATGCCCACCACCAGCAGCACGAGGGCCGCGGACAGCGCCGCCCCCAGAGGCCAGTTGAGGGTGTTGAGAAACTGCTCGTAGATGGACATGGGGACCACCTTCAGGCGCCGCCCGCCGATGATCGCCGGGGTGGCGAAGGCGCTGGCCGAAAGCGCGAACACGATCAGCCCGCCCGACAGCACGCCCGGGACGATCTGCGGCAGCACGATGCGCCACAGCACCCTGGACGCGCCCGCGCCCAGCGATTCGGCCGCCTGCTCGGTGGCCGGGTCGATGCGCTGCAGCGAAGCCCACACCGCCAGCACCATATAGGGCACCAGCACATGAACCAGCGCGATCACCACGCCGGTATAGGTGTACATCAGGGGCGCCGGCCGATCGCTGATGCCCAGCGCGCGCACGAGCTGGTCCAGCAATCCGCCGGCGCCCAGCAGGATGGCCCAGCCCAGGGTGCGCACGATCACCGACACCAGCAGCGGACCCAGCACCAGCAGCAGTGAAAGGGCGCGCCAACGCTTGGGGAGCCGGCTGAGTACGTAGGCCTCGGGCACCCCGATGAAGATGCAGACGGCCGTCACCATCAACGCGACCGCGAAGGTGCGCGCGAAGATCACCCCGTAGTAGGAGTCCGAGCCGATCTCCACGTAGTTGGCCAGGGTCGTGCCGTGGCCGATCTGCCCCGAGGGCAGGAAGGGATGGAAGCTCAGCGCGAACGTAAGCAGCAGGGGCACGGCCACGAACAGCGCGACCGCGAGCGTGGCGGGGGCCGCCAGCCCGTAGGGCACCACCGAGGACGGCTCGCGGCTCATGAGGCTTGCCTCGGCAGCAGGCGAACGTCCTCCGCCGACCAGGAGATCCCCACCTGCGCGCCTTCCTCGGGCATCGCCGTGCCTGCGTTGGCCTGCGCTGCCTGCAGCGCGCCCACGGGGGTCTCCAGCAGGTACATCCAGTGGTTGCCCTGGAAGCTGCGGGCACGGACGCGGCCCGTGAGCAGCGCGTTCGCGGCGACCAGGCGGATGCGTTCCGGCCGCACCATGTAGTCGCAGTCGCCGTCCGGCGCGCCGGGAAGGACCGGCAGGCTCAGCGTATCGATCAGGAAGGCGCCCCGGCCGACCCTGCCGTACAGCACGTTCGCCTTGCCCAGGAAGGTGGACACGAAGCGCCCGTTGGGACGCTCGTACATCGCATAGGGCGCATCCACCTGTTCGATGCGGCCCTTGTTCATCAGAACGACCCGATCCGCCAGGCTCATGGCCTCGGCCTGGTCGTGGGTCACCATGATGGTGGTAATGCCCACGCGGTGCTGCAGGGCCCGCAGCTCGACCTGCATGTCCTCGCGCAGTTTGGCATCCAGGGCCCCCATGGGCTCGTCCAGCAGCAGCACCGGCGGCTGGATCACCAGGGCCCGGGCGAGCGCGACGCGCTGGCGCTGCCCGCCCGAGAGTTCCCGCGGGTAGCGGTCGGCCTGACCCGACAGATTGACCGCCTCCAGCGCCTGCGCCACGCGCTCCCTGCGCGGCGCCGCCGGCACCTTGCGCATCTCCAGGCCGAAGGCCACGTTTTGCGCCACGGTCATGTGCGGGAACAGGGCATAGCTCTGGAATACGATGCCCAGGCCCCGGCGGCAAGGCTTGAGCCCCGTGATGTCCTTGCCGTCCAGGCGGATCTGCCCGGCGGTGGGCTGGACGAAGCCGGCGATCATCTGCAGGGTGGTCGTCTTGCCGCAACCGGAGGGCCCGAGCAGGCAGACGAACTCACCCTTCGGGATGGAAAGGCTGAGCTCGTCGACCGCGACCGTGCCGCCGAAGCGCTTGCTCAGACCGTGCAACTCGAGAAAGGCCATGATGGTCGGAAGCCGCGGACGGACTCACTGTTCCAGCGTGCGGTCCCAGCTGGAGGTCCAGGCGGCGCGCTGCTTGTTGATGATCGCGTAGTCGGGCTGGACCAGCTGCTTGACCTGTTCCGGGCCGAAGACCACGCGGCTTTGCACTTTCGGCGACAACGTGGTCTTGGGATTGACCGGCCCGAATCCCGCCTTCTCGGCCAGCAGCGCCTGCACCTTCGGCGAGACCAGGTACTGCACGAACTTCTGCGCCAGCGCCTGCTGCGGCCCGCCCTGCACCACGCAAGCCTCTGACATCAGCACCGGCGCTCCCTCCCTCGGGTAGACGAACTTCACCGGGGCGCCCTGGTCGGCCACGGCCTGCACCCGCCCGTTGCCCCATACCACCAGGGCCGCCTGTCCAGTCTGCATCATCTGCGCCATCGTGCCGGGCGAGCCCACCCACGCCACCACGTTGGGCGCGACCTGCTGCTTGAGCACCTGGAAGCCGGGCGCGATGTCCTTCTCGCCGCCGCCGTGGATGCGGGCCATCATCACCAGGGTCAGCAGCCCGTAGCCATTGGTGATTGGCGGAATGACCACGCGCCCCTTGTATTTCGGATTCGCCAGATCCATCCACGAGGTCGGCGCCTTCCAGCCGTGCTTGGCGAACACCGCCGTGTTGTAGCCCAGGCCCACCGCCAGAAGCCCGATGCCGACCGCTTGCCCCTCCGGCAGCCTGGCCAGGGGATAGATCTCCCGGATCGCGCCCTCGTCGGACAACTTGGCGCACAGCCCCTGCTGAACCGCCTGGGCCATCGGGCCGTCGTCGATGATCGCCACCGACAGGTCCTCATGACCCTTGCGGGCCATCAGCTTGGCCAGCGTGTCCGTGGAGTTGCCGGGTACGTACACCACCTGGGCTCCGGTGGCGGATTCGAAGCCGGGGATCACCGACTTCTGCAGCACGTCCTGGAAGGACCCACCATAGCCGCCCACGTACAAGGTGCCCGCGGCCTGCGACACCACGGGAACCGACACCGCCAGCGCGGCCAGCAGCCCCACAACCGAGTGCTTCGCCTTCATCTATGCCTCCTGTCTATGGATTGTTCCGCGCCGCTTTCGCGCGCCGTCATGGCGCATGGCTGCTGCGGATGGGCCCATCCTAGGTGGAACAGGAAGCGAAAAACAGTGAAAATGCGCTCGTTGTTGATGCCCAATTGTTATACATGAAAACCCAGCTCAGCTTCCGCCAGATCGAGGCCTTCCGCGCGGTCATGGTCGCCGGTACGGTGGTCGGCGCGGCGCGCCTGCTCAACGTCACCCAACCCGGAGTCAGCCGCACCATCTCGCTGATGGAACTGCGGCTGGGCTACGCGCTGTTCCATCGCACCGGGCGCCGCCTGGTTCCGACGCCCGAAGCCGAGGCGCTGTACAGGGAGGTGGAGCACCTGAGCAGCGGGCTCGAGCGCATTTCCCAGTTCGCGCACGACCTGCGCTACCAGAAGGCGGGCGCGCTGCGCATCGCCTGCCTGCCGGCCCTGGCGCAGGGCCTGGTGCCGCGCGCGGTCGCGCGCTTCCTGGCCTCGCGGCCTAAGGTGTCGGTGTTCCTGCAAAGCCTGCCCTCGCGCCAGATCGCGGAGCTCGTGGCCACGCGCCAGTTCGACCTGGGACTGGTGGAGCTTCCGCTCAACCGCTCCGCCATCGAGGTGGTGCCGCTGGGAGAGTGCCGGTCGGTCGTCGTGCTGCCGCCCGGCCACGCGCTGGCGCGGCACGAAACCCTCTCCCTCAAGCAGCTGCACGGCGAACGCATGATCCTGCTTTCGCAGCAAAGCGTGTTGCGCTACCAGATCGACGAGGCCTTCTCGCAGGCCGGCGCCGTGCCGGAGGTCATCGTGGAGACCCCCAGTTCCTCCATCGCCTGCGCGCTGGCGGCCGCGGGAGTCGGCGCGACCATCGTGTCCAAGTGGACGGCCGACCCTTACCGCGAGGACGGCGTGCACGTCCTGCCGCTGGCCGAGACGCTCGAGTCACGACATGTGGTGGTGTACCCGAGGCTTCCCTCGAGAATGCACCTGGCGGAGGCCTTCGAGATGGAGTTGCGGGCGCTGCTGGATTAGGGCGGGGGTCATGTTCCTTCGGGAATGTCCACGACAACCCGTGGATATTCAGTTCGGGCTTCCCAGGCGCTGCCGCAAGTACTCTCGCGTCGTCTCGTCGGTGCAGTACACGAAACAGCCCTTCATGCCGCGTGTCATCAAGGTCCGGTAGGTGTTCTTGATGATCAGGTCGGCCTGGGCCCGTGCCGCCAGCGGCTCGTCGCGGGCAAGCCGCCGGTAGCCGCGCAGGGTTCGGTCCTGCGGGGCGCGGGCCGCAGGGTGGGTGAGCACCTGGCCGTCGCGCGCGACCAGGTCGGGGCCGATGATCACACCCACATAGTCGAGCTCCAGGCCCTGGCAGGTGTGGATGCAGCCGACCTCGTCGATCGAGTCCGGCGCGATGATCCACAGGGCGCCGTCCTTGTCCAGGTTCCAGCGCCGGCGGTAGTCGTCTCCGATCACGATGTCATGCGCGGCGGGGTCATTCCGGCTGAGCCACGGCCAGCAGTAGCCCGCGACCACGCGGGCCTTGTTGTGGGTGTTGCGCGCCGCGATCGCCGCATGAAGCTCCTGCGGGGTGTCGAACACGCGGAAGTCGAAATCGCCAGCATCCAGCGTGGGGTTGGCCGTCTCCCGGATGCCCAGCACATGGTCGAGCCAGGCGATGTAGCCATCGGACCCGCTGCAGCGGAACTGCGACGCCAAGGCCATCTCGCCGAGCTGCACGCCGGGCCGGTCCCGCGCGAAATCGCCGATGAGCTGCCGCGTGCCGACGTCCTGCAGCGCGACGCGCTGGTCCTCGTCGAGGAAAAACACCGTGCAGCGCGCCGCACGGATCAGCTCCTTGACCTGATGCTCGCCCAGGTTGCCGTACAGCCCGCTTTTCTCGTTCAGGCGATGGGCCTCGTCGACCAGCAACACGTCGAAGGCATTGGGCGCGGCATCGACGAAGGCGCCCGAGCTCTTGAACAACTCGGCGAAACGCGTGCGCTTGATGGTCCCGGCGAGCCGGCTTTCGTAGACCCGGCGCGGCGCGGCGTTCTTCGACACATAGCGGGTGTTGAGCCCGGCCTCGATCAAGGCCACCAGCAGGTTGATCGCCAGCACGGTCTTGCCGGTTCCGGGACCACCCTCGACGATCAACACCCGCGGGCGCTCGTCGGTGGCCTCGCGTGCGGCAGCCAGGGCCGCCTCGTACACCTGCTTCTGCTCGTCGATCAGCACGAATGCGGGGTTGCCGCGCAGCATCAGCGACAGACTGTCCGCCAAGGCCTTGGACGGGCGCATGCGCCCGTTGACCAGTTCATGCAGCACCGCCCCGCCGTCGCCGCGGCGCACGCGATGCTTGATGAAGCCGCGCAGATCCTTCAACTCGCCTTCGCCCTTCAGGAACAGCGGGGCGCGGGCCAGATGCTCGGCGTAGTGCGGGGCATCCAGCACCCCGTCGCGACGGTAGTTGTTCAAATACGCGCAGGGCGAGATCGCGATGTCGCGGCTGTGCACCGCCTCATTGAAATCGCGCAGCAGCGTGGCATACGACCAGGCCTGGTACGAAGGATGCACGACCTCGCGCTCGCCGTGGCCGAGGTAGGTGAGCACGATGGCGTCCTTCGGCGTGGCCGCCGCATGCTCCCACTGCTTGAGCTCGATGATCACGGCCTGCTTCACCCCTTCGTGGTCGAAGCCGGTCAGCGTGACGTCGATGCGCTTGGAGCTTTGCGGAATGTGCAACTCCACCGCCACGCCCATGTCCTGCGGCAGATCCTCGTCGCGCAGCACGCGGGCGAAGGAGGCCAGCGAATGACGCCAGGACAGCAACTCCGCGCGGCCGACGGGATGCCCCGTCACCCGCACGAAGCGATCGAGCACGACTTCCTCGATGTCGCGGTGGTCGTTGTCGAACAGAAACTGGCGCTTGTCGGCCTCGTAGACGATCACGGCTCCCCCCTGGAGCGACGGCACCGGTCTATGGGACGCCGGTGCATCTTCTGCTGCTGCCGAAGACTTTATCCGAAGGATACTTGCGCGGCTCGGGGTCAAGCCGGCTGGACGTGGTCGGTCTCGGCCGCCGCCTCGTGAGGGCAAATCCCGGCTTTCGCTTCCGGCGCAGCCCGCAATGTCCTGCAATTTGAGAGGCCGTAATCGTTCGATTACAATCAGATCATGGCTTACACGCTCAAGCTGACCAACGAGTTCTCTTGTTGGATCCGGGGGTTGAAGGATGCCCTGACCCGGCAACGGCTCAGCAAACGGCTGCGCAAGGCCCAACTAGGAAACCTCGGTGATGTCGAGTCCGTGGGCGAGGGCGTGTTCGAAATGCGCGAGCACTTCGGCCCCGGCTGGCGGATGTACTACGTCCACCGCGACCAGACGTTGCTCGTCATGCTCGGGGGCGGCGAGAAGTCCTCGCAGCAAACTGACATCCGACGTGCCATCGCGCTTGCGAAGTCCTTGGAGGATTGACCATGCCCCAGAAGATCAAGGTTTCAGAGCTGCCCGAATTCGATGCCTCCGAACTCCTGGCCAGCGAGGAGGACATCGCGGCGTACCTGACGACGGTACTCGAGGAGAACGACCCGGCCTTGCTGGCAGCGGCCCTCGGCGATATTGCACGAGCCAGGGGAATGTCTCAAGTCGCGAAGGACGCGGGTATCGCGCGCGAGGCGCTTTACAAGGCGCTGCGCCCGGGCAGCGAACCACGCTTCGAAACCATCAGCCGCGTGTGCGCGGCCCTGGGCGTACGCCTGGTCGCGCAGCCGCTGCACCCGGCAGCCGCCGACTTCGTCAAGCTATAAGCGGGCCGGCTCTCAAGAAAACGCCGGGCCGCCCCAAGTTTTCTTGACCCCCACGGGGGGCGCGCTGGGCGCAGCCCGGCCCTGGGGGCGCTCAACAGGTGCTGATGACACATTCACAGCATGTAGCTCGGCACGCTTGCGTGCAACCTACGAATCGGACGGAGATCGACCCCCGCCGACTTGCCTGTTGGCGACCATGATGACTAAGGCCGCTGCCTGCAACGGCGCCCTCCACCAGGCGCTTGCACCAGATGCCTGTCCCTTCGGCCCGTGTCGCTCAGGCGCGAGCGGCAAAGCGGCGGCGGTCGGCATCCGGATGCATGAGCAAGGCTCCGAGCAGGCCGCAGACGAGCACGAACACGCCGGCCATCACGAACCCGTTGCGAAATCCGGCCGCGGCGTTCGCGCCAAGGTCCACGAGCCGGCCCATGACCACCGGCGCGATCAACCCCGCGACGGTCTGCACCGAGTTCATGATGCCGAGCATCGCTCCGCGCTGCGGGGCCGGCGTAATCTCGCCGATCAGCGCAGCGCCGAGTGGGAAGATGATGCCGCAGACGGAAAACGCCACGCCAACCGTCGCAATCTCGGCGACCCTCCCCGAAAGCATGGGCATCAGCAACATGGCGCCGCCACTGATCATCACGCACAGGCCCCCGAGTCCGCCTCGCGCGATGCGGTTGGACACACCGCGCAGGCTCAGCCGTTGCGACACGAAGCTGACCGCCGGGCCCAGCAGGATCTGCGCCAATGCCGGCAGCACGACGATCCATCCCACGTCCATCTGGGTGAACCCCGCGCTCTGGATCAGGTAACCGGCGAGCCAGACCACGTTCAGGGTCAGCACCCAGTAGGCGGCGAAGCCGGCCACGAACACCCCCAGCGCGGTGCGACTGAAGATCAGGCCGGCGTAACCGACCCGAGGCTCGGCCGCCGAGATGGGTGCAACGGGCGCGGCTGCCACCGGCGCGTTACCACCTGCACCCTCGCGTCCGACGACCAGCCAGGCCACCGTCCACAGCAGGCCGGCAACGCCGAGGGCCGCGAAGGCTACGTGCCAGGTGTAGTGGACGATGATCAGCACGATCAGCGGCGCCACGATGCCGGCGCCGAACGGAGCACCCGTGATGACGACGCTGGTCGGCAGGGTGCGCCGCTTGTCGTCGAACCATTTGTACACGGCATGTAACGCCACCGGCAATGCGGGCCCCTCGCCCAGGCCCAGCACGATGCGGCTGCTCAGAAGCAAGCCCAGGCTGACCTGCCCCGCCATAGGAAGCTGCGCCAGCGCCCAGATCACCGCCATCAGCGCCAGCACCGGTTTGGTGCGGATTCGATTGACGACGAATCCCCCGATGACTCCGGAGACGGGAAACAGTAGGAAGAAGGCGCTGCCGATCAGACCGAATTCGGTATGGCTGAGGTGCAGCTCATGGATGATCGGGACCGCGGACAAGCCGATCACCGCCTTGTCGGCCCAGTTGATCAGCATGAACAGGAACAGGAGGGCCACCACGGCCCAGCCACGCCGGCGTCCGGCATTCCCTACAGGGGTATCGATGTCGTTCATGAGAATCTCAAGGATTGACCGAGACCGAGCCGTGCGGCCTTTTCCAGCATGGCGTGGCCAAGCGCGATGTCGCTCAGACTGAGGCCGCGGTGCCAGAACAGGATGGTCTCGTCCTCGCGTTGCCGGCCGGGCTTGTGTCCGGCCACGATTTGCCCGAGCTCAGCGTGCAGGCTTTGCTCGGTCAACCGCCCCTCATCGACATGCCGACGCAGCGCGCCATACGGCAAGCCCTTGCGGCACTGGCTCCAGTCGTCGACGACGACCTTGCTCATGATGTCGGTGAGGGAGAGTTCCACCGCGCTCATGGTCCCGTAGGGGATGACCAGCGCGCCCTCGCGGATCCACTGCGTGCGCAGCATCGGCCGCGGCTCCGGCAGCCGAGAAGCCTCGACCACGATGTCGGCGCCACGCACGCAGCTTTCCCAGTCCTCGGTGACCTTTACCGGCTTGCCCAGATCGCGGGCCAGGCGCTCGGCGAAGGCGTTTCGACTCTCCGGGCGGCGCGAATGCACGCGGATCTCGTCGAAGTCGAAGAGATGCTCGAGCAGACGCACGTTCCAGTAGGAGGTTCCGCGCGCACCGATGTGTCCGAGCACCTTGCTGCCCTTCCTGGCCAGATACTTGGCGCCCAGCGCGGTCATCGCGCCGGTACGCATGTCGGTGATTGAGGTCGCATCGAGGAAGGCTTTCGGAACCCCGGTCAGGGGGTCGAGAAGGGTCAGCGTGGCGAACTCCGAAGGCAGCCCCAGCTTGTAGTTTTCGACAAAGTCTCCCACCACCTTGACCCCGGCCAGTCCGAGGGGCCTGATGTAACCACGCAGGACGTTGAAGTGTCCCTTGGCCGAGTCCTCCGGAACAAGATGCACGCGCGGCTCGATGACGGTCTGCCCGTCCCCCTGGGCGCGTAGTCCGTGCTCGACGGCATCGAGGATCTCCGCGTCGGTGAGCGCCAGTCGTTCAACGTCGGGGCCGTTCAGATAGGTGAGGTAGCTGGGATTCATCGTGGGTTCCGGAAAATCGTGGTCGGTGCGCCGCCATCGCCTTTCAATCCGCACCGACCATCGGTAGGTGCAAGGAGGATTCGCGGGCGCAGGCCACGGCCTCCTCGTAGCCGGCATCGGCGTGGCGCATGACCCCGGTCGCCGGGTCGTTCCACAGCACCCGCTCGAGGCGTGCCGCAGCGGCCTCGGTCCCGTCGCAGACAATGACCACGCCGGCGTGCTGGGAGTAGCCCATGCCGACGCCGCCACCATGATGCAGCGAAACCCAGGTGGCCCCACTCGCGGTATTGAGCAGCGCATTGAGCAGCGGCCAGTCCGAGACCGCATCGCTGCCATCCCGCATCGCCTCGGTCTCGCGGTTAGGCGACGCCACCGATCCGCTGTCCAGGTGATCGCGACCGATCACGACCGGGGCCCTGAGTTCACCCGACTTCACCATGTCGTTGAAGGCGAGCGCGGCCTTGTGCCGTTCTCCCAGCCCGAGCCAGCAGATGCGCGCGGGCAGCCCCTGGAACGCGATGCGCTCGCTCGCCAGATCGAGCCAGCGATGCAGGTGAGGATCGTGCGGAAACAGCTCCTTGAGCTTGGCGTCGGTCCTGGCGATGTCCTGCGGATCGCCCGAGAGCGCCACCCAGCGGAAGGGGCCTTTACCTCGGCAGAACAAGGGCCGGATATAGGCCGGAACGAAGCCGGGAAACGCGAAAGCTCGCTTCACCCCCTGGTCCAGCGCCACCTGACGTATGTTGTTTCCATAGTCAAAGGTGGGCACACCCATGGCCTGGAACTCGAGCATCGCACGCACGTGCTCGGCGCAGCTCTGCGCGGCGGCGGCGCCGAGCTCGGCGTGCGCGCCGGGGTCCGCCTGGGCGGCCTTCCAGCGCTCGACCGTCCAGCCGGCCGGCAGGTAACCGTGAATCAGGTCGTGGGCCGAGGTCTGGTCGGTCAGCAGGTCGGGGCGGATGCCCCCGACCCGGGCACGCGCCAGCAACTCGGGGAGGACCTCCGCGGCATTGCCCAGCAAGCCCACGGAGACAGCCTGCCTCTGGCGCGTGTAGTGGGCAATGCGCTCAAGCGCATCGTCGAGGTCGCGCGCCTGCTCGTCGAGATAACGCGAGCGCAGCCGGAAATCGATGCGACTCTGCTGGCATTCGATGTTCAGGGACGCCGCACCAGCGAAGGTCGCCGCGAGCGGCTGCGCCCCGCCCATGCCGCCAAGACCGGCGGTGAGAATCCAGCGCCCCGCCAGGTCGCCGCCGCAATGCTGGCGCCCCGCTTCGACGAAAGTCTCGTAGGTCCCCTGCACGATCCCCTGGCTGGCGATGTAGATCCACGACCCCGCCGTCATTTGCCCGAACATCATCAGGCCCTTGCGGTCCAGCTCGTTGAAATGCTCCCATGTCGCCCATTTCGGCACGAGATTGGAATTGGCTAGGAGCACCCGAGGCGCGTCGACGTGGGTGCGGAACACGCCGACCGGCTTGCCCGACTGGATCAGCAAGGTCTCGTCCTCGCGCAGCGCGCGCAGCTCGCGCAGAATCGCGTCGTAGCAATCCCAGTCGCGCGCGGCCTTGCCGATTCCGCCGTACACGACGAGGGAGCCGGGATCCTCGGCGACCTCCGGATCCAGGTTGTTCTGGATCATCCGGTAGGCCGCCTCGATCAACCAGTTGCGACAGGAGAGATTGGGGCCGCGTGGCGCGCGTACGACACGCGGCCGGTTCGAGGCGGTAGGGGTGGAGCGATCAATCACGGCTGGCTTCCAGAAAAACGTCTGAGCTCGCACTTTACTTGTCTAGACAGGCCTACACAAGGGCATTGGACTCCGTGGAAACCCCAATCTTTTCAATAGCAATCAACTTGTCTAGACACGCCTATACCGGTAAGATCATCCCATGAAACGCGAAGCGACTTCGCCGCCCCGCCGAACGCCGGTGGCCGCGGCCCCCTACCAGGTGGTGAAGCAGCACCTGAAGACCGGGCTGGAGCACGGGCGCTGGAAGCCCGGCACGCTGATGCCCTCGGAATCCGCGCTGGTCACGCAGTTCGGCGTCAGCCGCATGACGGTCAACCGCGCGCTACGCGAACTGCAGAGCGAGGGGCTGGTCGAACGCGTGCAGGGAGTCGGCACCTTCGCCGCGCAGCTGCACAAGTTGTCCGCAACGCTATCGATCCGCGACATGCGCGAGCACGTCGAGTCGCGCGGACTTCCCTACCGCATGGGCGTGCACCTGCTCCGCGAGGAGTCCGCCCCGCCGATGGTGGCGCAGCGCTTCGGGCTCAAGGAGGGAACCCCCGTGTTCCACTCGCTCGCGGTGCACTATGAGGGCGACGTTCCGCTGCAATGCGAGGACCGCTGGGTCAACCCCGCGGCCGCTCCGCACTACCTGTCCACCGACTTCTCGGCATCCACGCCGACGCAGTACCTGCTCGAGGTCGCACCGACCTGGGAGGCCTCCTACACCATCGAGGCAACCATGCCCAGTCGCCAGGAGGCTCGTCTCCTGAAGATCGACGCGACCGAGCCCTGCCTGGTCGTCACCCGCTCCACGGTCAGTCGCGGAACGCCGGTCACACTGGTGCGCCTGGTGCACCCGGGCAGCCGCTATCTGCTCGAGGGACGGTTCCAGCCTTGAACCCGCTGCTGCTCGCATGCGACTCCGTCGCGCCGCGGCCCTGGCGCAACGGTGGTGGAGTCACGCGCGAGCTGCTGGCTCGCCCAGCCGTCGCGACCTGGCGCGTTCGAGTCAGCGTGGCCGACATTGCTTCCGACGGGCCGTTTTCGGCCTGGCCGGGAATCACGCGATGGTTCGCCGTGGTCGATGGCGCCGGGGTCGAGCTGCGCATCGGAAGCTCATCGCAGCACCAGCTGCTCGGTGCCGATGCGCTGTGCTTCTCGGGCGACGTTCCTGTCGAGTGTCGACTGCTCCATGGGCCGACCCGCGACCTCAACCTGATGCTGCGCGACACACCAGGGTTCATGCAGCCGGCGCGCGTCGGCACGTCGTGGACGCCGCACGCGCGGTCTTGCGGGTTTTTCGCCACACGCTGGTCGCGTTGTCGCCACACCTGCGCGCGGGGCGAGGATCGCTTCACCGACGTCCCGCGATTCACACTTCTGTGGTTCGAGCGGGCGCCGCGGCGGCTGAGCGTCGATGCCGACGACCATGAGGGCGACGGCGCCGGCTACTGGATCGGCGTCGGGGATCCCTGAGATGTCGACGCGCACCCTCTACCGCGATGCCCTGCTGTGCACGCTTGCGGGCGACGCGGGCTGGGGCCTCGTCGACAACGCCGCGATGGTCGCCGAAGGCGGCACGCTGCGTTGGGTCGGCGCTGCAAGCGAGCTTCCCGCACATCTCGAAATCGACGAGGAATACCACCTCGGCGGAACGCTGGTCACGCCCGGGTTGGTGGATTGCCACACGCATCTCGTGTACGGTGGCCACCGCGCCGACGAATTTGAGCTGCGCCTGGGCGGCGCCGGCTACGCGGACATCGCGGCCGCGGGCGGTGGAATCCTGTCGACGGTGCGCGCCACCCGCATGGCCAGCGACGAGCGCCTGTTCGCCGATGCGCGGGAGCGCGCCATGGCGATGCTGCGCGGAGGCGTTACAACGCTGGAGATCAAGTCCGGCTACGGCTTGGACTTCGCGCACGAAGTGCGCTGCCTGCGCGTGGCGCGGCGAATCGGAGAAGTCCTGCCGCTTACGGTGCGCACCACCTGCCTGGCGGCGCACGCGCTGCCCCCCGAGTACGCCGGACAGGCCGATGCGTATATCGACCACGTCTGCTCCTGGCTGCCGCGTCTGGCCGAGCAGGACTTGGCCGACGCCATCGACGCGTTTTGCGAAGCCATCGCCTTTGACACGGCGCAGATAGAGCGAGTGTTCAAGGCTGCGCGCGGTGCCGGTCTGCCGGTGAAACTGCACGCCGAGCAGTTGAGTTGCCTCGGTGGCGCCGAACTCGCCGCCGCCTACGGCGCACTTTCCTGCGACCACCTCGAATACCTGGACGCAGCGGGCGTCGCGGCCATGGCGGCCGGCGGCAGCGTTGCCGTGCTGCTGCCCGGCGCGTTCTACTTCCTTCGGGAGACGCAGCTTCCGCCGGTGCGAGCCTTGCGCGAGGCTGGCGTTCCAATCGCGCTGGCCAGCGACCACAACCCCGGCAGCTCCCCCATGCTGAGCCCGACCTTGGTGCTCAACATGGGCTGCACCTTGTTTCGCCTGAGGCCCGAGGAAGCGCTGCGCGGGATGACCGTGAACGCCGCGCAAGCTCTCGGGCTTCACGATCGCGGCCGGCTGGCCCCGGGGCAGCGCGCCGACTTCGTCGCCTGGCCGCTGAACCACCCCAACGAGCTCTGCTACTGGATTGGACAGCCCGGAGCCTGCAGGCCCTTCATTGCCGGTGCACCTTGGTCTTGAACATGCACGAATCACCCATCTTCACGCTGCATCGCGGCAGTCAGCCATTGCTGGTCAGCTTGCCTCACACGGGAACGCTGATTCCCGAAGAGTACGCGTCGCGCCTGCTGCCACGAGCACTCGACGTGGACGACACCGACTGGCACCTCGAGCAGATCTATCGCTTCGCGCTCGAGCGCGGCTGCAGCATGCTGGTGCCGCGCATGTCGCGCTACGTTGTCGACCTGAACCGGCCGCCGCTGGACACGCCAATGTACCCTGGCTCCAACAACACAGGAGTCTGTCCCTCGCGCGCCTTCAGCGGCGAGGCGCTGTACCGTCCCGGGCAGGAGCCCAACGCCCAGGAGCTGCCGTCCCGCCTCGCGGAGTACTGGCAGCCCTACCACGATGCATTGTCGGCCGAACTGCAGCGCCTGCGCGACCTGCACGGTTTTGCGCTTCTGTGGGACGGCCACAGCATCCTGTCACGTCTGCCCTGGCTGTTCGACGGAACGCTACCCGACCTGAACCTCGGCACGGCCGAGGGGACAAGTTGTGCGCAGAGCCTGCGCTCAGCGCTCGCGGCGGCGCTGCGCCGGCAGCCCGGCTTCACGCACGCCGTCGACGGTCGCTTCAAGGGCGGCTACATCACACGTCACTATGGACAGCCAGGAGAGAATGTCCACGCCGTGCAAATGGAAATGTGCTTCTCCACCTACATGCGCGAGCGTGCCCCGTGGCGTATCGATGCGGCGCGGCGCGACGGGCTGCTGCCCACACTGCGCGATCTGATCGACGTCATGCTCGAGTGGAGGCCGGATGCCGACGTCCGCTGAGTCCGATCGCCTGCTGTGGGCCCCGCGCGCCTGGCTGCCCGAAGGCTGGCACGAAGACGTGCTGCTGCGCATCGACGAGGAGGGCAACTGGTCGGAGGTGCGCGCGCGAGTCGCGCCGCCGCCGCAGGCGCGCCGCATTGACGGCGCGTTGCTGCCCGGGCTGGTGGACGCCCACAGCCACGCCTTCCAACGCGCCTTCGCCGGCCTCGCCGAACGTCGCCAGGACGCCGCCGATACCTTCTGGTCATGGCGGGACCGCATGTACCAGGCCGCGCTGCGCATCACGCCGCAACAGTTGCGGGCAGTGGCCGCGATGCTGTATCTCGAACTGCTGCACGGTGGGTACACGCAGGTGTGCGAATTCCACTACCTGCACCGCGACCCGAGCGGCCGCCCCTACCCGGACCTGCTGGAAATGGGTCTTGCGCTGTGCGATGCCGCTGGGCAGGCGGGTATCGGGCTGACCTTGATGCCCACCCTGTACGAGCGCGCGGGCTTCGGACAGCCTACGCTGCGAGCCGACCAGCGCCGCTTCGCCTGCGATGCGGCGAGCGCATGGGAGATGGCGCGCGCCATCGGGGCGCATCGACATCCGCTGCTGCGCGCCGGGCTTGCCGTGCATTCCCTGCGCGCCGCGAGCACCGAATCCATCGTCGCGCTGGCACGGGCGGCGGACGGCTTCGATGGCCCGATCCACGTCCACGTGAGCGAGCAGACCGCGGAGGTCGATGAATGCGTGGCGGCCACGGGGAAACGTCCCATTGCCTGGTTGGCGGAGCAGGGCCTGCTCGATCCACGCTGGCAACTGGTCCACGCCACGCATGCTGCGCCGTCCGAGATCGACGCCGCCGCCGCTGCCGGCGCGGGCATCGTGCTGTGCCCGAGCACCGAGGCCAACCTCGGCGACGGTGTGCCCGATTTGCCGCACATGCTCGCCAACAACGTGCCCATCACCCTCGGCTCGGACAGCCAGGTAAATCGTGACTGGCGCGAAGAGCTGCGCTGGCTGGACTATGCGCAGCGGCTTCTGCGCCGCGAGCGCAACAGCAGCGCGGCCCCGCAGCTCGCGCAACCCTCCACCGCGGAGCGCCTGTGGTCGCGCGTGCAGGCTGGCAGCGGCCGCAGCGCCGGGCTCGGCGCCTGGGGGCTGTGTACCGGGGCGCGCGCCGACGCGCTTGTACTCGATTCCCGGGCGTCGAGTCTCCTCGGGATCGCGCCTGCGCAGCAACTCGACGCTCTGGTGTTCTCCAGCCCGGCCCCGGCCTGGCGCGACGTGCTGGTCGCTGGCCGCTGGGTGCTGCGCGAAGGCGCGCACCCGCGCGCCGAGGAGATCGCACACCGCTTCGACGATGCGATGCGCGAACTCTGGTGGGACACGACGAGTTGAAGGAAGTCAGCTCGATGAGCCGGCTGGTGCTCGCCGCGGGGACTGCGCACAGCTTGAATTTCGTGCGGAGGCGGTCCAGCGCGCATTACGCTGGCGAGGCGTAGACCAGGGAAGCGTGCACCACGCCGCGCAGCCAGCGGTGTGCAGGGTCGGCATGCACGCTCATTCTCCAGTGCAGGTGCGTGTCGAACGCCTGATGCGGAAGCTGGGGACGTACCAGGAAGGTCTTCGAGCAATGCGCGCACGTTCGCTGAAGCATGGGCTACTCCTCGGTCGCACTCGCGGGTTGCGGTCGAGTAGCTAGGCCATTCGGCTTCGCCCTCACAGATCCGAGCATGCGGCTTTCCCGCACTCGGCTCTTCCCGAAGGTCAGGCGCGGCATATGCGTTGCTCTGCCCATGAACGAGTGATCCGCACCGCAGGCAACGGGTAACGCGCCGTCACCGCGTCGAACCAAGCGCACCCTGCCCGGCACGAGCGCTGACTGCGCCGGGGGAGCGTGATGAGCCAGATCCTTCGCAGCTCCCGCCGGAAGCCGGCAAGGGCCCGCCAGTTGTGCGGCATGCCGTAGTACGCGCGGTGGCCGCGCAGGACGCTGACGTACCAGCGATGCTGGTCGGCCAGAGAATCGTGCATGCGGCGCCTCGCGTCCTGGCGAAGCTCGTTCAACTTGCGGGTGATGCGTTTGCTCTGCGTCTTGTGCTTCACGATGAACCGCCCGTCCCTCGTCTACCCGCAATAGTGAGTGAAACCCAGGAAGGCGAACGTACGGGGCCGGGGAAGGCCGCGCTGCGCGCGTTGGATCGCCGGTAGGCGACCGAACGCGATCAGCCGCGTCTTTTCCCCGTGCAACTCCAGGCCAAACTGACCCAGTCGCGTTTGCAGATCGCGCACCATCTTGTCTGCATCCGCCTTGCTCTCGAAGCCCATCACGAAGTCGTCGGCGTACCGCACGATGCACACGCGCGCGCGTGCATGTCGCCGTCGCCACTGATGGACCCAGAGATCAAGTACGTAATGCAAGAAGACGTTGGCGAGCAGCGGACTGATGCCAGAGCCCTGCGGCGTGCCCCGGTCCGTTTCACGCAACTCGTTGCTCTCAAGGACGCCCGCCTCCAGCCACATCCTGATGAGCCTCAAGACGCGGGGATCGGCGATCCTGTGTGCCAGCATCCGCATCAGCCACTCGTGGTCAACCGAGTCGAAGAAGCTGCGGATGTCGGCATCGAGCACCCAGGTCACTCGCTGGCTCATCAAGGCTGTGTGCACTGCTGCCAGCGCCTGATGCGGATTGCGCCCCGGCCGAAAGCCGGAGGAGAACCCAAGGAAGTCTGCCTCGTAGATCGCGCTCAAGACCTCAGCGACCGCACCCTGGACGATTTTGTCCTCCAGCGTGGGGATGCCAAGAGGGCGACGACCGCCGTCGGCCTTGGGGATGTGCACGCCCCGAACCGGACTGGGCCGGTAGAGCCCCGTGTGGATCCGTCCGTGCAGATCCTGCAGGTTCGCTGCAAGGTTCTGTTCGTACGTTTGCACGGTCATCCCATCGACCCCCGCCGCTGCTCGCCGTCGCTGTCGAGCAAACGCTCTCCCGAGCGCCTCTTCGTCGACGTGGTGCAGCAATGCGGTGAACTGCGTCTGGGCAGCGCTTCGCGCCGCCGCGCTCACCCGCGCCAGTCGAGGCTGCAAGGTGCTCCGGCTCTGTGTCCGGCCTTGGCTCGATGGGCGCGCGTGGCCTTCGGGTCCGCCCCTTCCCTCCACACGTCTCGTTTCCTTCGACGGTCTCATCGGTACTACGAGCGAATCCGACTCCCGACCTCAGCTCGAACTTCGACTTCGGCGTTGCCTTGTCGTTGTCCCCCGTCGCGAACCACCACGACGGACCCGGTCGGGCCTCTCATGTTCCAACGATTGCCTTCTGTACGTGATGTGGCCTTCGACCCCGGCAGAGCGACGGCCTCTCGCATAACGAAACCGTCTGTGCTGTCTTCGCAATCTGGGAACGCCCCATGAGACCCTTCGCCCTGAAGGAACAAACCGACCGAGATGGGCGGCCATCTGGTAGAGATCCTCGCGTTGCGGTCCATTCGGCGCGCTGGCGGACGGGTGCAGCGACTTGTACTTTGCATCAAACACCCCTTGAACCTGCCCGCCGACGTGGATGACCGCATCCGGTATCAGGGCGAAGAGGGCGCGCGGGGGGCGCTACTGCGGCCCGAACCAGTTCCGCGCAATGTCGGCGGCGCAGCGTTCCAGGCGCTCGCGCTTGCCGACCATGGTGGCCAAGTCCATGCGTGCCAGGGGCGCATGCACCGCGAGGCCGGCGACCACGCGGCCACGCGGGTCGCAGATCGGAACGGCCAGGGCGTTCAGCCCCAGGGAGTCCTCCTCCTCGTTGATGGCGAAGCCGCACTGGCGGATCTGCTGCAGCGCCTGCGTCAGTTGCTCCGGGGTGCGCAGCGTGCGCGGCGTGAACACCTGCAGCGGCAACTCGTCGAGCAGGCGGCGCAGCCTGCCGGGCATGACGTGGGCGAGCAGCAGCTTGCCGATGGCGGTGCAGTGGGCGGGCACGCGGCTACCCGGCTGCAGTTGCACCCGCAGCGGCCAGTCGCACTCGACGCGGTCCACGTACAGCACCTGCGTGCCATCGAGCACGCCAATGTTGCAGGTCTCGTGCAGTTCGTCGACAAGCTGCTGCAGCAGGCGCCGGCTGTAGGCCTCGGAGCCGACGCTGCCGAGCACCGCCGCCGAAAGCCGGCGCATGCGCTGGCTGCAGAGGTAGCGGTCGGTCGCGGGGTCGCGCCCCAGCAGATCCAGCTCCAACAACTGTCGCAACACTCGGTGCGCGGTCTGCTTGGGCATGCCGGTGGCGGCTGCGGCGTCGGTCAGGTTCAGCCCCTGCGCACTGTTGCTGATGGCCTCGAGCAGCGCGAGCGCCTTGCTCATGGCCGAGCCCGCGGCGGCGCCTTCGGCCTCGGCCTTCATGGCAGGTCTCGCGGCACGGGCGCCGCCAGCAACGCCTGGGCCCGCGCGGCGAACTCCAGCAGCAGCCGGTCCTCCCCCCGGCGCGCCACGAGTTGGATTCCGATCGGCAGCGTGCCGGCGCGCACCGCCATGGGCAAGCACAGCGCGGGCATGCCCGCGAGGCTCCACAGGCGTTGCGGCGCGCGCGAGCCGCTGCCGTGGCCCAGCAGCGGCGCGACGTCGACGGTGGCCACCGTCACCGCCACCTCGCCGGGGCGCAGCCACTCGTGCAGCGCTTCGGCCACAGCCTGCTGCCCACGCCGCGCGGCTGCCATGCGCGACGCTGGTAGGGCTTCGCCTTCGCCCAGCAGCCGCAGCAGCCGCGCGGACACCATCCCGGGCGGCGCGGCGCGCAGGGCTTCACCGTGGAGGCGGGCGAGCCCGCGCACCAGCAGCGTGTCCACGAGCTGTTGTTCGCGGGCGGCGACCCATGGCGGAACCGAGGTCTCGCGCCAGGCCGGGGCCAGGCCGCGCAGGCGCGCGGCCGCCTCGCCGAGCGCCGCGCGTACGGCCGGTGCTACGGCCTCTGGGAACCAGGGCGCCACCAGGCACACGCCGGTGAGCGCGCCGGCAGAGGCTTGCGCGGCCGGCGCCAGCACCTCGTCCACCGCGCACAGGCGCGCCGCGCTGTCGGCGATCAGCCCGGGATCGTCCAGGCTCTCGGACAGCGGCACCACGCCGAGCATGGGGTAGCGCGCGTGGCTGGGCTTGAAGCCGACGGCACCGCAGTAAGCGGCGGGGCGAATGATCGAGCCCAAGGTCTGCGTGCCCAGCGCCAGCGGTACCAGTCCGGCGCCGACCGCGGCGGCAGAGCCGCTGGAGGACGCGCCTGGGCCGCGTAGCGGGTCCAGCGGATGGGTGGTCGGCGGCAGCTGGGCGATGGCGAATTCGGACGATGCGGTGATGCCCAGCACGACCGCGCCGGCGCGCTCCAGCGCGGCGACCATCGGCGCGGTGGCAGATCCCAGGCGTTCGCGATACAGCGCGGAGCCGGCGCTCCATGGCAGGCCTTGGACCTCGAACACCTCCTTCACGGCCAGCGGCAGGGCGTGCAGCGGCCCGTGCGCCACGGGGGCGAGGCGGTCCAGTTGGGCGGCGTGCGCCAGCGCGCGGGCCGGCGCGACATGCACGAAGGCCCGTAGGGAGCGGTCGCGCCGCGCGATACGCTCCAGCGCCGCGCCCACCGCGCGCACGGCGGCGCCCGCGGTGTCACCGCATGGCGCGGTGGTGGATGCAGCGGCGTGCGGGTCGCGGTTCAGGCAAGCGGGTTCGGACAGACTCATGGCGGGTTCGGCGGGTTCTGGGCGGAAGGAAGCCTGTGCGGCGTGCGGGCTTCAGTCGGTGACCATGTCGGGTGCCTCGGGTTTTGCGGTGGGCAGCAGTTCTTCGTGCAGCGCTTCCAGGATGCGGGCTTCCAGCTCGCGAAAGCCGGGCTCGTTGATGTGCCGGGGTTGTTCCAGCTCGATGCGCAGGTCCAGTTTCACGCGCCCGGGCCTGCGCGTGAACACGATCACGCGCGTTGCGAGAAACAGCGCTTCCTGCACGGAGTGGGTGACCAGCAGCACGGTCTTGCGATGTTCGCGCCAGATGCGCAGGAGCTCCTGTTGCAGGAAGCCTCGCGTCAGCGCGTCGAGCGCGCCGAATGGCTCGTCCATGAGGATGATGTCGGGGTCGGTCGCGAAGGCGCGCGCCAACGCCACACGTTGCTTCATGCCGCCGGAGAGCGCGGCCGGACGCGCGGAGCCGAAGCCCTCGAGCCCGATCAGGCGCAGGTAATGCTCGACGCGACGGTCGCGCTCGGCCTTCGGCACGCCGCTGTTGCGCAGCCCGAAGCCGATGTTCTCGCGCACGCTCAGCCAGTGAAACAGCGCGTACTGCTGGAACACCATGCCTCGGCTGATGTGCGGGCCGCGCACGCGCTCGCCGTTCACCAGCACGCTTCCACGGGTGGCCGCCTCGAAGCCGGCGATGATGTTGAGCAGCGTGCTCTTGCCGCAGCCCGAGGGCCCGATCAGGGCGACGAAGGCCCCGGATTCGATGTCCAGGTCGATCGGGTGCAGTACTTCCAGCGCCTGCTCGTCGGGACGATCGAACCATTTGGAGACCTGCTCGATGCGCAGGCCACGGGGCGCACGCGTGTCGACGGCGGGAGTCGAGGGAACGGGGTTCGGCATCAGGAATCCTCCACGCCGAGGCAGCGCCCCAGCCGGCGAAACGCGGTATCGATGAGCAGGCCGAGCACGGCGATCACGATCATCCCCGCCAGCACCTGGTCCGAGCGCAGGATCTCCATGCCGTTGGAAATCAGGTAGCCCAGACCCTTGTTGGCGGCGACCAGTTCGGCGGCGATGATTGCCGCCCAGCCGGTGCCGAAGGCGACGCGCAGCCCGACCAGGATCTGCGGCATCGCCGCCGGCAGGATGACGCGGCGGAACAGCCGCGCATCGTTGTCGCAGCCGAGCACGCGCCCAGCGCGCACGAGTACCGGATCGACCCCCTGCACGCCCGAGAGGGTGTTGAGAAGGATGGGGAAGAAGGTGGCGATGAACAGGATGAAGATCTTTCCCGTCTCGCCGACCCCGAACCAGAGGATGGCCATGGGAATCCAGGCCAGCGGTGAGATGGGACGGAACAGCTCGAACAGAGGTTCGAGCACGCGCCGCAGCCGGGGATGCACGCCTTGCAGCAGGCCCAGCGGCACCGCCACGACGGCACCCAGCATCCAGGCGACGAGCACGCGCCCGAGGCTGGCGCCAGCATCGACCCAGAGCTGCCCGGATAGCGCCAGCGACCATAGCGTGCGCAGTGTCTCCCCAGGCGTGGGCAGCACGGCCTGGCTCGGGTGCGTGGTCAGCACCACGAGTTGCCAGGCCAGCAGCACGACGGAGGCGGCCGCGACATAGGGCCAGGCCGCCAGCCAGCGCGGCGCGGGCGCACTCATGGAACTGCCCTCCTCGCTACTCTGGACTCCCCGAGGGAGTGGAGCGCCCCTTCGGAGCGGCCGTGCGCGGCGCTCATGGCTTCGCTCCAAGCGTCGGCGTCGCCTGCGCGGCGTGCTCGGCCTGCTCGGCGTATTGCGGTGCGATGCGTGGCTTGTCGTCGGGCTGCAGGATGTGCGCCGCCTGCAGGAAGCGGGTGTACTGATCGAGCACGCTGGGGGTGGGCACGATGTCGGCGTCGTACACGGAGATGCCTTCCTGTAGCGAATAGTGGATCACCTGCGACGGGAAGCCGATCTGCCGGCTCCACATGGCCACCGCCTCGTCCGGGTGCGCCAGCACCAGGCGTTCGGCCTGGACAATCGCCCCCAGGATGGCTTCGACCAGCGCAGGATGGGCGTCGACGAAGGCGGTGCGTCCGTAGACGCCGTTGCCGATGTAGTGGCCGTCCTTCAGGGGCAGGATGGACTCAGCCTTCGCCAGCACGCGTGCCTTGCCCGAGGCCAGCGCCTGCGACACGTGCGGGTCCCAGGTGATGCCGGCGTCCACGCTGTCGTCCTCGACCAGCGTGGATACGTCCGAACCCTTGGTCTTGAACAGGGTCACGTCGTGCTCGCTCAACCCGGCCTGCTGCAGCGCCTTGAGCAGCAGCGGGTATTGCTGCGAGCCCTCGCCGGGATAGGCGATGCGCTTGCCCTTGAGCTGGGCCAGGGTATGGATGGACGATGCCGCGGGCACGATGATCGCGGTCTGCTCGAGGATGGTGATGGCCAGCAGCTCGGCCGGCAGACGCGCCGCGGCCACCACCGCGGGGCCCATGCCGGCCGAGGCGAGGTCGAGGTCGCCCGCGGCCATCGCCTGGTTCTCGGGGGCGCCGTAGGAGAAGTTGTAGAAGCGGATCTTGACGTGGAAGCGCGATTCGATGGGCGCGAGCAGCCCGGCCGCGCGCGCGATGTAGATGGGCTGGGTCGCCGGCTGCACGCCGAAGCGCACCACCTCGTCGGCGTGCGCGCTGCCCAGGGCCGCGGCCGCACAGGCCAGGCCTGCGTAGACGCGCGGGGTGCGGAAGGAACGAAGCTTCATGGCAGGACTCCCGTGGATCAAAACCAGGACAGGGTTTCCCGGTTTTTGATGCAAGGGTTCACGCAAACGTCGTGCCACCGCCGTCGAGCGACGTGCCTCGCGCTCTGCACGCGCGTGCAAACAGAGGCTGTTGCGGGGCCGGGCAGAGCGGGGCACGCCCACCGCCAAACGCCACAGAGCGAGGCCTCGGCACGCCCGTGGTGCGTGATGCCCAATGTCGGCGCATGGAAGGTGCGGCAGCGGCCTGGCGCTGCTGGGCGCGCGCGCTCACGCTGGGCCTGTCGCGGCGCTGAACCCTTGGCCCAGGCCCTGGGGGCACCTAGAGCATGGGCAACACGGTCCCGGCCAGCGGCCCGGGCACCCGCGCCGCCAAGGACATGCGCTCCTTCACGGCGCTCCCCAGCAGAACGAAGCCATCCATAGTCTCGCCGTCCGCGCCGAGATAAATGGCTCTCAAGCCGTCGCCATCGACCGCCACGGACCATGCGCCACCTGGCTGCAATGGGGGGCAGATGACGGCCGGGCACGCGGGCGTCTTCACGACCACCGGCATGGCCGGGTACTGCACGGGCGTGGGCTCGCCGGTCAGGGTTCGGGCAAGCGCCTTGGCGCCATGCGTGATCGGGAGCACGTAGGGCAGCACGAGCCCCTCCACTTCCGCGCAGTCACCCAGCGCATAGACGTCCGCCACCGAGCTTCGAAGCCAACGATCGGTTCGAATGCCGGTGCCCGTGTCCAGTCCCGCGTCGCGGGCGAGGCCGATGTTCGGCTGCAGCCCGATCGCGCAAAGCACCAGGTCGTAGCGCGCGGAAGTTCCCGTGCTGGTGCTCAGCACATGGCCTGGTTCCGCGGGATCGATACGCACCACGGTCGTGCCGAGGTGAAATCGCACTCCGGCCGCCTCGAGGCGCCGCCGGAACATGTCGGCGGCTCGCGCGGGAAGCAGGCGGCCGAGCGGCTGGGCGGCCACGTCGTGGACATCGACCTCGATGCCCGCCAGGCGCAGGTCGTTGGCGAATTCGCATCCGATCAGTCCCGCGCCAATGATGGCGACACGCCTCGCGCCCTGCAGGCGCTCGCGGAAACGGGCGTAATCGGCCAGGTTGTTGACGGACAGCATGGCGTCCGCCTCCTCCCCGGCCATCGGCAGCCGACGCTGGCTGGCGCCCATGGCCAGCACCAGCGCGTCGTAGGCGAATGAGCCGGCCGTCGCGTGCACCTCCCTCGCGCCGGTATCGACGGCGTCGACCTCGGTATGGCCGACGATGCGCACGCCCAGGTCCTGCGCCAGCCTGGCCGCCGGGGTAAGGACCAGCGCCGCGGCGGACTTCCCGCCGGCCAGCGCGTTGGACAACGCAGGCTTGGAATAGAAGTCTCCCGGCTCCCGGCTCAGCAGCACCATCTCTGCCCGGTCGTCGAGCCTGCGCAACTCGCGCGCCAGGGAGATGCCCGCCATGCCGCTGCCGATGATGACGATGCGCCGAGTCATGGGCGTATGCAGGAGTGGGACGGCCCGAAGCGCCGGCAACGCGCTCAGGCCGCCTGCGCCCTTGCGATGGTGAAGGGCACCGGATTGCGCATGGTGTTGGCCACCGGGGAGTAGTAGTTGGCGGTCTGCACGATGTCGTCGAGTTCCTCGCGCGAGGCGTCGCCCTCGACGATGACCTTCACGCGGATTTCCTGAAAGCCCATCTGCGCCGGCTTGCGGTCCGCGCCTCCGGCACCCCACGCCGCCGAGTTGCCGATGTCCGCCTCCAGAAAGATCTCCAGGCGAGACAGGCGCACCTGCCGCTCCGTCGCCACCGCGGTGATGCCCACCGACAGGCAACCGCCCAGCGCGGACAACGCGATCTCGCCCGGCGCGGGCTCGGTGTTCTCGCCAAAGAGGTGCAAAGGCTCATCCACCACGACCGGGTTGTGGGTGCCCACGAAGCTCCACGAGCGGAACTGCCCCTGCATCACGGTATGCACCTTGTTCGTGCCCTTGCGCTCGGGGTTGTCCCGTCCCGCCTGGGCGAACTTGAGCAGGCCCTCGCGGTCGATCGGGCGCAGATACTGGGTTTCGGTCTTCGTGTCAGCAAGCATGGAAATCTCCGGGTTGGAACGATCGAGCAAGCACGCGCCGATCAATAGGTCTTGTAGGGCAGGAACTTGCCCGACATCACGATGTTCACGCGGTCGCCCTTCGGGTCCGCCTCGCGCTGCAGATCCATACGGAAATCGATAGCGGACATGATGCCGTCCCCGAATTCCTCGTGGATCAGGGCCTTGAATGTGCTCCCGTACACGTTGACCAGTTCGTAGAAGCGGTAGATCAGCGGATCGGTGGGAACGGCCGTCGGCAGCGAGCCCTTGTAGGGAACCTGCTGCAGCAGCGCCACGGCCTGCTCCGGAAGGTCGAACACCTCCCCCAGGATGGCCGCCTGGCTGGCGTCGAAGGTCATCTGGCCCAGGCATCCGGCCGTGACCCACTCCTTGGACAGGCCGATCCTGGCCGCGACGTCGGCCCACTTGAGGCCCTTGCTGATCTTGGTCGCGACGATCATTTCCGTCACATCGTTTCGATTCATGGTCTGGCTCC
The DNA here is from genome assembly GCF_000377645.1 of Thiomonas sp. FB-6. Classification (GTDB taxonomy): domain Bacteria; phylum Pseudomonadota; class Gammaproteobacteria; order Burkholderiales; family Burkholderiaceae_C; genus Thiomonas_A. The sequence continues at coordinate 8,028 of NZ_KB898501.1, read as the reverse complement.
TTGCTGGGTGAGAACTACAGATTGATGACCTGCCGGAGACGCGGAACATCGCCGCCGCCCGGCTCGTCGCGGGCCTCTTCGACGACCAGCCCCGGACGCACGACGGGCGGTTGGCGCGGGTCGTGCAGCACGGCGAGCTCCCCGTCGGCCGCATAGCCCCTGGATCGGTTCACGAGGAAGTCCACCAGGTGGTTGCGGATGCGGTAGTACTGCGGGTCGTGGTGCATCCCGGCACGCGTGCGCTCGCGCGGCATGGTGATCTCCACGATCTCGGCGATCCTGGCCAGCGGGCCGTTGCTCATCAGCACGATGCGGTCGGCCAGCAGGATCGCCTCGTCCACGTCGTGGGTGATCATGAACACCGTCTGTCGCGTGGCCTGCACGATGCGCAGCAACTCGTCCTGGATGGTGCCGCGGGTCAGCGCGTCCAGCGCACCGAAGGGCTCGTCGAGCAGCAGCATCTTGGGCTGGATCGCGAAGGCCCGCGCGATGCCCACGCGCTGCTTCATGCCACCGGACAACTGATGCGGCTTCTTGTCCGCGGCGCCCGCCATGCCGACCATCTCCAGTTGCCGCATGCTGTGCTCCCGCACCTGCTCGCGCGTCCACCGCGGCCAGCGCGACTGCACCGCGAAGGCGACGTTGCCCAACACCGTGCGCCAAGGCATTAGCGCGTGGCCCTGGAACACCACGCCGCGGTCCAGCGAGGGCCCCGACACCTCGTGCCCTTCCATCAGCACCACGCCGGAGGACGCCTGCTCCAGGCCGGCGAGGATGTTGAGGATGGTCGTCTTGCCGCAGCCCGAATGGCCGAGCACGGCGATGAATTCGCCGCGCTCGACTTCGAAATGGACATGCTCGAACACCGCTTCCCCCAAGCGCCCCCTGGCATCCGGATAGCGCTTGCACAGCTCTTCGACGCGCACAAAGGCCGGGCTCATGGCATCACTCCGCGTAGGTCACCGCACGCTGCAGACGCGCGAAGGACAGGTCGAGCAGCATGCCGACCAGGCCGATCAGGAAAATCGCGAACAGCATGCTGGGCAGAGCCAGGTTGTTCCACTCGTTCCAGACGTAGTAGCCGATGCCGGTGCCGCCCACCAGCATCTCCGCCGCCACGATCACCAGCCAGGCAATGCCCATGGAAATGCGCATGCCGGTGAGGATGGTCGGCGCCGCCGCGGGCAGGATCACCCCGAAGGCCCTGCGCATGGGCCTGAGCTCCAGCGTGCGCGCCACGTTCAGCCATTCGCGCCGCACGCCCGCCACACCGAAGGCCGTGTTGATCAGCATGGGCCAGACCGAGCAGATGAAGATCACGAACACCGCACTGACATTGGCGTCCCTGAGCGTGTACAGCGCGATAGGCATCCAGGCCAGCGGAGAGATCGGCTTGAGGAGCTGGATGAAGGGATCGAAGGCCCGGTAGAGCACCGGGAACATGCCGATCACGAAGCCCAGCGGCAGTGCCGCCAGCACCGCCAGCGCGAAACCTCCGGCGACCCTGGCCAGCGAATAGCCGAGCTGCAGGCCGATGCCCTTGTCGTTGGGCCCGTGGTCGTAGAAGGGGTTGCGCAACTCCTGCACGAAGGTATGGATCACCTGCGCCGGGGTGGGAAAGCCCTGCCGGGTGGCGCTGCCCTGGCCCATCAGCTCGGCGTACTCGGCGCTGACGCCGGGCGGCAGCTTGGGCGGCTTGGGCAGGGTCAGGAACTGCCAGATCGCCAGCAGCATGGCGGCGATCAGCAGGGTCAGCGCCGCGGACTGAAGGCGCGAAGCGTTGCGGGATGTCATGGCCGCCCCCTCAGGCCTTCGCGCTCAGCGCCTTGAGGTAGGCGTCGGGCTTCTTGGGGTCGAACTTGCGGCCGAGGATCTGGTAGTCCTGCATGTCCTCGTCCGGCGCATGCATGCCCGCCTTGCGCATGGCGGCGCGCGCGTCGGTGGCACGGAACACGCGCTCGGCGATCTGCCGGTAGTCCACGTCGCCCTTGATGTAGTTCCAGCGTTTCATCTCCGCCAGGATCCACACTGCCATCGACGGCCACGGGAAGGGCTGGAAGCCGATTCGTTGCGGTTCGCTGCGCACCTGGCCGAGCCCGTCGGCATAGGTGCCGGTAAGCACCTGCTTGACCACGATCTTCGGCTGGTTGAGGAACTTCGGCTGCGCCAGGGTGTCGACGATGGCGTCGCGGTTGGCGGGCACGTTCAGGTAGGCCGCCGAGCGCAGCATGGCGCGGACCAGCGCCGCATAGGTGTTGGGCTGCCGGCTCGCGAAGTCGGCCTCCATCGCGAGGGTGCAGCAGGGGTGCCCGCGCCAGAGGTCCACGCTGAGGGTATGGATGAAGCCGATGCCCTCGAACACCGCCCGCTGGTTGAAGGGCTCGGCGACGATGAAACCGTCGAGGTTGCCGCCGGCCAGGTTGGCCAGCATGTCCGGAGGCGCCATAACGCGCAGCTGCACGTCGTGGTCGGGATCGAGCCCGTGCTGGGCAAGGTATTCGCGCAGCAGGAAGTTGTGGATGGAGTAGTCGAAGGGGATGGCCAGGCGGAATCCCTTCCACTGCGCGGGATCGCGGCGATCCTTGTGGCGCATCGCCAGGGTGATGGCGCTGCCGTTGACGTTGTCCATCAGGGCGGCCACGGTGGGCGCAGCGCTCGACCCGGCGCCGAGCGCCATGGACACGGGCATCGGCGCGAGCATCTGCGCGGCGTCGAAGTCGCGGTTGATGGTCTTGTCCCGCACCAGCGCCCAGCCCGGCGTCTTCAGCAGCTCGACCTGCAGGCCGGCGTCGTGGAAGTAACCGTTCTGCTGCGCGATCAGAAGGGGGCTGGCGCAGGTGATCGGGAGGTAGCCGATCTTCAGGTTCCGCTTTTCCGGCGGCGCCGCCGGCTCGGCGGCCTGGGCTTGCAGCATGCCGAAGGGAATCAGCTGGGAGATCGCCGCCAGGGCGGTGCCGCTGCCCACGGCGCGCAGGAAACGCCGCCGCTGCGCGTCGCTCGGGAACAAGGCGCGCATCACCGCGCCCTCGAGCCCCCGGCGGGTGAGCTGCCCGAGGTCGCCGTGGTCGATGGGGCGGCCGCTCTGCGCGTCATGCGCCGCCTGGTCGGCGTGGCGGCCACAGCTGCAGCCGGGAAGGCGCACGGAGGGCTCAAACGGGTCATCGTTCGGGTTCATCGCAGGTCCCATCGAAAACATCGGTCAGGAAAATCGCTCAGGAAGGCATCCGTCGCGCCGGGCGCGTCGGCCCGGCCCGCCGGCGGGGCTCAAGGCAACATCGGCTCGAAGTCGGCCTTGGTGACGCCGCATTCCGGGCAGTACCAGTCCTCCGGAATGTCGGCAAAGGCCGTGCCCGCCGCGATGCCGTGCTCGGGCGCCCCCACCGCGGGGTCGTAGATCCAGTTGCAGACCAGGCACACCCACGGGGTCGTCTCGGTCAGGGTCGCAAGCGCTTCGGTCATGGTGTTTCTCCTGGGTTCGGGCTCAGGCCGCGCGGGCCGGCACGGCCGGCGTCGCGCAGCCCATGCGGGCAATCTCCCGCCGCAGATGCTTGGTGGCCGGCGTGACAATGGCCACGAAATACGCCTCGCGCAGGCGCCGCTGCGCGGCATTGCGCACCAGGTAGCCCTTGGCGCCCTGGTGCAGCATCGCGGCGTGCGCAGCGCGCACCGACAGCTCGCCACCGGCCAGGCGCAGCTTGAGCACCTCGAGGGTGCGGGCGGCGCCCCCATCGGGGTCGGCATCCACGGCGTCGCACAGTTCGTAGGTGGTGGCGCGCGCCTGTTCGAGGGCCTCGACCACCTCGCCCACCTGATCGTCCAGATACTGGTTGACGTGCCCATGCGTGCGGTTGGACTGCGCCATCAGCAGCGCGCAGCCGTCGATCAACCCCAGGCCCATGCCCATTTGCGCGAGGATCATGCCGGGCTTGATGCGGGCGAGATAGGCGGCCGACCGGCTGGGCTGCGCCAGCACCATGGCGTCGGGAACGAAGCACTCCTTGAACTGGCAGGCCAGGGTGCGCGTGCCGTCCAGCCCGATGAACCGCGCGCAGTCCACGAGTCGGAAACCCGGTTGCCCGCAGTCCACGAGCACGAAGGCCAGCCCCTCCAGCTCCCCGTCGGCACCGCGCACCGGGCAGCCGGTGACGAACACATGGTCGGGCCCGAGGTTCGACACCCAGGGAAGCACGCCGTTGATTACGTATCCGCCCTCGGCCCGGCGCGCGCACAGCCGGTAGTCCTCGATGGTGTCGGCGGACTTCATGGTGTTGGACAACCCGGTGCCGGCCAGCAGTTCGCCGGAGACGATGCGCGGCAGGTAGCGCTCCTTCACCCAGGCGTTGTCCGACAGGGTGATGTAGCGGGCGCAGGCCGTCTGGCACCAGATCATGAACCCGGTGGACAGGCACTCCCGGGACGCCTCCTCCATCACCTGCACGACCTGGCGCAGCCCGCGGCCGTCGCCCCCGTGGGCCGGGCTCGCCGCGCCCCGGTAGCCGCCCATCGCGCCGATCTCCCGCAGCAGGTCCTCGGGGTACTCGGCCTTCAGATCGACGTCGAGCACCTTGGGCGCCAGGCGTGTCCGGACCAGTTCGCGCACCGCCACGACCACCGGATCCGCGACACCCCCCTGCGCTGCAATTCCGGAAAGCTCCGACACCGTGTTCGAAACGACGGCTGCTGAAACCGGCATGGCAATCCTCCTGTGTGGCCCATCGGGCCCGGATGCGACCCTTGCCCCCTGCTTCGCAAGCCGCGTGCCAGGACTGCTCCATCGGTGAATCAAGGACTTAGGCCGTCGTCCGGGAAGCCCTGGCAGGCATTGCGCACAAATTGCTCACAATTTGGAGAGCCTCGGTCTGCACACCTCGATGCCCAGCACCGAAATCCGGTAATTCAGCTGGCGCAGGGTCAGGTCCAGCGCCTTGGCCGTGCGCGACTTGTTGCCGCGATGCTGGTCCAGCGCGGCGCGGATGCGCTCACGCTCGTCCTGGGTCACATGCTGGTAGTCCCGCACCGCCGAAGCCTGGGGCGCATGAGGCTCGGCACGGTGCCGCTCCACCTCGATCGCGATGGTGTCCCGCGGGGCCCCCTGCACTTCCGAGACCAGGGCATAGTCCACGGTGGACTCGGCGACCTCGTCGTCCGGCGCCAGCAGCACGATGCGCTCCAGCACGTTGTAGAGCTGTCGGATGTTGCCCGGCCAGGGATACGAGACCAGGCTGGACATGCCATCCGGGGTGAGCCGGACATCGCGCTGATGTCGCTCGTTGAGCTGCGACAGCAGATGCCGCACGAGCAGCTTGATGTCGCCAGGGCGCTCGCGCAGGGCCGGCAGATGGATGGGAATGACATTCAGCCGGTAATAGAGGTCGAGCCGGAAACGCTGCGCCTGCACCAGCGCGCCGAGATCCTGGTGCGTGGCGGCGACGATGCGCACGTCCACCGCGATCTCGGTGCGGCCGCCCAGGCGCTCGATCACCCGCTCCTGCAGCACGCGCAGCAGCTTGACCTGCACCGCCAGCGGAAGGTCGCCGATCTCGTCCAGAAACAACGTGCCGCCGTTGGCCTGCTCGAAACGCCCGATGCGCTGCTGCGACGCCCCCGTATAGGCCCCCTTCTCGTGACCGAACAGCTCGGCCTCGAACAGGGTCTCGGGAATGGCCGCGCAGTTCACCTTGACGAAGGGCTGATCCCGCCGCGCACTCTGCAGGTGCAGCGCACGGGCGAACAACTCCTTGCCGGTTCCCGACTCGCCGAGCAGCAGCACCGTGGCCTCGCTCGAAGCCACCTGTTCGAGCTGGTTCAGGGCCGCGAGCAGCTTGGGCGCCTCGCCGATGATGCCCCAGTTGCGACTGAATTCGGCACGGCGCAGCAGCGCGGCCTTCAGGCTGCGGTTCTCGGCCTGCAGTTCGGCGGTGCGCTTCTGGATCAGATCCTGGATCTTGAAACTCTGCCCGATCAGCTCGGCGATGGTGCGCAGGACCTGCAGGTCCGCACCGAGCGGGCGCTGGCGCGAACGCAGCCGGTGCACGCCCAGCACGCCCGCGATGCGCTGGTCCACCTGGATCGGCAGCGCGATGAACGAGACGGTGCCCGGCGGCAGGCGCGAGCGCTCGATGGCCCGGGCGAGGTAGCCCGGCTCCGCATCGATGTCCTGCACGATGAGGGTCTCGCCGCTCTGCAGCACCCGGCCGGTGATGCCCTCGCCCGGTGCATAGCGCCCCTTGCGCACCTCCTCGCGGGTCAGGCCGTAGGCGGCGCGGATGAGCAGCTCGCCGGACTGCGGATCGGGCAGCACCACGCGGCCGCGGTTGAGCCCCAGCAACTCCGACAGCAGATGCAGCATGTGCTGCGCCGCCGTGAGCGGGTCCAGCCCCCGGCTGAGCAGGTTGATGCTTTCGCGCACCAGCAACTGCTCGTTGGCCGCCAGTTCCTCCTTGTTGTCCTTCGCAGGCGCAGGGGCAGGATCCATCGCAGTGTTCATCATCACGCTCCGAGTACGCGGGACACCCGCGGGCCTGAGCAGAACCGCCAAAGGCTGCCAATTTGCTAGCAATTTCGGTGCCAGTCGGACCTCGCGCGGACGCGCCGGCCGCTGCCGCCAACGAGCACATTGCAGACAAAGCGCACACAGATTGACCGGCCCCGGGCCGGGCGCTGGGGGCTCCGCCCCCTGCAGGCCCGGGGCGCAGGGCTACAAGCCTGTCTGGCACATCCATTGCAAGAGCGAGGGCATCCGATCCACCCTTTCAAGCTGCGAGGACGCCATGACGACTCCGACCATCCTGCCTGTGCTGTTGTCTCCCGAAGAGCTCGCCGCCCGCCAGTCGGAGGGGTCCATCGTGCTCATCGATACACGCGATCCGGAGGCCTACGCGGCGGGGCACATTCCCGGCGCCTTCAACCTGCGCGACATCTTCACCTTCCTCGCCACCTCCTCGCCCCAAGGGCTGCAGGAACTCAAGGACAGCTTCGCCAACCACTTCGGGGCCATCGGACTGTCCGGCGCCGAAGGCGCCGTGCTCTACGAGGACGCCATGCACACGGGCTACGGCCAGTCCTGCCGCGGCTACTACCTGCTCACCTGGCTGGGCTACCCCCAGGTCCATGTTCTCAACGGAGGCTTCTCGGCCTGGAAAGCCGCCGGCCTGCCGAGCACCACGGAGATTCCGCAAGCCACGCCCAAGGCTTTCCCAAAGCATCTCCCGACGGCCGACGTAATGCTCACCAAGGAGGATGTGCAAGCCGCGCTGGGCACCGAAAAGGTGCTGCTCGACGTGCGGGACATCGACGAATGGATCGGGGAGAGCTCGTCGCCCTACGGCAAGGACTTCGCGCCCCGCAAGGGCCGCCTGCCCGGGGCACGCTGGATCGAGTGGTACCGATTCATGAAGCCAGGCCCCCACGGCCCGGTCATCAAATCGCCGGCCGAGGTACGCGCCGAATGCGCCACCGCGGACATCGACGCGGACGACGACATCTACCTCTACTGCTTCAAGGGCGCGCGCGCGTCGAACACGTACCTCGCCCTCAAGCAAGCCGGATTCGACAAGGTGCGCATCTATTTCGGCTCCTGGAACGAATGGTCGCGCGACCCCGAGCTGCCCGTCGACGCAGCCGTGCTCGACGTCTGAGCGAAGCCCGCGTCGCCGCGCAGGCCACCGCGCGCGGGCTCCATGCGGCTTGCAGGATCAATGGCAGCCGCAGGTCGATCTCGTCCCCAAGCCACGCTGCAGGGCTTCGACGTGCGCTACGTCGAGGCCGACACCGAGTTCGCCCACTACGCCCTGGCCAGCTCCCCGGAGCAGGCCACGCTGCTGCGCGCCTGGGTCGAGCCCGACCTGCTCGTGCTCGACGACCTGTTCCTGGCCCGGCGCATCGGCGACGCCGCAGCCGAGTTGCTGCAGGCCATCGTCCACCAGCGCTACAAGCACCGCCGCTCCATCATCGTCACCTCCAACCGTGTGGTGCAAGACTGGGGCAAGTACCTCGGCGACGCCACCATGGCCACCACCATCCTCGACC
>NZ_KB898500.1 GCF_000377645.1 Thiomonas sp. FB-6 | reverse complement strand
GGCGTCATCAAGCGGCTGTGGGGCTTCAGCAAGGTGCGCTATCGCGGACTGGATAAGAACGCGACGCGCGCGTTCGCCGCGCTGGCCTTGAGCAACATCTTCATGTGCCGAAATCGGCTCATGGCACAGGTGCGTCCATAAGGGCGCAAGGCGGGTCGAAAGGCTCGCGAATGAGGCCCGATGGGCGCCAAATCACCCTCATCGAATCGAGTTCCCGCATCCTGAAATCGTAGGGCCCGGCTTCTGCAAAAACAGGTGCTTCTTCAGCGTTGCCTTAAAGGCTGTCCCGCGCAGATAAGACCTGTCTCGCCTGAGGCCTGGTGGGACGCCGGAGTCTACGGATCTGGGAGTCCAAGGCGGGACTGCCTAAGAAGTCGCAGGGGCTGCTCCACTAGGTGTGGGCCCCGACCGTTGGCAACCGCGCCAGGACCGACAGGGCCACTTCTCCACGCGGAGGGAGCTAGCTGCCCAGAAGCGCCGAAGGACTGTGGGCGTCAGCTCGTCGGCCTGAGCAGCTGTTGGAGTCATTCGTCGAGGGCGACCGTGATGCTGCATGAAGCGGTCGCCGAGATCAGCCGTCTGTTGAGCCGCTGCCTCCGCCGCGACAAGCCTCGCCCCATGGCAAACCGGGCTTGTTCGCGACGCTCCTGCTTGCCCGCCATTTTTTCGGCAACCCGTCAGCGCTGGATCGCGGAACGCACCAGGCCCAGTGCCAGCGCGCAGAGGATCCCCCCAGCGCAGCGGTCGAGCCAAGTCTTCAACCGCAGGTATACCGTGCGCGGCGCCTGCGCTGCCAATGTGGTGGCGAGGAGGGCGTACCACCCGGCCTCGATGAAGAACACCATCGTGACGAGGGCCATTTCGAATAGCGGCGTGGGGGCCGCAGGCATGAATGCCGCGAACACGCTTGCGTAGACAACGGCGGTCTTGGGATGGCTGATCTGTGTGGCAAACCCCAGCAGAAACGCCGATCTGGACCTTTCACTCGGCATATCGGCAGGGCCCCATCCGAGAGGCCGCGAGGCACTTCGCCAGAGGCGTAGTCCGAGATAACAAAGGTAGGCGCCGCCGAGCGCCTTGGACGCAAGGTACAAGGTCGGCACAGCTTTGAACACGGCGTTCAAGCCGATCAGCGCTGCGAGCGCAAACACAAGCCCGCCAACCCCCACGCCCATCGCAGCGCGGAGGGCATGCGCGCGGCGGCTGTTCGAGCGACCATAAGGAAACTTGGCCCAGGACTGGCGGATCCAAGGCAGAGCGGTACTGCAACCGCCACCAATGCCGAGACTGTTTGCACAGGTACCTCCAGGAAGTTGACCGCGATCGAATGCTGTCACATTGTCCCAATTTCGGTCGATGTCGGAGGCGGCTGCTGCACGACTCCATGGCCGCTCGACCGCAAGGAACCCGCCCCGTGCTGGTGTCCAGGTCGTCCCAGGTCATCGGCCATGCGCGCCGATGCACCACGTTTCCCGGGACTCCACTGAAGGATCCCGATGCCGCTGAGCAGCAAGGCCGCGCCGATAGCTCCCGTCCAGTGCATGCGCTCGTGCAAGAGCACGACCGCAAGCAAGGTTGCCACGAGTGGCTCGAGCAGGCTCGCAATGGCGCCGCCCACTGCTCCGGTGCCCTGGAGTCCGACGAGAAACAGGGTCTGCGCAATCGCCGTAGGCACCGCGGCGACGTACAACAGCATCGCCCAGTTTCCCGGGGAGGGGCTCACATGCAGGCCTTCGCTCCAGGCGATGGGCAGCAAGGCCAGCGCGCCGATGCCGAAGGCGATCCCGCCAGCGTGCATGGGCCCGCAGACCTTGCTCGAGGCTTGCGCTGCGAGCACGTACAAGGCCTGGCAAAGCGCGCAAGCGACGGCGAGCGCGATTCCGATCTGGAAGCGATGACCATGGCCGCCGACCGCCGACGGCAGCCCTACCATCAGCACCGTCCCCGCGATGGCCGTCGCCAGGGCGACCATGGTTCTTGCCCGCAGGCGCTCGCCGAGGCAGGCCACGGAAATCAGCGCAACGAAGATCGGCGCGCCGCAGATGCTGATGAGTACCGCGATGGCGACCCCCACGCGCTCCAGGGCCAGCACGTAGGTGAGTTGGTACGCTGCCATGGCCAAACCCAGGGCGCTCAGGGTCGCGAGGCCGCGCAGGGTCAGCGCAGCGAGCCAAACCCCCGTGCGTGCCCGCGCCATGGCCAGAAGGAAGGGTACGGATAGCGCAAGACGGGCGAAGCCGATGGACGCTGCGTTGGCACCGCCCGAATGGCCCAGCGCATGGAACACGATACCGGTCGTGCCCCACAGCGTGGCCGCGAGAAGGACCGCGGCCCAGCCGGCTCCTGATGACGGGGCGGCTACGTGAGCTTGGGAGCTCGGGATTCGCTGGGGCTTGACGATGACCATTCTTGTTCCTTGCGCAGGGGATGGGCTCAGCTGCGTGGATCCATGGATCGCGCGCAAAGGGCGCCTTGGCCTCGGCAATGACGGTATCGTTATCATATCCGTCAACGTTGACATTAATGTAAATTTTCTTCGGAGGTCTGGAAAGCCATGGTCATGACCAGGCAGTTCAACGAGGCGACCGTGCTCGACAAGGTGCTGGACGTGTTCTGGTCCCAAGGATGGCTGGCGACCTCCATGGCCGACCTGGCCGAGGCCACCGACGTGCAGCGGGGCTCCCTGTACCACGCGTACGCCAGCAAGGAGCACCTCTTCGAGCTGGCCTTCGATCGCTATGCCGAACGGGTCCTTGCCGAGTCTCGGCAGGCGCTGGACGCTCCCACCGCGCGGCTCGCGCTGGAGCGCTTCTTCGAGGTGTCGATCATCAGCATGACGGCTGATGTGCCGCCTCGGGGATGTTTCACGACCAAGACAGCCGTCGAGAGCGGCGCGATCGGTGAGTCCGCACTGCACCGCGTACGCGAGCTCGTGGAGCAACTGGAGACCATGATCGCCGATGCGCTGTCGCGGGATGTCCTGCGAGAGTCACTGCGCCTTTCGCCGGACAAGGCCGCCCGGGCCATCATGGTCTTTACACGAGGCCTGGCCGTCATGGAACGTATCCATGCCGACCCGGGCAGATTGCGCGAGTTGGCGGCGCTGCAGATGACGCTCCTTTTAGGGCTCGAGGAGAGCACGCGGACGTAGTCGCGACCGGCGTTCGGGATCTGCTGAATCCGAGATACGACGCAGAACGATCTGTCGCACTTTTCAGCACGTGACGCCGGTAGTGCGCGGCCGTTGGACGAGTCGCGGGCCGGGATCGCCGGGAACTTGATCCTGGTAAAGGAACGAAACCCCGGCCCGAGTACGATGACTCGACGTTCGACACGATTCGCGCCTGCCGGGACAACGGCCCGGCGCGGGCGCCGGGCGCGGAGAAATCGGCTTGGCCTCGTCATCCACGGCAGCAGCCCTGTCGCCATCACGCGCATCTCCCAACGTGGGTGCGGTGACTTCCGTGCGCGGAAGTGTGGTCGATGTCCGCTTCGACGAGCGTTTGCCGCCGATCTACACGCTGTTGCGTGCGGGAGCGGGCGGGCGCATCGTCATGGAAGTGCTGTCCCAGCGCGACGCGCATCACGTGCGCGCGATCGCCCTGACGCCTACGCAGGGGCTGGCTCGCGGCATACGGGTCCTGGACAGCGGCGGGCCGTTGCGCGCGCCGGTGGGCCAGGCGATCCTGTCGCGCATGTTCGACGTGTTCGGTAACACCATCGATGGCGGGCCGGCGCTGTCGGGCGTCGAAGGGCGTTCGGTGCACCGCTCGCCGCCGCCGCTGGCGCAGCGCTCCACGCGCTCCGAGATCTTCGAGACCGGCATCAAGATCATCGACGCGCTCGCGCCGCTGGAGCGCGGCGGCAAGGCTGGTCTGTTCGGCGGTGCCGGTGTGGGCAAGACGGTGCTGCTCACCGAAATGATCCACAACATGATCCGTCACCAGCAGGGGGTCAGCATCTTCTGCGGCATCGGCGAGCGCTCTCGCGAGGGCGAGGAACTGTATCGCGAGATGAGGCAGGCCGGTGTCCTGCCGAACATGGTGATGCTTTTCGGGCAAATGAACGAGCCGCCGGGCGCGCGCTTTCGAGTCGGCCATGCGGCACTGACGATGGCCGAGTATTTCCGCGACGACGAGCACCGCGACGTGCTGCTGCTGGTCGACAACATCTTCCGCTTCATCCAGGCCGGCGCCGAGGTGTCCGGCCTGATGGGGCAGATGCCCTCGCGCCTGGGGTATCAGCCGACCATGGGCACCGAGCTGGCCGGGTTGGAAGAGCGCATCGCCAACACCGAGGCGGGTGCCATCACGTCGATCCAGGCCGTCTACGTGCCGGCCGACGATTTCACCGACCCGGCGGCCGTGCACACCTTCTCGCATCTGTCGGCGTCGATCGTGCTTTCGCGCAAGCGCGCGAGCGAAGGGCTGTATCCGGCCATCGATCCGCTGCAATCCGCATCCAAGATGGCCACGCCGGGCATCGTCGGCGCGAGGCACTACGACCTGGCGCAGGAGATCCGGCGCACGCTGGCCCAATACGCGCAGCTCAAGGACATCATCGCCATGCTCGGCCTCGAGCAGCTTTCCGCGCGCGACCGCGGCATCGTGGCACGCGCGCGCCGACTGGAGCGCTTCCTCACGCAGCCGTTTTTCACCACCGAGCAGTTCACCGGGCTCCAGGGTGAACTCGTCGCCATCACGGACACGCTAGATGGTTGCGAGCGCATCTTGCGCGATGAATTCCAGGACGTCCCGGAACGGGCGCTGTACATGATCGGAACGGTCGCGCAGGTCAAGCGCCCGACGCAGATCGTGCAGGAGCCGACCACCCGGATGACCGATGCCGAGGCGCACAGCGATGCACCTTAGGGTTCTGCTCCCCTTCCGGGTGTTCGCCGACATCGCCGGCGTCCGGCGCATCGTGGTGGATACGCCTGCGGGCTCGTTCGGCCTGCTGCCGCACCGCCTGGATTGCGTCACGGCGCTGACGCCCGGTCTTCTGCTCTACGAGACGCAGGAGCACGACGAGGTCTTCCTGGCCGTGGACGAAGGCGTACTGGTCAAGACGGGGCCGCAGGTGCTCGTGTCGGTGCGCCGCGCCATGGGCGGCACCGATCTCGCCCACTTGCACGCTCGGGTCGAACGGGAGTACCTGACGCTGGACGAGGATGAACGCAGCCTGCGCGAGGTGTCGGCCAAACTGGAAAACGGATTCCTGCACCGCTTCGCGGAGGTTCAACGTGACTGACCGACCCGAGCCCCAGCGACCACCGACCGGGCCGAGCGATCATGGGCCGGAGCTCGCCGGCCGGATCGGCGCCAAGGCCGCGCGCAAGCTCAGGGCTCGGCGCGACGCCGACCGGGGAGTCTGGTTCGGTCTCGGCATGATGGGGCTGATCGGCTGGTCGGTGGCGGTGCCGACGCTGCTCGGCGCAGCGCTCGGCATGTGGCTGGACAAGGCCCATCCGGGCGGCAGGCACTGGACCCTGGCCCTGCTGGTCGCCGGTCTGGTCATCGGCTGCGCGAACGCCTGGCACTGGGTCGCCAAGGAAGGCCGGGCCATACAGGAGGAACAGCACCATGACGATCCGTGATCCGGGCGTGCTCGCGCTGGCGCTCGTGGCGGGAGGCGCGCTCGGTGCGATGTTCTACGGCGGCCTGTGGTGGACGGTACTGCGGGGCGCTTCGTCGGCGACGCCGGCGCGGTGGTTCCTCGCCAGCGTGTTGTTGCGCATGGGCGTGACGCTGGCCGGGTTCTACGTCGTTGCCGGCGGCCAGGCGGATCGGTTGGTGGCGTGCCTGCTCGGCTTCGGCATCGCGCACATGGCCATAACCCGGTTGACCAGGCCACGCGCGGACAGCCAGGCCGTCGCGCCCCGCACGCAAAGGAAGGCCCGCCATGCGCCTTAGCCCCGACGAGGTCATCTTCTGGCAGCACGGGATCTTCAAGCTGAACGCGACCATTGCGTTCACCTGGGCCTTGATGCTCGTGCTGGTGCTGGGGTCGATGCTGATCACTCGCAGGCTGTCCACGCGACACGAACGCTCGCGCTGGCAGAACCTGCTGGAGATCGTCGTGACCGGCATCGAACGGCAGATCCAGGAGGTCGGCCTGCGCGAGCCCAGGCGGTATCTCGGTTTCCTCGGCACGCTGTTCCTGTTTGTCGCCACGGCAAGCCTGTTCACCGTCGTTCCCGGCTACGAGCCGCCGACCGGATCGCTGTCGACCACGACGGCCCTGGCGCTGTGCGTGCTGGTGGCGGTTCCCTTCTTCGGCATTCGCGACCGGGGGCTGGGCGGCTACCTCAAGTCGTACGTCGAGCCGACGCCGATCATGCTACCGTTCAACCTCATCAGCGAGCTCTCCCGCACCCTGGCGCTGGCGGTACGCCTGTTCGGAAACATGATGAGCGGGGCGATGATCGTCGGCATCCTGTTGTCGATCACGCCCTTTTTCTTCCCCATCGTCATGACCTTGCTGGGCCTTCTCACCGGCATGGTGCAGGCCTACATCTTCAGCATCCTGGCCGCGGTCTACATCGCGGCCGCCACGCGCACCCGGGCTCGCGAACCGAGCCCCGAGCCAGCGCGCGGCGCCTGAGCCAGCCACCCGCAACCTCAAGGACTCCCCATGGACAGCACGACCCTGATTGCCGTGGCATCGATCGTCACCGCGGGATTCACCACCAGTTTCGGCGCCATCGGTCCGGCGCTGGCCGAGGGTCGCGCCGTCGCGACGGCGCTGAGCTCGCTGGCGCAGCAGCCTGATGCATCGGCCACCATCACCCGCACGTTGTTCGTCGGGCTGGCGATGATCGAGTCCACGGCCATCTACTGCTTCGTGGTCTCGATGATCCTCATCTTCGCCAATCCCTTCTGGAACCAGGCCATCGCGCAGGTCGCGGGCAAGTAGGCCATGCCGATCGACTGGTTCACCGTCGGCGCGCAGGCGCTGAACTTCGCCATTCTGGTGTGGCTGATGAAGCGCTTCCTGTACCAGCCCATCCTCGATGCGATCGACGCTCGGGAGGCGCGCATCGCCGCCGAACTCGCCGATGCCGCTTCCAGGCGGGCCGAGGCGGCCCAGGAACGTGCCGAGATCCGGCACAAGAACGACGTGTTCGATCAGCAGCGAGCCGCCTTGCTGAGCCGGGCCACCGAAGAGGCGAACGCGGAGCGCCAGCGACTGCTCGAGGCAGCTCGGCAGGCGGCCGCGGAGTTCACGTCCAGGCGCGAGGAGGCACTTCGAACCGAAGCCGGGAACCTGAACCAGACCATCGTCCGGCGCGCTCAGGACGAGGTGTTCGCGATCGCGCGCCAGGCCTTGAAGGATCTGGCCGACACCGCACTGGAACAGCGTATGTGCGACGAGTTCACGCGGCGCCTGCGCGCCCTCGAAGGCGACACCCGGGAAAGCCTCGCCCGGGCTCTCGGGGCAGCGGCCGGGCCGGCAAGCCTGCGCAGCGCATTCGACCTGCCCGCGCCGCAGCGTGCGGCCATCGAAGCCGCGGTCCATGACACCTTCGGGCCCGACATCGCGCTGCGCTTCGAGACCGCGCCGGATCTGGTGGGTGGAATCGAACTGCGCGCGAACGGACAAAAGGTGGCCTGGAGCATCGCGGACTATCTGTCGTCGCTGCAACGAGGCGTGGGTGAACTGCTGAAGGCGCAGTCCCTGCCCGAGCCACCGCCGGGCCGCGCAACCGGGGGGGATCTGCCGTGAGCGCGTCGCCCGCGGGCCTGCAGGGTGTCTTCGATCAGGCCTTCGCGGGCCTGCGCCAGGCGCGAGAGCGGTTCGAGCCGCGCTTGATCCCGCGCGAAGTCGGCACGATCACGACCGTTTCCACGGGCATCGCCACGGTCAGCGGCTTGCCCGGCGTCGGTTTCGAGGAACTGATCCGTTTTGCCGGCGGCCTGCGCGGCATCGCGTTCAACGTGGACGAGGACGAGATCGGCGTCGTTCTGCTCGGCGATCATGTGCATCTGCACGCGGGTGACGAAGTCGAACGCGAAGGCCGCGTCATGGACGTGGCGGTGGGCGATGCCTTGCTGGGACGCATCGTCAACCCGCTGGGGCGGCCGCTCGATGGCGGCGGCGCATTGCGTACCGCGGATCGCCTGCCCATCGAACGCCCTGCTGCGCCCATCATGGACCGCGCGCCCGTCACGGTGCCGCTGCAGACCGGCCTGAAGGTCGTCGATGCGCTCATTCCCATCGGGCGCGGGCAGCGCGAGTTGATCCTGGGCGACCGTCAGACGGGCAAGAC
This sequence comes from Thiomonas sp. FB-6, assembly GCF_000377645.1. Taxonomy (GTDB): domain Bacteria; phylum Pseudomonadota; class Gammaproteobacteria; order Burkholderiales; family Burkholderiaceae_C; genus Thiomonas_A. The sequence continues at coordinate 31,751 of NZ_KB898500.1, read as the reverse complement.
GGCGATCGCGATCGACGCCATCCTCAACCAGCGCGGGCGCGATGTCGTGTGCGTGTATTGCGCCATCGGCCAACGCGCCTCCGCCGTCGCGAAGGTGGCGGCCGTGTTGCGCGACAACGGGGCCTTCGCCTACACCGTGATGGTGGTTGCCGAAGGCAACGATCCACCCGGTCTGGCCTATATCGCGCCCTATGCGGCGACCAGCATCGCCGAGCACTTCATGGCAGCGGGGCGCGACGTGTTGATCGTGTACGACGACCTCACACAGCACGCCCGTGCCTACCGGGAGTTGTCTCTGCTGCTGCGCCGGCCGCCCGGCCGTGAGGCGTTTCCGGGCGACATCTTCTACATCCACGCGCGCCTGCTCGAGCGCGCCACGCACCTGCGCGCCGAACTCGGTGGCGGCTCGCTCACCGCCCTGCCCATCATCGAGACCGAAGCGCAGAACCTCGCGGCCTATATCCCGACGAACCTGATCTCGATCACCGATGGTCAGATCATGCTGTCGCCGTCGCTGTTCGACCTCGGTGTGCTGCCGGCGATCGACGTCGGCCAGTCGGTCTCGCGCGTCGGAGGCAAGGCGCAGCCGGCGGCCTACCGCGCGGTGGCGGGGGACCTCAAGCTCGCCTACGCGCAGTTCGAGGAACTCGAGGTCTTTGCCCGCTTCGGTGCGCGACTGGATGACGACACACGCAAGTCCGTCGAGCATGGGCAACGAATCCGCGCCTGCCTCAAGCAGCCGGAGTTCGCGCCTGTGCCGGTTCCGGCACAGATTGCCGTCCTGCTGACGTTGACGAACGGCCACTTCGACGCGTTGCCGATGGACCGGATGGCGGACGCGGAGCGTGCCGTGCGCGAGGCGGCAGGGCATCTTCCGGAGGATCTGTGCGAGCGCCTGGAGAGCGCCGACACGCTGCGGGACGAGGATCGCGCCAAGGTCATCGAGGCCGCTCGCCGTGCGCTGGAAGCCTTTCAGCCCGGGGGCACCTCGACCGAGGCGGCAGCCGCGGCCGCGCCCATCACCGCGGATCGGCCCGAAACCGATCACGGCACGCAGGAGCGTCGATGAGCGACAGCACGGCCAGCCTGCGGCGCAAGGTCGCCAGCGCCGGCGAGCTGCATTCCGTCGTTCGCACCATGAAGGCGCTGGCGGCCTCGAGCATCACCCAGTACGAGAACTCGGTGGCCGCGCTGGCGGACTATGCGCGGACGGTGGAACTGGGGCTGGGAGCATGTTTGCGCCAAGGCGGCATGACAGCCCATGCCGATGGCGCGACACGTGAACCGGCGCCCGGGGATATCCGCGCCGTCGTCTTCGGTTCGGACCAGGGCCTGGTCGGGCGGTTCAACGAGATCGTGGTCGAGCACGCCATCGCTGCCCTGTCCGCGCTGCCAGGTACGCCCCGGGTCTGGGCTGTCGGCGAGCGGGCGCATGCGCGCCTGGCCGACGCGGGTGTGCAACTGGTCGAACTCTACGCCGTACCGAATGGCGTCCAGGCCATCACGCCGCTGGTCGGGAAGATTCTGGTCGCGCAGGAAGTCGGCACCCAGCCGGCGCAAGCCCCCGAACTCCACCTCTACTACAACCGCCCCAGCGCGGCAGGCGCGTATGCCCCCGTGAGCCTGCGACTACTGCCGCTGGACGGCAGCTGGACCCGCGCGCTCGCGGGTGGTCGTTGGCCGACCGCGCTGTTGCCGGAGGTCATCGGGTTGAGCGGCGCAACGCTGCGAGCGCTCATTCGCGAATATCTGTTCGTCTCGCTCTTTCGCGCTTGTGCCGAATCCCTGGCGAGCGAGAACGCCAGCCGCCTGGCGGCGATGGAACGTGCCGACCGGAACATCGACGAGTTGCTGCAGATTCTCCAGGGCGCGTTCCACCGTCTGCGTCAGAGCGGTATCGACGAGGAACTGTTCGACGTGGTTTCAGGTTTCGAGGCATTGACCGTGCCCTCACGACGACCGAAGGAAGCGACTTGACGATCGATTCAGACGTCTTTCAGCTGCATGAGGGTGGCTCTTGAGCTCGTTCGCATGGTCGTGGCGGGGCATCCGGCACGCGATTCCCGTGCACTGCCCGCCGTTCAGGCCGCCTGCTGGTCGATGAATCGGCCCAGCTCGCGCAGCAGCGGCACGAAGGGGCGCAGCACGATGCCCAGCACGCCCAGGATCAGGATATGCCCCAGGCGCCGGTAGCGCAGCACACGCACCGGGCTGCCCACCCCGCGCAGGCGCGTCGCCATGCGCTCGGTGTTGCCGGGGTCGACCACCCTGTCGTCGACGCTGACGGCCAGCAGCATCGGAGGGTGCCCGCCCCGCACGAAATGCACGGGCTGGCTGAGATGCCGGTCCTGCGCGGGGAAGATCTCCTCGAGCACGGGATCGCGCAAGGGCAGGAAGTCGTAGGCGCCGCCCAGGCCGATCACCCCGGCGATGGCATCCGTTCCGAGTTCGCGGGCCCGCAGGTACGACCCATCCGTGGCGAGCAGCGCGGCCATTTGCGCGCCCGCGGAGTGTCCCATGAGGAAGACTCGCCGGGGATCCGCCCCGAACTCGGGCGCATGCTCGCGCGCCCAGGCGAATGCGGCGGCCGCGTCGTGCACGAAATCGGGAAACTTCGCCTGCGGGTACAGGCGGTAATCGGGCACGACGGTCACGCAGCCGCAGCTGGCCAGCGCCTGCCCGACAAAAAGGTAGTCGCCGCGCGAACCGCTCTGCCAGCTGCCCCCGTGGAAAAACACCACCAGGGGCCTGGAGGCCTGCGCGCAAGGCTCCCGCGGCATGTACACGTCCAGGCGCTGTCGCGGATGCCCCCCATAGGCCACATCCCGCAGCCGGCGCAGCCCCCTGCGGGGCGTGAGGGCATTGAGCAGGTTGACCGGACGCAGCGCCTGGAACATGGCCGTCATCGTAGTGCCCCGGTAGCGGCCGTAGGCTCAACCCAGCTCACTTGACGTGGCCTGGACATTGGCTCAAGGCTTCATGAGATTCCCAGCCACCCCCGGGTCGCGGCGTGCTCGCTCCAAGGTCACGTCGTGACCAGATGCAGCCCCTCGACGTCTCGCGCCTGGCCGGTGTCGAGGGAACCGGAGTCGACTCCAACGCTCAGCTCATGCGGCTGATCATCGTGCGAGCCCGTGCGACATGGGCCTGCAGTGCGCTTGCGCATCCTTCCCAGTCTGCAGAAAAGTCTGGCGAACTGGACATTTTCCCAATGAATCGCTGTGCGAGATCGAGGGCATGGCGCCAGGCCTCCGGCGAGATGCCAGGGTGCAGGCGTGGCGCCGGCAGCGCCGACGAATTCAGCCTCCAGCGCGCTCAGGGAGTGCAGGGCGCGTCGGCCGGACAGGCCCACGCGGTCGAAACGCTCGACTTCCAGGAAGCGCCGGCCATCGGTGTCGATGAGGCGAGTTGACGATGCAGGAATTCCGGCGCTGCGCAGAACCTTCGCCGCGACATGTTCGGCCGCCAGCAGATCTCGCGACGGTTGGTTGGCTAACCCTCAGTTTTTCAACAAGTTGGCGAGACGTCAATGGCTCTCGCGCAAGATGCATGCGAATCTGATCGGTATGGGAGGCCATACGCAGGGCGAGGGTATGAATAGATTGATGAATAGCTTTGTGAATAGCATTTCACGAGAAGTGGCGCTTGGGGGCCCGACTCGCATGGCGTGCCGAGGTTCCGGAGGATCGCCGGGATCAGCGGGGCAGTTCGGCGCGGCGCGGCAGGTCGGCGCCGCGCCGGGAGCAGGTGATGGCCGCGGCGCGCGCGGCGAAGTCCAGCATGCGCGCGAGGGCCTGGGCGTCGAGCTCCGCGGGAGCCTCCTTGCCGAGCAGTCCGGCCTCGGCCAGCCAGGTCAGCAGGGCGGCCTGGAAAGTGTCCCCGGCACCCACGGTGTCGACCAGCTCGGCCGGGCGCGCGGGCACCTCGGCCTGCGCGGCGCGGGACCAGGCCACGGCTCCCTGCGCACCGCGCGTGACCACCACCAGCGAGCAACCGGCGGCCTGCGCGCGCCGGGCGAAGTCCTGCGGGGTCGTGCCGGGCAGCAGCAGCTGCAGGTCCTCGTCGCTGATCTTGACCACGTCGCAGCGCGCGAGCATCCAGTCCAGCAGCTCGCGCCAGGGAGCGAGTTCCGGTTGCACGTTGAGCCGGATGTTGGGGTCCCACACGATCAGGCGCCGCGAGCGCTCGCGCTCCACCAGGCGGCGCAGCGCCGTGCCCACCGGCTGCACGGCCAGCGCGAAGGAGCCCAGGTGGATGGCGCGGACCTGCTCGGGCAGTTCGCCCAGCGCCTGCAGGTCGAGTTCGCGGTCGGCCGCGCCCTCGCCGTAGAAGGAGTAGGCGGGAATGCCCCGCGAATCCACCCCCACCAGGCTCAGCGTGGTGCGCGAGGCGCTGCGCTGCAGCAGGGACAGGTCCACGCCTTCGTCCTGCAAGAAGCGCACGATGCGTTCGCCGAGAAAGTCCCTCGACAGGGTGCAGACGAAGGCGGCTCGCTGGCCCAGGCGCGTCAGCCCCAGCGCCACGTTCAGCGGAGAGCCGCCCACGCGGGCGTCCATGTCCATTCCGCCCGGGGTGTCGCGCACCCCGAACACGTCCATCAAGGCTTCACCGCAGACCACGAACATCGATCGATTTCCAGGAATGGGAACAGGAGGAGGAGGGGATTCAGGCCCCGGCCCGCGGGCCGCGGTTGCTTTGAAGGTAAAGCTGGATCAGGCGCTGGGTGGAGGCGTCGTGGGCCTGGGGCGGGCTGCGGCCCTCGAGCTCCGCGAGGATGGTATGCGCGAGCTGCTTGCCCAGTTCCACGCCCCACTGGTCGAAGGAGTTGATGTTCCACACCACGCCCTGCACGAAGATCTTGTGCTCGTACAGCGCGACCAGCGCGCCCAGGCAGAAGGGGTCCAGGCGTTCGAGCAGCAGGGTGTTGCTCGGCCGGTTGCCGTCGAAGACCTTGTAGGGCAGCAGGTGCTCGATGGCCGCCTGGTCCAGCCCCTGGGCCTGCAGTTCGGCGCGCACCTCGTCGGCGTTGCGCCCGCGCATGAAGGCCTCGGACTGCGCGAACATGTTGGCCATCAGGATCTCGTGGTGGCCCGGCAGCGAGCCGCGGCCGTCCAGCGAGGCGATGAAATCGATGGGCGAGATGTGGGTGCCCTGGTGCAGCAGCTGGAAGAAGGCGTGCTGGCCGTTGATGCCCGTCTCGCCCCAGATGATGGGCGCCGTCTCGTAGTCCACCAGCCGGCCGTCCAGGGTCGTGCGCTTGCCGTTGGACTCCATGTCCAGCTGCTGGATGAAGGCCGGCAGGCGGTGCAGGTACTGGTCGTAGGGCGCGATCACGTGGCTGCCGGCGCCGAAGAAGTTGATGTACCAGACTCCCAGCAGGCCCAGCACCACCGGCAGGTTGCTCTCCAGCGGCGCATCGCGGAAGTGCTGGTCCATGCTGTGCGCTCCGCTCAGCAGGTCCAGGAAGTTCTTCTCGCCGATGTACAGCATGATGGGCAGGCCGATGGCCGACCACAGGCTGTAGCGTCCGCCCACCCAGTCCCAGAACTCGAACATGTTGGCCGGGTCGATGCCGAATTCGCCCACCGCCTTGCGGTTGGTCGACACCGCGACGAAATGCCGGGCCACGGCCGCGGGGTCCCTGGCGCGATGCACGAACCACTCGCGCGCGGTGTGCGCGTTGGTCAGGGTCTCGTGGGTGGTGAAGGTCTTGGACTCGATGATGAACAGGGTCGTCTCCGCGTGCACCCGGCGCAGCGTCTCCTTGAGCTGCGAGCTGTCCACGTTGGAGACGAAGTGCATGTTCAGCCGCGGGTGCGCATGCGCCTTCAGGGCCTCGCACACCATCAGCGAGCCCAGGTCGGAGCCGCCGATGCCGATGTTGACGATGTCGGTGATGGGCTGCTGCGTGTAGCCCAGCCATTCGCCGTTGCGCACCGCGTCGGAAAAGCGCGCCATGCGCTCGAGCACCCCCAGCACCCTGGGCATGACGTCCTCGCCGTCGATGCCCATCGGCTGGCCCGAGCGGTTGCGCAGCGCGATGTGGAAGGCCGCGCGCTGCTCGGTGGTGTTGATGCGCTCGCCGGCGAACATCGCGCGGATGCGCTCGGGCACCCCCGCCTCCCGCGCCAGTTGCAGCAGCAGGGTCATGGTCTGGTGGGTGATGCGGTTCTTGGAGTAATCCAGCCGCAGGCCGCTTTGTTCCAGCCAGAATTTCTCGGCGCGCTGGGGATCGGCTTCGAACAGCGCGCGCATGTGCCAGTCGCGGGCGCGCGTGAAATGGCTCCACAGGGCCTTCCAGGAAGGCAGTTCGGTCAGTTGGCTCATCGCGGTCGTGAAAACGGTTGGGCCGCGCCCCGGCGGCCGCGGCGCGTGAGGGCGGGGCGGGCTCAGCTCGGATCCTCGGCCACGCGCTTGCGCGTGCGCAGGCTCTGCTTGGTCCGCTCCAGGGGCTGGATCACCGCCGGCCCGCGCTTGAGCGCCACGCCCACGGCCAGCACGTCGATCAGGGTCAGGTGCAGGATGCGCGAGATCATCGGGCTGTAGATCTCCGCGTCCTCGCGCGCGTTGGCATAGATGGGCACGGTGGCCATGCGCGCCAGCGGCGAGCCCGGCGAGGTCAGCGCGATCACCCGGCAACCGTTGCCCAGCGCGATGTCCGCGGCATCCAGCAGCTCGTTGGTGCGCCCGGAGTTGGAGATCGCCACCAGCACGTCGCGCGGGCCGAGCAGCGCCGCCGCCATGGACTGCACGTGCGGGTCCGAGTAGGCCACGGTGGGAATGTCGAAGCGGAAGAACTTGTGCTGGGCGTCGGCGGCGATGATGCCCGAGTTGCCCAGTCCGTAGAACTCCAGGCGCCGCGTCTGCGCGATCAGGTCCACCGCGTCCTCGATGCTTTGCGGGCTGACCTCGTTGCGGCACTTGATCAGCGCCGAGATCACGTTGTCGAAGATCTTCGCCGAGACTTCCGCGATGCTGTCGCCCGCGGTGACGTCGGCGTGCACGTAGGGCACCCCGCTGACCAGGCTGCCCGCCAGCTTGAGCTTGAGTTCCTGCAGCCCGGTGCAGCCCACCGAGCGCGCGAAGCGGATCACCGTGGGCTGGCTGACCCCGGCGATGCGCGCGATGTCGGCGACCGCCGCGCGCACGAAGTCGTTCGGGTGCTGCAGCAACTCGTCGGCCACCTTGCGCTCGGCCGCGGAGAGCTGCTCGTACTGGTCGCGAATACGTTCAAGCATGGGGCTGACGCTCCAGATGTTGGCGCAGCCCGACCCCGGCGCCGATCAGCGCCGGCCAGGGGCTGTGGATCACGAGCACGGGGATGCGCGCGAGCAGCACCGACAGCCGCCCCTTGTCCTCGAAGCGGGCACGGAAGGAGGACTGCTCGAGAAAGTCGCCCAGGCGCGGCACGATGCCGCCGCCAATATACAGTCCGCCCCGCGCGTCCACGGTCAGCGCCACGTTCGCCGCCACCGTGCCCAGGATGCGGCAGTACAGCTCCAGGCTGCGGCGGCAGGCGGCGTCGGCGCCGCCCAGGCCCAACTCCGTGATGCGCGCGGCGGGCAGCGGCGCGCCGGGCTGGCGCGAGCTGGCGCACACCCATTCGTGGATCAGTTCCAGACCTCGCCCCTGCAGCAGGCGCTCGGCGGACACATGGCCGTAGCGCGCGTGCGCGAAGCGCCACAGGTCGACTTCCTCCTCGTCCACCGGGCTGAAGCTGACATGCCCTCCCTCGCCGGCCACGGCCTGCCAGGAGCCGTCGGCGCTGGCCACGAGGGCGCCCACGCCGAGCCCGGTGCCGGCGCCGACCACGCCGCGGGCCGCGCGCGGCTCGGCCTGGCCGCCGCCGACGCGGCGCAGTTCCTGCTCGGGCAGGAAGGGCAGCGACAGCGCCAGCGCCGCGAAGTCATTCATCACCAGGAAGGTCTCCAGTCCCATTTCCCGGCGCAGCGCCTCGATGGAGAACTCCCAGTGGTGGTTGGTCATGCGCACGCGGTCGGTGTAGACCGGGTTGGCGATGCCGATGGCCGCGTGGCGCACCTCGGTGGAACTGGTGCGCAGGTAGGCGCGCATCGCATCCTGCAGGCTCGGATAGTCGGCGCAGGCGAGCACGCGGATCTCGCCGATGCGTCCGTCCTGCTCCAGGGCGAAGCGGGCGTTGGTGCCGCCGATGTCGGCCAGCAGGTGGGGCAGGGGCGTCGGCATCATGCGGCCCAGAAGCTGCGTACGGTGACGCGGGCCTGGTGCAGCAGCCGCGCCACGGGCAGGCTGCTGCGCGGGTCGGCGCAGGCGGCCTCGAACACGCGGCGCTTGGCCGGCCCGGCGATGGCCAGCAGCAGGCCCGGGCATTCCAGCAGTGCCGCCAGGCTCATGCTGATGCGCGTATGCGCCGCCGCCGGAGGAATCACCCCCACGTAGCGCTCGGGGCAGGCCGGGTCGAGCGCGGACTCGATGCCCGCGGCGCCGGGGAACAGCGAGGCGGTGTGGCCGTCCTCTCCCATGCCCAGCAGCGCGAGGTCGGCGCGCGGCTGCTCGAGCCGGGCGCGGCGCAGGCATTCCTGCAGGTCGAGCGCCGGGTCGGTGGCCAGGCCCAGCAGGCGTGCCTGCGCGGCGCGGCCCTGCAGCAGGTGCTCGCGCACCAGGGATTCGTTGCTGTCGGGGTGCCCGGGGGGTACCAGGCGCTCGTCCACCAGGGTCAGCGTGACCCGGCTCCAGTCCAGGTCCAGTTCGCGCAGGCGGGTGAACAGCGGGATGGGCGAGCGCCCGCCGGACACCGCCAGCACGGCCTGCCCGCGCGCGCGCAGCGCCTGTTCCAGGCCCTCGCGCACGGCCTGCGCCAGCGCTCCGGTCTGCTGACCCGCATCGGCGAATTCCTGCAGCGACCACGCCATGGGTGTCACAGCTCCTCGTGCCAGGAGGCGCCGTCGCGCGACAGCAGCGCGCTCGACGCGGCCGGACCCCAGGTGCCGGCGGTGTACCACTTGGGCTCCGCGGGGTCGCGCTGCCAGGTCTCCAGGATCGGCTCCACCCAGCGCCAGGCGGCGGCGAGCTCGTCACGGCGCATGAACAGGCCCAACTGGCCGCGGATCACGTCCAGCAGCAGGCGTTCGTAGGCGTCGGCGCGGCGACGGTTGGACGTGGACAGGAAATCCAGGTTCAGGAAGGTGGGCTGCAGGCGCATGCCGTCGCCCGGCTCCTTGGCCAGGAAATGCAGGCTGATGCGCTCGGCCGGCTGCAGGCGGATGACCAGGCGGTTGGCACCCTGCAGGCCGCCGGGCATCGCGAACAGCGACAGCGGCACGCTGCGGAAACTGATCACGATCTCCGCCAGGCGCTCCTGCATGCGCTTGCCGGTACGCAGGAAAAAGGGCACGCCCGACCAGCGCCAGTTGGAGATCTCGGCCTTCACCGCGACGAAGGTCTCGGTGTGGCTGCCCTTGGCGACGTCGGCCTCCTGCTGGTAGGCGACGACCGGCTTGCCGTCGACGGCGCCGGCGCGGTACTGGCCGCGCACCGTGCGGCTGGGTACCTCGTTCTCCCCGATGGGCTTGAGGGCCTTGAGCACCTTGAGCTTCTCGTCGCGGATGGCGTCCGCGTCCAGCGTGGCGGGCGGCTCCATGGCCACCATGCACAGCAGCTGCAGCAGGTGGTTCTGCAGCATGTCGCGCAGCGCGCCGGTCTTCTCGTAGAACTCGCCGCGGCCTTCCACGCCGAGTTCCTCGGCGATGGTGATCTGCACATGGTCGATCCAGTCGCGGCGCCACAGGGGTTCGAACAGCACGTTGCCGAACCGGATGGCCATCAGGTTCTGCACCGACTCCTTGCCCAGGTAATGATCGATGCGGTAGATCTGCTGTTCGCCGAAGTGCCTTGCCACTTCCGAGTTGATGGCATCCGAGGACGCCAGGTCGTTGCCCAGGGGCTTTTCCAGCACCACGCGCACGGCGGGGTGGTTCAGCCCGACCGCGGCCAGGTTGGCGCAGATCTCGGTGAACAGGCGCGGCGCGGTGGCCAGGTAGCACACCATCACGCGCTGCGGGTCGCCGCCCTGCAGCTGGCGCGCCAGCGCCTCGAAATCCGCCGGCTGGGAGGAATCGAGCTTGAGGAAGTCGATGCGCTCGACGAAACCGATCCAGCTCGGGTCGGTGGACTCGACGCGGGTGTGGGGGCGCGATTGCTGCTCGACCTGCTGCAGATACTGCTCGCGCGTGGCGGCCTTGCGCCCCAGCGCCAGGATGCGGCCCTGCGGGTGCAAGGTGCCGTCGCGGTGCGACTCGAACAGCGCCGGCAGGATCTTGCGCATGACCAGATCGCCGGTGCCGCCGAACAGCACCATGTCAAAAGCGGGAGTGGTGGACATGGATCTCGCGGGGCTTCCTAGGTGACGGGGCCCGCCCCGCGCCCGTGGGGCGCATCGAGGCAGGCCGGCATTGCCCGTGGCGCGCCTGCGGACTCTTGTCTGCGGGCTGGCGCGGCGACGGCATCGGATGCATAGTGTATGTAGCGAAACTACAGCTGGTCAACTTGAATCCTGCTACAGTGTAGTATTGTTACGGATCGTCGAAAAACGCCTAAAAGACCTACAAAAACAAGCAGATAGTATGTTTTTTGGGGTCTTGTACTACGGGATTTCCCTATCCGGAAGCCCCTGGTATGTCGTTAAGCTACGTTCAAAATCTGGAAAGCCATGGATCCGAAGCCCACTGTTCATCCGGTCGTCGCCGACATCACGCAGCGAATCGTCGATCGCAGCGCGCATACCCGCGGCCTGTACCTGCGGCGCATCCGCGCGGCCTTCGGCTCCAAGGTGCAGCGCAGCCAGCTGTCCTGCACCAACCTGGCCCACGCGATCGCGGCCATGCCGGCTCCGGCCAAGGGGCGCCTGGTGCAACTGCAGGAGCTCTCGCCGCCCAACCTGGCCATCGTCTCCGCCTACAACGACATGTTGTCGGCCCACCAGCCGCTGCAGGAATTCCCGCAGTGGATCAAGCAGGCGGCCGCCGAGGTGGGCGCCACCGCCCAGTTCGCCGGCGGCGTGCCGGCCATGTGCGACGGCGTGACCCAGGGTCAGCCCTCGATGGAGCTGTCGCTGTTCTCGCGCGACGTCATCGCCATGGCCACCGCGGTGGCGCTGACCCACCAGATGTTCGACGCCGCGCTGTATCTGGGGGTGTGCGACAAGATCGTCCCCGGCCTGCTGATCGGCGCGTTGAGCTTCGGCCACCTTCCGGCCGTGTTCGTGCCCGGCGGGCCCATGGCCTCGGGCATGCCCAACGACGAGAAGGCACGCATCCGCCAGCGCTACGCGGAAGGCCTGATCACCCGCGAGCAGCTGCTGGAGGCCGAGACCCGCTCCTATCACAGCGCCGGCACCTGCACCTTCTACGGCACCGCGAACTCCAACCAGATGCTCATGGAGGTCATGGGCCTGCACGTTCCCGGCACCGCCTTCGTGCCTCCGAACACCGAGCTGCGCAAGGCGCTGACCATGGAGGCCGCGCGCCGCGCGGCCACGCTGTGCCACGGCGGGCCGCAGTTCACCCCCGTGGGCGAGATGATCGACGAGCGCTCGGTGATCAACGGCATCGTCGGCCTGCTGGCCACCGGCGGGTCGACCAACCACACCATCCACCTGGTGGCGATGGCGCGCGCGGCGGGCATCCAGATCGACTGGAACGACTTCGACGACCTTTCCCGCGTGGTGCCGCTGCTGGCGCGCGTCTACCCCAACGGCAGCGCCGACGTGAACCACTTCCATGCGGCCGGCGGCGTGGGTTTCGTGATCCGCGAACTGCTCGACGCCGGCCTGCTGCACGGCGACGTGCTCACCGTGGCCGGCGAGGGCCTGCGCGCCTACACCCGCGAGCCCTGGCTGGACGGCCAGCGCCTGGCCTGGCGCGACGTGCCGGCCGAGCCGCTGGACGACAGCGTGCTGCGTCCGGTGGCGCGCGCCTTCAGCGCCGACGGCGGGCTCAAGCTGCTGTCGGGCAACCTGGGGCGAGCGGTGATCAAGGTCTCGGCCGTCAAGCCCGAGCAGCGCGTGATCACCGCTCCGGCGCGGGTGTTCGACAGCCAGGACGAACTGCTGGCCGCCTTCAAGCGCGGCGAGCTCGAACGCGACCTGGTGGCGGTGATCCGCTTCCAGGGGCCGCGCGCCAATGGCATGCCCGAGTTGCACAAGCTCACGCCCACGCTGGGCGTGCTGCAGGATCGCGGCTTCAAGGTCGCGCTGGTCACCGACGGGCGCATGTCGGGGGCTTCGGGCAAGGTGCCGGCGGCCATCCACGTGACGCCCGAGGCGGTCAGCGGAGGACCGCTGGCGCGTGTGCGCGACGGCGACCTGGTGACGGTGGACGCCGAGCGCGGCGTGCTGCTGGCGCAGGTGCCGCAACACGAGTGGGAGGCGCGCCGCGCCGAGCCGGGCGACACCTCCGCGCACGAGTACGGCTGGGGCCGCGAGCTGTTCTCCTCCTTCCGCCGGCATGCCGACGGGGCGGAGCAGGGCGCGGCCTCCTTCGCCCATCCCGATTACGAACACGAACTGGCCCGCGTGCCGGTGGAGGCCGCCCGATGAAGGCTCGCGAACTGCTGCGCCTGGCGCCGGTGATGCCGGTGATCGTGGTGCCCGATGCGGGCCTCGCGGTGGACATGGCCCGCGCGCTGGTCGACGGCGGCCTGCCCGTGCTGGAGATCACGCTGCGCACGCCGGCGGCCTTCGAGGCCATGCGCCGCATCCGCGACGCCGTGCCGGGGGCCGTGGTGGGCGCGGGCACCGTGCTCGACCGCGCGCAATGGCAACGCGCCGTCGACAGCGGCGCGGTGTTCGGCGTCAGCCCCGGTCTGACCCCGGAACTGGCCAGCGCCGCGCGCGCCGGCGGCCTGCCCTTCCTGCCCGGCGTGGCCACCGCCTCGGAAGCGATGCGCGCCGCCGACGAAGGCTTCGACACCCTCAAGCTGTTCCCGGCCGAGGCCGTGGGCGGGCGCGCCTTGCTGCGCTCCCTGCACGGCCCGCTGCCCCATCTGCAGTTCTGCCCCACGGGAGGCATCCACGCCGGCAATGCCGCCGAGTACCTGGCGCTGCCGAACGTGGGTTGCGTCGGCGGCTCCTGGATCACGCCCGAGGCGCTGGTGGCCGCGCGCGACTGGGACCGCGTGCGCGAACTGGCCGCGCAGGCGGCCGCGCTGCGCCCCGGCGCGTCCGCGCGCTGATGCCCCACAGGAGAAGCCCGCCCAGACTTCGTCGCCGCCTCGAAGATCCTGATTTTTCCTGCGCACGGTGCACGCCGTGCGCCATCCGATCCCGGCTGGTCCGCGTCAGCCAGTTCCGGGGCCATGCCTCAGAAGTACCCAGCAACAGACGCTCGTGGAGACAACCGTGAAAAAAACCGTACTCGCTATTGCACTCGCCGGCATCGTCGGCATCCCCGTCGCCTCGGCCCAGGACAAACAGGTCCAGGTCATCCACTGGTGGACCTCGGGCGGCGAAGCCGCGGCGCTGCAGGTGCTGAAGAACGACCTGCAGTCGCAGGGTGTGCAATGGCACGACGTGCCCATCGCCGGCGGCGGCGGCGCGCAGGCCATGACCACGCTGCGTGCGCGGGTGCTGGCGGGGGACCCTCCCACCGCCTCCCAGATGCTGGGCTTCGACATCACCGACTGGGCCAAGCAGGGCGTGCTCAAGAACCTGAACTCCCTGGCCCAGAAGGGTGACTGGGCGGCCAAGGTGCCCAAGGCGCTGCAGGCCTTCGACGTGTACAAGGGCAACTGGATCGCCGCCCCGATCGACGTGCACTCGACCAACTGGGTGTGGGCCAACAAGGCCGTGCTGGCCAAGGCCGGCGTGACCTCGGCCCCGACCACCTGGGATCAGTACATCGCCGACCTGGAGAAGGTGAAGAAGGCCGGCTTCATCGGCCTGGCGGTGGGCGGCCAGTCCTGGCAGGAAGCCACCATGTTCGACGGCGTCGTGGTCTCCACCGGCGGCCCCGAGTTCTACAAGAAGGCCTTCATCGACCTCGACCAGAAGGCGCTGAACTCCGCGACCATGCTCAAGGCCTTCGAGCGCATGAGCGAACTGCACAAGTTCGTCGACCCGAACTACGCGAACCGCGACTGGAACGTGGCCACCGGCATGGTGATCAACGAGAAGGCCGGCTTCCAGATGATGGGCGACTGGGCGCTGGGCGAGTTCAACCACGCCAAGAAGGTCCCGAACAAGGACTTCCTGTGCTTCCGTACCCCGGGGACCCAGGGCACGGTGACCTACAACTCCGACGTGTTCGTGTTCTTCAACGTGAAGGACACCGCGGCGCAGAACCAGATGGCCGAGGACATCATGTCGCCGAAGGTGCAGGCCGGCTTCAACCAGCTCAAGGGCGCCGCTCCGGCCGAGCTGGGCACGCCGTCGGCCGGCTTCAACGCCTGCGGCCAGAAGGCGATTTCCGACCTGGCCTACGCGGACAAGCACGGCACCCTTTTCGGTTCCATGTCGCAGGGCTATGCTGTGCCGCCGGCCATCAAGAACGCCTTCTATGACGTGATCGCCCGTGAATTCAACGGCGAAATCACGCCCCAGGCCGCGGTGAAGCAACTCGCCGACGCCGCGAAGGCGCAGTACTGATCGGTCGCTGGTACCGAGCGTGAACGCCGGCCGGGTCTGCGGACCCGGCCGGCTTGCGAATGCCTCCCGCGAGGGATTCCGAGCCGGGCTTGGGAAGGCACGAGTTTTGTCGAAAAGGTCAACGCAATGAAAGCAGGATGGCTGCCCAAGCTGCTGCTCAGCCCCAGCGTGCTGCTGGTGCTGGTGTGCGTGTACGGCTATATCGCGTACACGGTATTTCTTTCCTTCACGACGTCGCAGATGCTGCCGTCGTACCACCTCAACGGGCTTCAGAACTACCACATCCTGTTGGGTCTGCACAATTGGTGGGTCTCCGTCGACAATCTGGCGGCCTTCTCGGTGCTGTACATCCTGGTCTGCCTGGCGCTGGGCCTGGGGCTGGCGATCCTGATCGACCAGAACATCCGCGGCGAATCCGCGGTGCGCACCATCTTCCTGTACCCGATGGCGCTGTCCTTCATCGTCACCGGTACCGCGTGGAAGTGGATGCTCGACCCCGGCGTGGGGCTGCAGGAGATCGTGCGCAGCCTGGGTTGGACCAGTTTCACCTTCGACTGGATCACCCGCGAGCACATGTCGATCTACTGCATCGTCATCGCCGCGATCTGGCAGGCCAGCGGCTTCGTGATGGCCATGTTCCTGGCCGGCCTGCGCGGCGTGGACAGCGAACCCATCAACGCCGCGCGCATCGACGGCGCCAAGACCTGGCAGATCTACCTGTACGTGATCATTCCCCAGCTCGGCCCGGTGCTGGCCTCGGCCTTCGTCGTGCTGGTGACCACCGCCATCAAGTCCTACGACCTGGTGGTGGCGCTGACCAGCGGCGGGCCGGGCAATTCCAGCTGGCTGCCTTCGGTGTTCATGTACCAGTACACCTTCACGCGCAATGAAATGGGAGTCGGCTCGGCCAGTTCGGTGCTGATGCTGCTGGCGGTCGGGGTGTTCGTGTTTCCCTACCTGATCAACGAGGTCAAGCGAGTCAAAAATGCCTGAGCAGCTTGCAGTCCCGACCACGCAGCGGAGGCCGGCATGAAGGTCTCGCGCATCGTGCTGTACATCATTCTGGGATTCATGGCGCTGCTGTTCCTGGCGCCGTTGATCATGATGCTGATCAACTCCTTCAAGCCCCTGAGCGAGATCCAGACCGGCGGCCTGATGACCATGCCCCAGCACTGGACCCTCGGCCCCTGGCGCGAGGCCTGGAGCCATGCGCAGATCGGCGTGGAGGCCAAGGGCTTGAAGCCCTATTTCGCCAATTCGGTCGAGATCGTGATTCCGGCGGTGGCCATTTCCACGCTGATGGGCGCCCTCAACGGCTACATCCTGACCCAGTTCCGGTTCCGCGGCCAGCAGATCGTCTACGCGCTGCTGCTGTTCTCGGTGTTCATTCCCTTCCAGATCGTGCTGATCCCGATGGCGCGCACGCTGGGCCTGCTGGGCCTGTCGGGGACCATCGCCGGGCTGGTGTTCGTCAACGTGGTCTACGGCACCGGTTTCGTCACGCTGTTCTTCCGCAACTACTACGCCAACTTCCCCTACGAGCTGGTGCGCTCGGCGCGCATGGACGGCGCCGGGTTCTTCGGCGTGCTGTGGCGCATCCTGCTGCCCAACAGCGCGCCGATCATCGTGGTCACGGTGATCTGGCAGTTCACGAACATCTGGAACGAATTCCTGTTCGCGTCGACCTTCGGCAGTTTCAACACCTCGCCGCTGACGGCCGCGCTCAACAACCTCGTGAACAGTTCGATGGGGGTCAAGGAATACAACGTGTATTTCGCGGCCGCGGTCATCGCCGCGCTGCCGACCCTGGTGGTGTACATCGCATCCGGTAAATATTTCGTCCGCGGCCTGATGGCCGGGTCGGTGAAAGGCTGAACCAAATCATGGCCACGCTTCAACTCCAGAACGTCCGCAAGAGCTTCGGCAACGTCAAGGTGCTGCACGACGTTTCCATCGACATGGCGGACGGAGAGTTCCTCGTGCTGGTCGGGCCCTCGGGCTGCGGCAAGAGCACGCTGATGAACATGATCGCCGGGCTCGAGGAGCCCACCGGCGGCAACGTCGTGCTGGCCGGGCGCGACATCACCAACCTGCCGCCGGCGGACCGCAACATCTCCATGGTGTTCCAGTCCTACGCGCTGTACCCGAACATGACGGTGGAGAAGAACATCGAGTTCCCGCTGCTCATGCGCAAGGTGGACAAGAGCGAGCGCGAGCGCCGGGTCAAGCACGTGGCCTCGATGCTGCAGATCGAGCACCTGCTGGCGCGCAAGCCGCGCCAGCTCTCGGGCGGCCAGCGGCAGCGCGTGGCCATCGGACGCGCGCTGGCGCGCGAGCCCCAGCTGTACCTGTTCGACGAGCCGCTGTCCAACCTGGACGCGCAGCTGCGCCTGGACATGCGCACCGAGATCAAGAAGCTGCACCAGCGCCTGCGCGCCACCATCGTGTACGTGACCCACGACCAGATCGAGGCCATGACCCTGGCCACGCGCATCGCCGTGATGAAGGACGGCGTGGTGCAGCAGGTGGGCACCCCGCACGAGGTGTACAACCAGCCCGCCAACACCTTCGTGGCCGGCTTCATGGGTTCGCCGCGCATGAACCTCACGCGGGCCCGCGTGGAACAGGCCGACGGCGGCCTGCGCGTGGTCTACGGCGCCGACGGCGCCAACCAGGCCGTGCTGCACCTGCCGGAGCAGCACGGGGCGCTGGCCGAGCGCGCTGGCGGCGAGCTCATCGTCGGGCTGCGCGCCGAGGCCATCGGCTTGGCCCACGACGGCGTGCAGCCGGGCCCGCTGGAGCGCATCCTGGACGTCTCCATCGAGGTGGTCGAGCCCACCGGCGCGGACACGCTGGCGGTGTTCAGCCTGGGCGGCCAGGAACTGACCGCGCGCCTGGAACCCGACCTGTCCCTGCAGGCCGGCCACAAGGCGCGGCTGCTGGTCGACCTGTCCAAGATCGTGTTCTTCGATCCCAAGACCGAGCAGCGCATCGGATGAGTGCGGCCATGCGTTGGGGCTTCGTCGGGGCCAGCGACATCGCCGGCCGGGTGATCGAATCGCTGCGCAAGCTCGACGGCGCCGAGCCGGCGGGCATCTGCTCCGGCAGCGAGGCGCGTGCGCGAGAGTTCGCCCAGCGCCACGGCCTGGCGCTGGCCGGCAGCGATCTGCAGGGCTGGCTGGAGCAGGGCGGTTTCGACGCCGTCTACATCAGCTCGACCAACCAGCTGCACGCACAGCAGGCGCTGGCCGCGCTGCGCCACGGCTGCCACGTGCTGTGCGAGAAGCCCCTGGCCATGACGGCCGGGGACGCGCGCGAGATGGTGCGCTGCGCCGAACGGGCCGGCCGGGTGCTGGCCACCAACCACCACCTGCGCGCCAGCCCGGCCAACCAGCGCCTGCGCGAACTGGTGGCCTCGGGCGAACTCGGCGAAGTGCACTCGGCGCAGGTCTCGCATGCCGTGTACCTGCCGCGCCACCTGCAGGGCTGGCGCCTGGACCGCCCGGAAGCCGGCGGCGGGGTGCTGCTGGACATCCTGGTGCACGACGCCGACATCCTGCGCTTCGTGCTGCAGCGCGAGCCCCGCGGCGTGATCAGCCTCGCCACCAGCGCCGGCATGGCCCGCGCCGGGCTCGAGGACAACGCGATGAGCGTGCTCGAATTCGACGGCGGCGTGCTCGCGCAATGCCACGAGTCCTTCGTCGCCGCGCATGCGCAGAGCCGCCTGCACCTGTTCGGCACCCGCGCCAACGTGTATGCCGTGGGCGCGCTGTCGCAGTCCGGCGCCACGCGCCTGGTGCTGCGCGACGAAGCCGGCGAGCACCTGATCGAAGTGCCCCCGGCCAACCTGTACGAGACCACCCTGCGTGCCTTCACCGAGGCCTGCGCCGGGCGCGGCGCGCCGCTGAGCAGCGGTGCCGACGGCCTGGCTTCCTTGCGGGTGGCGCTCGGTGCCCTGGAATCGGCGCGCCTGGGGCGGCGCGCGGAGTTGTGAACCCCGTCTTGTCCGCGATGTCCATCGACCCTCAAGCGAACCGCGCCGCCGCCCGCGTCGTGCAGCCGCTGCCGGCCTTCCGTTCGCCGGAGTTCCTGCGCGCGCACGTGCAGCAGAGCCTGGCCTTCTACGCCCCGCAGGAAATCGACCCCAGCGGCGGCTTTTTCCAGTATTTCAAGGACGACGGCAGCGTGTACGACCGGCGCAGCCGGCATCTGGTCAGCAGCACCCGTTTCGTGTTCAACCACGCGATGGCCTTGCGCCATTTCGGCGGCGCCGCGCACCTCGACGCGGTGGCGCACGGCGTGCGCTTCCTGCGCCAGGCCCACGCCAGGCCCGAGGGCGGCTACGCCTGGACCCTGGACTGGGACGGCGAGCACGCGAACGTCACCGACTCCACCAACCACGCCTACGGCCTGGCCTTTGTGCTGCTGGCCTACGCGCACGCGCTGCGCAGCGGCATCGAGGAGGCCGCGCACTGGCTGCGCGAGAGCTTCGATCTCATGGAGCAGCACCTGTGGGAGCCGCGCCACGGCCTGTACGCCGACGAGGCCGATGCGCAATGGCGCGTGGGCTCCTACCGGGGACAGAACGCCAACATGCACGCCTGCGAGGCCATGCTGGCGGCCTTCGACGCCACCGGCGAGGCGCAGTACCTGGATCGCGCCGAGCTGCTCGCCGACTCGGTGACCCAGGGCCTGGCCCAGCGCGCCGGCGGACTGGTCTGGGAGCACTACGACGCGGGCTGGTCGCCCGACTGGGACTACAACCGCGGCGACCGCAGCAACATCTTCCGGCCCTGGGGCTACCAGACCGGGCACCTGAGCGAGTGGGCCAAGCTGCTGCTCATGCTGGAGCAGCGCCTGCCCAAGCCGCGGCGCGACCCCGGCCTGCTGCAGCGCGCGCGGCACCTGTTCGACACCGCCATGCAGCGCGGCTGGGACCAGGCGCACGGCGGCCTGGTCTACGGCTTCGGCCCGGACGGCCAGGTCTGCGACGCGGACAAGTACTTCTGGGTCCACGCCGAGAGTTTCGCGGCAGCCGCGGCGCTGGCCGTGCGCACCGGCGACAATGCCTACTGGGACTGGTACGAGCGCATCTGGCAGGTGTCGTGGCAGCACCTGGTCGACCATCGCTACGGCGCCTGGTTCCGCATCCGCGGGCCGGCCTGGGAAGCGCTGGACGAGTTCAAGAGTCCCGCCGGGAAGACCGACTACCACACGATGGGCGCCTGCTACGAGGTGCTGCACTGGCTGGACGCGCCACGGGCGCGCTGAACCCCCCATGGATCTGCAAGCGGAAATCGAGCGCGTGCGCGCGCAGGAAGCGGCGCTGGCCCGCGCCCCCTTCGGAGCCCAACGGGCCTGGGAGCTGGGCGTGGCGCTGCGCGAGGCGGCGTTGGCGCGCTCGGCCAGCCTGAGCATCGAAGTGCGCCTGAGCGGGCATACCGTGTTCCTGCACGCCATGCCCGGCACCAACCCGTCGAACACCGACTGGGTGCGCCGCAAGCGCAACACGGTGGAACTGCTCGGGCGCAGCTCCTATGCGGTGGGCCTGCAGATGGCCCTGGAGCAGACATCGCTGGCCGACAAGATGGGGCTGCCGCCGCGCGACTACGCCTCGCACGGAGGCTGCCTGCCGCTGCGCGACCCCACCGGAACGGTCTGGGGCTGCGTGGGCGTCTCCGGGCTGCCGCAGCTGCAGGACCACGAACTCGTGGTCGAGGTGCTGGGCGCGCTGCCGGTGGAGCCGCGGGCATGAGCCGAGAGCACGCGCCGCTGCGCTGGGGCATCCTCTCCACCGCCGACATCGCGCGCCGCAAGGTGCTGCCGGCGATGCTGCGCGCCGAAGGCGTGGAGGTGGTGGCGGTGGCCTCGCGCCAGGCACAGGCCGCGCGCGACATGGCCGCCGAGTTCGGCATCGCGCGCGCCTGGGGCAGCTACGAGGAACTGCTGGCCGACCCCGGCGTGGACGTGATCTACAACCCGCTGCCCAACGACCTGCACGTGCCCTGGACCCTGGCCGCCGCGCGTGCCGGCAAGCACGTGCTGTGCGAGAAGCCCATGTCGCTGGACGCCGCCGAGCTGGAGGCGCTGCGCGAGGTCTGCGGCCACGTGCACCTGCGCGAGGCCTTCATGGTGGAGTTCCACCCCCAGTGGGTGGCCTTGCGCGAACTGGCGGCCGCCGGCGAGATCGGCGAGCCGCTGAACGCGCAGGTGCAGTTTTCCTACTTCAACGACGACCCCGGCAACATCCGCAACCAGGCGCGAAGCGGCGGCGGGGCCCTGTACGACATCGGTTGCTACGCCGTGTTCGCCGGCGAATGGTGCTTCGGCGCCCAACCCCGGCGCGTGATCGCCAGTTTCGATCGCGACCCGGCCTTCGGCACCGACCGCCACGCCGCCGGCCTGCTGGACTTCGGCGCCGGGCGCAGCCTGGCCTTCGCCGTGTCCACGCAATCGGCGCGGCGCCAGAGCCTGCAACTCGTGGGCAGCCGCGGCAGCCTGCACATGCCGCTGCCCTTCAACGCCTTGCCCGACGTGCCCTGCGTGCTCGAAGTGCAGGGGGCCGCCCAGGACGCGCAGCCGCGGCGCATCGAGCTGCCGGCGGTGGACCAGTACGGCCTGCAGGCCGAGGCCTTCGTGCGCCAGATCCGCGGCGGCCCGCCCGGCGCGGCCTGTCTGGAACAGGCCCTGGCTCGCATGCGGGTGCTCGACGCCCTGCGCCGCAGCGAATCCTCCGGGCGCTTCGAGACCCCGTGAGCCAGCCGGCCTCGGCGCGCCGGGCGCGCGCACTGGTGTTCGATCTGGACGGCCTGCTGGTCGATTCCGAGCCCATCTGGCACGGCGTGCGCAGCGCCTACGCGGCCGCGCACGGCGTGGATTGGAGCGAGGCCGACCGGCGCGCGGTGCTCGGCGGGGATTCGCTGCTGTGGCTGTCGCGCCTGCGCGAGCGTCTGGGCGGCACGCTGGAGCTTGCCGACATCGAGCGCGAGGTGGAGCAGCGCGTCGCCGAGGCCTACCCCGCGCAGCTTCGCCCCATGCCGGGCGCGGCGGAGCTGCTGCGCCGCATGGCCGGGCGGCTTCCGCTGGCTCTGGCCACCGGCTCGAAGCGGCGCATGGCCTCGCTCGCGCTGCGCCTGAGCGGATTCGAGCAGGCCTTCGACGTGGTGTGCTGCGCCGACGACGTGGCGCGCGGCAAGCCCGCGCCGGACCTCTACGAGCTCGCGCTGCGCCGCCTGGGCGTGGCGCCGCGCCACGCCGTGGGCGTGGAAGACTCCAGCAACGGGGTGCGCGCGCTCAGCGCGGCCGGGCTGGGCGTGGTGGCCGTGCCCGCCGCCGACGGGCTGGACGCGCCGGTGCGCGAGCTGGTGCATGCGCAGCTCGACCATCTCGAGCGCGTCGACCTGGAGCTGCTCGAGCAGGTGCTCGAGCGCCGTGATCTCGGAGCCGCTTCATGAAGGCCTTGCCCCGCGTCCCCGAAGGGGTGCTCGAACTGCGCAGCCGCGAGTTCGCCGCCTGGGTGATTCCCTACGGCGCGCGGCTCATGCAGCTGTGGTGGCTGGGCGCGCCCGGGGGGCCGCGGCCGCTGAGCCTGGGATTCGCGGCGCCGCGGGCCTACCGCGAGGACACCATGGCCCTGGGGGCGGTGTGCGGGCGCTACGCCAACCGCATCGCCGACGCCGTGCTGGAGCGCGACGGCCGGCGCTGGCAGCTCGACGTCAACCATGCGCTGGGTCATTGCCTGCATGGCGGACGCGCGGGTTTCGGGGTGCGTGACTGGAATCTGGAGAGCGTCGACGCGAGCGGGCTTCGATTGCGCCTGCACTCGCCGGACGGCGACCAGGGCTTCCCCGGCGCCTGCGACGCCGAGGTGGAGTACAGGCTGGAGGATTTCGCGCTGGAGTGGACCGCCAGCGCGCGCACCGGCGCCGCCTGTCCGATCAACCTGGTGCAGCACAGCTACTGGAACCTGGACGCCACCCCGGACCTGCGCGGCCACCTGTTGCAGGTGCACGCGTCGAACTACCTGCCGGTGGATGCGCGCGAATTGCCCGGCGAGCCCCTGCCGGTGCAGGAAAGCTGGCGCGACTGGCGCCGCCCCGGGCCCATTCCCGCGACGCGGGTGCCCGAACTCGACTCGGCGATGCTGCTCGACACGCCCGCCGGCGACCTGCGCGAGGTGGCGCGGCTGCAGGCCGGGGGCCTGGCGCTACGCCTGCTCAGCGACCAGCCGCTGTTGCACTTGTACGCCGGCGGGGGCCTTGCCCCCACGGCGGCCCCGCTGGGCGTGGAACACCGCCCCGGAGCGGGGCTGTGCCTGGAAACCGAGGCGTGGCCCAACGGGCCGGCGCTGGGGCGTGCCGTCTGGCACGACGCGCAGCACCCCTACCTGCACCGCATGCGCCTGGAGTTCGAGGCGATCTGAACTCCGGCGCGCGGAGCTTCAGAGCTGACGCAGCGCGGCGGCGCGCAGGTCGGCGGCGAAGCCGGGCTGGGCCGCGGCGTAACGCTCCGAGCGCTCCAGCACGAGGCGGATGTCGCGGCGCTGGCGGCGCTGGGCCAGGGCCTGGCGCAGCGAGCCCACCCAATCCTGGCGCGCCATCGCGGGCGCGCGCACGGGGCTGCGGGGAAACAGGGGAGCGAGGCTGATGTTCATGATGGCATTGTCCTTGGTTGACGCAATGCATCATAGGGTAAACCCCAAGTTTTTGCACGCCTTGCTGGAAGCCCCTGTTTGATCAGGGTTAATACCTAGCCTCTCCCCTGTGCGAGCACGTTCTCCGCGGCGCTTTCCCGGGGCGTGGCGGGCTGCGTGCCGGCGCAGGCCTCGATCGCCTGCAGCGCCATCACCGCTTCCTCGTCGGTGGGCAGCGCCAGCACCGTCACGCGGCTGCCGCAGCCCGAGACCAGCAGCGCGCCGGCCGTGTTGGCCGCCTCGTCCAGTTCCACCCCCATCCAGCCCAGGCGTTGCGCCACGGCGGCGCGCACCGGCGCCTGGTGGGTGCCGATGCCCCCGGTGAAGACCAGGGCGTCCAGGCCGCCGATGGCTGCCGCCGTGGCGCCCACGTGTCGCACCACCGAGGCCACGAACAGGTCCACCGCCTGGCGCGCGCGCGGGTCGCTGCTGGCCAGCAGTTCGCGCATGTCACCGCTGCTCTCCGACACCCCCAGCAGACCGCTCTCGTGGTAGAGCATGTCGGAGATCTGCTTCGCGCTCAGCTTGTCGTGCTCCATCCAGCGCAACAGCAGCCCAGGGTCGAGCGAGCCGCAGCGGGTGGACATGACCAGGCCGTCCAGCGCGGTGAAACCCATCGAGGTGCTCACGCTGCGCAGGGCGCGCATGCCGCACACGCTGGCCCCGCTGCCCAGGTGGGCCGTCACCACGCAGCCCTCGGCGCGGTGCCCTAGCAGCGCCGGCAGGCGCCGGCTGATGGCGTCGAAGGACAGACCGTGGAAGCCGTAGCGCTGGTAGCCGCGCTCGTGCCAGCGCCGCGGCACCGCGTAGCGCCGTTCGCTGTCCTCGTGTCCGGCGTGGAAGGCGGTGTCGAAGCAGGCCACCTGCACGGCCCCGGGCAGCGCCTGGCGCGCGGCGCGCACGCCCTGCAGGCCCGGACCCTGGTGCAGCGGCGCCAGCGAGCTCAGGCGCCGCAGTTCGGTTTCCACGCGCGCGTCGATGCGCACCGCCCGCGTGTGCTTGAGCCCGCCGTGCACGATGCGGTGGGCCACGATGCCCGGCGCGGCCAGGCCGAGCTCGCGCTGCAGCCAGCCGATCAGCCAGGCCGTCTCCGCGCCGATGTCGCCGCGCAGCGCCGGCGGCTCGATGTTCCGCTGCGCCTCGCCGGCGGCGGCATAGCGCAGCAGCGCGTGGTCGTCGCGCCGGTCGATCTCCCCGCGCAGCAGCGCGGTCGGCAGACGCTCCGGGCTCCAGCCGGCCGCGGGCTCGAACACGGCGAATTTCAGGCTGGAGGAGCCGGCGTTCAGGCTCAGCAGGTGGGTCTCCATGGCTTTACGCTCCGGCCTGGATTCGCGCCGCCAGCAGCACCGCGAGCGCGCACGAGGCCATGCGCGCGTCGGGCAGGTCGGCGCGGCTGGTCAGGATCACCGGCACGCGCGCGCCCAGCACGATCCCGGCCACCTTGGCGTCGGCCAGGTACTCCAGCTGCTTGGCCAGCATGTTGGCCGCCTCCAGGTCCGGCGCCACCAGCACGTCGGCCCGCCCGGCCACCGCCGAGACGATGCCCTTGGTCTGCGCGGCGCGCAGCGACACCGCGTTGTCGAAGCCCAGCGGCCCGTCGAGCACGCCGCCGGTGATCTGGCCGCGCTCGGCCATCTTGCACAGCGCCGCGGCGTCCAGCGTGGAGGGGAGTTTCGGGGTCACCGTCTCCACCGCCGACAGGATGGCCACCTTCGGCTCGGGCAGGCCCAGCGCCTGCGCCAGCCCGATGGCGTTCTGCACGATGTCGCGCTTGGCCAGCAGGTCCGGCGTCACGTTCACCGCGGCGTCTGTGAGCAGTTGCAGGCGATCCAGGCCGACCACGTCCACCACGAACACGTGGCTGATGCGGCGCTGCGTGCGCAACCCGGTCTGCGCGTCGACCACCGCGTGCAGAAGTTCGTCGCTGTGCAGCGAGCCCTTCATCAAGGCCTGCACGCGCCCTTCGCGCGCGAGGGCCACCGCGCGCGCCGCCGCCGCGTGGCTGTGCTCGGTGGGCTCCACGGCGTAGCCCGACAGGTCGATGCACGCGGCCTGCGCCGCCGCCTGCAGGCGCGCCTGCGGCCCCACGAACACCGGCTCGATCAGGCCGGCGCGCGCGGCGTCCACCGCGCCGCCCAGCGACACCGCGTCGACCGCGTGCACCACCGCCGTGCGCAACGGCCGGGCGTGCAGCGCGCGCGCCTGCTCCACCAGCGCGCGCAGCTTGGCGCCTGGGTCGCGCAGTTCCAGCCGGGGCAGGGCCACGCGGGCCCGGCGCACCTTGGCCTGGGGCACCAGCACCTGCGCCTCGCCTTCCACCACCGTCTCGTTGCGCTGGTTGACCACGGAGCAACGCAGGGTGGCGCGCGGGCGCCCGTCGGGCAGCGCATCCAGCGCCGTCAGCGTGACCGTCACGCGCACGGTGTCGCCCAGGCGGACCGGTTGCGCGAAGCGCAACTGCTGGCCCAGGTAGACGGTGCCCGGCCCCGGCAGCTGGGTGCCCAGCACGTTGGAGATCAGCGCGGCGCTCCACATGCCGTGGGCGACGATGCCGTGGAAGGCGTCGTCGGCCGCGAACTCGGCGTCCACGTGCGCGGGGTTCACGTCGCCGGAGGCCAGCGCGAAGGTCTGCACTTCGTCGCGCGTGAAGGTGCGCGACAGGCTCGCGCTGTCGCCCAGCCTGAGTTCGGCCAGCGGCCGGTTCTCGATCCAGTCGGTCATCGTCGGGTTCAACGTTGCAGGACGTAGCTGCCGGGGGCATCCCCGAGCGGCGAGGAGCCGGGCAGGCCCATGCGGGGCGGCGCCACCGGTGCCGAACTGTGCGCGGCCAGCCAGTGCGACCAGCGCGGCCACCACGAGCCCTGTTCGGCGTCGGCCTGGGTCAGCCAGTGCTCGGGGCCGAGGTAGGGCTGGCCGGCTGCTCGCCGGGCCCAGCGGTAATGCCGGCCCGCGTGGCCGGGCTCGCTGACGATCCCGGCGTTGTGGCCGCCGCTGGTCAGCACGAAGTCGATGTCCGAATGCGCCAGCAGGTGGATCTTGTAGACCGAGCGCCAGGGCGCGACGTGGTCGGTCTCGGTGCCCACGACGAACCAGGGCTGGGGCGCGTTCTCCACGCTGACCGCCTGGCCGTCCACACGCCAGCGGCCCTCGGCCAGGTCGTTGTTCAGGTACATGCCCCGCAGGTATTCGCTGTGCATGCGGTAGGGCATGCGCGTGGCGTCGGCGTTCCAGGCCATCAGGTCGTTCGGCGGCCGGCGCTGGCCCATCAGGTATTCGCGGGTGACCCGCGAGCTGATCAGGTCGTAGGAGCGCAGCATCTGGAAGGCCCCGGCCATCTGCGTGGTGTCCAGGTAGCCCTGCGCCCACATCATGTCTTCCAGGAAACTGACCTGGCTCTCGTCGATGAACAGGGACAGCTCGCCCGGTTCCGAGAAGTCCACCTGGGAGGCCAGCAGGGTCAGCGTGGCCAGGCGCCGGTCGCCGCGCGCGCCCAGCGCCGCCGCGGCGAGGGACAGCAGCGTGCCGCCCAGGCAGTAACCCGCGCCGTGCACCTGCGCGTGCGGGCGGATGCGCTGTACCGCGTCCAGCGCGGCCAGGGGTCCGAGTTCCAGGTAGTCGTGCATGCCCAGGTCGCGGTCCTCTCCGGTGGGATTGCGCCAGGAGATCATGAACACCGTATGACCCTGGTCCACCAGGTAGCGCACCAGCGAATTGTGGGGCGACAGGTCGAGGATGTAGTACTTCATGATCCAGGCCGGGACGATCAGCACCGGCTCCGGGTGCACCGCGGCGGTGGACGGCTCGTACTGGATCAACTCCACCAGGCGGTTGCGCATCACCACCTTGCCCGGCGTGAGCGCCACCTGGCGCCCCGGCACGAAATCCTCGCTGCCGGCCGGGGGGGCTCCGGAGACCATGCGCTGCAGGTCGTCGCGCCAGATGTTGAAACCCTTGAGCAGGTTCACGCCGCCGCTTTGCAGCGTCAGGTCCAGCACCTCCGGGTTGGTCGCCGGCAGGTTGTTGGGCGCCAGCGCGTCGAGCATCTGGCGGGCCGCGAAGGACACCACCTGCTCGTGGTGCCGCGATACCCCGCGCACCCCGGTGGTGGCCTGCTGCCACCATTGCTGCTGCAGCAGGAAGGCCTGTTGCAGCAGGTTGAAGGGAAAGCGCTGCCAGTCCGGATGCACGAAGCGGCGGTCGCGGTCCTCGGCCTGCACGCAGCAGGCTGGGTCGGGTTCGCCGCGGTGGTGCGCCAGCGCCTGCGTCAGGTAATTGCCGTACGAGGCCGCCATGCGCGCGGCCTCGCTCGACAGTTCCATGCGCTTGCCGGGCGAGGCCAGCAGGTGGGTCCACCAGTCCGCGGCCGCCAGGCCCAGCGAAGCGGGCGACAGGCCGAAGGTGCGCCGCGCCTGCAGCGCGTGCGCGGCGCGGTCGATCAGGTCGGCCACCCCCTGTTCGGGCCGCGGCGCGGACCGCGGCGGCCCCGGCGGGGCGGGCAGGGGCGGCAGCTGGACGGGCGCTGCCGGCACGGATGCTTGTTGCGCAGGAAGGGCTTGCACGGGCGTGGCTTGCACGGGCGTTGCCTGGCTCCGCGCGCGCGGAGGGCGCTTGCGGGTCGATGCCTGGGACTTCATGTGGCTCTCCCTGGGCCGGCGGCCCACTCACCGGGCCATTATGGATGTTGCACTGCGAAAACCCGCTTGACGTGGGTCAAGCCCCGCGGGAGGGCATGGCGAGCCGCCTCGGGCCGCGGGCAGGCCGGCGCGGCGGCCCAGCATGCACAATACCGGTCTGTTTCCTCATTCGAGCCCAAGGATCTGCCCCATGCGAGTCACTGTCATCGGCGCCGGCTACGTCGGCCTGGTCACCGCAGCGTGTTTTGCCGACGTCGGCAACACCGTCGTGTGCGTGGAGCGGGATCCTCGACGCATCGCCGCGCTGCGCAAGGCCCAGGTGCCGTTCTACGAGCCGGGGCTGAGCGAACTCGTCGCGCGCAATGCGCAGGCCTCGCGCATGCGCTTCGTGGAAGACGTGGCGCAGGGCCTGCCGGGCGCCCAGGTGTGTTTCATCGCCGTGGGGACGCCCCCGCTGCCCAGCGGACAGGCTGACATGAGCCAGGTGCGCGGCGCCGCGGCCGAGATCGGGCGCTGCGTGGACGGCCCGCTGGTGGTGGTGCAGAAGTCCACCGCCCCGGTGGGCACGGTGGCCATGGTGCAGGGCATCATCGACCAGGAAATGGCCGCCCGCGGCGTGCAGCACTGGGTGCGCGTGGTCAGCAACCCCGAATTCCTCAAGGAAGGTTCGGCCATCGACGACTTCACCCGCGGCGACCGCATCGTGCTGGGCAGCCGCGACGAGCGCGCGGTGGCCGTGATGCGCGAGCTGTATCGCCCCTTCAACCGCAACCATGAAAAGATCATGGTGATGGACCCGGCCAGCTCGGAACTCACCAAGTACGCCGCCAACACCATGCTGGCCACGCGCATCTCCTTCATGAACGAGGTGGCTCGCCTGGCCGAGGCGGTGGGCGCCGACATCGAGCAGGTGCGCCTGGGCATGGGCGTGGACCAGCGCATCGGCAGCCATTTCCTGTACGCGGGTGCCGGCTATGGCGGCTCCTGCTTTCCCAAGGACGTCAAGGCGCTGGCCTTCATGGCGCGCGAAGCCGGGCTGCGCGCCGAGCTGACCGAGGCCGTGGACTCGGTGAACCAGCGCCAGAAGCAGCGCCTGTTCGAGAAGATCGCCGCCCATTTCGCCGCCGAGGGCCTGCGCGGCAAGACCATCGCCGTGTGGGGCCTGGCCTTCAAGCCCAACACCGACGACATGCGCGACGCGCCGGCCATCGACCTCATCGAGGCGCTGCTGGGGGCCGGCGCGCGCGTGCGCGCCTTCGACCCCGTGGCCATGGACGCGGCACGCCGGCTGTGGGGCCAGCGCGAGGGCCTGGAACTCGTGGCCGACGCGCCCGGCGCGCTGGAGGGTGCGGACGCGCTGGTCGTGGTCACCGAGTGGCATGCCTTCCGCTCGCCCGATTTCGAGCAGCTGGCGCGCAGCCTCAAGGCGCGCGTCGTGTTCGACGGGCGCAACCTGTGGGAGCCGGCCAGCGTGCGCGCCGCCGGCCTGCAGTACCACGGCATCGGGCGCAGCTGAGCCCCGGGCCCCTTGAAGACCGCGCGCGGGACCCCAGATAGGTGTTCGAGGGGCAAAACGCGTATCATCGCCCCTTCACGGGGCCGATCCGGTTTCGACGTGAATGTTGAAGTTGTGGAGTGCATGCCGAGCACCAGTACGCTCGTAAATCCACTGGAAACAAGTTAAACGCGAACGACGAAAGTTTCGCTCTCGCGGCCTAAGGGCTGCGGGCCTCGCAACGGTTCGCTGATGGGCCGGGGTGGCAACACCTGCGAGGTCATTCACATCAGCTCGTGATTGCGCGCGCCGCGTGCGCCGTCACTAAATCCAGCGGATCGCCTTTCCGGGAGCGTGTGCATCCGCGCCTGGGGGGTTAAAACCAAACGATGACACTAAGCATGTAGAGCTTGCGACGGATAGTTTGCGGACGGGGGTTCAATTCCCCCCGGCTCCACCATTTACCAAAATCCCAACCCTTATCGGTTGGGATTTTTTTGCTCTGAACGCCACGGTTGGCGCGGCTCCGAGACGTTGCCTCGCGAGCGCCGTCCTCTGTCAGTGCCTGTTTTGGCCTGCTCCCGACCTCTCTCCTCGCCTTTTTCTCTGTTTGCCTCGCGAGCGTTCGCGACCCCACTTCCAGCATCGGCGCGGGTTTTCGCGGGGTCAGTTGTGTACCGACATTGCTGTAGCTGCAGCGACCGACAACAAAGAACGTGTCGTACGGGTATCCGCTATTCGGACTGGGGTTCAAGTGGATCGAGGGGCAACCTGAGCGCGTCCACCACGACCGCCAGCGCGCGAGAAAACTCACGTCGCGTCGGGTAGTAGATGTGAAGGCCCTCGAAGGTCGGCGACCAATCCGGCAGCAACCAGACAAGACGCCCAGCCTCGATGTCATCTCGAACGAGGTCTTCCGGCAAAAACGCGAGACCGACGCCGTTCAGCGCACCGTCGCGCATCTGGTAGACACCGTTGCAGGTGAGCTGGCCATCCACACTGCATCCACCAGCTCGGAGACCTCCTGGAGAATGGCTCGGTACTCTGCCTCAGTGCGGATTGGGTGGATGTTCATGCTCAACGCCCAGCCTTTCAGGCCTTTGCGGTGTTCAAGCGCAGCATCAACGTCATCGGGTGCTGTGGCGATTCCTGAAAGCCGTAGTGCTCGTAGAACTGCTTTGCGCGTTCGTGCAGGGCGTGGACGAGCAAGGCTCGCACGCCCGCATTCTGTGACACGGTCACAGCCCGACTGACTGCGTCTTGAAGCAGTGCGGCTCCAAACTTGACGCCTTGGGCGCGATGGTCAATGGCGAGTCGGGCCAGCACCATCACCGGGACGGGATCGGGCATGTTTCGTCGCACGCCGCTCGTGGCCGTCTGGTGCGAGACCGCGCCGGCCGCCATCGCGTAGTAGCCATAGACACGGCCATTCTGATCTGCGACGACGAAAGTGCGGCTGGCACCGCTCAATTGGTTGGCCATTGCCCGGCGCTTGAGCCACTCATCGAGACTGGTTTCCCCGCAGGCGAATTCGTCCAGGAGATGGGCGGCCTCGAGTGGCTGCGGTGCGCTCAAGAGCAAGCTCATGCCGCGCCAGTGCTCCAGGGCGCCTTGACAGCCATCAGGCGTTCAAGCCCTGGGTTGGGCCCGAGAGGGGCGTCGAGCATCGCGGTGAATTGCTTGAACTTGTCCGCGTCCAGGCTGAAGAAGACCTGATCCAGCACTACGGACTGGGCACGGTCGCAGGCCGCTTCGAGCATGAAGTCAGAACGGTTCTTGCCGAGCAGGCTGGCAGCGTGATCGATGAGGTCACGCTGCTCAGGCAAGGCTCGCAGGTTGATGGCGGCGTCACGCATTGGTTTCCCCTATTTGCGCATACACAAAAGATACACGAATTGTCACCTAACGTGTAGCCGTTGTCAATACGTGGTCGTCGTCAATGCCGCAGGTGCGGGTGCCGATTGGTAGGCAGTTTCGGGCTCCGAAACCTGCTTTCTGGGGCTGCTTGGAGATCCTGTGTGCGCCGATGCAATTCTGAGCCACCGTGCCGACCCAATAGTGAGCCAGGGATGGGAGCCGGTCTGATGATGTCCGGCGGTGGATAAGTGTAGGTCGTGGCCTGGGTCGGTGATCTCCTGGTGGTCGGTTTGATCGAGGGGGAAGCCGTGGAGGGCGTAGCCCGGAACGGCTTCCCCCTCGGTGTCTTAGGTGGTCTGTGCTGGCGCCTTGCGAGCCTGTTCCCGGCTCTTGATCCGCGTCCTGGCGTCGGCACTGGAGCGCATGAAGCGGATCGACTCGTTGCCGGTCTCG
>NZ_KB898499.1 GCF_000377645.1 Thiomonas sp. FB-6 | reverse complement strand
GTCATCAAGCGGCTGTGGGGCTTCAGCAAGGTGCGCTATCGCGGACTGGATAAGAACGCGACGCGCGCGTTCGCCGCGCTGGCCTTGAGCAACATCTTCATGTGCCGAAATCGGCTCATGGCACAGGTGCGTCCATAAGGGCGCAAGGCGGGTCGAAAGGCTCGCGAATGAGGCCCGATGGGCGCCAAATCACCCTCATCGAATCGAGTTCCCGCATCCTGAAATCGTAGGGCCCGGCTTCTGCAAAAACAGGTGCTTCTTCAGCGTTGCCTTAGGTCGCGTTGGCGCCACGCCGATTCCGTGCACTTGGGCGCTGAACGGGATGTTCGACGCCCCTCGGCGTATCGGTCCCAGATGTAAGGATCGGCGCTGCCAGGGTCGGAACGAGGAACGCAATACCTCCAAGTCTCGCCTGTTCTTATAGGACATCGATCTCCTGCGCCGGGGAGATGACGCTCGCGGCGTCAACCCCATCCTCGCCGAAGCAACACCTCGCCGGCGCCGTCCTTGGCCTGCACACGCCGGCGTCCTACGGTTGGACCCATCGTGTCCACATACAGGACGAGCGTCCTGGAATGAGGACAGCAACCGGAGAGCAGCATGCAGGGGAAGCAAGCCGTCGTCGCCTACTACCGAGTCAGCACCAGCAGGCAGGGAGCCTCTGGTCTCGGGCTGGAAGCACAGCGTCAGGCCGTGATGAGCTACACCAGCGGGCGCAGCGAGACGATGCTGGCCGAGTTCACTGAGATCGAGACCGGCAAGGGGGCCAACGCTCTCGACAGGCGTCCCGAGCTGCGCAGGGCACTGGAGCTGTGTCGACGGTCAGGTGCCACCCTGCTCATCGCGAAACTGGACCGTCTCGCTCGCAACGTGCACTTCGTCAGCGGGTTGATCGAGACCGGCGTGGACTTCGTCGCGGTCGACATGCCCAACGCGAACAAGGTCATGATCCAGATGCACGCGGTCATGAGCGAGTGGGAGCGCGACCAGATCAGCGAGCGGACCAGGGCGGCATTGGCTGCAGCAAAGGCCCGTGGCGTCGTTTTGGGGGCCACAGGACCGGCAAATCTCGCAAGGCATACCAGGGCACGTCAGGGTGCCGCCAGAGCGTTCAGAGAGCGATTGAAGCCTGTTCTGGACGGGTGTCTTGCCCAGGGGATGAGTCGACGCGCGATCGTCGTGTATTTGAACGACATGGGGCTGAAGGCGCCGAGGGGTGGGGCGTGGTGTTTGGGGCAGGTGCAGCGGCATTTGGCCCAGCAGTGACGCTCTACGTGAGATACTGTCAAAAATTGCAGGTCGGAGCGGAAATGTTCTCCGTCAATCGTAATGCGACACTTAATGCTCGGGGGTTGTTGTGAAACTGACTGATTGGCTCGCATTGATAGGTGCCGCCGCTTGGGTCCCGCAGCTTGTTACCTGGGTTATCAGCTTCTTCTCGCGATCGAAAGTGGTTGTTTTCCCAGCCGCAACAGCCGAAATTTGCTACGGCTCTTTCGGTTCGGCGATAAATATAGGATTCGTCTTTTCCGCCAGCCAAAAGGCCGCCCTGATTACAGGTTTCGCGCTCCAAGTTACGCGATCCGATGGCGCGCGAAAGGAATTTACCTGGACCGGCCTAAATGAGACTATAAGCGAAATAACGGATGCCTATGGAAATAAGCAAATTGTTAAGCGGGCGCAAATCCCGGTCGCTCTTAAGGTTGGCACCGATGACGTAAAAGATAAAATGGTCCTAACGCTGGATGATGAATATTCCAAAGAAAACGACAGGCTCTCCATCGCCGTAGTGAGTCGCATCGACACAATTCGATCAGGCTCCGGAAGCATTGAAGAGATATTTCGGACTCAAGAGTATCGTGATTTGCTTCAATTTCGCAAACGAAATTTTTGGTGGATACCCGGAGGTTATCGAATCGAGATTTCCGTTTCTTCGGCGTCGCCAATCATTTTCCAGCGAAATATATTCGCCTTGGAACTCTCTTCGATAGACTCTGATCGATTGAGGTCAAATGTCGATCTCCTGGAGTCTGACGCCAGAAACGCGATCATGAGAAATTTTGGTCAGAAATCCCTGGAGGAGGCGCCGCTCGTGGTGCCGGTTAATGCTTATCCTCGCCTTGTAAGAAATTAATCTCGAGTTCCGAGGGCGCGCGATGTCGATGGCCGTTCAGCGGAACGCTCGTGGTATTTCGGATCAGGTGGCATCCTCTTCCGTCGGATTACGCCTCGCGCGTTAGATTCTTCCATAAGCGGAAGGCGGCGACGTTCTCCAGCCACGCTTGCGATTCCCATGGATCACTCTCGTTGGCGGGTGGATAAATAATCCTTATATAAGAAAGGCCCGCCAATATAAAGTTCTCAACTGCCTTCGTCGCGATGAAGAAGCGGGGCACGCAAAGCGGTCATAACTGGGCGCAGGAAATTCATTTCTGCAACGCGGCCGTTTTCGGATTCTGACTCGTCCAGCTCCAGACGAGGTTGCGCGTCGCCCTCGCGTATTATACGAAACGCCATACGTTTTTCCAAGCCTTCGCCGGAAGCGCCGACAATTTGAAGGTGCTCGCCAATTATCGGGAGATTCCTCGTCGGCGTTCTATGTCCCGCTTCAAGCCTGCGCACCCAAGACTCACCAATCCAAATAACCCCGGCCGCTCGAAGATTTCTGATTCGATCTCCGACGTGACGCCAAAATATGTATTTATCTGCTTGGTCATCAAAGTTTGTTGATAGTATTAAAATTGGACGCCAGTTGTGGTCGAAGACATGAAGGATTGGGATGTGATTTCCGTAATGATTAAATGTCGCCGCCGCCATGTCAACCAACATACTGAAGGCGCTAAGGAAATCCCTTTGACCACCTAGAGACTGCTGAGACGCTTCAATGTGTTGCAGAAGTTCGCCCGGCGGCACGAAATTCTCATCGCGCTTTAGACGCTCCTGCCCCAAATGGAAGTGCTCTAAGCCATTCAATTTTATATATTCAACCTGCCTCGCCTGCTCTCGCTGCAACTCCAGGGGTTCGGGTTTTCGAATTGAGAGGTCAATTGTGGATCCCAAGTGGTGCGCCAGGCTGTCGCAGCATTCGAACAGCTTCGCGTAGATATAATTTACCGCTCGCAAAAGCTCCCACTCGGGCAAAGATGCCGCAATCCAACGCCGCTCAATTTTAACAACGGCGGCGTCGGATATCCCGGATGGTAGGTTCTTTTGCGCGAATCGAATTAATCTCTTTAGATTTGCGTGAAGCAAAAGATCGCAACCGACATCAACTTGCAGATCTTCCTCCTCAAAATAGGAAAATACTAGAGAAAGAGATAGGGTGCTGTGCAGTTCGAGGTCGCCCTCTTTTTCTATTGTGTTCCTCGACTCAATGGCCCATCGCATCAGGATGTCGTCGGCCCAAGGCCGGCGAACGCTCTCTGCATACCACTCATTGAAACCAACGATTTCCGCTTTTCGCTTCTGGATTAGAAAGGTTACGGTCCGCGCCGTTTGCAGAAATTGATTTATATTCATCCGAAATAAATCCGGATCAAAATAGGTGGCGTGGCAAGATGTCACCAAATGTGCCAGGTCACCAAGTCTTCGCTCCCAGGGGCGCATGTCAACCTCGAATCAAGTTTTGGGGCGTGCTTGCTCGCCGTTTGATTCACAAAAGGCCTGAAGCAAGAACGGGAGCTTCGCCTTGTCAATGACGAGGTCCGAGAAGCGTAGGCCTCGTTTTAATCGCCTTCCTACCCATACCTTCCATGGGCCTCCAAGCCGGCAGACCTCTCGCGTATCGGGATCAAGGAAGGCGTCCTCAAATTTCTCAGTTCGGCGCAGCCTTCCAACAATCTGCGTCGACTCATAGCCGAGCGCGCTGGCAAGCATCGGAAGAGTCACTCTGTTGATTGCCATTGCGTCAACGATCAGGTGGATGGCCGCATCCTCCGTCGTGGCCGAAGGCGTCGGGGCGGGCGCTTCGAGCATGTTGTGTCCCTAGTTCGAGTTGTTGTGAAGCGGCTCAACAAGCGGGTTGAGAATTTGGCCAGAACCCTGCCACACTGTCAGGCAGACAGCGGTGCACGCTGGGACGAGCGATGAAGCACCTGAAGCCCAAGCCCCGGGGTGTGTGCTGGCGGAAGCCGACAAAACGAAAAGGCCATCCTACGATGGCCTTGTTGTCGTTGACCCTAAGAGCTGGATCCTTTGTCCTGCCTTTGCCTGCGGCGAGGTGTCCGGTCCCGGATGTCCTTGATCCTGCAGGAGTGCCTCAGCGGGTCCAGCCTGCGGGGTAGTTCTCGGCCAACCGCACGAGCGCTATCCCAGTTTGAGGGCGATCTCGCTCGCCTGCGGGTGAAAGTATCGCTTGAGCATCTGCAGTGACTCGTGACCCGTCAAAGCAGCAAGCTCGATCACGTTTGGCAGCTTGCGCGCGATTCGACTGGTAGCCGTGTGTCTCAGGTCATGAAAGTGCAAGCCACGCAAACCTGCGCGTCCTGCCGCTCGCGAGAAGGCAGCCTCCATCGCAGCGATACCGATCGGGAAGACACGTCCAGGTTGAGGCGAACCGGTCGACTCGATCACGCGCACCACGCGTGACGACAACGGCACGTAGCGCGGGCGCCCATTCTTGGTCATCGGAAGGAATGCGACGCGCCTGACCAGATCGACATGCTCCCATTGCAGGGTCAGCAACTCTCCCCGCCGCATCGCCGTCTCGATGGCAGCAATCACCAATGGCCGCATGTAGGGATTCCGCCGCCCGCGTGGCTCAAGTTCCTCCAGCAAGCGCAGCTCTTCAACTTCCGACAACACGCGGTCGCGCCCCGCTGGTGCCGCCGGCTTGCGCACCAGCGCGACCGGGTTCTGAATGCGAATGCCCCACTCCCGCCGGGCGTGGTTCACGATCGAGGACAACACCGCCAGGTCTCGAATCACCGTGGCTGCCCCGCAGACCTGAAGGCGCTCATCCCGGTAGCGAGCGACCTCCTGAGGAGCCAAGTTGGCCACGCTGAGCCCGCAGATCCGGTTGCGCAGCATCGCGTTCAAGCGGATCACCTCGTCACGCGCACCGCGCTTGCTGGGAGTCACCTCGACCATGTAGCGCCGCACCAGGTCGCCGAGCGTGGTGCGCGCGACCTCTCGTTGATCGGCGAACTCGCCTCGGTCCATCTCCCCTTCGACCGATCGAGCCCATCGCTCGGCCTCGGCTCTCGTCGGGAAGGTCTTCACCTCATCCGGATAGCCGGCACGGCGCACCCGCGCCTGCCACCCCGTTCCGCGCTTGCGGAAAGCTGCCATGTCGTTCCTCGCTGGGACAAACGAGGGACAAAAGCCCCATGGCGGGCTCTCCAGGCTTCGGGAAGGGGATGGGTGCTGCACGCCCCCATCAGCGTCACCAGCGCGCTGCAAACGCGCCGGAACGCTTGTCGATCAAGGAGTTGCGCCGCCCGCCACCCAGTCCCCCGACTTGCCGCCATGCTTTTCCAGCAGCTTGACGTCGGTGATGGTCATGCCGCGGTCGGCGGCCTTGCACATGTCGTAGACGGTGAGCAGGCCCACCTGCACGGCGGTCAGGGCTTCCATCTCGACCCCCGTGCGCCCGCGCGTCTCGGCGCGCGCGGTGCAGCGCACGGCGCTTGCGGCACGGTCGATCTCGAGCTCCACGGCCACGCGGGTCAGCGCGATGGGGTGGCACAGCGGGATCAGGTCGGAGGTGCGCTTGGCGGCCATGATGGCGGCCAGGCGGGCCACGCCGAGCACGTCGCCCTTGCGCGCGTTGCCGGATTCGACCAGCGCCAGCGTGGCCGGCAGCATGCGGATCATGCCGGTGGCCACGGCCACGCGAGAGGTCTCGTCCTTCGCGCCCACATCGACCATGTGGGCCTGGCCGGCAGCGTCGAAATGGGTCAGCGGCGAGGCGGGGTCGGAAGGCGGCATGGGGCGGGCGAGGCGAAGGATTCCGGGAGCTTCAAAGGGGCGCGAGCTCGGCCATGGTGTCGCGCAGGCGCTCGGCCTCGTCGCGCGCGGCGGCGGCGAACTGGCTGCCGGGCGCCGCGTACAGCACGCTGCGCGAGGCGTTGATCAGGAAGCGGTCGCCGGCGGCGCGCACGGTGGCCTCCAGGTCGCCGCCCTGCGCACCCACGCCAGGGATCAGCAGCGGCAGGTCGGGCGCCACCGCGCGCACCGCGACGATGTCCTGCGGGCGCGTGGCGCCGGTGACCAGGCCGAGCTGCCCGTTGCGGTTCCAGGGGCCGGCGGCCAGGCGCGCGACGCGCTCGAACAGGCGTTCTCCGGGCGCCTCGGCGTCGCGCAGCCCCAGCGCCTGCAGGTCGTCGCTGCCGGGGTTGGAGGTGCGGCACAGCACGAACAGGCCGCGCTCGGGGTAGGCCTCCATGTACGGGTCCAGCGAATCGCGCCCGAGGAAGGGCGAGACGGTCAGCGCGTCGGCGCCGTAGCGCTCGAAGGCCTCGCGCGCATAGTGCCGCGCGGTGGAGCCGATGTCGCCGCGCTTGGCGTCGAGGATCACCGGCACGCCGGGCGCGTTCTCGCGGATGTGGCGGATCAGGCGCTCGAGCTGCGCCTCGGCCCCGACGGCCGAGAAATGCGCGATCTGCGGCTTGTAGGCGCAGACCAGGTCGGCCGTGGCGTCGACCACGGCTGCGCAGAAATCGAAAAACCGCGAGGTGTCGTGGGTCCACGGCGCCGGCAGGCGCTCGGGTTCGGGGTCCAGGCCCAGGCACAGGCGGCTGGAGTTGCGCCGGCAAGCGGCGAGCCATTGGTCGAGGAAGCGCATGCGCGGATTTTAGGCGCCCTGCCCTTCGAGCAGGTCCTGCGCCAGGCAGAGGTCGGCCCAGGCCTTGGCCTTGTCCTGCGGCGTGCGCAGCAGGTAGGCGGGGTGGTAGCTGACCACCAGCGGCGTGCCGTGCCAGTCCCAGGCGCGCTGGCGCAGGCGTCCGATGGGCTCGGCGCTTCCGGTCAGGGCCTGCGCCGCGAAGCGCCCCAGGGCCAGCAGCAGGCGCGGGCGCACCAGCTCGATCTGGCGCTGCAGGATGGGCAGGCACTGCTCGATCTCGTCGGGCTCGGGGTTGCGGTTGCCGGGCGGCCGGCACTTGATGACGTTGGCGATGTACACGGTACGCACCGGATCCTCTCCGGCGCGGCTCAGCCCGCAGGCGCGCAGCATGTTGTCCAGCAGCTTGCCTGCCGCCCCCACGAAGGGTTCGCCGATGCGGTCCTCCTCGGCGCCCGGGGCCTCGCCGACCACCATCACCCGCGCCTGCGGGTGCTCGACACCGAACACGGCGTGGTGGCGCATCGAGCCCAGCTTGCAGGCGCGGCAGTCGTGGGTGAAGGCCTGCAGCGGTTCCCAGGCCAGCGAGCGCACCTGCTGCAGGCGCTGCTCGTTCACCGGCGCGGGCGTGGCCCGCGCGGCCGGCGCCTCGCGGGGCGGCACCGGCGCGCCATGCCCTCGCTCAGTCCGCTCGGTCCGCTCGGTCCGCTCGGTGGCAGCCGGCGGGGCGTCGCGGGCGGGCGTGCCGCGGGTTGCGCCGGGCGCGTCGGAGACCTGCGCGCGACGGCCCTGAGGCGTGGGTGCCGCGGCGGCGCCGGGCAGCGGCGGCAGCAGCGCGGCCAGTTCGGCCGGGTCCAGCGCGTCGCGCGGCACCCAGGCCTGTTCCAGGCCGAGTGCGTGCAGCATGGCCAGGCGGCGCGGGTCGAGCAGCGGGTGGGGCATCGTGGGCACCTTCAGTCCATGCCCCGGCGCCGGCGCAGGGTCTCCACCGGGCAGGACATGACGATGGCGTCCTCGCGCCCAGGCTTGCCGTCCACCAGGGCCGGGTAGTAGGCGCGCCGGCGTGCCACCGGGTGCAGCCCGTAGCCCTCGTACAGGCGCAGCGCGCGCTGGTTGCTGGGGCGCACCTCCAGCCACAGCAGCGCGGCCCCGTGCAACGTGGCGCTGAGCACCACGCCGTCGAGCAATTGCAGGCCGATGCCCTGCCCCTGCAGGCGCGGCTCGACCGTGATGTTGAGCAGGTGCATTTCCTCCACGCCGGCCAGCGCGACGTAGTAGCCCTGCATGTCGCCGCTTTCGTCGCACAGCACCTGGGCGACGTAGCCGGCGGCCAGCGAATCCGCGAAATTGCCGCGGCTCCAGGCGAACTCGTAGGCGCGCACCTCGATGTCCATGACGGCGTCGAGGTCGCTCATGCGCATTTCGCGCAGGCCGGTGCGGGCGACCTGAATCATGCCGGGGACTTCGACGCCGCCGCGGCGGCCTTGGCGCGTGCGCGCTCGTCGCTGGTCAACGCGACCTTGTCGCGCACGTACAGCGGGCGGGCGTCGGCCGCCTGCACGCTCTCGCCGCGAACATGCGCGGCGCGCGCCAGCGCCGCCACCGCGGCGGCCTGCGGCGCCACCGTTCGCGCCGCGCTCAAGGCGGGGGCCCAGCCGGCGCCCAGCGCCTCGCCCAGGGCCTGCGTGTGCTCGACCCAGGCGTTGCCGCACAGGGGCAGCGCGCCCGGGTCGTCGCCGAATTCCCGGCGCCAGCAGGCCGCGGCATCGCGCGGCGACTGCACGTGCGAGGGCCCGGCCAGGCGCCAGCTTCCGGCCGCGCATTCGGCGCGGGCCCAGTACAGCTCGCCCATGCGCGCGTCGTCGGCCGCCAGCACGCAGCCGTCGCGCAGCGCGGGCTCGGCCGCGGCGGCCACCGCCAGCAGCGTGGGCACCGGCACCACCGGGCAGCGCAGGCCGCGCGCCAGGCCCTGCGCGGCCGCGCAGGCGGCGCGCAGGCCGGTGAAGGCGCCGGGGCCGGCGCCGAAGCCGATCAGCCCCACCTCGGCCAGCGTGCGGCCGGCTTGGGCGAGCAGTTCGCCCACCAGCGGCAGCAGGCGCTGCGAGGCGCGCGCGCCTCCCGGCTCGGTGCCTTGCAGCACGCGGCCGTCGCCGAGGTCCAGCGCCACCGAAAGCCACTCGGTGCTGGAATCGAAGGCGAGCACGATCGACGGGGAATTCACGGGAGTTCGAACGGAGAAATGCGGGGCATCCGGCGCCGCGGGATGCGTCCCGGCGCGCAGCCCGCACCGAGCCTGTGCAGTGTAGCCGCGCGGGCGCATCCATCCACGCCCGCGGCATTAGCATCGGGCCGTCCCCGGCACCTCGCCCGCGCCCCCACCCACGCCATGTCCATGCCACCGAACCGCCCCCTGCCCGACCCCCGCCGGCGCCACGCCATGCTGCTCGCGGGGCGCGCTGCGGCCGGGCTGGCGCTGGCCGGCGCGGCCGGCGGCGCCAGCGCACTGCCGGCGGTGCTGGCGCTGCCGCGCCCGGTGCGCCTGGCGCTGCACTCCGCCGGCATCGACCCCGCGCATTGCAGTTTCGTGCTGCGCGACCTGCGCCTGGGCACGGCGCTGGTGGATTGGCAGTCCGATGCGCCGCGCAGCCCGGCTTCGGTGCTCAAGCTGGTGACCATGTACGCGGCGCTGAACCTGCTGGGGCCGGATTACCGCTGGCGCACCCCGGTCTACGCCATCGGCCCGCTGCAGGACGGAGTGCTGGCCGGCGACCTGGGTTTCGCCGGCAGCGGCGACCCGCACCTGATGGCGCAGGACCTGTGGCGCCTGGCGCTGCGCCTGCGCGGGCTGGGGCTGCGGCGCATCGCCGGCAACGTGGTGGTGGACCGCAGCGCCTTCAACCTTCCGCCGCACGACCCCGCGCAGTTCGACGGCCGGCCGCTGGCTCCCTACAACGTGGGGCCGGACGCCTTCCTCGTCGGCTTCGGTAGCGTACAAATGCACATGGAGGCGCAGGGCGGCGCGGTGCGGGCCTGGACCGAGCCGCCCCTGCACGGCTTCGCGCCGCGCCTGCCGCGCCTGGAGCCCGGAGCCTGCGGCTCGCCGGACGCGCGCCTGCACCCGGATTTCAGCCAGACCCTGGCTCCCGACCTGCAGGGCAGCTGGAGCCCCGAATGCGGCGAGATGGACTGGAACCTGGCCGCGCTGATGCCCGCCGACGACTTCGTGCAGGCCGTGCTCGGCGCGGTGCTGCGCGATGCCGGCATCGAATGGACCGGCACCGTGGTGTCGGGGCGCATTCCGCCGGGCGCGCACCTGCTGAGCACCTGGGAGAGCGAGCCGCTGGCGGTGCTGGTGCGCGACATCGACAAGTACAGCAACAACGTGATGGCGCAGCAGGTGTTCCTGACCCTGGCGCTGCATGCGGGGCTGGCACCGGCGGATTTCGGCCGTGCCGCGCAGGTGGTGCAGCAGTGGCTGGACGCGCAGGGCCTGGCCATGCCCGACCTGGTGCTGGACAACGGCTGCGGGCTGTCGCGCGTGGCGCGCATCAGCGCGCGCGACCTCGACCGCCTGCTGGGCGCGGCCTGGCGCGGACCGTTGATGCCCGAGTTCGTGGCCTCGCTGCCGCTGTCGGGGGAGGACGGCACGCTGCGCCGACGCCTGGGCGGCAGGCTGCGCGGCATGCTGCATGCCAAGACCGGCACCCTCGACGGCGTGCTCGGCCTGGCCGGCTACCTGCAGGGCGACGACGGCCGGCGCCGCAGCGTGGTGGCGCTGGTCAACGACCCGCGCGCCGAGCAGGCCTGGCCGGCGCTGCAGGCGCTGCTGGAGCACGGCTGAGAAGCCGCCGGCGCGCTCCGTCCCGGGGCCGCCCGCCAGCTTCTAGAATGGCGCGAGCAGCCGCCAGCAGCTGCCGATCCGGGAGGGAGGAGACCGCGATGCGCATCCTGATCGCCGAGGACGACCAGGTCCTGGCCGACGGCCTGACCCGCTCGTTGCGCGCCAGCCACTACGCCGTCGACCAGGTGGGCGACGGCCTCAGCGCCGACCATGCGCTGCACTCGGGCAGCTTCGACCTGCTGATTCTCGACCTGGGCCTGCCGCGCCTGTCGGGCTTCGAGGTGCTCAAGCGCCTGCGCAGCCGCGGCGACAGCCTTCCGGTGCTCATCCTCACCGCCGCCGACAACCTGGAGGACAAGGTGCGCGGCCTGGACCTCGGCGCCGACGACTACATGGCCAAGCCCTTCGAGCTGGCCGAGCTGGAGGCGCGGGTGCGCGCGCTGACCCGCCGCGGCATGGGCGCCACCAGTTCGGTGATCCGCCACGGCCCGCTCAGCGTGGACCTGTCGGGGCGCGTGGTGATGCTGGACGAGCGCGTGGTCGACCTGTCGGCGCGGGAACTGGCCTTGCTGGAGGTGCTGCTGCAGCGCGCCGGGCGCCTGGTCAGCAAGGACCAGCTGGTGGACCACCTGTGCGTGTGGGGCGAGGAGGTCAGCACCAACGCCATCGAGGTGTACATACACCGCCTGCGCAAGAAGATCGAGACCGGTCCGGTGCGCATCGCCACGGTGCGCGGGCTGGGCTACTGCCTGGAGCGCATCGTCGGCTCGCGCGCGGGCGACACGGCCGCGCCGGGCGCCGGCGGGCAGCCGGCACAGGTCGCCTGAGCCATGTCCGTGGGCGCCACCACGCCCGTGGCGGCCGCCGCCGAGGCGCCCGCGGCCGGGGATCCCGGCGCCGGCCCCAAGCTGCGGCGCCAGCGCTCGCTGTTCGGCGAGATCCTGGACTGGATGCTGGTGCCTCTGCTGCTGGTGTGGCCGCTGGCCATCGGCATCACCTTCCTGGTGGCGCAGGCCATCGCCACGCAGCCTTTCGACCAGGGCCTGCAGCGCCGGCTGGGTGTGATCGCCGCCTGGGTG
The DNA here is from genome assembly GCF_000377645.1 of Thiomonas sp. FB-6. Classification (GTDB taxonomy): domain Bacteria; phylum Pseudomonadota; class Gammaproteobacteria; order Burkholderiales; family Burkholderiaceae_C; genus Thiomonas_A. The sequence goes on along the minus strand of NZ_KB898499.1, from coordinate 29,753 downwards.
GAGAGTTCCGGGGCCACGCTGCCGCGCGAAAGCGCCGTGGCGGGCACCCAGCCCCCCGGCGGGCTGCTGACCCAGTTGCGTGCCGGCGACGGCCGCGTGCTGGCCGGAGACCCGCGCCTGCCCGACGCGCCGGACGCGCAGTGGCCGCGCGACGGCGCCGCGCACCTGCGCGACGCCGACGTGGGCGGGCAACGCATGCGCATCGCCTGGCGCTGGGTGCCGGCGCCTCATGCGGGCCTGCTGCTGGTGCAGGTGGCCGAGGGACTGCAGCAGCGCTCGGAACTGGCGCGCAACATCGTCCGCGGGGTGATCCTGCCGCAATTCGTCATCGTGCCGATCTCCATCCTGCTGGTGTGGTTCGGGCTGGGCCAGGGCATCATCCCTCTGGACGAGTTGCAGGCGCGCATCCGGCGGCGGCGCCCCGACGACCTCAGCCCCATCGACCAGCGCGAGGCCCCGGAGGAGATCGCCCCGCTGGTGGACTCCATCAACAGCCTGCTGGGGCGCCTGGAGCATTCCATCCACACGCGCAAGCGCTTCATCGCCGACGCCGCGCATCAGCTCAAGACGCCGCTGGCCGGGCTGCGCATGCAGGCCGAGCTGGCGCAGCGCCAGACCAACCCGGAGGAACTGCGCACCAGCCTGCGCCAGATCGAGGTCTCGGTGGTGCGCACGACCCGCCTGGTGAACCAGCTGCTGGCGCTGGCGCGCGCCGAGAACCAGGGGGTGCTGGCGCAGCGCAGCCCGGTGCTGCTGGACCTGCGCCAGCCGGTGCGCGACGCGCTGCAGGAACTGGCTCCGATGGCGCTGGCCAAGTCCCTGGAGCTGGAATTCGATGCCCCCGAGCACGCGCTGTGGGTGCGGGGCAATCCCATGCTGCTGCAGGAACTGGCGAAGAACCTGCTGGACAACGCCATCGCCTACACCCCCCCGGGCGGAGGCGTCGCGGTGCGCCTGCGCCAGCTGGACGAGCAGGTGATGCTGGGGGTGGAGGACACCGGGCTGGGCATCGCGCCGCCCGAGCGGGAGATGGTGTTCAGGCCCTTCTACCGCGTGCTCGGCACCGGGCACGACGGCAGCGGCCTGGGCCTGTGCATCGTGCAGGAGATCGCGCGCCAGCACACCGCCGCGATGAGCCTGGACGACAACCCGATGAGCGCCGACCCGGCCTGCCCCGGGCTGGTGGTGCGGGTGCAGTTCCCGGGAGCGCCTGCACCCGGGGCCGAGCCCTCCTGAGCCGGCGCCGCGGGCGCGGCGCCCGGCCCTGGCGCCACCGCCGCGCTCAGCCGCGGGTCTTGCGCGCCGCCGGGGCTTTTTTCGCCGCCGGGGCCTTGGCAGCCGCGGTCTTCGTGGCGGTGGTCTTCGCAGCAGCGGACTTGGCGGCGGGCGCCTTGGCCGCCGCGCTCTTGCGCGCGGCGCCGCCCTTCGCCGCGGGGCCGCCCGGCCGGGGGGCGAACTCGAAGCCCACCTTGCCGTCGGGCTGGCGCACCAGGAAGGCCTTGAACTTGCGTCGCGTGCGCGCCGAGACGAAGCCGTCGAGCAGGTCGGTGCGCCCGTCCACCAGCAGCTTGCGCAGCTGCGCGGCGTCGACGGGCTGCTGCAGGATCATCTTGCCGGTGCGGAAGTCGCAGCTGGGCTGTGCCCCCACGCTGTGCTCGCAGACGTAGGAGCTGCCGGCCTCGAACACGCGGCCGCCGCATTTCGGGCAGGCGCCCAGCGGCTCCTGGGCGCTGAAATCGGGCGCCTCGGAGGATTCGCCGGGAGCCGCCTGACCGAAGTCGAACTCCAGCTTGTACTGGCCGCTGCCGCCTTCACGCCCCAGGCGCAGTTCGGCGGAGAAGGGGCGCCCCATCTTGCTGCGGAATCCGCTGAGCGGCCCCAGGTGCTTGTGCTCCAGCAACTGCTCCACCTCCGACAGCTCGAAACTGCGCCCGCCCGGGTGCTTGCCGATGGAGAAATCGCACTGGGTGCACGCGAAGCGGTGGTAGTTCTCGCGCACCACGCCGCCGCAGTTCGGGCAGGGCGTGCCCAGCGTGGCGTAGTCGCCCGGCACGCTGTCGCGGTTGAACTCCTTGGCGCGGCGCACGATGGCCTCGGTCATCTGCGCGATCTCGTGCATGAAGGCGTCGCGGGGCATCTGCCCGCGTTCCATCTGCGCCAGCTTGTGCTCCCACTCGCCGGTGAGCTCCGGCTTGGTCAGCTCCTCCACGCCCAGGCCGCGCAGCAAGGTCATGAGCTGGAAGCTCTTCGCGGTGGGCACCAGTTCGCGCCCCTCGCGGATCATGTACTGCTCGGCCAGCAGGCCCTCGATGATGGACGAGCGCGTGGCCGGGGTGCCCAGGCCCTTGCCGGCCATGGCCTCGGCGTAGTCCTCGTCGTCGACCATCTTGCCGGCGTTTTCCATCGCGCTGAGCAGCGTGGCCTCGGTATAGCGCGCCGGCGGTCGGGTCTTGAGCTCGAGCAGGTTCACCGACTCGGCCAGCACCTTCTCGCCGGCGGCGACGGCCGGCAGGTCGGCTTCGTCGCCCTGCTGCGCGCGGCCGTGGATCTCCAGCCAGCCCGGCACCACCAGGATGCGGCCCTCGGTGCGGAAACGCTGCTCGCCGATGCGGCTGATGCGCGTGGTGACGAGGAATTCCGCGGCCGGGTAGAACACCGACAGGAAGCGCCGGGCCACCATGTCGTATAGCTTGGCCTCGGCCTCCGACAGCGCGCCCGGCTGCTGGTTGGTGGGGATGATGGCGAAGTGGTCCGACACCTTGGAGTTGTCGAACACCCGCTTGCTCGGCTTCACGTAGCCCTGGTCCAGCGCGCGCCGCGCGAAACCGGACAGCGGCCCGCCCGCGTCGCTCATCGCGTGCAGGGTGTCGCGCGCCACGCCGACGTAGTCCTCCGGCAGGTGGCGCGAGTCGGTACGCGGGTAGGTCAGCGCCTTGTGCCGCTCGTACAGCGACTGCGCCAGCGCCAGGGTCATCTTGGCGGAAAAGCCGAAGCGCGAGTTGGCCTCGCGCTGCAGCGTGGTCAGGTCGAACAGTGCCGGCGACATCTGCGTGGTCGGCTTGGATTCGTCGTGCACCTCGGCGCTCGCGCCGCTGCAGGCGTCGACCAGCGCCTGGGCCTGCGCGCGGTCCCAGAGGCGGTCGGCGCGGCGGTCGGCGTCGGCGTCCTTCTTGAATTCCGGGTCGAACCACTTGCCCACGTAGCCGCCGGCGGCCGCCGCGAAATGCGCCTGCACCTCGAAATAGGGCCGCGCCACGTGGCGGCGGATCTGCTCCTCGCGCGCCACGACCACCGACAGCGTGGGCGTCTGCACGCGTCCCACGGGGGTCAGGAAAAAGCCCCCGTCGCGCGAATTGAAGGCGGTCATCGCCCGCGTGCCGTTGATGCCCACCAGCCAGTCGGCCTCGCTGCGGCAGCGCGCGGCATCGGCCAGCGGCAGCATGTCGGCGTCGCTGCGCAGGTGCTCGAAGCCGTCGCGGATGGCCTGCGGGGTCATGGACTGCAGCCACAGCCGGCGCACCGGCTGGCGCGCGGAGGCGTATTGCTGGATCAGGCGGAAGATCAGCTCGCCCTCGCGCCCCGCGTCGCAGGCGTTGACCACCGCGGTCACGTCCTTGCGCTTGAGCAGCTTGACGATCGCCGACAGGCGCGAGCGGGTCTTCTCGATGGGCTTGAGGTCGAAATGCGGCGGCACCACGGGCAGGTGGGCGAAGCTCCACTTGCCGCGCTTGACCTCGAAGGCCTCGGGGGCGCCGATCTCCACCAGGTGGCCGACCGCCGAGGTCACGACGTAGCCCTCGTTCTCGAAGTACTCGTCGTGCTTGTCGAACTTGCCCGCGACCGGGGTGAGCGCGCGCACGATGTCTTGTGCGACGCTGGGTTTTTCGGCGATGACCAGGGTTTTGCTCATGGCTTGGGTTTCGTCACGCGGGGATCATGAATGATTCGCGTATTTACAATGGCGCGCGGATATCCTTTGGCCCTTTGCGGCCACATCGCCCCTTTTTCTACTGTAACCACATTCGTGTCCGCGTTGCTCAACCGTCCCCGGCGCCCGCGCGCCAACCCCGCCCCCGCCGCGCAACACGGCCCCCGCACCGAGGTGCGGCAGTCCCCTGTTCACGGCAAGGGCGTATTCGTGCGCCGGCCGATGGCCGAGGGCGCGCGCATCCTCGAATACCGCGGCGAGCGCATTTCGTGGAAAGAGGCGCTGCGCCGCCACCCGCACGACCCGGCGCAGCCGAACCATACCTTCTATTTTTCCCTGGAGACCGGCGGGGTCATCGACGCCAACGTGGGCGGCAACAGCGCGCGCTGGATCAACCACTCCTGCGCGCCGAACTGCGAGGCCCGGGAAATCGAGGGCCGCGTGTTCATCCACGCGCTGCGCGACCTGCGCGCCGGCGAGGAACTGTTCTACGACTACCACCTGAGCCTGGACGAACGCCACACCCCCAGGCTCAAGCGCGAATACGCCTGCCGCTGCGGCGCGCCGGATTGCCGCGGCACCATGCTCGCGCCCAAGCGCTGAGAAGGCCCAGCGCGTGAGCGTAGCCGCCCCCGCCGAGCCGAGCGCCTCCCCGCGCGCTGCGCCTTCCGAGGACCACGCGGCCGCGGCGGCGCTGCAAGGCGCGCTGGAGGCCGCGGGACACGCCTGCGGGGTGCGCTGGTTGGCCGAGACCGGCTCCACCAACTCCGACCTGCTGGCGCAGGTGCGCGCCGGCCGCGGCATGGTGCAATGCCTGGTCGCCGGGCACCAGAGCGCCGGCCGCGGCAGGCGCTCGCGCAGCTGGCAGGACCAGGCGCAGGACGGCGCCGGCGCGGCGCTGCTGTGCTCGCTGTCGTGGCCGCTGCCGCGCGGCTGCGAGCTGTCCGGGCTGAGCCTGGCGGTGGGCGTATGGCTGGCGCAGGCGCTGCAGGCGCTGGGGCTGCACGGCGCCGCCCTGAAATGGCCCAACGACCTGCTGCTGGGCCCGCGCAAACTGGCCGGCGTGCTGGTGGAGGTGGCCGACGCGCCGCAGGCGCGCTGGGCGGTCATCGGCATCGGCCTGAACCTGCGCGCCCCGCAGGGCCTGGAACAGGCCGCGAGCCTGCAGCAGGCGGGCGTGCAGGCCGGGCGCTGGCAGGTGCTGCAAGCCCTGCTGCCGCGCCTGCTGTCGGGCCTGCAGGGCTTCGCGCAACACGGCTTCGCGCCCTGGATGCAGGACTGGAACCGGCTGCACGCCTGGGCCGGGCGCCCGGTGCGGGTGCTGGGCGAGGACGGCACGCCGGGCCTGCAAGGCCAGGCGCTGGACGTGGACGAGCACGGCTTCCTGTGGCTGCGAACCGCCCAGGGACGCGAGCGCGTGGCCAGCGGCGACGTGTCGCTGCGCGTGCAGGAACACTGAGCCGGGGAGCCGAACGAACATGTTGCGCAAGCTGGTGTTGCTGCTGCTGCTGGGCAATCTGATCCTGTGGGCCTGGTCCCACGGAGCACTGACCGGCTTCGGCTGGGCCGCACCGGGTGCCGGCGAACCGCAGCGCCTGCGCGAGCAGGTGCACGCGTCGAACCTGGCGCTGCTCGGCCCGGACGGCCAGCCGCTGACGGCCTCGGTGCCCGCGGCGCCGGCGGCCCCGGCCTCTCCGCCGGCCACCCGGGCAGCCTCCGCTCCTGGCTCTTCGCCAGCATCTTCGGCGGCCTCCTCGGCGTCGGCTGCATCGTCGGCCGCGTCTTCGCCGGCCTCGGCGGCTTCGTCGGGCTCCAAGGCCCGTCCGCCGGGTTCGGGCTCACCGGCGGCGAGCTCCGCCACCGGGGCCTCCGCATCGGCGCCCGCCCCGGCCGCCACCGCCACCGCCACCGCCTCCCACACGGCCGCGGCCGCGGCCGCGCCCGCGCGGGGCGCCTCGGGCACGCTGGCCCAGGCCACCGCGCCGGCCGCCACCTGCCTGCGCATCGGCCCCTACGCGGACCAGGCCGACGCGAAACTGGGCGCCGCGCTGCACGCCGCCGGCCTGCAGGCCCAGGCGCAGCGCCAGGACCTGCCCGAGCAGTGGATGGTGCTGATGGGCCCCTATGCGAACACCGCCGACCTGCAACGCAAGCTCGACGAGCTTCGCCGGCTGTCGCTGCCCGCGGGCAGCTTCATCCAGGTCACCGGCCGCCCGCGCTACGAGCCGGGCATTTCCCTGGGCGTGTTCGACCAGCGCACGCAGGCCCAGACCCAGCTCAAGCACATGCAGGCCCACGGCGTGCAGACGGCCCACGTGGTGCAGCGCAACCTCGGCATGCAGGCCCTGTACTGGGTGCTTCCCGCCCTCGACGCCGCGCAGGCCCAGCGCCTGCGCGCCCTGCCGGCGCTGCACGCCGCCGGCATGCACGCGCAGGACTGCCTGGCGCACTGAATCCCGCGCGGCGCGCCGGGTGAGGCCGCGGCTCAGGCATATCGGTTCCCCAGGATGCGCAACGGCTCCAGCATGCGTGCCTGGCACTTCCGTGCCGGCGTGGGGATGCAAGACCTGAATGCCCCGCTTGTGGGCGTGGGCGCCGCTGCCCGCCCTGGCCTGCTCCTCGGCGGGGCTCGGCTCAGGCGGCCGCGTCCTGGCTCAGCCAGCGGTGCACCAGATGCACCCAGAAGCTGGCGCCCAGGGGCAGGATCTCGTCGTTGAAGTCGTAGCTGGCGTTGTGCAACGTGCAGGGGCCCGCGCCATGGCCGGGCAGGCGGTGGTCGCCCGCGCCGTTTCCGATGATCACGTAGGAGCCCGGGCACTGCTGCAGCATGTAGGAGAAGTCCTCCGCGCCCATCGAGGGCTCGAAGGCCAGCACGCCCTGCTCGCCCACCAGGTCGACCAGCACGCGGCGCGCGAACTCGGTGGGCCCGGCGTGGTTCACGGTGGGCGGGTAGTTGCGCGAGAACTCGAACTCGCAGCTCAGGCCGAAGGCCTGCGCGGTGTGCGTGGCGATGCGCTGCATGTTCGCCTCGATCATGTCGAGCAGCGCGGTGCTGAAGGTGCGCACCGTACCCTGCAGTTCCACGGTGTCGGGAATGACGTTGGTGGCCTCGCCGCCGTGCACCATGGTCACCGAGACCACGCCGGCCTCCAGGGGGTTCTTGTTGCGGCTGACCACGCTTTGCAGCGCCAGCACGATCTGGCAGGCCACCGGCACCGGGTCCAGGCCCAGGTGGGGCATGGCCGCGTGCGAGCCCTTGCCGCGCACGACGATGCGGAATTCGTTGCTGGAGGCCATCACCGGGCCGGTGTTCACCGCGAACTTGCCCGCCTCGATGCCCGGCCAGTTGTGCATGGCGAACACGGCGTCCACCGGGAAGCGCTCGAACAGGCCGTCGCGCAGCATCTCGCGCGCGCCGCCGCCGCCCTCCTCGGCCGGCTGGAAGATGCACACCACGCGCCCGGCGAAGTCGCGCTCGCGGCTGAGGTGGCGGGCCGCCGCCAGCAGCATCGCGGTATGCCCGTCGTGCCCGCAGGCGTGCATGCGCCCGGGGTGCCGGCTGGCATGGTCGAAGCTGTTCTTCTCGGTCACCGGCAGCGCGTCGATGTCGGCGCGCAGCCCGATGGCGCGCGTGCCGGGCTTGCGCCCCTGGATGACCCCGACCACGCCGGTGCGCCCGAGCCCGCGGTGCACTTCGATGCCCCAGTCCTGCAACTGCTGGGCGATCTTGTCCGAGGTGCGGCGCTCTTCGAAACAAAGTTCAGGATGAGCGTGAATATCCCGACGAATCTGCCGAAAAAGAGCCGCTTCAGCGACGATGGAATCGATGATCTGCATGTCCAACCACCTCGGGACTCCGGGCCGCGGCGGCCCGGGCTGTACCGATTGTCGCGCAAGCGCGAGACACGGGCATCCGCGCGCGTGCGTGTATTCGGCAGGATCAGCGTCTAGACTGACGAAACCATGTCGACGCTCCCGGATTCCTCCCCAGCATCCTCCCTGAGTGCCTCCGCTGGCGCTGAGGCCGGCCTGCGCGTGGTGCGCGCCGCCTGCCCGCACGACTGTCCCGACACCTGCGCCATGCTGGTGGGGGTGCGCGACGGGGTCGCGGTGCAGCTGCGCGGGGATCCGCAGCACCCGACCACCGCAGGCGCCCTGTGCACCAAGGTGTCGCGCTACCTGGAACGCACCTACCACCCCGAGCGCGTGCTGCAGCCGCTGCGCCGCTGCGGACCCAAGGGCAGCGGGCAGTTCGAGCCGGTGTCCTGGGACCAGGCGCTGGACGACATCGCGTCGCGCCTGCGCACGCTGGCCGCGGCGGACCCCGAGTCCATCCTGCCCTACAGCTACGCCGGCACCATGGGCTTCGTGCAGGGCGAATCGATGGCGGCGCGCTTTTTCCACCGCCTGGGCGCCAGCCTGCTCGACCGCACCATCTGCGCCAGCGCCGGCGCCGAGGGGCTGCGCCAGGTGCTGGGCGGGCTGGTGGGCATGGACGTGGAGCAGTTCGCCCACAGCCGGCTGATCGTCATCTGGGGCAGCAACAGCATCACCAGCAACCTGCATTTCTGGTCCCTGGCGCAGCAGGCCAGGCGCGCGGGGGCGACCCTGGTGTGCATCGACCCCTGGCGCAACGAGACGGCGCGGCGCTGCCACCTGCACCTGCAGCTGCGCCCCGGCACCGATGCGGCGCTGGCCTGGGGACTGATGGGCGAGCTGGTGCGCAACGACTGGCTGGACCACGACTACATCCGGCACCACACCCTGGGCTTCGAGGCGCTGCGCGAGCGTGCGCTGGAATGGAGCGCCGAGCGTGCCGCCGAAACCTGCGGCCTGGAACCGCAGCAGGTGCGCGAGCTGGCGCGCCTGCTGGGCACCACGCGCGCCGCCGGCATCCGCGTGAACTACGGGCTGCAGCGCGTGCGCGGCGGCGGCAACGCGGTACGCGCCATCGCCTGCCTGCCGGCACTCACCGGCGCCTGGCGCGAAGCCGCCGGCGGCCTGCTGCTGTCGAGCTCGGGGCATTTCGCGGTGGCGCACGATGCGCTGGAGCGGCCGGATCTGCTGGGCGCGCGGCGCCCGCGCACCATCAACATGTCCACCATCGGCGACGCGCTGCTGCACCCCGGCGGCGAGGGCTTCGGCCCGCGCATCGACGCGCTGGTGGTCTACAACAGCAATCCGGCGGTGGTGGCGCCCGAGTCGGCCAAGGTCCTGCAGGGGCTGCGCCGCGAGGATCTGTTCACCGTGGTGCTGGAGCATTTCCGCACCGACACGGCGGATCACGCCGACTACGTGCTTCCGGCCACCACCCAGCTGGAGCACCTGGACGTGCTCAAGTCCTACGGCCACCGCTACTGGGTGGCCAACGAGCCGGCCATCGCCCCCGTGGGCCAGGCGCGCCCGAACTCGGCGATCTTCCGCGAACTGGCCGCGCGCATGGGCTTCGACGAACCCTGTTTCCTGGACAGCGACGAGGCGATCGCCGGGCAGGCGCTGGCCGAGGACCCGCGCAACGCCGGGCTGGACTTCGCCACGCTGCGCCGCCGCGGCTGGGGCAAGCTGGCGGTACCCGACGCGCCCTTCGCCGAAGGGGGCTTCCCGACGCCCAGCGGACGTTGCCAGTTCGTCTACCCGCCCGACCAGGAGGCCGGGCGCGACCCCTTGCCGCAGGTGATCCTGCCCCACGAATGCGCGCAGACCCGCCCGGACCTGGCGGCCCGCTACCCGCTGGCCCTGCTGTCGCCGCCGGCGCGCAATTTCCTGAACTCGAGTTTCGTCAATGTGGAGTCTTTGCGCGCGGGCGAGAAGGGCCCGCAGCTGCTGGTGCACCCGCGCGACGCGGCCGCGCGCGGCCTGCGCGAGGGCCAGGAGCTGCGCTGCTTCAACGACCGCGGCGAGATGCGCGCGGCCTGCCGCATCACCGAGGACACGCGCGAGGGCCAGGTGATCACGCTGGGGCTGTGGTGGCGCAAGCTCTCGCCGGACGGGCGCAGCGTCAACGACCTGACCCACCAGGGACTCACCGACCTGGGCGGCGGACCCTGCTTCTACGACTGCCTGGTGGAGGTGGCGCCGGCCTGAGCCGGCGCGCCGACCCGGGCCTCAGGCCCCCACGCGGTCGAGGGAGCGCAGGAAGGCCTGCGCGTTCTCGTCGCCCACCACGCGGCCGATCTCGCGGCCGTCGCGGAAAAAGAGGATGCCCGGCGGCCCGAACAGCTGGAAGCGCTTGAGCAGCGCCTGGTCGGCCGGGTTGTTGGCGGTGACGTCGGCGCGCAGCAGCTGCATGCGCTGCAGGCGCGAGCGCACCTGCGGGTCGGTGAAGGTGAAGTGGTCCATTTCCTTGCAGGACACGCACCAGTCGGCCCAGAAGTCCAGCATCACGGTGCCGCGAGCCTGGGCCAGCGCGGCGTCGAGCTGGGTGTTGGAGGCCACCGGCGCGAAGTGAAGCTCGGTCGCGCCGGCCTGCGCCAGCGAAGGGCCCGCGCCCAGGCCCTGCAGCGGCTGCAGCACGTTGCGCCCACCGGAGGCCACGCCCACCACCAGCGCCGCGCCGGCCAGCGCCAGCACCACGCCCAGCCCCTTCCACAGGCGCATCCAGCCGGAGGCGCCGTCGGGCAGGCGGTCGAACACGTGCAGGAAACTGGCGCTGACCACCAGCAGCGCGGCCCAGGCCAGCATCTGCACCCAGGCCGGCAGCACGCCGGCCAGCATGTACAGCGCGGTGGCCAGCAGCAGCACGCCGAACAGCGCCTTGACGGCGTCCATCCAGCGCCCGGCGTGCGGCAGCAGCGCGGAGGCGCCGGCGCCCACCGCCAGCAGCGGCAGGCTCATGCCGGCGGCCAGCGAGAACAGCGCCACGCCGCCGATCAGGGCGTTGCCGGTCTGGCTGATGTACAGCAGCGTGCCGGCCAGCGGCGCGGCCACGCAGGGACCGACGATCAGCGCCGAGATGCCGCCCATCACGAACACGCCCAGCGCATGCCCGCCGGGCAAGGCGCTGGAGCCGCGGCTGAGCCGGCTCTGGATGCTGCTGGGCATCTGCAGCTCGTAGAAGCCGAACATGGAAAGCGACAGCAGCACCAGCAGCGCGGCGAACACCGACAGCACCCAGGGGTTCTGCAGCGCCGCGGCCAGGCCGTGGCCGAGCAGGCCCGCGGCCACGCCGAAGGCGGTGTAGACCAGGGCCATGCCCAGCGAATAGATGGCGGCCAGCGCCAGCCCGCGCCAGCGCGAGACCTTGTGATCGCCCGCGCCTGCGCCGACCACGATACTCGACAGGATGGGCACCATCGGCAGCACGCAGGGCGTGAAGGACAGCAGCAGCCCGAAGGGCACGAACACGAGGACGATGGCCCACAGCCGGCCGCCACCCAGCACCGTGGCGATGCGCGAGCCTTCGCCGCCCGCGGCGGGAGCCGATGGGGGGGATGGCGGCTGCGCGGAAGCCGGCTGGGTGGAATCCGGCTGCGTGGAAGCCAAGGGCTGGGCCGCGGAGGTGGGCGAGGAAGCCGCCTCGGGGGCGGGCGCCGGCTGCTCCGTCTGGCCGCCGCGCAGCGCCCCCAGCAGCTTGCCCAGGGCCGACGGCGCGGCCGCCTCCTGGCCCTGCACCGCGGCGCTGCCGGTGCCGCCGAAGGCCTTCAGGCTGACCTCCACCACCTTGTCGATGGGGGGATAGCACAGACCCTGGTCGGAGCAGCCCTGGTAGGTGACCTTGAGGGCGAATTTCGCTGGCGCGGCCTGTACCGGCAGCGGCACCAGCACCTGGTTGCGGTAATGGGCGACGACGTGGCCCAGGTTGGGGTCGAACTTGCGGTGCGCCGGCGGGAAATCGGGCGCCCCCAGGCGCACGCCCGGGGTTTCGGAGACGAAGTGGAAGCGCTCCTGGTACAGGTAATAGCCCTTGGCGATGTCGAAGCGCAGCAGCACGCCGCTCGCCGTCGGGGCGGGTACCGACAGGCGGAAGGCCGCGTCGGGCTGCAGGAACTGGCCTTGCTGGGCCTGCGCGCCGGCGACGGCGAACAGGGCCAGCGCGCCGGCCAGCCAGCGGACCACGGCGGGGGGAACGCGGAATGGGAACATCGCGGGCAGGTCTATATCAGTTCAAGTTGATATTGTGGCATCAAACCACCGCCATGGTGCTCCCGCGCGCCGGATCCTGCAGGAAGATCAAGCCCGGAAGCGCCTGCGGGTGAGGCGCAGCGCCAGCCACCACGCCGCCCCCAGGTAGGCCAGCAGCACCGCCAGGTGCAGCGGCCAGGCCGGGTCGAAGCCGCCCAGGAACAGCGGGCGCACCAGGCGTACCGCGGCCTGCAGCGGCAGGATCTGCGCGAAACCCTGCAGCCAAGGCGGCATCGCGCTGAGCGGGAAGAAGATCCCCGACAGGAAGGCCATCGGGGTCAGCGCCAGGGTCAGGTAGTAGGTGAAGAAATCGTAGGAGCGCGCCAGCGCGTTGACCACCAGCGAGATGGCGGCGAACACGGCCGCCACCAGCGCCAGCAGCGGCAGCACCAGCAACAGCGTGGGTGCGCGGCTGATGCCCAGCAGCACCACCACCAGCAACAGGGCCGCGCCGCTCATCAGCGCCTTGGTGGCCGCCCAGGCGAGTTCGCCCAGCAGCACGTCGCCCAGCCCGGTGGGCGTGAGCAGGATGGCGTCCCAGGTGCGCTGCACGTGCATGCGCGAGAAGCTGGAATAGGTGGCCTCGAAACTGGCTGCGTTCATCACCCCCATGCACACGCTGCCCGAGGCGAGGAACAGGATGTAGGGCACGCCGTCCACCCGGCCGACCAGCGAGCCCACCCCCCAGCCGAAGGCGGCCAGGGTGAGCAGCGGTTCAGCCACGTTGCCGATCAGGCTGGCCAGCGCCAGCTTGCGCCACACCAGCGCGTTGCGCCGCCACACCGGCACGAAGCGCCAGCGCGGCAGGGGCGAAAGGCCCGGGCGCATGCCGGCGGGCAACTGGGCGCGGGAAGACGGGGCCGGGTCGGACATGAGGGTGCGGGAGTACGGGGAAGCTGGACTGCGGATGCCTGCGGACGCGGGGCGTGGCTCAGTCGCGCAGCTGGCGCCCGGTGAGCTTGAGGAACACGTCCTCGAGGTTGGCGGGCCGGTGCAGCACGCGCACGCCGTCGCCCAGCGCCTGCAGGGCCTCGAGCACGGGCTCGGGGGCATGGGCGTAGGCGAACAGCGTATCGCCGCTGCGCTCCACGCGCTCGGCCAGCGGCGTGGCCAGGGCCTGCGCGCGGTCGACCAGAGCGCCGTAGACCTCGATCACCCGCGGCTCGACGTGGCGCTGGATCAGCGCCAGCGGCGTGTCCTCGTCGAGCCGGCGGCCGTGGTCGAGCACCAGCACGCGCGCGCAAAGGCGCTCGGCCTCGTCCATGAAATGGGTGGTCAGCAGGATGGACTTGCCCTGGGCCAGCAGGCTCTTGAGCCGGTCCCAGATCAGGTGGCGCGCCTGCGGGTCCAGCCCGGTGGTGGGCTCGTCCAGGAAGATCAGCGCGGGGTCGTGGATCAGCGCGCGGGCCAGGCTCAGGCGCCGCTTCATGCCGCCCGACAGTTCCTGGATGCGCGCGTCGGCCTTGTGTTCCAGCGCGGCGAATTGCAGCAGGGCGGGGATGCGCTGCCGGGTCTGCGCGTCGCTCATGCCGAAGTAGCGGCCGTAGACCATGAGGTTCTCGCGCACCGTGAAATCGGGGTCGAGGCTGTCGAACTGGGTGACCACGCCCACGCGCATGCGCGCGCGCGCAGCCTCCGAGGGCACCGGCAGGCCCATCAGCTCGATGCGCCCGGCGTCGGGCGCGGCCAGACCCAGGCACAGCCGGATGGTGGTGGTCTTGCCTGCGCCGTTGGGGCCGATGATGCCGTGGCATTCGCCGGGCAGGATGTCGAAGTCCAGCTGGCGCACCACTTCGGTGGCGCCGTAGCGCTTGACCAGCCCGCGCACGCTCAGCCAGGGCGGCGCGGCGGCCGCGCGAGGCTCGGCGGCGGCGGGGGCCGGGACTTGCTCTGCCAGCAGGGTCTGCACGGTGCGGGACTCGCGAGGGGTTGAACGCAAGGGTGGAGCGCAAATGCAAACGGCGCGCCCACCCCGTCGAACGGGATGCGGCGCGCCGCGCGGGGCAGGCGGATTACTCGGCGGCCTTGTCGTCGGCGGCGGCCGCGGCCGGATCCGGACGGTCCACCAGTTCCACCAGCGCCATCGGCGCATTGTCGCCGACCCGGTAGCCGAACTTCAGGATGCGGGTATAGCCACCCGGACGGCTGCGGTAGCGCTCGCCCAGTTCGCCGAACAGCTTGACCACCGACTCACGGTCGCGCAGGCGGTCGAAGGCCAGGCGGCGGTTGGCCAGGCTGGGCTTCTTGCCCAGGGTGATCAGCGGCTCCACCACGCGGCGCAGTTCCTTGGCCTTGGGCAGCGTGGTCTTGATCGCCTCGTGCTCGATCAGCGAGTTGGCCATGTTGCGCAGCATGGCGAGGCGGTGGCTCGAAGTACGGTTGAGTTTGCGCAGTCCGTGTCCGTGACGCATGGTGAAGTTCCTTTTGCAGGGGTTCTCGGGCCGGCCGTATCAGGTACCGGCCCCGTTATCAGGGGTTGCGGCCGTCGAGCTCGGCGGGCGGCCAGCTCTCGAGCTTCATCCCCAGGGTCAGGCCGCGGGCGGCCAGCACTTCCTTGATCTCGTTCAGGGACTTGCGTCCCAGGTTCGGCGTCTTCAGCAGCTCGGTCTCGCTGCGCTGGATCAGATCGCCGATGTAGTAGATGTTCTCGGCCTTCAGGCAGTTGGCCGAACGCACCGTCAGCTCCAGGTCGTCGACCGGGCGCAGCAGGATCGGATCGAACTGCTGGGCGCTGGCGGAGCCGGCGGCTTCCAGCGACTTCTCGGCGCCTTCCAGGCTGGCGAACACCGACAGCTGCTCCACCAGGATGCGCGCGGAGGTGCGGATGGCCTCCTCGGCGCTGATCGAGCCGTTGGTCTCGATGTCCATCACCAGCTTGTCGAGGTCGGTGCGCTGCTCGACGCGGGCGTTCTCGACCGCGTAGCTGACGCGACGCACCGGCGAGAAGGAGGCGTCGAGCACGATGCGCCCGATGGTCTTGCCGCCCTCGTCCGCGTAGCGGCGCAGGTTGCCGGGCACGTAGCCGCGGCCCTTCTCGACCTTGATCTGCATGTCGAGCTTGCCCTGGTGCGACAGGTGGGCGATGACATGCTCGGGGTTGACGATCTCGACGTCGTGCGGAGTCTGGATGTCGGCGGCCGTGACCACGCCCTCGCCTTCCTTGCGCAGCGACAGCGTGACCTCGTCGCGGTTGTGGAGCTTGAACACCACGCCCTTGAGGTTCAGCAGCACGCCGATCACGTCCTCCTGCAGGCCGTCGACCACCGAGTACTCGTGCAGCACGCCGTTGATGCTGACCTCCGTGGGCGCGTAGCCCACCAGCGACGACAGCAGCACGCGGCGCAGCGCGTTGCCCAGGGTGTGGCCGTAGCCGCGCTCGAAGGGCTCGAGCGTGACCTTCGCGCGCAGGGCGCCGAGGCTTTCGACCTGGATGGATTTGGGACGCAGCAGTGCGGTTTGCATCATGGTTCCTTCAATACCCTCCGCTCGTTACGCGGATAAGGCTGAAAAGCGGGCATCGCGCCCGCCGGAAGACGCCGCGGCACCAGCGTGCCGCGGTCGGGAATCAACGCGAATACAGTTCGATGATCAGCGATTCGTTGATGTCGCTGCCGAACTCGTCGCGGTCGGGAGCCTTCTTGAACACGGCTTCCATCTTCGAGGGGTCGACCTGCATCCACGCGGGGAATCCGTTGCCCTCGGCCAGCTTGAGCGCATCGGCGACGCGCAGCTGCTTCTTCGCCTTGTCGCGCACCGAGATGGTCTGGCCCGGGTGGACGCGGGCGGACGGAATGTCGGTGACGTGGCCGTCGAGCACGATGGCGCGGTGGCTGACCAGCTGGCGGGCTTCGGCGCGGGTGGACGCGAAACCGGCACGGTAGACCACGTTGTCCAGGCGCGACTCCAGCAGGGTCATCAGCTGCGTGCCGGTGTTGCCGCGCAGGGTCTGCGCCTTCTCGTAGGTGCGGCGGAACTGCTTTTCCAGCACGCCGTACATGCGCTTGACCTTCTGCTTCTCGCGCAGCTGGGTCGCGTAGTCGGACTGGCGCGAACCCGAGGTGCGGCCGTGCTGGCCGGGCTTGGTGTCGAACTTGGCCTTGGACTCGATGCCGCGGCGCGAGCTCTTGAGGAACAGGTCTGCGCCTTCGCGACGCGAGAGTTTGGCCTTGGGGCCGAGATAGCGTGCCACTTGATGGATCCTTCGATGGTGCTGCCGCGGCCGTGATGGCTGCCGCGGGAGCCTGGGCCCCGGGGGGACTCAGGCAGTGGGCTTGCCGCCGCTCGCGCGGCGGGGACTCGATGAAAAACCTGCTTCAGATGCGACGGCGCTTGGGCGGACGGCAACCGTTGTGCGGCACCGGGGTCACGTCGGCGATCTGCATCACCTTGATGCCCAGGCCGTTGAGCGCGCGCACCGCCGACTCGCGGCCGGGGCCGGGGCCCTTGATGCGCACTTCGAGTTGCTTGATGCCGCATTCGATGGCCTGGCGCCCGGCGTTCTCGGCCGCGACCTGGGCCGCGAACGGGGTCGACTTGCGGGAGCCCTTGAAGCCCTGGCCGCCCGACGAAGCCCACGACAGCGCGTTGCCCTGGCGATCGGTGATGGTGATGATGGTGTTGTTGAACGACGCATGCACGTGCGCAATGCCGTCCGCAACGTTCTTGCGGACCTTCTTGCGCGCTCGCTGCGCCGAACCGGTGGTGGAGCCTTTTGCCATGACTTGGTCCTTGAGAACTTATTTCTTCAGCGCGGCGGCGCCCTTGCGCGGTCCCTTGCGGGTGCGGGCGTTGGTGCGGGTACGCTGGCCGCGCACCGGCAGGCCGCGGCGGTGACGCATGCCGCGGTAGCAGCCGAGGTCCATCAGGCGCTTGATGTTGATCGACACCTCGCGGCGCAGGTCGCCTTCGATGACGAAGCGCCCCACCTGCTCGCGGATGCGCTCGAGCTCGGTGTCGGTGATGTCCTTCACCTTGGTCGCATAGGCCACGCCGGCCGCTTCGCAGATCTTGCGCGCGGTCGTGCGTCCGATGCCATAGATCGCAGTCAGACCGATTTCTGCGTGCTGATGCGGCGGAATGTTGATACCAGCGATACGGGCCATGGAAATCCTCGATTCAATGAAGTCCGCTCAACCCTGACGCTGCTTGTGGCGCGGGTCGGCGCAGATCACGCGCACCACCCCCTTGCGGCGGATGATCTTGCAGTTCCTGCACATTTTCTTGATGGACGCACTGACTTTCATCATTTACCTCTTTTATTTGGCGCGGAATATGATCCGCGCACGCGTCAAATCGTAGGGCGTCAGCTCTACCGTAACCTTGTCGCCCGGCAGGATGCGGATGTAATGCATGCGCATCTTGCCGGATATATGTCCCAGAACGATGTGCCCGTTCTCCAGCTTCACACGGAAGTTTGCATTGGGGAGGTTCTCCAGAATCTCCCCCTGCATCTGAATGGCGTCATCCTTGGACATTGGCGTGTCGAGGAATCCGGAAAACTCAACGCAGTGTCATGCCGCCCTTGAAGTTGGACCGCTTGAGCAGCGCATCGTACTGGTGCGACATGGCGTAGGCCTGGACCTGTGCCATGAAATCCATGGTGACGACGACGATGATCAGCAGGGACGTCCCGCCGAAATTGAACGGAACATTGTATTTCAGCACCAGGAACTCGGGCAGCAGGCACACCAGCGTGATGTACAGGGCTCCCGCGAGGGTCAGGCGCATCAGGATCTTGTCGATGTAGCGCGCGGTCTGCTCGCCGGGACGGATCCCGGGGATGAAGGCGCCGCTCTTCTTCAGGTTGTCCGCGGTCTCCCGGCTGTTGAACACCAGGGCCGTGTAGAAGAAGGTGAAGAAGATGATGGCGCCCGCGTACAGCGCGATGTAGATCGGCTGGCCGGGAGACAGCAGTCCGGCGATGTCCTTCAGCCAGTTCGCGCTGGTGCCGGTACCGAACCAGTTCACCACGGTGGCCGGCAGCAGGATGATCGACGATGCGAAGATCGGCGGAATCACGCCCGACATGTTCAGCTTGAGCGGCAGGTGCGAGGACTGGCCGCCGTACACGCGGTTGCCCACCTGCCGGCGCGCGTAGTTCACCAGGATCTTGCGCTGGCCGCGCTCGACGAACACCACGAAGTAGGTGACGGCGACCACGATGGCCAGCACGAACAGCGAGACCAGGATGCTCATCGCACCGGTGCGCACCAGCTCCAGCAGCCCGCCCAGCGCGTTGGGCAGTCCGCTGGCGATGCCGGCGAAGATGATGATCGAGATGCCGTTGCCCAGGCCGCGTTCGGTGATCTGCTCGCCCAGCCACATGAGGAACATGGTGCCGGCGGTCAGGCTGACCACCGCGGTCAGGCGGAAGCCCAGCCCGGGGTCGAGCACCAGGCCCTGCGTCGAGCTCAGCGCCACCGAGATGCCCAGCGACTGGAAGATCGCCAGGAACAGGGTCAGGTAACGCGTGTACTGGGTGATCTTGCGCTGGCCCGACTGGCCTTCCTTCTTCAGCGCCTCCATCGACGGCAGCACGTAGGTCATCAACTGCATGATGATCGACGCCGAGATGTAGGGCATGATGCCCAGCGCGAACACGGTGAAGCGCGACAGCGCGCCGCCCGAGAACATGTTGAACAGGCCGAGGATGCCGCCCGAGTTGTTCTGGAACAGTTTCTGCAGCTCATCGGGGTTGATGCCCGGAACGGGGATGTGCGCCCCGACCCGGTAGACCACGAGCGCGCCCAGCAGGAAGAACAGGCGCTTGCTCAAGTCGCCGTACTTTCCGCCGCCGAGTGCTTTCGGTGCCTGTGCCATGCCAATAGCTCCGTGTCCGCTCAGGCCTGCGCCTGGGCTTCGACGATGCGTCCGCCGGCGGCCTCGATGGCCGCGCGCGCGCCGCGGGTGACCGCCACGCCGTCGACCACGAAGGCGCGCTCGACCTTGCCCGAGGCGAAGATCTTCACCTGGCGGGCCTGCTGCGAGACCAGCCCGGCGGCTTTCAGGCTCAGCAGGTCGACCTGCTCGCCCTGCACCTTGGCCAGCTCCGACAGGCGCACCTGGGCCTTCAGGTCGGCCGTGGGCGACTTGAAGCCGCGCTTGGGCAGGCGGCGCTGAAGCGGCATCTGGCCGCCTTCGAAGCCGACCTTGTGGTAGCCGCCCGAACGCGAGCGCTGGCCCTTGTGGCCGCGGCCCGCGGTCTTGCCGAGCCCGCTGCCGATGCCGCGGCCCACGCGCTTGCTGGCGTGCTTGGAGCCTTCGGCCGGAGAAAGGGAATTCAGTTCCATGATGCGGTTCCGGGGGATTGCGTGCTCAGCCGACCACGCGGACCAGATAGTCCACCTTGCGGATCATGCCACGCACGGCGGGGGTGTCTTCCAGGACGCGCTCGTCGTTCAGACGGCGCAGGCCCAGGCCGCGCACGGTGGCGCGATGGTCCTCGCGGGTGCCGATGACGCTGCGCACCAGCTTGACCTTGATTTGCTTGTTCTGTTCCATGCTTTGCGCCTCCTCAGCCGAGGATGTCCTCGACGCTCTTGCCGCGTTTCATCGCGACCTCGGCCGGGGTCTGTGCCCGGGTCAGCCCGTCCAGCGTGGCGCGAACCATGTTGTACGGGTTGGTGGAACCGTGGCTCTTGGCCACCACGTCGGTGATGCCCACGACCTCGAAGATCGCGCGCATCGGGCCGCCGGCGATGATGCCGGTACCCGCCGGAGCCGGCGACATCCACACGTCGGAGGACGCGTGGCTGCCTTCGACCTCGTGGTGCAGCGTGCCGTTCTTGAGCTTGACGGTCACCATGTTGCGACGCGCCTGGTCCATGGCCTTCTGCACGGCCACCGGAACTTCGCGCGCCTTGCCCTTGCCCATGCCGACCTTGCCGTCGCCGTCGCCGACCACGGCCAACGCGGCGAAGCCCAGGATGCGACCACCCTTGACCACCTTGGTGACGCGGTTCACCGCGATCATCTTCTCCCGCAGACCGTCGTCGCGGCCTTCGGGGCTCATCTTCGCTTGGATCTTGGCCATTGCAACCTCAGAATTTCAGACCGGCCTCGCGGGCCGCTTCGGCCAGGGCCTTGACGCGACCGTGGTACTGGAAGCCGGAGCGGTCGAAGGCGACCTGCTCGATGCCCGCGGCACGCGCCTTCTCGGCGATGCGGCGGCCCACGACCTGCGCCGCCGCGACGTTGCCGCCACCGGAGCCCAGTTGTTCGCGCACCTCGCGCTCGTTGGTGGAGGCGCTGGCCAGCACGCGGCCACCGTCGCCGCTGATGATGCTGGCGTAGATGTGCGTGTTGGAACGATGCACGGCGAGTCGCGTCGCGTTCAAGCGTGCGATGCGCGCACGCGTCGCCTTGGCGCGACGCAGACGGGCTTCTTTCTTGTTCAGCATTTCGCGACCCCTTACTTCTTCTTGGTTTCCTTGATCACCACGCGCTCATCGGCGTAGCGAACCCCCTTGCCCTTGTAGGGCTCGGGCGGACGGATGGCGCGGATATCGGCGGCGACCTGGCCCACCAGCTGCTTGTCGCAGCCTTTGAGGATCAGCTCGGTCGGCGTCGGGGTCTCGGCCTTGATGCCGGCGGGCATCTCGCGCACCACGGGGTGCGAGAAACCCAGCGACAGGTTCAGCTTGGCGCCCTGCACCTGCGCGCGGTAGCCCACGCCCACCAGCGTGAGCTTCTTCTCGAAGCCCTTGGCGACACCGTCGACCATGCCGGCGACCAGCGCACGGTAGGTACCCGACAGCGCGTGCGCCTCGCGGGATTCGTCGGCCGGCGCGAAAGTGATCGCACCGTCCTTGTGTTCGATCTTCACCCGTGCGTCCAGCCCGCGTTGGAGCGCGCCCAGCGCGCCCTTGACGGCGATCTGTTCGGCGCCCAGCGTCACTTCGACGCCCTTCGGGACCAGAACGGGGTTCTTGGCAACTCGTGACATGGCCCGTCCTCGATTAGGCAACGTAGCAAAGAACTTCGCCGCCGACGCCCACCTGGCGCGCCTTGCGGTCGGTCATCACGCCCTTGGGCGTGGACACGATGGCCACGCCCAGACCGTTCATGACCTTCGGAATGGATTGATGGCCGCGGTAGATGCGCAGACCCGGGCGGCTGACCCGCTCGATGTGCTCGATCACGGGGCGACCGGCGTAGTACTTCAGCGCGATCTGCAGATCGGCCTTGGCGCCGTCTTGCAGCACCTCGAAGCCGTCGATGTAGCCTTCATCCGCCAGCACTTGCGCGATGGCCGCCTTCAGTTTGGACGCAGGCATCCGCACGGAGGCCTTCTCGACCATCTGCGCGTTGCGGATGCGGGTCAACATGTCGGCGATGGGATCACTCATGCTCATGGAAATATTCTCCGGTGCGTTCCGACAAACGCCTTACCAGCTCGACTTGGTCACACCCGGGATTTCCCCGCGGAACGCCAGCTCGCGAATCTTGTTGCGCGCAAGACCGAACTTGCGGAAGGTGCCACGCGGACGGCCCGTGATCGCGCAGCGGTTGCGCAGACGGGTCGGGCTGGCATTGCGCGGCAGCTGCTGCAGCTGCAGGCGCGCGCTCATCTGTTCGTCGTGCGACTTGCTCGAGTCTGCGATCACAGCCTGCAGCGCTTCACGCTTGGGCGCGTACTTCTGCACGAGCTTCTCGCGCTTCTTCTCGCGGTTGATCAGGGAAAGCTTGGCCATGGCAACCTCAGTTCTTGAAGGGAAAGCGGAAGGCGGCAAGCAGGGCCTTGCACTCGTCGTCGGTCTTCGCGGTGGTCGTGATGCTGATGTTCAGGCCGCGCAGCGCGTCGACCTTGTCGTACTCGACTTCCGGGAAAATGATCTGTTCCTTCACGCCGATGTTGTAGTTGCCGCGGCCGTCGAAGGCGCGCGACGAAACACCGCGGAAGTCGCGCACGCGCGGCAGCGCGACGGTGACGAGGCGATCGAGGAATTCGTACATGCGCCGTCCGCGCAGCGTGACCGAGCAGCCGATGGGCATGCCCTCGCGCACCTTGAACGCGGCGATGGCCTTGCGGGCCTTGGTCACGACCGGCCTCTGGCCGGCGATCTTGGTCAGATCACCGACGGCGTTCTCGATCACCTTCTTGTCCGCCACCGCCTCGCTCACGCCCATGTTGAGCGTGATCTTGGTGATGCGGGGAACTTCCATGACCGACTTGTACCCGAAGCCCTTGAGCAGTTCGGGCACGACGTGGCCTTTGTACATTTCTTGCAAGCGCGACATATCGCCCCCGTTTAGACCTTGATCTCTTCGCCGCTGGAGCGGAACACCCGAGTCTTCGCACCGTCCTCGGCCACGCGCACGCCCACGCGATCGGCCTTGCCGGTGGCGGGGTTGAAGATCGCGACGTTGCTCTGGTGGATCGGCATTTCCTTCGACACGATGCCGCCGTTCTCGTTGCGCATCGGGTTCGGACGCGTGTGGCGCTTGACCAGGTTCACGCCTTCGACGATCAGGTGCTCGGTGCCTTGACGGCCCAGCACCTTGGCGCGGCGACCCTTGTCGGCGCCGGTGATGACGATGACTTCGTCACCCTTGTGGATCTTGTTCATGCAGGGCCTCTTACAGCACTTCGGGAGCCAGCGAAACAATCTTCATGAAACGCTCGGTGCGCAGCTCGCGGGTCACCGGGCCGAAGATGCGGGTGCCGATCGGCTCCAGCTTGGCGTTGAGCAGCACGGCGGCGTTGCCGTCGAACTTGATCAGCGAACCATCGGGGCGACGCACGCCCTTGGCGGTGCGCACGACCACGGCGTTGAACACCTCGCCCTTCTTCACCCGGCCACGCGGCGCGGCTTCCTTGACGCTGACCTTGATGACGTCGCCGATGCCGGCGTAACGACGCTTGGAGCCGCCGAGCACCTTGATGCACATGACGGATTTGGCGCCCGTGTTGTCGGCCACGTCGAGCCTAGATTGCATCTGAATCATGTCGAATCCTGGAATGGTTTCCCAACTTTCCGAGGCGGCCTGGCGGGTATCGCGGCTTTCGCCGCACCCGCCGGCATCTGCGCCGGCAGTCTTGGGCCCGTGGAGCGGGTAATGCACATCAGCCGCACCCGAAGGTGAGCGAACATCGTATTCTCGTTGCGCGAGGCCGCCTTGTCAAGAGGCGGCCCCGCACAGTCTCGCAGGCCTCAGACCAGGCGGGACTTTTCCAGCAGACGCGTGACCACCCAGGCCTTGGTCTTGGAGATCGGACGGGTCTCCGCGATCTCGACCAGGTCGCCCAGGTGGTACTCGCCCTTCTCGTCGTGCACGCTGTACTTCTTCGAGCGCACGATGTACTTGCCGTACAGCTCGTGCTGCACGCGGCGCTCGACCAGCACGGTCACGGTCTTCGAGCGCTTGTCGCTGACCACGCGGCCCGACAAGGTACGGGTCAATCCTTGGCTTTCCGACATATTCACTCCTGCGAGGCCTTCTGCTGGATCACGGTGCGCACGCGGGCGATCTCGCGGCGCACACGGCTCAGCTGCGCCGTGTTGCTCAGTTGTTGCGTGGCCTTTTGCATGCGCAGGCCCATGTGGGCCTTGAGCAGCGAGTCCAGCTCTTTTTGCAGGCCCGATGCGTCGAGCTTGCGCAGTTCTTCAGTATTCATGGTCTTGACCTCACAGCCCGAAGCGGCGGCCGACGAAGGTGGTACGGAACGGCAGCTTGGCCGCCGCCAGTTCGAAGGCCTCGCGAGCCAGCTGCTCGGGCACGCCGTCGATTTCGTACAGCACCTTGCCCGGGGTGATTTCGGACACGTAGTACTCGGGGTTGCCCTTGCCGTTGCCCATGCGGACCTCGGCCGGCTTGGTGGAGATCGGCTTGTCCGGGAACACGCGGATCCAGATGCGCCCGCCGCGCTTGACGTGACGCGAGATCGCGCGGCGCGCGGCCTCGATCTGGCGCGCCGTCAGGCGCCCGCGGGTGGTGGCCTTCAGGCCGTATTCGCCGAACGCGACGGTGGCCCCACGCGTGGCCACGCCCTTATTGCGACCCTTTTGTTCCTTGCGGTACTTGCGCCGCGCGGGTTGCATCATGACGGTTCTCCTTGCTTGGCCGGCGCGGCAGCGCCTTCCGGTTTGCTCACTTTGCGCGCACGGCGGTCCGGCGCACCGGCGCCGCCGGCGCCGCCGGCGCCTTCACCGCGACGCGGGCCGCGGCGCGCGCCAGGACGCTCGTCGCGGCGCGGACGGCGCTCGTTCGGCTCGGGAGCCTCGGCGGCCTTCTGCGCCAGGGCGCCACGGCCCAGGTTGTCGCCCTTGTACACCCACACCTTGACGCCGATGACGCCATAGGTGGTCTTGGCCTCGGAGAAGCCGTAGTCGATGTCGGCGCGCAGGGTCTGCAGGGGCACGCGGCCCTCGCGGTACCACTCGGTGCGCGCGATCTCGATGCCGTTCAGGCGGCCCGAGGACATGATCTTGATGCCTTGAGCACCCAGGCGCATGGCGTTCTGCATCGCACGCTTCATCGCGCGGCGGAACATGATGCGCTTTTCCAGCTGCTGGGTGATCGAGTCGGCGATCAGCTTGGCATCGATCTCGGGCTTGCGCACCTCCTCGATGTCCACGGCCACCGGCACGCCCAGGCGCTTGGTCAGCTCGGCCTTCAGCGCCTCGATGTCCTCGCCCTTCTTGCCGATCACCACGCCCGGACGGGCGCTGAAAATGGTGATGCGGGCGTTCTTGGCCGGACGCTCGATGACGACGCGCGACACGGACGCGCCCTTGAGCTTCTTGGCCAGGTATTCGCGCACCTGGATGTCCTCGTTGAGCATCTTGGCGAACTGGGCGCCGCTGGCGTACCAGCGCGAGGACCAGTCGTGCGTGACCGCCAGCCGGAATCCGGTCGGGTTGATTTTCTGTCCCATCTCGAGTCCTCAGTTTCCGACGGTGATGAAGATGTGGCAGGTCGGCTTGCTGATGCGGTTGCCGCGGCCCTTGGCACGCGCGGAAAAGCGCTTCAGCGTGGCGCCCTGCTCGACCATGATCGACTTCACGCGCAGCTCGTCGATGTCGGCACCGTCGTTGTGCTCGGCGTTGGCGATGGCCGACTCGAGCACCTTGCGGATGATCAGGGCCGCCTTCTTGGGCGTGTAGGCCAGGATGTTCAGGGCGTGATCGACCTTCTTGCCGCGGATCAGGTCGGCAACCAGCCGGCCCTTCTGCTCGGACAGGCGCACGCCGCGTAGTGTGGCTCGTGTTTCCATGGTCTTTACTTCTTCGCTTTCTTGTCCGCGGGGTGACCCTTGAACGTGCGCGTCAGCGCGAACTCACCGAGCTTGTGGCCGACCATCTGGTCGGTCACGTACACGGGCACGTGCTGGCGGCCGTTGTGCACGGCGATCGTGGCGCCGATGAACTCCGGCAGCACCGTGGAGCGACGCGACCAGGTCTTGATCGGCTTCTTGTCCTTGTTGGACAGCGCATGTTCGACCTTGCGCAGCAGGTGGGCGTCGACGAACGGGCCCTTCTTGAGAGAACGTGTCATGGCTGTGCCTTACTTTTTCCGGCGCGAGACGATCATCGACTGCGTGCGCTTGTTGGAGCGGGTGCGGTAGCCCTTGGTCGGGGTACCCCACGGGCTCACCGGGGTGCGGCCCTCGCCGGTGCGGCCCTCGCCGCCGCCGTGCGGGTGGTCGATCGGGTTCATGGCCACGCCGCGCACGGTCGGGCGGATGCCCTTCCAGCGCTTGGCGCCCGCCTTGCCGTACTGGCGCAGGCTGTTTTCCTCGTTGCTGACCTCGCCGATGGTGGCGCGGCACTCGACGTGCACGCGGCGCACTTCACCGGAGCGCAGGCGCACCTGGGCGTACACGCCCTCGCGCGCCATCAGCACGGCCGAGCCGCCCGCCGAGCGGATCATCTGCGCGCCCTTGCCGGCGGTCAGTTCCACGCAGTGGATGGTCGAGCCCACGGGAATGCTGCGGATGGGCAGGCAGTTGCCGGCGCGGATCGGCGCTTCCGAGCCGCTGAGCAGCTGCGTTCCGACCTCGACGCCGCGCGGGGCGATGATGTAGCGGCGCTCGCCGTCGGCGTAGCACAGCAGCGCGATGTGCGCGGTGCGGTTCGGGTCGTACTCGATGCGCTCGACGCGCGCCGGGATCCCGTCCTTGTCGCGACGGAAATCGATCACGCGGTAGTGGTGCTTCGAGCCGCCGCCACGGTGACGCACCGTGATGTGACCGTTGTTGTTACGGCCGGCGTTCTGCTTCTGCGGCTCCAGCAGGTTCTTCTCGGGAGCGCCCTTGTGCAGGTGCTTGTGCACCACCTTGACCACGGCACGGCGACCGGGCGAGGTAGGTTTGACCTTGACGACTGCCATTTCAGACACCCTCCTGGGCGAAGTTCAGCTCCTGACCGGCAGCCAGGCTCACATAGGCCTTGCGCACGTTGGAGCGCTTGCCGGTGCCGCGCGCGTTGCGCTTGACCTTGCCGGCCTGGTTCAGCACCTGCACACTGGTGACCTGGACCTTGAAGAAGGCCTCGACGGCCGCCTTGATCTCGTCCTTGGTCGCGTCGGGCAGCACGCGGAAGGCCACCTGGTTGGCCTTGTCGGCCAGCATCGTGGCCTTTTCCGAGATGATCGGCTCGACCAGCACCTGCATCAGGCGTTGTTCTTGGGTCTGTTGCCGGCTCATGACAGCATCTCCTGCAGCTTGCTGACCGCACTCTTGGAAATCAGCACGTTCTTGTAATAGATCAGCGACAGCGGATCCATGTAGCGCGTCTCGACCAGCAGCACGTTGGGCAGATTGCGCGCGGCCAGCATCAGCTTCTCGTCGATGGACTCGGCGATGTACAGCACCGACTCCAGGCCCAGGGCCTTGAGCTTGGCGGCCAGCAGCTTGGTCTTGGGCGCGTCCACGGCCAGCTCGTCGACCACGGTCACGCGGCCTTCGCGGGCCAGCTGCGAAAGGATCGAGCGCATGCCGGCGCGGTACATCTTCTTGTTGATCTTCTGCGTGAAGTTCTCGTCCGGGCTGTTCGGGAAGATGCGACCGCCCCCACGCCACAGCGGGGAGCTGGTCATGCCGGCGCGCGCGCGGCCGGTGCCCTTCTGACGCCACGGCTTGCGGGTCGAGTGACGCACGTCGGTGCGGTCCTTCTGGGCCCGCGTGCCCATGCGCGCGTTGGCCTGGAAGGCGACGACCATCTGGTGGATCAGCGCCTCGTTGTACTCGCGGCCGAAGATCGTGTCGGGCGCGTCGAACGCAGCGCCCTTCGAGCCGTCGGCGGTGATGGTTTGCAATTGGGTCATGCCTGGACTCCCGCCTTCTTCACCGCCGGGCGCAGAGTCACGCAACCGGAGTCGGCGCCGGGCACGGCGCCCTTGACCATGATCAGCTCGCGCGCTTCGTCCACGCGCACGACCTCGAGGTTCTGCACCGTCACGTTGACTCCGCCGAGGCGGCCCGACATCTTCTTGCCGGGGAACACGCGACCGGGGTCCTGCGCCATGCCGATGGAGCCGGGCGCGCGGGTGGTCACCGAGTTGCCGTGGGAGGCGCGGTTGGACGAGAAGTTGTGACGCTTGATGGCGCCGGCGTAGCCCTTGCCGATGCTCACGCCGCGCACGTCGACATGCTGGCCGACGGCGAACAGGCTGGCGGGCAGCTTCGCGCCGGGCTGGTAGGCAGCGGCGACGTCGGCGGGCACGCGGAATTCACACAGGACCTTCGCGGGTTCCACGCCGGCCTTGGCCAGGTGGCCGGCTTCGGCCTTGTTCATGCGGGAGGGCTTGGCGGCCCCGAAGGCCACCTGGATGGCGGTGTAGCCGTCCTGGTCGGGCTGACGCACCTGCGCCACGGCGTTGCGGGAGACGTCCAGCACGGTCACGGGGATCGAGACCCCGTCGTCGGTGAACACCCGCATCATGCCGACCTTGCGCGCGACAAGGCCGAGTGCTTGCGTACTCATTATCAGGCTCCATGCCGGCTGCGATTGGCCGGCTGACGTTGTTGCAGCCCATCCGCCGGGGCGGATCGGGACAAGCAGCGCAGGCCCTGGCCTGCACGAACGCTGCGAGGCGCCGGCTCGATGACCAGGCGCCCAGCACCGAAAAGCCGCTAAGTATAGCGCAGGCCCTGTGGCCTGCGCCAGTCCCCGGCGGCTGGACCGCGATTACTGCAGCTTGATCTCCACATCCACGCCGGCGGGCAGATCCAGCTTCATCAGCGCATCGACCGTCTTGTCGGTGGGGTCGACGATGTCCATCAGGCGCTGGTGGGTGCGGATCTCGAACTGGTCGCGCGAGGTCTTGTTCACGTGCGGCGAGCGCAGGATGTCGAAGCGCTGCAGACGCGTGGGCAGAGGCACCGGGCCCTTGACGATGGCACCCGTGCGCTTGGCGGTATCGACGATCTCCAGCGCGGACTGGTCGATCAGGCGATAGTCGAAAGCCTTCAGGCGGATGCGGATCTTCTGGTTTTGCATGATGGTTCCAAAGAGCGTTGGGGTGGTATTCCCAGGGCCGGGCTGCGCCCGGCCGGGTTGCTGACTTTACTCGATGATCTTGGCCACGACGCCGGCGCCGACGGTGCGGCCGCCTTCGCGGATGGCGAAGCGCAGGCCTTCTTCCATGGCGATGGGGGCGATGAGCTTGACGGTGATGCTCACATTATCGCCCGGCATGACCATTTCCTTGTCCTTGGGCAGCTCGATGGCGCCGGTGACGTCGGTGGTGCGGAAGTAGAACTGCGGCCGGTAGTTGTTGAAGAACGGCGTGTGACGGCCGCCCTCGTCCTTGCTCAGCACGTACACCTCGGCGGTGAAGTGGGTGTGCGGCTTGATGCTGCCGGGCTTGCACAGCACCTGGCCGCGCTCGACGTCCTCGCGCTTGGTGCCGCGCAGCAGGATGCCCACGTTGTCCCCAGCCTGGCCCTGGTCGAGCAGCTTGCGGAACATCTCCACGCCCGTGCAGGTGGTCTTCTGGGTGTCGCGCAGGCCGACGATCTCGATTTCCTCGCCCACCTTGACCACCCCGCGCTCCACGCGCCCGGTCACCACCGTGCCGCGCCCGGAGATCGAGAACACGTCTTCCACCGGCATCAGGAAGGCGCCGTCCACCGCGCGCTCGGGCGTGGGGATGTAGCTGTCGAGCGCCTCGGCCAGCTTGAAGATGGCCTGCTCGCCCAGCTCGCCCTTGTCGCCTTCGAGCGCCAGCTTGGCCGAGCCCTTGATGATCGGCGTGTCGTCGCCGGGGAAGTCGTACTTGCTCAGCAGCTCGCGAACTTCCATCTCCACCAGCTCGAGCAGCTCGGCGTCGTCCACCATGTCGCACTTGTTCAGGAACACGATGATGTAGGGAACGCCCACCTGGCGCGCCAGCAGGATGTGCTCGCGCGTCTGCGGCATCGGGCCGTCGGCGGCCGACACCACCAGGATCGCGCCGTCCATCTGCGCGGCTCCCGTGATCATGTTCTTCACGTAGTCGGCGTGCCCGGGGCAGTCCACGTGCGCGTAGTGACGGTTGGCCGTCTCGTACTCCACGTGCGCCGTGTTGATGGTGATCCCGCGCGCCTTCTCTTCCGGCGCCGCGTCGATCTGGTCATAGGCCTTGGCCTCGCCGCCGAACTTGTTCGACAGCACCGTCGTGATCGCCGCCGTCAGCGTCGTCTTGCCGTGGTCCACGTGTCCGATCGTCCCCACGTTCACATGGGGCTTGGTCCGCTCGAATTTGCTCTTCGCCATGATGA
>NZ_KB898498.1 GCF_000377645.1 Thiomonas sp. FB-6 | reverse complement strand
CACAACTGCGCCCACGGCACGATCTCGTCCATCGTCTGCAGGAACACGTCGCGCTTCGTCGGCTTACGGTATTGCTCAAATCCGGCGGCTTGATCGGCGGCCATGGCAAGGGTCTGTTGCTTCATCTACCTTCAACGCACGAGCCCCCTCGGCGGTGGACCTTCTTCAGCGTTGCCCTAACGTGCTCTCCGAGCGGATCCGGCGGCCAGGAGCGTCCGCGTGTTGTGTTTCGCATGCCTGGCTGCTCGCGCGCGTGGTCCTGATTCAAATCTGGATGATCGTGTCGCTGTAGCGAGCCACCGTGGCATCGTGCGTGATCAGCCGCATCGGCTCGTTCAGGGCCTGCGCGATCAGCATGCGGTCGAACGGGTCCTGATGGTGGGGCGGAAGTTCAGCGATGGCAGCGGCATGCTCGGGCTCGATGGCCAGCAGACGATACCCGGAATCGCCGAAGTAGCGCAGGGCATCGCGGCCCGACACGGGCATGTCGCCGCGGCCGAGCCCATGCTTGATCGTGATCTCCCAGATCGTCGCAGCGCTGATCCAGACGGACGAGCGCGGCGAATGGATCAGGTCGCGGGCGCGAGCTGCGAGCCGGGGACTGTCGGTGATGGCCCACAGCGCAACGTGGGTATCCAGCAGCAGGTTCATGGCGTCGTCGCCACGCCGAAGAGCCGAGCCACCTCGTCGTTGTGCGCGTCGATGTCTTCGGGGACTTCGAAACGGCCCTTGGCGATGCCGATGCGCGCGCCCGGATCCTGCTGGTCTACCGCGACGAGCTTCGCTGCGGGTCGCCCGTTGCGAGCGATCACGATTTCCCGTTCACGCCCTTGCTCGATGGCTTCGACCAGGCGCGACAACGAAGACTTGGCATCGAACATGTTGACGGTGTGCACGGTGCACTCCTGGATGCTGGCATGATGTGTCTATTCTAGCTTGGCTTAGCTAGATTGAAATCATCCTGTCGCCACGGGACCGGTGCGAGGCTCGGAGCCCTGGTCAGTGCCATTCACCGCGATCGTCCAGTGCCCGGATCCGCCCTGGTCGGCGAGCCACCCAATATCGAGGAAGACACGGCCTTACAGCGCAAATTGTGAGGCCTTGTTGCTTTTCCAGACCCGAAAACGGCCGAGTGTCCGTGAATTTGACAAGTAGACCATCGGCAGCCGGCTTTGCCAGGGCGGTGAATTGCTGCCAACATGTGCGCACACGTTCCAGTCTCTCGACATTTTTCCACGGACCATGCCTCCAGATCGCTGCGAATTCGACACCCTGCCGGCCCTGGCACGCACCTTCGCCGCGTGCATCCTGAGCCTGTCGATCCTCCTGCTCGCAGCCTGTGGGGGCGGCACGAGTTCCACGCCACCGACCGGCGGCACGGCGCCACCCCCCACGACTCCGCCGCCCACGACTCCGCCGCCCACGACTCCGCCGCCCACGACTCCGCCGCCCACATCAACCACGCTCGCCGCCAGCGTGTCCACGCTTGCGTTGAGCACCGCGGGTCTGACCGAATACGGCATCGCCGGCACTCCGGCCTCGGGCCTGTCGCGCAGCATCACCATCACCAACACCGGCGCAGTGACGGCCAGCGCACTCACGGTTGTCCCGGCTGCGGCGCTACCGAGCGGAACCGCGATGACCACCACCTGCGGGAGCCTGCTTGCCGCGGGCGCCAGTTGCACGGTGAGCTTCACGCCGGGGGCCACCGCCACGTCCGATGGAACCAACCCCTGCACCGCCGGCACGGCGCCGGTACCGGCCGCCGTCAGCGTGAGCGGCAGCAACACCAATACCGTCAGCACCGACGTCGTGGTGCTGGGCTACGGCTGCATCGACCAAGGCGGCTACGTCTACGCCTTCGACGACACCACGCCGGCCAGCGCCAGCGTCGGCGGCAAGGTGCTCACGACGAGCGACCAGTCGACGGGCATCCGCTGGGCCGCCAACGGCTCGAGCGGCGTGGCGAACGACGCCATCTACGGCATCACGGAGGTCTCGACGTCGTCGTCGCCCGACCCGACCGCCGGGCAGGTGGCCGGGCAGTCCGCCTGCAACGGTGCCACCGACGGGGCTTGCGACACGAACAACCTCTACCTCTACTACCAGAACGATGCGACCAACGCGCCGATCCCCCTCAGCCAGTATGCCGCGGGAGCGTGCAAGGCGACCATCGGCGGGTACTCGGACTGGTACTTGCCGGCCGTGTGCGAGATGGGCTACGGCAACCCGGCTTGTGGTAGTTCCGGGGCGCCTACGCTGCAGAACGCGCAGTCCGATCTGGTCGACGCGAGCGGCCTGAGCCTGAGCGGGTTTTACTGGAGTTCAACCGAATATTCGGCCAATCCGCAGGCCATCGCCTGGCTCCAGTACTTCGCCACGGGCGGCGGATCCGCGCAGTTTTCTGCGACCAAGAGCAACTTGCTCTCCGTACGCTGCTCGCGCGCCTTCTGAGCGCCCCCAGGGCCGGGCTGCGCCCAGCCCGCCCCCCGTGGGGGTCAAGAAAACTTGGGGCGGCCCGGCGTTTTCTTGAGAGGCTGCCATGAAGTCGCCTTCCGTCCTGCGCGCGGTGAAGCGAGGAAGCTTCGTGGCGGGCGCCGCGATATGCCCGAGGATCGCCTGATCACGCAGCGCTGGCATCACAGCCGGACGGCTTTCTGAACGACGCCGACGGGCTTGTCGGAGCCGGTCATGTGCAGATTTTGCACAGTGCTCTCACGCTCGAGTTTTTCGTCGGCCAACACGTTCCGAGCGTGGCGCCCCACGACGGTGGGGCGCGGCCGAACGACTCCGCCATCTGCTCCAACCGGAGCCAGACGGTCTCCCGTTCAAGCCGGACCTCGTCTTCCCCGGCAGGGGGCTGGTAGATCGCGATCACGGTCACGTGGCGGAGCTCCGGTAGGGCCTGGCCCCACGTGCGGCCACGTGGCGACCTTCAACGCGAGCAGGTTACGAGGGCGATGGAAGCCCTCGGGTTGTCGGCGTTACCGAGACGGGCGATCCGGGACGCGCGGCCATCGTCACGATCCAGTGCCCATTGTCGCCGTCCTTGGCGAGCCACCACCCGAAGCCTGCCCAGTGCCCTGGGGTCAGGAGGCCGCGGGGGCGCCCCACGGGTCGACCAAGACGACTCCGCAGCCCTCGAAGTCGGCGGTATTTCTGGTCGCGATCATGGCGTCGTTGGCGCGGGCGATTGCGCAGATCTGGCAGTCGAACTGACTGATGGGCCGACCCGCGGCGCGGCGCTCGGCGGCGATGGAGGCGTAGGCGCGAGCAGCAGCGCGGTCGAAGGGCAGGATGCGGTCTCGAAAGTCGTCGCCGAGCATGCCTTCGATCGCGTTCGAAAGCTCGGCCCGGCGTTTGCCGGCCGGCATGATCGCCACGCCGTGTCGCAGTTCGGCTTCGCCGATCGCCGTGAAGTAGACCTGCGTGCCGTCCTGTGCCGACAGCCACGCCTGTACCTGCCAGGCGGGCGATGGACGCAGCAGCTCGGACAGGACGTTGGTATCGAGGATGATCATGCCTCGCTGTCTCGGCCGAAGTTCGGCGGCTCGCGCATTGGCTCGCGAACTGGCAGTTGAAGGTCCGCGCGGGCCGCCGGAGTCAGACGCGATCGAATCGCCGCGGCGAGGTCGCGCGGTGGCGTGCTTTCGTTCATGACTCGGCGCAGGATCTCGCGTGCCTCCTCTTCCATGGATCGCCCGTGCATGGCTGCGCGAACCCTCAACCTGCGCTTGATGTCATCGTCCAGATTTCGGATCGTGATGCTGGCCATGGCGCACTCCCGGGTCGTGCCCTGTCGTGGAAAACGATAGCATTGTAATCAACGACAGCAACGCCATCGATGGCCCCGCCGCGCCGATGGGTGGAGAAAGGCGGGGCCGAGCGACAGGACGCCGGCTACGCGACCGTCGTGACCCTATCCCGGACGATCTCGGGATTGACCGTCAGGTAGCCGTGGATGAGTCGGTTGCGCATGCCGGCGATGCCGCATCCCGATCAGGCCTCGCTGGTGTCACAGCGGTCACCGCGGAACGGCTTGCTGAGCGATGTGCTCGCGCGTGCCCGCAGGGAAGTGTCCCGTTGTCAGAACGTTCACGCCGGTTCAGTGCGACCGAGCCAGCACGGAACGCACCTCGCGCAGCAGGCGCTGGGCGCCCACCGCGTCGGCCTGGTCGTAGATCCTGCGCACGCGCCCCTGCGGGTCGACGATCATCAGCACGTCCTCGTGGGTGATGTCGTAGTCGACGTCGGCGCGCTGCGCCAGCGGGTTGGCCACGATGGGCTGGGGATCGGCGCCGGCCACCGCCAGCGCGGGCGTGGCCGTGGGTGCGGGCGCGGCGCTGCCGGAGCCGGAGTCCTGCACTTTCTGATAGTCCACGTGGTAGCCGCCGGTGACGATCCGGCGGATCTGCGTGGGCCGGCCGGTCAGGTACTGCCAGCGGGGGCTGGCGGGGTTCCAGCCGTACTCGCGCAGGAAGGCCCGCATCTGGCGCGGCCCGGTGTCGCCGGGGTCGACGTCGAAGGCCACCACGTCGACCCGCCGCGCCAGCGGCGTGGCGGCCAACAGGTTCTCGAAGCCCACCAGGTGCGCGGCGATCACCGGGCAGAAGGTATTGCAGTAGGGAAACAGGAAGGTCACCACCTGCACCTTGCCGCGCAAATCGGCCGACGACAACTGAACGCCGTTCTGGTTGATGAGTCCGCGAAAACTTGGCGCGTCGAACAGCACCGGTGGCGCCGTGACGCCTGGCCTGGCCTGCTGCCCGAGCAGCCAGCCCACCAGGCCGGCGGCGGCCAGGGCCAGCGCGGCCAGCGCGGCGTAGGGCACCATCCGCGCGCGTGCGCCGCGGTGCCGGGCTTGCAGTCGATTCATGCCGGGTCCTGAAAAAGTTGCGGGCGGCACGAGCCGCCTGCGTGCATCGTAGGGGCAGGGCCTCCGCGCAGTTGTGTCCGGACGCGTCCCGGAAATCAGTCGCCACGCAGCCGGTCCGCGCTGCGCGCCAGCGGGAGGCGCCAGCCCCGGCGCAAGGCCAGGAAGCGCAGCGCGGCGCAACTGAACGCGCCCAGCCAGGGCGTCCAGTCGGGAGCCCACCCGGCCCACTGACCGGCCACCTGCACGCCGGCGCCCAGCAGCGCGGCCAGGGCGTAGATCTCGCGCTGCAGGATCGCCGGCACCCGGTTGAGCAGCACGTCGCGCATCACGCCTCCGCCCACCGCGGTGGCCACGCCCAGCAGCAGCGCGAGTTCCACGTCGTGGGTGCGCAGCAGCGCCGCGTGGGCGCCGGTGACGGCGAAGAATCCCAGTCCGACGGCGTCGAACACCAGCACCGGATGGCGCAGGCGCCGGATCGGGCCCTGCGACCACAGCGCCATGGCGCAGGCCAGCAGGGCCACCGCCAGGTACCGCCAGGCCACCAGGGCGGCGGGCGGCGTCACCCCCAGGCACAGGTCGCGCAGGATGCCGCCGCCGCAGGCCGTGACGAAGGCCACGACCCCCACGCCGAACAGGTCCAGCCTGCGCTCGATGGAGGCGGTGGCGCCGCTGAGCGCGAAGGCGAATGTGCCGAGCAGGTCGGCCAGCACGAACCAGGCGTGGGACATGGCGGGGTGCGCAGGGAGGGTGGGCTGCCGCGGCGCGCCGCGGCAGCGTCAGTCCAGTTCGAGGTAGGACAGCGGAAGCGCCGTGGTCGACTTGATCTGTTCCATCGCGAAGCTCGAGCTCACGTCCAGGAAGTTCATGCGCTCGATGATCTTGCGGTAGATGCCGTCGTAGGCCTTGATGTCCGGCACCTTGATCTTCAGCAGGTAGTCGACCTCGCCGCTCATGCGGTAGATCTCGACGATTTCCTCGATGTCCTGCAGCGCGCTGGAGAAGGCCTTGACCCAGGCCGAGGAGTGATCGCTGGTGCGGATGGACACGAACACCGTGACCCCCGCGTTGAGCTTGGCGTCGTCGAGGATGGCCACCTTCCTGCGCACCACGCCGGCTTCCTGCAGGCGCTGCAGGCGCCGCCAGCAGGCGGCCGGGGAGATGCCGATGGCCTCGGCGATCCGGGCCATGGGCAGGTCGGCATCGCGCTGGAGATGGCGCAGGATCTCGCGGTCGAACTTGTCCATCGGCGGCTTCCCGGTCGGGGCCCTCAGCGGCCTTCCATCAGGCGCCCGAGAAACTTGCGGGTGCGCGCTTCGCGGGGAGCCGCTAACAATTCCTTCGACGGCCCCTGCTCGACGATGGAGCCGCCGTCCATGAACACGGTGCGGTCGGCCACCTCGCGCGCGAAGTTCATCTCGTGGGTGACCACCACCATGGTGCGGTGCTCCCCGGCCAGCGCGCGCATCACCGCGAGCACTTCGCCGACGAGTTCCGGATCGAGCGCCGAGGTCGGCTCGTCGAACAGGATCACGTCGGGGTTCATGGCCAGCGCGCGCGCGATGGCCACGCGCTGCTGCTGTCCCCCGCTGAGCGCCGAGGGGTACTGGTCGCGCTTGTTCTCCAGCCCCACCTTGGCGAGCATCGCGCGGGCGCTTTCCAGCGCGGCTTGCGCGGGCTGCCCTTTCACGTGGATCAGGCCCTCGGCCACGTTCTGCAGGGCCGTGCGGTGCGGGAACAGGTTGAAGTTCTGGAACACGAAGCCCACGTGCTGGCGCAACTCGCGCACCGCGGCCTTCTGGCGCCTGAGCGGCAGCGCCGCGTCGATCACCACCTGGTTCACGCGGATGGAGCCCGCGGTGGGCTCGTCCAGGCAGTTCAGGCAGCGCAGCAGCGAAGTCTTGCCCGAGCCGCTGGGGCCGATGATGGCCACCACCTCGCCCTTGCGTACGCCGAGGTCGATCCCGTGCAGGATCTCCGTCTCGCCGAAGGCCTTGCGCAGGCCCTTGATCTCGATCATCGTGTCGTGCATGGGATTTCCGCGACGCGCTACCCGCGCCGCACGTAGGCGGAGAACTTGTTCTCCAGACCCGTCTGGCCCCGGGCCAGGATGCTCGACAGCACCCAGTAGATGGCGGCTGCGGCCAGGTACATGGTGAACACCTGGAAGGTGCGCGCGGTGATGAACTGGGCCTGCCGGAACAGCTCGGGAACCTGGATGGTCGCCGCCAGCGAGGTGTCCTTGACCAGGCTGATGAAGCTGTTGCCCAGCGGCGCCAGCGCCACCCGCGCGGCCTGCGGCAGGATCACCCGGCGCAGGGTCAGCGGCTGCGACATGCCGATGGACTGCGCGGCTTCCCACTGCCCGTGGTCGACCGAGAGGATGGCCGAGCGGATGATCTCCGAGGTGTAGCCGCCGATGTTCAGGCTGAAGCCCAGGAAGGCCGAGGGAATGGGGTCGAGGCGCAGGCCCAGTTGTCCCAGTCCGTAGTAGATCAGGAACAGCTGCACCAGCAGCGGCGTGCCGCGGATGAAGGAGACGAAAAACGACGCCAGCTGGCTCAGCCCCGGCACGGGGTACAGCCGCGCCAGGGCCACGGCCAGCCCGATCAGCAGCCCGATGGCCATGCTCCCCACGCTGAGCACGATGGTGTAGCCGGCCCCCTGCGCCAGCAGGGGGAGCGACTCCCAGACCAGTTGCAGACCGCTGTTCATGGTTCAGCGCGAGATGTCCATGCCGAACCACTGGGTGGAGATCGCCGCGAGCTTGCCGTCCTTGCGCAGGGCCTCCAGCGCGGCGTCGACGTGGGCCTGCAGCTGGGGGTGGCCCTGGCGCATGGCGATGCCCGAGTACTGCTTGGAGAAGGGCTGCCCCGCGGCCACCACGCGTCCGTCGGTGTGCTTGAGCAGGTAGGCCGATTCCAGGCGGTCGTTGATGATCGCGTCCACACGGCCGATCTCCAGGTCCTGCAGCGCGGTGTTGAGGCCCGAGTAGGTCTGGATGCGCACCTTGGGCGCGTTCTTCTTCAGCCAGGCTTCGTAGTCGGAGCCCAGGCCCACGCCCACGGCGCGGCCGTCCAGGCTGGCGATGGTGGCGTACTTGTTCTGGTCGCCCTTGCGCACCAGGATCTGCGCGCCCGACACCGTGTAGGGCTTGCTGAACAGGTATTTCTTCTCGCGCTCCGGGGTGATGGTGACCTGGTTGATCACCACGTCGAAGCGGGCCGCATCCAGGCCGGCGAGCATGCCCGACCAGGGCGTGGGCACGAACTTGGCGCCCAGGCCCATCTGCGCGGCCAGGGCCTTGGCGAACTCGACCTCGAAGCCGGTCAGCTGACCGTGCTTGTCCACGTAGTTGAACGGGGGGTAGGTGCCTTCCAGACCGACGAGCAGTTCCTTGCGGGCCTGGATGCGCTTCCAAAGCCCGGCGGGATCGGCGTGGGCGGGCAGGCCGACAAGCCCGAGGGCGCCGAGGGCGGCGGCGCCCAGCAGCGTGCGGCGGCCGGCCATCGGCGGTTCCGCGGCAGGGGTGGCGAGGGGGTTCTTGTGGGTAGCTTTCATGCTGGGTCTCCGTGGTTTGAACATGCTCGATTCAGCGGTTCCCGGTCAACCGGGAAAATCCGTCCGCGAGGTCCTGCTTCAAATCCTCGACATCCTCCAGGCCGATATACAGGCGCAGCGTGGGGCCGGTATGCGACCAGGGGCTGGCGGTGCGCACGAGATCGTGATCAATGGGGGTGATCAGGCTTTCGAATCCGCCCCAGGAATATCCCATGCCGAACAGGGATAATCCGTCGAGCATGCGTGCGAGATCCTGCTGGGAAAACGGCTCCAGGACGACAGAGAACAGGCCGCTGGCGCCATGATAGTCGCGTTTCCAGTAGCCATGCCCGGGGCTTTGTTCGAAGGCCGGGTGCAGCACGCTGCACACCTCGGGGCGGGCTCGCAGCCACTGCGCCAGCTCCAGCGCGCGCCTGCCGGACTCCCGGATGCGCAAATCCAGGGTGCGGAATCCGCGCAGCGCCAGGAATACATCCTCGGGGCCGGCTATGCACCCCAGCATATTGTGGGTCTTTTGCAGCATGGGCCAATAGGCGGCATTGGCGCTGGCCACGCCCAGCAAGAGATCCGAAGCCCCTCCGAGATATTTGGTTCCGGCTTCGATGGATATGTCCACGCCGGCGCCGTGGGCGTCGAATAGAAGCGGCGTCGACCAGGTATTGTCCATGAGTACGCAGGCGCCATGCTCGTGCGCCACGGATGCGAGGCCCGGAACATCCTGGATTTCCATGGTCAGCGAACCCGGGGACTCCAGATAGACGGCCGCCGTGTTGTTGCGGAAATAATCCCCGAAGGTCTCGCCCGGATCGGGCGGGAAGTAGCTGACCTCGACACCGAAGCGCTCCAGCAGGCCGTCGCAGAGCTCGCGCACGGGGCCGTACACAGTGTCGGCCACCAGCAGGTGGTCCCCCGCCCTGGCCACGCTGAGCAGCGCGGTGGTGATCGCCGCCAGCCCCGAGCCGCACAGGATGGTGCCCGCGGCGCCCGCCAGCTCGGACCAGGCTTGTTCCAGCGCTCGCAGGCTCGGATTGCCTTTGCGGCCGTAGGTGAATTCCGCGCGCCCGTGCACGAGGTCGTCCATGCTCTCGAACAGGACCGTGGAGCCGCGGTAGATCGGCGGGTTGACGAAGCCGTGGAAGGCCTTGCTGCGCGCGGCGTGGGTCAGGAAGGTCTGGGTCGCGCCCCGACGCGCCCGCGGCGCCGGCGCGTCGGGCGGCAAGGGAAGCTGCAGCTTGGGGGCGTTGAGCATGGCAGGACTCGCGAGTTGTGGGATCTGCAGGAATTCTGCTTGGCGAGTCGCTGAGTTTTTTGTCGATTTTCGTCCTGCTTAGGGCCGAGATCGAAAAAAATTCGCGGCGAAGGCGATGAAATGGAAAAGTTCAAGCACACCTGTCGCCGCGGCGCAGCATGCGTGAGGCGGACGCGGGCCCCTGCGGGCAAAGGAAAGGTGGTACGATCCTACGCATAGATTCGCACAAGACCGTTCTTCCAAGGTCTCGTCTGCAGCCCCGCCGGCCTTCCCAGGGCCATGTTTCGCGAGCGGCTAGCTTCAGCCCCACACCCCGCTGATAGTTCTTGAGTGTTTCTGTCTCCCCGCGCCTTCGACGCGTGAGGAGTTGGTATGTCCATCTTTCAATTCCAAGGAAACAGCATGACTATTCAGACCGGCATCGTGAAGTGGTTCAACGACGGCAAGGGCTTCGGCTTCATCGCTCCCAGCGACGGCGGCAAGGACCTGTTCGCGCACCACAGCGAAATCCGCAACGACGGCGGCTTCCGCACACTGGCCGAAGGCGCCAACGTGCAGTTCGAGGTCAAGAGCGGCCCCAAGGGCCCGCAAGCCACGAACATCCGCACCATCTGAGCGCGGACGTCCCGGCCCCGCCGTTCGCGGCGGGCCGGCGAAAAAAAGCCTCGCGGCGACGCGAGGCTTTTTTTTCGCCCGGATGCGCGTGCGCCGCGCCCCGGTCTCAGGGGTGGCGGTCCGCGAACACGGCTGCGCGGTAGATTTCCGCGCGCGCCTGCAGCGCCAGCTGGATCGCGTGCCCGCGATGTCTGCCGAAACCGTCGTCGCCATTGCGCGCGGCGCGCAGCTGGGCGATCTGCGCGTCGACGGCGTGCATCGCGGCGATGAGATGAGGGTGTCCGTCCAGCGGCGAGCGCGCGGGCACGACCACCGCTGCCGGGCGCTGCGCGGGCGGTGCCTGCACGCAGCCGCCCAGGCCGGCCGCCCCGGCCAGCAGCAGCCAGGGCGCCGCGCGGCGCCGCCAGGTCCGGGCGCGCTCAATCACGGTGGTGGTCCGCGAAGCGCGCGGACTCGTGGATTTCCCGGCGCGCCTGCTCCAGCAGGCGCAGCGCGCGGTCGCGGTGTCCGCCAAAGGCGGCCGGGCCGTTGCTGGCGGCGCGCAGTTGCATCATCGCCTGATAGGCCTCGCGGTCGGCGGCCACCAGACGGGGGTGGTCGTCGAAATCCGCGTAGGCCACGCCGGCGGTCAGGCTCAGACCCAGCAGCGCGCCGGCGGCGGCGGCGCGGCGCAGGCCGCGCGGGGAAAGACTCGGGAGCTTGTTCATCATGGTTTCGTGGCTGGATGATGGAACGGGAAAGGGAAGGCCGGGTTCAGGCGCTCAACGGTCGTCGTCGCCGCGGTGATGCCAGCCGCCGTGGTAGCCGTAGTAGCCGGGCCCGGGCACGAGCACGTAGCAGCCGCCGAGGCTGAGCAGCAGCGCGACGGCGAGCAGCGTGCCCAGCACGCGCCGCGCGGGCAGTTGGGTTTTCATCGCACCACCTGCCGGCAGGGCAAGGCGGGGGCGGGAAGGATTCGTCGGTTCATGGAAGGACTCCGCAACGTGAGCGATCGGAACAATCTGCATGCATTGCGGGCCATAACGCGATGCGCGAGCGCATCCGCGACAGCCGATGGCGAGGAAATGCAAAAACTTGTTACGAGGCTGCATCCGCCTTGCGCCCGCGCCGGCGAGGCTCCGGCGCCTGCTCGCCCCGGCGCAAGCGGTACGCGAACTGCGCCCGCGTGAGCCCGAGGTCGCGCGCCGCCGCCGCGACGTTGCCCCCATGCGCCTGCAGGGTCTCCCGCAGCAGGCGCTGTTCGATGCGGTGCAGGGAGCCGGGCCCGCCTTCCAGCGCGTCCGCCACGGCCTCCCGCAGGCTGCGGCCCGGCGCGGATTCGGGCTGCAGGTTGCCGTCGCTGCCCACGGACAACAGCAAGTCGTCGGGCAGCTGTTCGCGACGAAACATGTGGGGCAGGTCGATGGCCTCTCCGTCGTCGCAGGAAATCACGCCACGCTCGATCAGGTTCTGCAGCTCGCGGATGTTGCCTGGAAAGGCGTAGTGCATCATCGCGCGCATCGCCCGCTGGCTGAAGCCCTTGGGCGTGCGTGCGTGCCGGCGCGACTCGACCTGCAGGAAGTGGTCCATCAGCAGCGGTACGTCGTCGCGCCGATCACGCAGCGGCGGCAGGTGGATGGGGTAGACGTTGAGCCGGTAGTACAGGTCCTCGCGGAACCGCCCGGCACGCACTTCCTGCTGCAAGTCCACATTCGTCGCGGCGACCACGCGCACGTCCACGCGCAGCGTGCGCGTGCCCCCCACGCGCTCGACCTCCCCCTCCTGCAAGGCGCGCAGCAGCTTGCCCTGGCTGGTCAGGCTCAGCGTGGCGATCTCGTCGAGGAACAGGGTGCCGCGATCGGCGCGCTCGAATCGCCCGGGGCGAGAACGCGTGGCGCCGGTGAAGGCGCCGCGTTCCACGCCGAACAATTCGGACTCCAGCAGGGTCTCCGGGATCGCCGCGCAGTTCACGGCCACGAAGGGCGCCTGGGCACGCGGCCCCGTGGCGTGGAGCTGGCGTGCGAAAGCCTCCTTGCCCACGCCGGACTCCCCGGTGAACAGCACCGTGGCCTGGGTGCGCGCCACCCGGGCAAGCTGGTGGCAGGCGGAATGAAAGGCCGACGACGCTCCCACCAGGCCCGTGGGCGCCTGCGTCGCGGCGGTCGCGCCCTCCTGGGTGCTCGCCGCGTGCGGGGCCGGCGCGCGGGCGCGCGGGGCCGGACTGTGAAAGCCCTGGGCGTGCAGATGATGCAGGTCCTCGCGCACGTCGCCCCAGGCCGCGGCGTGGCGGCCCACCACGCGGCAGGCCGGCGCGCCCGCGGCCCGGCACTCGACTTCGCGAAACACCACCAATTGGCCGAACAAGGTGGTCACGTAGCCGATGGCGTATCCGATCTGGTTCCAGCAGGCGCATTCGGTGCCCACGCCGTAGGCGGCCAGATGTTCGTCGGCTTCCACCGAATGGTCCCAGCGGAATTCGCCCTCGTAGGTTCCGCGCAGCTTGTCGAATGCCACGGCCAGGGGGGTGACCTTGACCACGCCTTCCAGCGCGTGCAGGCGGGTTCCAGCCAGGAACACCGACAGCAGGTCGCCGTCGGGCCAGCGCCCTCGCACCAATTGCGCGTCGCGCGTGCCGGACAGGTAGCCGGCACGGGTGAGCAGGCCGCGCGCCTTGTCCGCGCCGAGGGTGTCGATGAGTTCGCGGCGCAGATGTCCGAAGGCTGCCCCGTGCAGCAGCACCATGCGCTGGTCCTGCAGCCAGATGCGCCCGTCGCCGGGGGAGAAGAACAGCGACTCCGTCAGGTCGCCCAGCGTGGGCGGGTGCGCGGGATCGTCGTGCGCGGTGTCGCCGCGGCGCAGCAGGCCGCCGCTGGAACGCGAGACCTCGGCCAGGGAAATCCTCGGGGAGCGTGGCATCGGCAGTTGCTCAAGACATGAGAGTCTTCAGGTGGTTCGGCGAATTGTTGATCAATTGGTGAATTCGCCGGCTGCGCGTAAACCCGGTGCTGCGGCGCGGCGCATCGGCCGCGTCGGCGGCGCAGGTCCCGCGACCACGAAGCGGCAGGGCATCTTGCGCAGTGCAGCATGGGCTTGCCTGGCATGGTGCTTGCGCAAGGCAGGGGAACGGCGCGGGGTTCGCGCCGCAACCGGGAGCATCGATGAGCGATACCACCTTCCTTCAGCATTCCCTGTGGAGCGAGCGCCTGTTCAGCGGCGGTTGGCGCGCCGCCTCGGCCAGCGCGGCCGTCATCGAGCCGGCCACCGGCGCGGAACTCGGCCGCGTGGGGCTCGCGCTTGCGCAGGACGTGAGCGGCGCGGCGAGCCTCGCGCGCCAGGCACAGCCCGCATGGTGGGCCATGGCGCCGCGCGAACGCTCCGCCGTGTTCCTGCGCGCGGCGGAT
The DNA here is from genome assembly GCF_000377645.1 of Thiomonas sp. FB-6. Lineage (GTDB taxonomy): Bacteria > Pseudomonadota > Gammaproteobacteria > Burkholderiales > Burkholderiaceae_C > Thiomonas_A. The sequence continues at coordinate 29,369 of NZ_KB898498.1, read as the reverse complement.
CTGCTGCAACTGCACTTCGACGAACTAGCCCGCTACGTGACCCGGGAGACCGGAGGCATCCTGCCCAAGGGGCAGCACGAGCTGCGGGAGGCCATCGCCTTCTGCCGCATCGCCGCGAGCCTGCCGCTGCAGGCGCAAGGCCAGGTGCTTCCCAGCGTGCCCGGCCGCTTGAGCCTGGCGCAGCGCGTGCCCCTGGGGGTGGTCGGGGTCATCTCCCCCTTCAACTTTCCGCTGATTCTGGCCCTGCGCGTGGTCGCGCCGGCCTTGGCCATGGGCAACGCGGTGATCGTCAAGCCCGACCCCCGCACTCCCGTCAGCGGCGGCTTCCTGCTGGCGCGCCTGTTCGAACTCGCCGGCCTGCCCGAAGGCGTGTTGCACGTGCTTCCCGGCGGCGCCGAGGTCGGCGAGGCGCTGGTCGTCGATCCGGCCGTGGCGCTGATTTCCTTCACCGGCTCGGCGGCCGTGGGGCGGCGTATCGGCGAGCTGGGCGGGAGGCACCTGAAAAAGCTCTCCCTCGAACTGGGCGGCACCAACTCGCTGATCGTGCTGGACGATGCCGACCCGGACGTGGCGGCCAGCAACATCGCCTGGGGAGCCTGGTTGCACCAGGGGCAGATCTGCATGGCCTCCAATCGGGTGCTGGTGCACGCCTCGCTGCTCGACGCGGTGGCGCAGCGCCTGGTGGCCAAGGCGCGGCAGTTGCCGTTGGGCGACGGCGCTTCCGGCCAGGTGGCCTTGGGCCCGCTGATCGACGCACGCCAGCGCGATCGCGTGCATGCGAGCGTGCAGGCCAGCGTGGCCGCGGGGGCGAGCCTGCTCGCCGGTGGCGCCTACGAAGGGCTGTTCTACCAGCCCACGGTGCTCAGCGGAGTGGGCCCGGGCATGCCCGGCTACGACGAGGAGACCTTCGGCCCGGTGGTCAACCTGATTGCCTTCGACAGCGACGAGCAGGCCGTGCGTATCGCCAACGACAGCCGCGGCGGACTCGCCGCCGCCGTGATCTCGCCGTCGCTCGGGCGCGCCATGGGCCTGGCCCGGCAACTCGATGCCGGCATGGTGCACGTGAACGACCAGACCGTGAACGACGACGCCGTCAATCCCTTCGGCGGCCCCGGCGTGGCCGGCAACGGCGCCAGCCACGGCGGCCCCGCGGACTGGGAGGTGTTCAGCACCTGGAAGTGGTTCACGGTGAAGGAGTCGGCGTCGCCGTACCCCTTCTGAGCGCCCCCAGGGCCGGGCTGCGCCCAGCCCGCCCCCCGTGGGGGTCAAGAAAACTTGGGGCGGCCCGGCGTTTTCTTGAGAGCATTCCGACCCTACGAACGTTTGGACAACCCAGGAGATGGAGATGAAGCTTGCAGGAAAGACCCTCGTGGTCACCGGAGTCAGTTCGGGAATCGGCGCCGAGACCGCGCGCCTGCTGCGTGAGCGCGGCGCCCGGGTCGTGGGTATCGACCTCGGCGAGGCGGCGATCAGCCTCGATGGATTCGTCAAGGCGGACCTCTCGGAGCCGCGGGCCATCGATGCCGCCGTGCGGGAACTTCCGGCGCGCATCGACGGCCTGGCCAACGTGGCCGGGGTGCCCGGCACGGCGCCGGCCGATCGGGTCGCGCGGGTCAACTATCTGGGGTTGCGCCATCTGACGCAGGCCGTGCTCGGGCGCATGCCGCAGGGCGGCAGCATCGTCAACGTGGCGTCGATCCTCGGGGCGGAATGGCCGGCCCGGCTGGAGGCGCACAAGGACCTGGCGCGTACCGCGGATTTCGGCGCGGGGCTGGACTACCTGGCGCGCCATCCGGTCGCCCAGGAGAGTTGCTACCAGTACTTCAAGGAGGCTCTGATCGTGTGGACTCTCACCCAGTCGCAGCCGTGGTTCCTGGAGCATGGCGTGCGCATGAACTGCGTCGCGCCGGGGCCGGTCATGACGCCGATCCTGGGGGATTTCGTGACCATGCTGGGGCCGGATCGCGTGAGCCGGGACGCGCACCGCATGAAGCGGCCGGCGCTTGCCGACGAGATCGCGCCGGTCATCGCCTTCCTGTGCTCCGACGATGCGCGCTGGATCAGCGGCGTCAACCTGCCGGTGGACGGCGGACTGGCCTCGACCTACCTATGAGGGCCGCGCACATGCTTGCACTCGATCCTGAACTGGCCGCGCTCGTCGCCGCCGCGCGCGCGAGCGGGGCTCCCGACCTTGCCGATGTCCCTCCCGCCGCCTGCCGCGGCGTGTACCGCCAGATACTCGCCGCGGCCGACGTGGCGCCGGCTCCCTGCGCGGTGCGCGACATCGCCGCGGACTCCGTGGTTCCGGCGCTGCGCCTGTACCGGCCCCATGCGGTCGGGACTGCACCGGCCTGCATCGTCTATTTCCACGGCGGCGGCTACGTGCTCGGCGACCTGGACGGCTACGACAGCGTGTGCCGGCGCCTGTGCGTGGACAGCGGCGCGGCGGTCGTCTCCGTGGACTACCGGCTGGCTCCCGAGCATCCCTTCCCGGCCGCGGTCGACGATGCCTGGGCCGCCCTGCGCTGGGTCGCCGCTCACGCCTCCGAGCTCGGCGTCGACGGCGGGCGCCTCGGCGTGGCCGGGGACAGCGCGGGCGCGGTGCTCGCCGCGGTGTCGGCGATGCTGGCGCGCGACGCCGGCTCGCCGCCACTGCGCGCGCAGGCCCTGGTGTATCCGCCGGCGGCCGGGGGGCACGACGCCGGCTACGCCTCGCTGCGCAGCCACGCCGACGGGCCGACGCTATCCCTGCGGACCATGCAGTACTTTTCCCGGCACTACTTCGGACCCGAGGGGAGGGCGCCCGACTTCCGCGGCGCGCCGTTGCTCGGCGACCTGTCGGGCCTGCCGCCGACCCTGGTGCAACTCGCCGCCCACGATCCCCTGCGGGACGAGGGCGAGGCCTTCGCGCTGGCGCTGCAGCGCGCCGGCACGCCGACGGTGCTGGTCGAGTACCGCGGGCTGGCGCACGGCTTCGTCAGCATGGGCGGCGGTGTGGCCGCCGCGCGATGGGCCCAGCTGCAACTCGCGCAGGCCATGGCCCACTGGTTGCGCGAGCCTTGAGGGGCGCGGCCCGGCGCTTCGCCTCAGGCGCGCGCCGCGTCGGCGCGGATCATGTCCACCGCCTTTTCGGCCATCATGATGGCCGGGGCGTTGGTGTTGCCCGACACCAACGTGGGCATGGCCGAGCAGTCGATCACGCGCAGGCCCCGGACACCGTGCACGCGCAGCCGGGCGTCGACCACGGCCAGCGGATCCGCGCCCATGCGGCAGGTGCCGCTGGGATGGAAGATGGTGGCGCCGTTGTCGCGGCAGAACTCGAGCAGCGCGGCATCGCCGTCGGTCTGCGGTCCGGGCTTGAACTCGCGCTTCACGTAGGGGCGCATGGCCGGCGAGGCGGCGATGGCCCGCGCCGCGCGCACGGCCGCCACCGCGGTGCGCCGGTCCAGGTCGGTGGCCAGGTAATTGGGCTGCATCGACGGAGCCTCGAAGGGGTCGGTGCTGCGGATGCGCACCCGCCCACGCGACTCCGGGCGCAACTGGCAGACCGACAGCGTGAACCCGGAGAAGGGGTGCACCGCGCCGCCGGCCATGTCCGCCGAGAGCGTGGCCACGTGGAACTGGATGTCCGGCGTGGCCGCCTCCTCGGGCAGCGCGCGCATGAAGCAGCCGCCCTGGTTGATGCCCACGGCCAGCGGGCCGCTGCGCGCGAACAGCCACTGCAGGCCCAGGCGCGTGCGTCCGAACAGGCTGCGCAACTGGTCGTTGGTGGTGATCGGGCGCGTGCACTCGTAGATCAGGCGCATCTGCAGGTGGTCCTGCAGGTTCTCGCCCACGCCGGGCAGGTCCACCGCCACCGGAATGCCCAGGCTGCGCAGATGCTCGGCCGGCCCGATGCCCGACAGTTGCAGCAATTGCGGCGACAGCAGGGCGCCCGCGCTGAGCAGTACCTCGCCGTCGCAGCGCGCCTCGCACAGGCGCCCGTGGCGCATGTAGCGCACGCCCACCGCGCGGCCGCCCTCCAGGATCAGCGAGGTGGCCTGCGCCTGGGTCAGCACGCGCAGGTTGGGCCGCGAACGCGCCGGGGCGAGGTAGGCCTTGGCCGCGCTGCAGCGCCAGCCGCGCCAGGTGGTCAGCTGGTAATAGCCGGCGCCTTCCTGGCGCTCGCCGTTGAAATCCTCGGTGCGCGGCACGCCGTTGTGCCCCGCGCCCTCGATGAAGGCCTCGATCAGTTCGTGGCGCGCGCCGACGTCCGAGACCTTCAGCGGGCCGCTGCCGCCGTGGTAGGCGCTGGCGCCGCGCTGGTTGTACTCGCTACGCACGAAATACGGAAGCACGTCGTCGTAGCCCCAGCCTTCGTTGCCCAGCTCGGCCCAATGGTCGTAGTCCTCGCGCTGGCCGCGGATGTAGATCAGGCCGTTGATCGAGCTCGAACCCCCGAGGGTCTTGCCGCGCGGCCAGTAGATGCGCCGCCCGTTCATGTTCGGGTCGGGATCGGTGTGGAAGCACCAGTTGTAGCGCTTGCTCCACATGGTCTTGCCGTAGCCGATGGGCAGGTGGATCCAGAAGGAGCGGTCGGCGGGCCCTGCCTCCAGCAGCAGCACGCGCGTGTTCGCGTCCTCGCTCAGCCTTCCCGCCAGCGTCGAACCCGCGGAACCCGCGCCTACTACGATGTAGTCGAACTGCTCAGCCATCCACCAGCTCCTCGATGCCTCGTTGTCCGCTTGCTTGCGAAAGGGCTTCGTCCGATCTTCCCAGGGCCCTTGGACGGGATGGTAGTTAGGTTAAAAGTGGAACGCAACGTTTCAAAAATACTTTTTCGACATGTCCGAGACAACAGCCATTTCCGCACGCACCATGCCCGCTCAGGAAGGCTCCGACAGCGCTGCCACGAGTTCCTCGGCCGAGCGCAGCCTGCGCCTGCTGTCCTTCATCGCCGACGCCGGGCGGGCGCTCAGCCTGGCCGAGCTGGCGCAGGCGCTGGGCCTGCCCAAGGCCACTGCCCACCGCCTGTGCAATCAGTTGCTGGAACTGGGCTACATCGTTCGCGACATCGACGAGCGCCACTTCGCCGTCGGGCCCTCGCTGCGCAAGCTGGCCTTCGATTCGCTGTCGCACTCGACGGTGCGCGGCCTGCGCCACGGCGTGCTCACGGACCTGGTGGCGCGCGTGGGCGAGACCTGCAACTTCACCACCCTGGACGGGGTGGAAGTGATGTACCTGGATCGGGTCGAGGCGCCCTGGCCCTGGCGCCTGACCCTGGACGTGGGCGTGCATGTGCCGCTGCACTGCACCGCCAGCGGCAAGCTGTTCCTCGCCTCGATGAGCCGGGAGCGGCGCGCGCGCGTGCTGGGCCAGCTCACCCTCAAGGCCCTGACGCCGAACACACTCACCGAGGCGGCTGCGCTGCGCGCCGATTGCGAGCGCATCGCCGAGCAGGGCTATTCGGTGGACAACGAGGAATTCATTCCCGGACTGGTCGCGGTGGCGGTGCCGGTGCGCGACCGCGGCGGCGAGGTGCGCGCGGCCATGGCCGTGCACGCACCGGTGGCGCGCATGTCCCTGGCGCAGATGCTGGAGCACCTTCCCGCCCTGCGCGAGGCGGCTTCGCGCATGACCGAATTGCTCTGATTGGTTTTCGGGACGGGGAAGTCGGGGTTTCGCGATGAGATTGGTGCGCTGCGACAATTTTCGGGACCCTAAGGCCTAGGGAATACCCTACGATTCGGGTAAACCATGAGGCACATCATGAAAACCCGTTCCGCAGTCTCCATGTTCTCCCTTCCCGCGCAGGCTTGCGCGACCCCCGCTTCGGTCATGCTGCGCCGCGGCGCATGGATTCCCGAGGCTCCGCGCAGCGTGGGCCAGCCGGCGCTGCGCCCGGCCGTCGTCACCGGCCAGCCGGTGCGCGAGGCCCTGCGCGGACTGCTGGCGATGCTGCAGCGCGCCCGGGCGCTGAACTCGCGCACGCTGTAAGCGAAGCCACGGCGGACCGGCGAGCGCCGGTCCCCGGCCGCGTGCAGCCGATAATGCACGCATGCACACGTTGTTGATCGACACTGCGGCGCTGGACGCCGAGGCCTGGCGCCTGGTGGTGCAGGGCGGCCGCCTGCCGCGCCTGCTGCGCGCGCTGCGCATGGCCCATGTCGTCACGCGCGAAGCGGTGCGCGAGGACGCTCAAGCCGCCTGGCTGAGCCCGGCCGAGCGCTGGATGCGCCGCGCGCTGGGCCTGGACGAGCCGGAACTTCAGGTTCCCGAGCAGCAGGCCCCCTGGGGGTCGCTGGCTGCCGCCGGCGCCGGCCTGCCGGCGCTGTCGCGCCCCTGGGCGCTGGCCTGGCCGGCCCACCTGGTGCTCGGGCGCGACAGCCTGCAACTCGCCGATCCGGCAGACCTCGAACTCGGCGCGGAGCAGGCCGGGGCGCTGCTGCAGGCGGTGCTGCCGCTGTTGCAGGAGCCGTCCTGGGAACTGCATGCCCCGAGTCCCGGGCGCTGGCTGCTGTCCCACCCCTCGCTGGAGCAGGTGCTCAGTGCCGACCCGCTGCGCGCGGTCGGCCGCAACGCCTCGAGCTGGATGCCCGGCGGCGCGGCCGCCGCGCCGTGGCGCCGCCTGCTTACCGAGATCCAGATGGTGTGGGCCGGGCATGCGGTGAACGAGGCCCGGCGCGAGGCCGGCCTGCTCGAGGTGAACACCCTGTGGCTGCACGGTTGCGGTGTGCTGCGCGCCTTGCCCGCCAACCCCTTCGTGCTGGACGAGCGCGAAAGCGCCGCCTGGCGTTCCGGCGGCTGCGCCTGGCTGGGCGCGCTGGCGGACGCGCTGCCCGCGCTGGGCGAGTCGCGCCATCCACATTCCCTGCACGTGCTCCAGCTCGGCAGCCGCGATGCGCTGCAGCCGGAGCAGGCCTGCGAGCAACTCGACGCCCAGGCCGCCTCGCGCCTGGCCGCCGCGCTGCGCGAACACGTCGCGGTGCGCCTGGTGCTGGCCGGCTCGCGCAGCTGGGTGGACCTGGAACTGCGCGCTTCGCGCTCCTGGCATTTCTGGCGCGACGCCGCGGCGCGTGCCTGGCTGGACCCGTTGTGATCCGCGGGGCGCGATTGCCGGCCGCCCGTTCCCGTCTTCCGATTTCCGTTTCCCGACCCTACCCTCCCGATCCGGCATGCGTTTCGTCTTCCGCGACCCTTCTCCCCGCCACGTGCACCGCCTGCAAAGCGCGGGCCTGCACCCGCTGCTGGCCCGGCTGCTGGCCGGCCGCGGCGTGAGCGAACCCGAGCAGGCGCAGCCGCAGATGAGCGCGCTGCTGGCGCCCTCGCTGCTGCTGCATGCCGATGCCGCGGCGCGCGCGCTGGCCGACGCCATCGCGCTCGGGCAGACCCTGTGCGTGGTGGCCGACTACGACTGCGACGGCGCCACCGCCTGCGCGGTGGCGCTGCGCGGGCTGCGCATGCTGGGCGCGCACGTGGACTACGTGGTACCTAACCGCTTCACCACCGGCTACGGCCTGTCGCCTGCCGTGGTGGATCTGGTCGCGCAGCGCGCGCAGGGCCGCCCGCACTGGATCATCACCGTGGACAACGGCATCGCCAGCATCGACGGCGTGCGCCGCGCGCACGAGCTGGGCATGCGCGTGCTGATCACCGACCATCACCTGCCGGCGGCGCAGCTTCCCGAAGCCGACGTGATCGTCAATCCCAACCAGCCGGGCTGCGAATTCCCGAGCAAGAACCTGGCCGGGGTGGGGGTGATGTTCTACGTGCTGCTGGCGCTGCGCGCCGAGCTGCGCGCGCGCGGCGTTTTCGATGCCGGCAGCCAGCCGCGCCTGGACAGCTTGCTGGACCTGGTCGCGCTGGGCACGGTGGCCGACGTGGTGCGTCTGGACGCCAACAACCGCCTGCTCGTGGCGCAGGGCCTGCGGCGCATGCGCGAGGGGCGCCTGCAGCCCGGCTTGCGCGCATTGTTCGCTGCCACCGGACGCGAGGCCGCGCGCGCTGCCTGCTTCGACCTGGGCTTCGCGTTGGGCCCCCGCATCAACGCCGCCGGGCGCCTGGCCGACATGACCGTGGGCATCGAGTGCCTGAGCACCGACGATCACGAGCAGGCGCTGGAACTGGCGCAGAGTCTGGACTCCATCAACCGCGAGCGCCGCGGCATCGAACAGCGCATGCGCGAGCAGGCGCAGGCGGCGCTGGAGCCGCTGCAGGACGCGGCCGACGGCGCGCGCCACGCCAGCATCTGCCTGTATTCACCCGAATGGCACGAGGGCGTGGTGGGCATCGTGGCGGGCAGGCTGAAGGAACTCCACCATCGGCCCACCTTCGTGTTCGCCCCCGGCGGCGAAGGCGAGTTGCGCGGCTCCGGGCGCTCCATCGCGGGCTTTCACCTGCGCGACGCGCTGGACCTGGTGTCCAAGCGCGAGCCCGGGCTGCTGCTGCGTTTCGGGGGCCACGCGGCAGCCTCCGGCTGCAGCATCCCGGCCGCGGGCTTCGAGCGTTTCGCCGCCGCCTTCGAGGCCGTGGCCGCGCAATGGCTGTCGCCCGAATTGCTGGCGCGCGAACTGGAAGTGGACGGCGAGCTCGAAGCCGAGTGGTTCGACGTGGAAGTGGCTTCGCTGCTGCAGGAACAGGTGTGGGGCCAGGGTTTCGCCCCGCCGGTGTTCGCCAGCGACATCGAGGTGGTGCAGCAGAGCCAGTTCGGCAACGGCCACCTGCGCGCGCGGGTGCGAACCGCCGGGCAGCGCGGTTCCGCGGTGCGCGAACTGGTGGCCTGGAACCGCAGCGACTTCCTGCCCGAGCGTTCACGCGTGGCCTGGCGCCTGGAGGCCAACACCTGGCAGGGACGCAGCAGCCCGCGCATGGTGCTGGAGGCGGTCGAGCAGGGCTGAAGCGCGCCGCGCCCCGGGTTTGCGCGGGTGCAGCCCCGGCGCCCCGGGCGCCGCCACCGGCGGGCGGGAGAGGCTATGCTGTGCGCCATGCAGGCGCCCGTGCGTTCCCCATCGAATTCCGAGCCCGCCGCGTGGGACATGCCCAGCGCGGCCGGCTGGCGTGCCACGCTCGCCGCCATGGACCAGGGCGTGATGATCGTCGACGCGCGCGAGCCTGATTTCCCGCTGTTGTACGTCAACCCCGCCTACTGCCGGCTCACCGGCATCTCCGCCGAGCGCGCGCTCGGCGCGCGAGCGCGTTTCCTGCAGGGCGACGCGGGCGACCAGCCGGCGCTGCAGGAAGTGCGCGCGGCCCTGGCCGAGGCGCGCGCCTGCCGCGTGGAGCTGTGCAGCCGCGGCGCCGACGGGCGCGACACCTGGATCGCGCTGCAGTTGTCCCCGCTGTTCGATGGCGTGCAGGCGCGCGGCCGGCCCCGCTACTACCTGGGCGTGCTGGAGGACGTCACGCGGCGCCGCGTGCAGCAGCGCGAACACGAAACCACGCAGGGCCTTTACCGTGCCTTGCTGGCCGAGGAAGAACTCGTGCTGTCGGCCGGCGACCTGGGCGACATGCTGCAAAAGGCCTGCGAGCGCCTGGCCGATTCCGGCCTGTTCCAGGCCGTGCTGGTCGGGCGGGCCGGCCAGCAGGGTTTCGTGGACCTGCTGGCGCAGGCCGGCAGCGTGCACGTGGGCGAGGACTGGTATCGCCCCAACGTGCTGGGCGAGCAGTCCGAGCGAAGCCTGGCGGCGCGCGCCTGGAACACCCGAACGCTGCAGTACAGCAATGACTACCTGGCCGAGGCCGGGATGGACCAGTACCGCGACAGCGTGTGCCGCCTGGGCATGCGCGCGGTGGCGATGGTGCCGGTGCCCCGCGGCGGCCACCGCTGGGCCCTGCTCGGCGTGGCCTCCGGGCGCGCCGGCGTGTTCACCCCAGCCGTGCTCGAATTGCTCGAGCGCGTGGCACGCCTGCTCGGGCACGCGCTGGACGCCTTCGATCTGCGCCGGCGCCTGCAGCAGGAACATCACCATATTTCCTGGCTGGCCGAGCACGACCCGCTGACTGGGCTGCTCAACCGGCGCGGCCTGCGCACGCGCCTGCAGGAACTGCTGGCGCAGGTCGATGCCCAAGGCGGCTTCGTCGCCGTGGGCATCCTGGATTTCGACGACTTCAAGCAGATCAACGACAACCACGGCCACGCTGCCGGCGACGCCCTGCTGCGCACCGTGGCCGCGCGCCTGGTCGAGGCGGTGCGTTCCTCCGACATGGTGGCGCGCCTGGGCGGGGACGAGATCGTGCTGGTCATGCAGGGCCTGGTGGCGCGCGAGGACCTGGAGCCCATGCTCACGCGCATCCGCCAGTGCATCGTCGAGCCGGTGACCCTTCCGCCCGGGGACAGCGTGCTGCAGATCCGCGCCAGCCTGGGCCTGACCGTCTACCCGGAGGACGCGAGCGACCCCGACGAACTGCTGCGCCACGCCGACCAGGCGCTGTACGCGATCAAGCGCCAGCCACGCGGCAGCGGCGCGCCCTTCTGGCGCCTGTACCAGCCGGAGGTCGACCGCGATCGCTACCGCCACCTGCGCCTGGTACGCGAGCGCTTCGCCAACGGCGGGCTGCGCGTGCACTACCAGCCGGTGGTGGACATGAACAGTTCCCGCGTGGTCGAGGTGGAGGCGCTGGCGCGCCTGGACGACGGCCACGGGCGCCTGATCGGGCCGCTGGACTTCATCCACCAACTCGGCCGCGACGGTCTCGTGGCCATGACCGTGGCGGTGCTGCGCCAGGCGGCCGAGGACGCGCTGCGCTGGCAGCGCGAATGCGGCGCCGAGCTGGCCGTGGCGGTCAACATCGACCCGCTGCTGCTGGCCTCCGGCGAGGCGCTGGACACCGTGCGCGAGGTGGCCGCCTCCAGCGGCCTGCCGCCGCAGCGCATGGTGCTGGAACTGCTCGAGCACAACGACTTCCTGTCCTTCGCCAGCGCGCAGGACACGCTCACCGCGCTGCGCGCCTTCGGCTGCCGCATCGCGCTGGACGACGTGGGCAGCGCCTACTCCTCGCTACTGCGGGTGAAGGAACTGCCCATCGACATCATCAAGCTCGACCAGGGTTTCATTCGCGGGCTGGCCGACAATCCGCAGGACCTGCGTTTCGTGCAAAGCCTGGCGCAGCTGGCGCGCGGCCTGGGCGTGGACTTCGTGGCCGAGGGCGCGGAAACCCCGGACATTGTCGATGCCTTGCGCGCGCTGCGCGTGCAGCAGGCGCAGGGCTGGGGCATCGCGCGCCCCATGCCGGCGCCGGAGTTCGAGAACTGGCTGACAGCCTGGCAGCCGCGGCGCGGTCCCAGCCAGCCCGGCTTGCTCAGCTGCGTGGCGCAGCAACTGGTGGCGCTGGACACCGACCTGCTGATCGCGCGCCACTACCCGGAGCCCAAGCCGCCGTTGATCATGAGCCGCGACCCCTCCGAGGGGCCGGTGGGGCGCTGGCTGCTGGCCGCCGGACTGAGCGGGCAGCACCCGCTGTCCATGGCCTACGCGGAGCTCTACGCCATGTTCCGCGACTGGATGAGCGCCGGCCCCGACGCCGACGACGCGATGGCCCAGTCGGCGCTGGACCACCTGCTGCGCTGCGCCGGCGACTACCTTCGCGCCCAGGCCTGATCAGGCCGTTGCGGCTTCGTGCAGGGTGCCGTGCTGCAGATGCAGCGTGCGCCCGCAACGCGCCGCCAGGCTCGCGTCGTGCGTGACCAGCACCATGGCGCTGCCGTGCTCGCGCGCCATCGCATCGATCAGATCGAACACCACGTCGGCGGAATCGGCGTCGAGGTTTCCGGTGGGCTCGTCGGCCAGCAGCAGCGCCGGCTGCGTGACCAGCGCGCGCGCCAGCGCCACGCGCTGGCGCTCGCCGCCGGAGAGTTCCGCCGGGCGGTGGCGCAGGCGCGCCGCCAGGCCCACCTGCTCCAGCAGCGCGGCGGCGCGCTGCTGCGCCTGCGCCGCGGCGACGCGGCGGATACGCAGCGGCATCATCACGTTGTCCAGCGCGCTGAACTCCGGCAGCAGGTGGTGGAACTGGTAGACGAAGCCGACGTTGCGGTTGCGCCATTGGCCCTGCTGCGCCGGCGACATGCCGGCCCAGCTGGCGCCGCAGACCTCGATGTGCCCGGCATCGGACAGGTCGAGCCCGCCCAGCAGGTGCAGCAGGGTGCTCTTGCCGGAGCCGGAAGCTCCGGTGATGGCCAGCGACTCGCCCGCGCGCAGGCGCAACGAAACACCGGCCAGCACCTCCACCGTCTGCGGGCCTCCGGCGTAGCGCTTGCGCACCTCGCGCGCCTCCAGCACATATTGCGCGCTGTCCGTCATGCATTGCCCTCCGGAGCTAGTTGCGGCCGGTATTCCGGCACCAGGGACGCCAGCAGATCCTTCACCGCGGCGGCTTCGGGTTCCTCGGCGCCGCCGATGGCGATGCGCCGCTGCAGCGCGTCGAGGTCCACGCGCGGGCCTTCCACGTCGCCGTGGCGCGCCACCCGCAGCTTCGGGTGCGGCGTGGGCAGCGTGGTCTCGTCGTCGGCCAGCAGTTCCTCGAACAGTTTCTCGCCGGGGCGCAGCCCGGTGAACACCACGGGGATCTCGTCCTCGTCGCGCCCGGACAGGCGAATCATCAGGCGTGCCAGCTCGACGATGCGCACCGGCTCGCCCATGTCGAGCACGTAGATGTCGCCGCTGTCGCCCATCAGCGCGGCCTGCAGCACGAGCTGCGCGGCTTCCGGGATGGTCATGAAGTAGCGCACGATGTCCGGGTGGGTGACCGTGACCGGCCCGCCCGCTGCAATCTGCTGCGCGAAGCGCGGCACCACGCTGCCGCTGGAGCCCAGCACGTTGCCGAAGCGCACCGCCACCATGCGCGTGCCCGCGTGCTCGTGCGCCAGCACCTGCAGCGCGCGTTCGGCCAGGCGCTTGCTGGCGCCCATGACGTTGGTCGGGTTCACCGCCTTGTCGGTGGACACGAGCACGAAGCGCCGCGCTCCGCACAACGCCGCCGCGCGCGCCGCGTTGACGGTGCCCAGCACGTTGGTGCGCAGCGCCTCGATGGCGTTGTCCTGTTCCATCAGCGGCACGTGCTTGTAGGCCGCCGCGTGGAACACCACGGCCGGGCGCTGGCGTTCGAACAGCACGCGCAGGCGCGTGGCGTCGCGCACGTTGGCGGTCAGGAACACGGCCGGCATGTCCGGGTGGCGCGCGCGCAGTTCCTGCTCGAGCTGGTAGATGGCGAACTCCGACATGTCCAGGCACACCAGGCGCCCCACGCCGAAGCGCGCGATCTGGCGGCACAGCTCCGAGCCGATGGAGCCGCCGGCGCCGGTCACCAGCACGCATTGGCCGGCCAGCAGATCCGACAGGCCGCGCACGTCCAGCTGCACGGCCGCGCGCCCGAGCAGGTCGGCGAGTTCGAGGTTGCGCGGCACCGTCGAGCCCGCGCCCTGCTGCAGCCAGTCGTCGGCGCGCGGCAGCGTGAGCAGCGCCAGGCGCGCGCCGCTGGCCTGTTCCAGCAGCAGGCGGCGTGTGGCCGAGCCCGCGCTGCCGGCCACCAGCGCATGCTGCGCGCCGAATGCGCGCGCCACCTCGCCCAGCGCGCGCGGCGGGCCGAGCACGGGCAGGTCCTGCAGGCGCTCGCCGGCTTCGGCTTGCAGCGGGCTGTACACCGCCACCGCGCGCCACAGGCGCGTGGCGCGCAGGCTTTGCAAGGCCGGCGCCGCGTCGTCCACGCTGCCCAGCAGCAGCAAGGGCCGCGCGTCGCCCGGCGCGCCACGGTGGCTGCGTTCAGCCAGCTGACGCTGGGCCAGGCGTACCGCGAGCAGCGCGCCGCCGGCCAGCAGCGGGTGGATGAGCACGATGGAGCGCGGGAAATTGGGCACGCGCATCACCAGCAGCACCGCCGCCAGTGCCAGCGCGGCCACCGCGCAGGCGCGCGCCAGGCGCCAGACGTCAGGCAGGCTGGCGTGGCGCCACGCGCTGCGGTAGATGCCGAACCAGACCAGCGCCGCGCCCCAGGCCAGCACCGCGATGGGCAGGGTCACCGCCACGATGTGCAGGATGTTGGCCGGCGCGTTGTTGCGCAGCAGGCTGAAGCGGAACACGAAGGCCGCCACCCAGGCCAGCGCCACCAGCGCCGCGTCCAGCAGCCCGGCGGCTCCCGCGCGCCGCCAGGTGTCCGCGAGGCGGCTCATCGCACCGTGCCCAGCAGGCGCAGGCCGCGCAGCAGCAGTTCGCACACATGGGCCAGCTGCGCCTCGTCCATGTTGGAACCCGAGGGCAGGCACACGCCGCCCTCGAACAGCGCGCGCGAGACGTCCTCGCCCGGCGCGTGCGGGAAATAGCGGCTGCCGGCGTACAGCGGCTGCAGGTGCATGGGTTTCCACACCGGGCGTGCCTCGACGTTGTGGCGTTCGAGGAAGTCGAGCAGGGCGTCGCGGCGCCGGGAGGCCTCCGGCAGCTCCAGCGTGAAGGCCGACAGCCAGCGCGTGCCCATGTGTCCCGCGGGTTCGCCCATCCAGCGCAGGCCCTGCACGCCGGCCAGCTCGCGCGCGTAGTGCGCGTAGATCTCGCGCCGGCGGCGCACGCGCTGGTCGAGCACGCGCAGCTGGCCGCGGCCGATACCCGCCAGCACGTTGCTCAGCCGGTAGTTGTAGCCGTCCTCCACGTGTTCGTAGTGGCGCGCGGGCTCGCGCGCCTGGGTCGACAGCTTGCGCGCGTGCGCGATCAGCTCGGCATCGTCCCCCACCAGCATGCCGCCGCCGGAGGTGGTGATGATCTTGTTGCCGTTGAAGGAGAACAGCGCCAGGCGCCCGAAGCTGCCGCTGGGGCGCCCGTCCAGCGTCGCGCCCAGGGACTCGGCCGCGTCCTCCAGCATGGGCACGCCGGCCTCGTCGAGCAGCGGCTGCAGCTCGTGCATGCGCGCGCTCTGCCCGTACAGGTTCACCACCACCGCGGCCTTGGGGCGCAGGCCTTCGCGCCCGAGCTGGGCCAGCGTGGCGCGCAGCGCAGCCGGCGACATGCTCCAGCCCTCGGGCTCGGAGTCGACGAACACCGGCGTGGCGCCGAGCTGGCGGATGGGGTTGGCGCTGGCCACGAAGGTCAGGCTGGAGCACAGCACATGGTCGCCCGGTCCCACGCCGAGCAGGCGCAGCCCCAGGTGCAGCGCGGCGGTGCCCGAGCTCGTGGCCGCGGCGTGGCCGACGCCCACGTAGGCGGCGAGTTCGCGCTCGAAGGCGTCCACGTGCGGGCCCAGCGGGGCGATCCAGTTCGACTCGAAGGCTTCGCGCACCAGTGCCGCCTCGTCGTCGCCCAGGTGCGGCGAGGACAGGTAGGTGCGGCGCGAGAGTTCGCGCCGCGTGACCAGGTCCACCACGCGGCCCTGCTCGTCGAGCACCGGGACGTGGTCGATGCGCCGAGCGTCCATCAGCTGCAGCACGTCGTGCATGGATGCGCCCAGGCCCACGGTCTGGGCCGGCCCGCCGGGCAGCGAGGCCAGCGCAGCCTGCGGGGGAAGGCCGGCAAGCGTGGCACGGCGCAGATCGCCGTCGGTGATGGTGCGCAGCAGCTGCCGCGATGCGTCGGTCACCAGCAGCACGCCCTGCGCGGTGGCGTCCAGGCGCGACAGGGCCTGCAGCAGCGTGGTGTCGGGGTCGACCAGCAGGGATTCGAAACCTTGAGGACTCATGGCCGGAAGGGAAAGGGGCGCGGTGGACTCAGGCGGGGGCGCGGCGGATGGCGCGTGCCGGCACGCCGGCCCAGCAGACGGCGTCGGGCAGGTCGCGCAGCGCCACCGCCCCGGCGCCCAGCACGCTGCCGGCGCCTACGCGCAGGCCCGGCAGCACGGTGCTTCCGGAGCCCAGCAACGCGGCCTCGCCGACGCGCACGCCGCCACCCAGGCGCGCGCCCGGCGCCACGTGGGTCCAGGGGCCGACCCCGCAGTCGTGGTCGATCACCGCCGTGTGGTTGACGATCACGCCTTCGCCCAGATCCGCCAGCGGTCCCACCACGCAATGCGCGGCGAGCAGGCAGCCGGGGCCGACGCGCGCGCTGGGCGCCAGCGCGGCCAGCGGATGCACCACGCTGGCGAGGAAGGCCGCGCGGGCTTCGTCGAGCAGCAGCGCGCGGGCTTCGCGCCGGCGCGCTGCGTTGTCGCCGATGGCCACGTGCAGGCCCCAGGGAAGCGGCAGATCGCGCAGCGCGCGCGGCGCCAGCACGCGCAGGCCGGGCAGCAGCTGGCTGCCCCACAGATCCTCGCGCCGGTCGCTGACCAGCACCGCGCTCCAGGCGCCGCTGGCCAGCGCGGCATCGGCCGCCACGCGAGCATGACCGCCGGCACCGAACACCACCAGCGCGGGAGCGCCCGGCGGGGCCACGAGGGAAGGGGAGGAGGCAGTCACGGCGCGTTTCAGTAGGCCAGGGTCTTGTTCAGCAGGCCCGGGTGCAGATCGATGTCGGCGAGCAGTCGCGCGATGCGCTCGCCGGCATGGCCGTCGCCGTACACATTATGCGCGGACGGGCGCGGGGAGCCGAGCAGACCCTGCAGCGCCGCGGTGATCTCGCCGGAGCGCGGTTCCACGTGCAGCACGCCGGCGTTGCGCTCGCGCAGGTGCTGGCGTCGCCCCACGTCGAGCACGGGGGTGCCGAAGCTCGCCGCCTCGATGATGCCGGAGGAGGAATTGCCCGCCAGCGCCCGCGCGTGGCCCAGCGCGTCCAGGTAGCGCGAGCGCGGCAGGTGGGTGAGCCGATGCCAGCCGGCGCCGCACGCCTGCAGCGCGGATTCGATCTGCGCCGAGCCGGCGTCGGCGTTCGGCGCCAGCCAGAGCACGTCGAAGTCGCGCCCGGCGCCGGCGTCGCGCAGCCCGGCAAGGAGTTCGCGGGTCTGCCCGGCCGCCTGCGCGGCCTGCTGCACCACCGGATGGAACACGACCAGCACGAATTGCCGCGCAGGCTCGATGCCCAGTGCGCGCAGGGTCTGTTCGCGCGGCGCCAGCGCGTGGCGGGCGATGTCGTCCAGCCCCGGCGCGCCGACCACGAACACGCGCCCGGGCTCCTCGCCCATCGCGAGCAGGCGCTCGCGCGACTCGGCGGTGGCCGCGAAATGGTAGGTGGCGAGCTTGGAGACGGCGTGGCGCATGGGCTCGTCCACCGTGCCCGAGCGCTCGCCGCCGTGCAGGTGCACCACGGGGATGCCCAGATGCAGCGCCGCCGTGGCCCCGGCCAGCATCTCGCCGCGGTCGCCCAGCAGCAGCAGCGCGTCGCAGGGCTCGCGCTGCAGCTCGGCCGTCATGCCCAGCAGGGTCTGCGCCACCGCGCGCGCCATGCCGGCGCCGTCGCGCGCGCCCACGTCGCTGGGAATGCGCGCGGCCACGCGCAGGCCGCTGGCCTCGATTTCCTGCAGCGTATGCCCGAACTCCGGCAGCAGGTGCATGCCGGTGACCGCCAGGCGCAGATCCAGGCCCGGATGCGCGGCGATGCGCTCCAGGCAGGCGCGCATCAGCCCGAAATCCGCCCGCGTGCCGCTGAGATAGACGATGCGCCGAGGCTCAGCCATGGGCGTCGGCGTCGTCGTCGGCGCCGTCCGGGTCCTCGCGCACGGCGTGCAGGTCCTCCCAGGCCAGCAGCTGCCCGGCGGCGACGTCGCGCCGCAGGCGGCGCCCGATCAGCGCGTCGAGCTCGCGCGGGGCGATGCCGTGGCCCGGGCGCCTCAGTTGCAGGTGCTCGAGCGCCAGTTCGCTGCCGGCACGCAGCGCGCAGGCCAGCACCACGCTGCGCCGCGCCACCTCGCGCACCTCCAGCTCCTGCTGCCGCGGGGCCTTGATGCCGTCGCCCAGCATGTCCTGCAGGCGGCGCAGTTCGCGCACCAGCGCGGCGAACTCGGCCGCCTCGCTGGAGGCCGCGTGGTCGGGCCCGGGCAGGCGGCGGTCCAGGGTGATGTGCTTCTCGATCACCACCGCCCCCAGCGCCGCCGCGGCCAGCGCCGCGGTGTTGCCCAGGCTGTGGTCCGAGTAGCCCACCGGCATGCCGCAGGCCTCGCCGAGCTGGCGCAGCGCCAGCAGGTTCAGCGCCTCGTCGGGGGCCGGGTAGGCCGAGGTGCAATGCAGCAGCACCAGCGGCGCGGCCACCGGCGGCGCCGCGCTCGGGGCGCTGCCGCGCAGCCAGATCTCGCGCACCCATTCCGTCGCGTCGCGCACCTCCTCCAGCGTGGCCATGCCGGTGGACACCAGCAGCGGCAGGCGCGCGCGCGCCGCCTTCTGCAGCAGCGGGCGGTTGGTGATCTCGCCCGAGGGCAGTTTGAGGCGCCGCACGCCGAGATCCACCAACTGGTCCACCGCCTGCTCGGAGAAGGGCGTGGACATGAACTCGATGCCGCGCTCGCGGCAGCGCGCCGCGATGGTCTGGAACTGCTCGTGGCTCAGCTCCAGCGCGCGCAGCATGGCCAGCTGGTCGGTGTGGCCGGTCTGCTGCCTCTGGTAGCTGGCGGTTGCGGCGCCCGGGGTCACCAGGTCCTCGGCACGGAAGGTCTGGAACTTGACGGCGTCGGCGCCGGCCGCGGCGGCGGCGTCCACCAGGCCCAGCGCCAGGTCCAGGCGGCCGTTGTGGTTGACCCCGGCTTCGGCGATGACGAACACGTGGGGCCGGTTCATGGTGTCGGGGATCCTTCGGATGCGGCACGCTCGGCCGCCGCGAAATCCTCGGCGGTGTCGATGTCCACCGAGCGCGATGGGGGCATGATATGAGCCGCCACTCGCACGCTCCACATGCCGTGGCGCGCCGCGTGCGCCAGCGCGGCGCGGCGCCAGACGTAGATGGAGCCGTTGAGCGCCCACACCGGCGGCGCGGCCTGGCGCGTGGCCAGCCCGCCGCCCTTGCACACCAGCACGCTGCCGTCGCCCTGCAGCTCGACAAGGTTGAAGTAGGGGTTGAAGCCGCTGTCGTAGGCCGTCACCACCAGGCCGGGCTCGTCGGGCTCTGCGGCGCGCCGCAGGCAGGCGTCGAGGTCCTGCGGGATGCGCAACGGCGAGGTGGGTTGCAGGTCCACGATGCGCTCGTAGCGCCGCCCCTGCCCGCGCTCCAGGAAGTCGAGCAGGTGCTCGATCACCGGCAGCTTGGGGCTGTCGTCGCGCGCCAGTTCGGGCGGGCGCAGGTAGGGAACCTCGGCGCCGGCCGCGCGCGCCGCCGCGGCGATGCGCTCGTCGTCGGTGGACACGCACACGGCGTCGATCCCCGGGTGCTCCAGCGCGAAGGCGATGCTGTGCGCGATCAGCGGGCGCCCGCGAAAGGGCCGGATGTTCTTGCCCGGCAGGCCCTTGCTGCCGCCGCGGGCGCAGATGGTGGCGATGGTCTTCATGGGGCTCGTTGCAGCAGGGCTTCGGCTTGATCGGCCACCGCCGGCGCGGCGGCGGCGGGCCGCGCCCAGCGGGTCGGGGCCGGCGGGCGGGCCAGGGTCTGGTCCAGCGCCGCGGGCAGTTCGTCCAGGTCCGCCACGCCGCGCGCCACGCCGAGGGCGGCGTAGTCCAGGCCGCGCAGCGCGCCCGGCGAGCAGCGCAGCGACAGCACCGGGCGCCCCGCCACCGCGGCCTGCAGGCCCACCGTGGTGGTCTGCACCACCACGGCGTCGGCCGCCAGCACCAGCGGCTCGATGGCTTCGTCCGCCGGCACGCTGAAATGCACCTGCGCCGTATCCGGCGCGCGTTGCGCGCGGTGCCAGTGGTTGGGGTGGTGGCGCACCACCAGCGAGGCCGTGGGCCGCTGCTCGACCCAGGCGCGGGCGCTGGCTTCCATGGCCAGCGCCAGCGCGTCGCCCGCCGGCCATGGCGAGGCGGGGTGGGCCTGCGCCTCGGGTTGCGTGGCCAGCAGCACCAGCCGGCCCGGCTCGCGGCCCCAGTGCTGCGCCCAGCGCCGGCGCATTTCGCGAGCCTGCTCGCGCGCGGCGGGCTCGTGCAGCGCGTCGAAGGCGGGGTTGCCGGTGACCGCGATGCGCTGCGCCTCCCAGCCCGCCGCCAGCAGGTTGTCGCGCACCGCGTCGGCCAGCACGCAGACGCGGTCCGGCCGCTGGCTGCGCGCCGCGAAGGGGTCGCCGGGCTGCGCGAACAGGTCCAGCACCGCCAGGCTGGGGATGCCCAGCGCCTGCGCGGCCTCCAGCGCGGCCTGCTCGCTGCGTGGCGAATTCGTGCTCAGCAGCAGATCCGGCCGCAAGGCGCGCAGCACCCGCTCGAAAAAAAGCTGCGGGTGGAAGGCATGGCGCCCGCGCTCGGCCAGGCGCCGCGCCGCCTCCTGCTCGCCGAGCTGGCCGCGCAGCGACCAGGCGTTGATTCCCAGGTAGGCCAGGGTCTCCGAAGTCGCGACGTCCGGATGGCTGTTGCCGGCCTGCAATTCCTGCCCCAGGCGCAGCGCCTGTTCGCGCTCCTGCGCATCCAGCAGCGGCAGCAGGGACTCGTAGCCCAGGCAGTCCCAGCCCGCCGCCTGCGCCGCGCGGCGCGCGGTGGTCAGCGCCAGCAACTGGATGTTCCACCGCGGATGTCGGCGCCGCAGTTCGCCCAGCACCGGCAGCAGCATGGCCACGTGGCCGCCGCCGTAGGCCACCGCGAGCAGGCGCCTGGACTCGTTCATGCCGGGTCCAGCTCCGGCTGGAAGCGCCGCGCCCAGATCTCCAGCGCCGCCAGCGCGCGCAGTTCGCGCGTGTGGTTGGCGCTGCCGTCCACATGCTGCTCGAACAGCTGGCGCAGGCGCGCCGGCTGGAACAGGCGCGCGGCCAGTGCGTCCTCGGCGAACAGCAGATCGTGCAGCCAGGCCTTGCGCGGGCCGCGGAACCATTCGCCGACCGGCACGGTGAACATCTGCTTGCGCCGCATCGCCAGTTCCTCGCCGATCAGGGGTTGCACCGCGCGCTTGAACCAGTGCTTCTTGTCGCCGTCCACCAGCTTGGTCGTGCCCGGGCTGCGGAAGGCCAGCTCCATCATGCGCCAGTCCAGGAAGGGCGTGCGCGCCTCCAGCGAGACCGCCATGCCCATGCGGTCGGGCTTGACCAGGTTGTTGCCCGGCAGCAGCAGCATCATGTCCAGGTAGAGCATCTGGTTGACGCGGTCGAAGTGCCCCGCCTGGCGCAGCCACGGCAGGGCCACGTCGCGCACGCTGTCCACGTCACGCAGGCGCTGCTGCAGCCAGGGCTGCAGCAGCTGCGAGCGGGCCTGCGCGCCGAACAGCCCCGTGCCTTCGACCAACCGGTGGGCGAAGGCCTCGTCGTCGAGGCCCTGCAGCGCCGGGTCGGCCAGCAGCGCCGCGTATTTGTCGTAGCCGGCGAACAGTTCGTCGCCGCCGTCGCCCGTGAGAACGACCTTGACTTCCTGCGCGGCCAGTCGCGCCACTTCCAGCGTGGGCAGGAAGGAGGCGTCGCCGTGCGGCTGGTCGCAGTGCCACAGCACGCCCGGCCAGGCGTCGAGCAGGTCCGGCTGCACGATGCGCTCGCGATGCAGGGTGCCGAAGCGCCGCGCGGCGTCGCGCGCGTAGGGCGATTCGTCGAAGCGGGGATCGTCGAAGCCGATGCAGAAACTGCGCACCGGCTCGCGCAGGTGCCGGGCCATCAGGGCCACCACCGTGCTGGAATCCACGCCTCCCGACAGGAAGGCGCCGAAGGGCACGTCCGCGCGCATGCGCAGGCGCACGGCATCGTCGAGCAGGCCCAGGAACTGTTCCTGCCATGCGCCGAATTCCTGCGGGGCCTGTTGCTGCTCGGCCAGGTTCCACCAGCGCCGCTGGCGCGCGCCGCGCGCGTCCACGCTGAGCACGCAGCCCGGCTCCAGGTGGCGCACGCCCGAGAACAGGGTCCACGGAGGCGGCACGTAGTTGAAGGCCAGGTAGTGCTGCAGCGCCGGCAGATCCAGCCGCGGGCGCGACGGCAAGGCGCCCAGCAGCGCCTTGATCTCCGAGCCGAACAGCAGGCGCGTGCCGTCGTCGTGCAGGTACAGCGGCTTGACGCCGATGCGGTCGCGCGCCAGGTGCAGGCAGGGACGCTCGGGGTCGCGCCGGTCGAGCACGGCCAGGGCGAACATGCCGTTCAGGCGAGGCAGGAAGTCCAGCCCCTCGCGCTCGTACAGGCGCAGCAGCACCTCGGTGTCGCTGTGGTCGCTGGCGAAACGCACACCCTCGCGCTGCAGTTCGCGGCGCAGTTCGACGTGGTTGAAGATCTCCCCGTTCTGCACCAGGGCGATGCGGCCGTCGTCGGACACGAAGGGCTGGTGCCCGCCGGCGATGTCGATGATGGACAGCCGGCGGTTGCCCACCGCGGCGCCGGGCATGCACCAGATGCCCGAGTCGTCGGGCCCGCGGTGGCGCAGCGAGGCGTCCATGGCCTGCAGCGCGCGCGCGTCGAGTTCACCGCCGGCGCGGTCGAAATAGCCGTAGATGCCGCACATGGGTCGAGAAGGGCGCAAAACCCCTATTGTCGTCGCAGCCGCGCCCCACCGGGCGGCGTCGGGCGCTTCGGCCCGTAAACCCGGCCTCCGCTGGGGGATTAGTTGCCGCTCCTGCGCAGCAGCTGCAGCAGGGTCAGCGCCATGATGCGCAGGTCGCGCGCCAGGTCGGGGCGGCGCGCGTAATCCAGGTCGGCCTGCAGGCGCTGCGCCGGCGTGGCGCGCGAGCGGTACAGCGCCTGCGCCAGCCCGGTGATGCCCGGGCGCACGCTGCAGCGCAGGGCCCAGTCCTCGGCGCGGTAGTCCGCCTGCTGCGCCGGCACGTCAGGGCGCGGTCCCACCAGGCTCATGTCGCCGCGCAGCACGTTGAACAACTGGGGCAGTTCGTCCAGGCTGCTGCGCCGCAGCCAGCGCCCCACACGAGTGATGCGCGGGTCGCCGCTGGCCGTGCGCTGCGGCCCCCGCGCCTCGGCGTCCACCACCATGGAGCGGAACTTGTACAGCCGGAACAGCCGCCCGCCGCGGCCCACGCGGGCCTGGCCGAACAGCACCGGACGCCCGCTGTCCAACCACACGGCCAGCGCCACGGCGAGCATGGGCAAGGCCAGCAGCAGCAGGGCCAGCGCCGCCAGCAGCAGGTCGAAACCCCGCTTGAGCATCAGGAGCCCGGGGTGCCCAGCGCCAGCGAAGCCTTGCGGATCAGGTCGCGGGCCAGCAGGCGGTCGCTCTCGATTTCCTCGGGGCTGCGCGCGCGCAGCACCGATTCGCAATGCCGCAGGCGCCCGAGCTGCTCGCGGTACACGCTGCGCCAGTCGCTGTCGGGGAATTCGATCATCTCGCGGTTGAAGGTGCGCGACAGGATCACGCTGCCCGAGCCCAGGCGCAGGTGTTCGGCCAGCACCACGCGCCCGGGAAGCAGGCCTTCGTCCAGGCGCGCGATGCCGCCGAAGCCGAAGCCCCGCCCGTGCGCCTGCGCGGTGCGCGCCACGCGCTCCACCGTGCCGTCGGCCAGCGGTTCGAACATGAAGCGGCAGCCCAGCTGGCGGTGCAGGTCGTTGAGTCCTACGTAGATCTCGTCCAGCCCCTCGGTTCCCGCCCAGGCGTCCAGGCTGTCGAGGGCGCCACGGGTTTCCAGCAGCGCCACCAGGCGGGCCCGCCCGGCCAGCGCGCGTGCGCATTCCTGCAGGGCCCGGGGCTGTTCGAACATGGGCAACATGACGCTGTCGGCGCCGTGGCGAACCGCGTGCTCCACCTCGGCCGCGCTTTGCGCATGCCAGGGGTTGATGCGCACCAGCAGGTGCGCGCGCGGCACGGCGGCACGCACCGCGGCCACGTCTTCCGGGCGGTGGTCGGAAATGAAGGTGCCCAGGCCGCCCTGGCGCTCTTGCTTGCCGATGCGCTCGAGATCGACCATGATGCGCGCCACGCCGCACTCGACGGCGAAGGCGGCGAACTCCGGAACATTGGTGATCTGGATCCAGTCCATGGTCACGAGCGAGTGTAACGGCGGGCCAGCGCGCGCCCCATGATTTCCCCTATCGCGTCATGGCGCAGCAGGAACCAGGCACCGCCGCCCAGGGCCGCCAGGGCCAGCAGCGCCTGCAGCAGCATCGGCCCCCACGAGGCGGCGGGCCAGGCGGCCAGCAGCCACGCCAGCGCCGCAAGCGCTGGCGTGGTCAGCGCCAGCAGCCGCGCATTGGCGGTCTCGGCGTCGGTGGTGCGTCGGGCCAGGCGCAGCCACAACACACCGGCGGCCACCAGGTAGGCTGCGCCGTAGGCGGCCAGCGCGCGCCACCACACCGGCGGCAGCAGCGCGCCCAGCGCGAACAGGGCCAGCAGGCCGCAGCCGTAGCCCAGCACCTGGTCGGCGATGCGGCGGTGGCTGTTCAGGCGCGCCGCCAGCACGAGTTGCGCCGCCTGCAGCGGCATCAAGGCGAGAATCCAGCGCATCGAGCGCACCAGCTCGGCCTGGCCCGCCGGGTCCATGCGGCCCCAGCCGAACACCAGGCGCACCGCCAGCGGCGCCGCCAGCATGCCGCAGGCGCCCAGCACCAGCGCCACGCGCAACATGGAGCGCATCCATTGGCGGCCGCGTTCCAGCGCGCCGGCGCGGTCTCCGGCGGCCTCCGCCGCCGACAGGCGGGCCAGCGCCAGCGCCGCGGCCACGGCGAACACCGTGTGCAGCGGCAACTCCCCGACGCGTTGCGCGTACTGGAACACGCCCAGCTGGCCGGCGCCGGTGCTGGAGGCGAAGCTGCGCGCCGCCAGCGTGTACAGCACGGTCAGGCCCGAAGCCGCCAGCGCCAGCAGGGCGGCGTGCAGGCCCGCGCGCTCGGGCCAGCGCGCACTGCCCGCGGGCGCGGGCCCCAGTTGCCGCACCACGCCGCGCATCATCGCCAGGCGGGCCAGCGAGGCCGCCGCGATGCCGGCGGCCACCCAGCCGAAGGACTGCAGGCGCGCGGCCAGCAGCAGGCCGGCGATCAGCGCCAGGTTGAACACCACGTTGCCCGCGTATTGCCATTGCAGGCGTCCCTGCGACTGCAGCGCCGCCGCGCCCACCATGGTCACGGCCCCGGCGGGTAGCGCCACCAGCGCGCCCAGGCCCAGGGTGCGCGCGGCCAGCAGCGCATCGGCGCCGCGCAGGCCCGGCGCCAGCAGCTGCAGCAGGGGTTGTCGCAGCAGCCAGCTGGCCAGGCCGGCGGCCGCGAAGGCGGCCAGCGCCAGGCGCGACCAGCGCGCCGCCTCGGCGGCGATCTCCGCCGGAGGGCGCCCCGCCATGCGCGGCACCATCACCGCCGGCACCGCGGCGCCCCACAGCAGCGAAATGGTGAAATCGGGGTAGGAAAGCGCCACCAGCGCCGCGTCCGCATGGCCGCTGAGCCCGAAGTGTGTGGCCACCACCGCGTCGCGCAGCACCCCCAGCACGCGGCTGGCCGCCAGCAGCAACAGGCTCAGGGAAAAGGCGCGCGCGAGGGACATGGGGGCGCATTGTCGCCTGCCCGCCTGCTCCCCGGATCGCCGGCAGCCCGCAAGCTCGGACGGCACAACGCGCCCGCACGGGGGACTTTTCAAGCGCCAAAATTCCCGTGTATACTTCCTCTTTCGCTGCGCCCGTAGCTCAGTTGGATAGAGTACTTGGCTACGAACCAAGGGGTCGTGGGTTCGAATCCTGCCGGGCGCACCAAATTGCTTAAGAGAATCAGGCACTTACGAGAAATCGTCAGTGCCTTTTTTTTGGGCACTGTCCCACAGCGCCCCGTGGCGGCGACGCTATGGGACAGTTTCCCCCGAGAGCGTCCTGGGCGCAGGGTGTCGATTCGCGGTCCAGGCGCCATGCTCATGGCGCAGAGCATCCTTTGGCGCAGATCCGGACATGCAAAGAGATGCCCCCGTGGGCATACCCCTCTGGAGTGTACGCAGATGCAACACCCTGCGACAATGCGCACTCCTGTCCCGAAATCCGGTTAGATTGATCGAAACCGTTGTTCCCATCAATCGCGCAATCGCGATGGCTTTGGGCGACAACCACTTCGCTCGATGAGCCGGGAAGGGGGAGGGGAACATGAAAGCCATGGACCACGCAGCGCCACGAAAGCGCCATCTCGCCTGCGTCACGCCCGAGCGAGAGCGCCCCTTCGCAGTTCCGAACTCCCAGATCCAGCCCTGACGCGCGCTGCCCGTGGTCCCGGAGACGGAACCCGCGCAGCAGCCACACGGCTCGCCCAGCCCCGCGGAGCTTGACGCGGGCCTGGCCTGCCTGGTGCTGATCGCCCAGTTTCACAACCTGCCGGCCGCGCGCAGGCGCTGCGCCATCAGCTCGCGCGCCCGCAAGGCGCGCTGCAGGAGGTGGAACTGCTGCTGGGCGCCAAGGCGCTGGGCCTGAAGGCCCGCACCGTGCGCTTGCGCCCCGAGCGCCTGGAGCACACGCCGCTGCCCTGCCTGGCGCTGGCATCCGACGGCCACCATTTCGTGCTGGCCCGGGTGGACGCGGCCAAGGCGCTGATCTTCGACCCGGCGAGCGGGCGCAACGAGATCCTCAGCCGCGAGCAGCTGGCCACGCGCTGGGACGGGCACGCCATCCTGTTCGCCTCGCGCGCCTCGCTGGCCGGGGATCTGTCGCGCTTCGACTTCTCCTGGTTCATCCCCGCGGTGGTCAAGTACCGCAAGCTGCTGCTGGAGGTGTTCGGCGTCTCGCTGGTGCTGCAGCTGTTCGCGCTGCTCACACCGCTGTTCTTCCAGGTGGTGGTGGACAAGGTGCTGGTCAACGACGCGCGCTCCACGCTGGAGGTCGTCGGCGTGGCCTATCTCGTGAGCTCGCTGTTCGAGGTGGCGCTTACGGGACTGCGCACCTACGTGTTCTCCCACACCACCAACCGCATCGACGTGGAGCTGGGCGCCAGGCTGTTCCGCCACCTGCTGGCCTTGCCCCTGGGCTACTTCGGCGCAAGACGCGTGGGCGACACGGTGGCGCGGGTGCGCGAGCTCGAGCACATCCGCAGCTTCCTCACCGGGCAGACGCTGACCGCGGCCATCGACGTGCTGTTCTCCGGCGTGTTCCTGGGGGTGATGCTGCTGTACAGCCTCAAGCTCACGCTGCTGGTGGCACTCTCCCTGCCGCTGTACGTGGCCGTCTCGGCGCTGCTGGTGCCGCCGCTGCGCCAGCGACTGAACGACAAGTTTGCGCGTGGCGCGGACAACCAGTCCTTCCTGGTGGAGACCGTCTCGGGCATGGAGACGGTCAAGTCCATGGCGGTGGAGCCGCAGTTCACCCAGCACTGGGACAAGCAGCTGGCCAGCTACGTCAGCGCGGGCTTCCGGGTGACCACCCTGGCCAACGTCGGCCAGCAGCTCATTCAGCTCATCGGCAAGCTGGTCAACGTGGGGATTCTCTGGTGGGGGGCGCAGCTGGTGATCACCCACAAGCTGTCGGTGGGCGAGCTGGTGGCCTTCAACATGTTGGCCGGGCGCGTCTCCGGCCCCGTGCTGCGCCTGGCCCAACTCTGGCAGGACTTCCAGCAGGTGGGCATCTCCATGCAGCGCCTGGGGGACATCCTCAACACCCGCACCGAACTCAGCCAAAGCCGCCAGGCGCTGCCCCAGGTGCAAGGCCACATTCGCTTCGAGAACATCCACTTCCGCTACACCCCCGACGGCCCGCTGGTGCTGCAGGGCATCGAGCTGGAGTTGGCCCCCGGGGAGGTGGTGGGCATCGTCGGGCGCTCGGGCTCGGGCAAGAGCACCCTGACCAAGTTGCTGCAGCGCCTGTACCTGCCCGAAAGCGGCAGGCTGCGCATCGACGACGTCGACCTGGCGCTGGCCGAGCCCGCGTGGCTGCGCCGGCAGGTGGGCGTGGTGCTGCAGGAGAACCTGCTGTTCAACCGCAGCATCCGCGACAACATCGCCCTCAGCCAGCCGGCCATCGGCCTGGACGCCGTCATGCACGCCGCCAGGCTCGCCGGCGCCCACGAGTTCATTAGCGAGCTGCCCGAGGGCTACGACACCCTGGTGGGCGAGCACGGGGCCAATCTCTCGGGCGGGCAGCGCCAGCGCATCGCCATCGCCCGTGCGCTGGTGAGCAACCCACGCATCCTGATCTTCGACGAGGCCACCAGTGCGCTGGACTACGAGTCCGAGCGCATCATCCAGGACAACATGCGCGCCATCTGCCGCGGGCGCACCGTGATCATCATCGCCCACCGGCTCTCCGCCGTGCGCATCGCCGAGCGCATCGTGGCGATGGACAAGGGGCGCATCGTCGAGATGGGCTCGCACGCCGACCTGGTCGAGCGCGACGGCTACTACGCGGGCATGGTCCGCATGCAGGTGGCCTGAGTGCAGCCCAGGCTCCAAGCCCTGCGCGATCTGCTGCAGCGCTACGCCCAGATCGGGCGAGCCTCCTGGCGGCTGCGCCACGAGCTGGCTGGTCCCCAGCGTACCGACCATGAACTGGCCTTCCTGCCCGCGCACCTGGAGCTGGCCGAGACCCCCGTGCACCCGGCCCCGAAGTGGGCGGCGCGCCTGATCGTGCTGTTCGCCGTGCTCGTCGTGATCTGGTCGCTCGTGGGCAAGCTCAACGTGGTGACGGTGGCGCAGGGCAAGCTGGTGCCCACGGGCGAGGTGAAGGTGGTGCAGCCGATGGATACCGGCATCGTGCGCGCGATCCTGGTGCGCGACGGGCAGTGGGTGCGGCAGGGCCAGCCCGTGCTGGAGCTCGACCCCACGCAGGCGCAGGCCGACCGTGCGAAGGCGCAATCGGCGCTGGCGCAGGCGCAGCTCAATGCCGCCCGGGCGCAGGCGCTGCTGCAGGCACAAGCGAACGACCGTGCGCCCAAGGTCCAGACCGTCTCCGGCGCAGCTCCAACGGACCAGGAAGCGAGCCAGCACCTCGCCGATGCGCAGTACGCCGCGCTGCAGGACAAGCTGGCTTCCCAGCAAGCCGAGCTGCTGCACCGCCGAGATCAACTGGAGGCCACCCAGCAGGACGTGGCCAAGCTGAGCCAGACCGCGCCGCTGGCGGCCGAGGTGGCGGCCTCCTACGCCCAACTGGTCCAGGGGAACTACGTCGCCCGCCAGGACTACCTGCAAAAGCAGCAGGACAGCATCAACCAGGCTGGAGACCTCGCGACTCAGCGCAGCAACGCGCTGGCGCTGCAGGCGGCCATCGTTCAGCAGCAGCGCGACATTGCCGCCACCAGCGCGCAGTTCCGCCAGGTGTGTGCGCCGATGCAATTCTGAGCCACCGTGCCGACCCAATAGTGAGCCAGGGATGGGAGCCGGTCTGATGATGTCCGGCGGTGGATAAGTGTAGGTCGTGGCCTGGGTCGGTGATCTCCTGGTGGTCGGTTTGATCGAGGGGGAAGCCGTGGAGGGCGTAGCCCGGAACGGCTTCCCCCTCGGTGTCTTAGGTGGTCTGTGCTGGCGCCTTGCGAGCCTGTTCCCGGCTCTTGATCCGCGTCCTGGCGTCGGCACTGGAGCGCATGAAGCGGATCGACTCGTTGCCGGTCTCGACGAT
>NZ_KB898497.1:40773-43703 GCF_000377645.1 Thiomonas sp. FB-6 | reverse complement strand
CTAGGGATGCTGTCCAAAATCAGCTGAGCGCCGAGGCAACGGAACGATGAAAGCCACGAGATGATTCCCGTCAGTGATTTCGCACGGAGCGCCGGCCGCGATGGGCTCCGCAGCGGTCGTTTCGACCCTGCAGGAGGCCGTTTTCGCGAACGGCGGACGCACTCATCCCTGCGCCGCCATCAGATGTCGCCGTGCCATCCAGAGGTTGGACAGCGCGAACAGCGTGTGCAGCTGTGCGGTGTTCTTCGCCAGGCCGCGGTAGCGCACCTTGACGTGGCCGAACTGGCGCTTGATCACGCGGAACGGGTGTTCGACCTTGGCGCGGATGCGCGCCTTGACGTGTTCCATCTCCTCGGCGATGGCATCCTTCGGACTCGTCACGTCAAGCAGCCTGCGCAGCCCGGGGCGCAGCGCGACATGCCAGCGCGTGCGAATGTCCTGGGTGTCGTCTCGCTTCTCGACGCCCTGGTAGCCGGCATCGGCGAAGACATCTGCTTCCTCGCCATGTACCAGCGCGTGCGCCTGGGTGACGTCATTGACGTTGGCCGATGTGCCCACCACCGTGTGCACCAAGCCACTGTCGGCGTCGACGCCGATGTGGCACTTCATTCCGAAGTACCACTGGTTGCCCTTCTTGGTCTGGTGCATCTCTGGGTCGCGCGTGCCGGTGTTGTTCTTCGTCGAACTGGGAGCTGCGATCAGCGAGGCATCGACCGCCGTGCCTTCCTTGAGCATCAGCCCCTTGGCGGCCAACGTCGCGTTCACAGCTTCAAGCATCTTCGGCGCCAGGTCGTGCTGTTCCAACAGGTGCCGAAAGCGCAGGATGCTCACACGATCAGGCAGTCGCGCCATGCTGCCAAGACCAGCAAACTGGCGGTACAGCGGGACGTCGAACAAAGCCTCTTCCATCGCCATGTCCGACAGGCCAAACCACTGCTGCAGGAAGTGAATGCGCAGCATCATCTCGGCGCCGAACGGCGGCCGGCCTCGCTCCTTGCGCGGCGCGTGCGGCTCGATCAGCGCAAGCAACTGCGCCCACGGCACCACGCGATTCATCTCGTCGAGGAACTTGCCCTTGCGGGTCTTACGGCTGGTCAGGTCCAGCCCGAGGTCGGCTTGCTTCATGCCCTCATTGTCTTGTCGGACGCTGCCCGCCGCCAGGGTCGCAATGGCCATTTTTGAACACCATCCCTAGGGCTTGCTGCGCAAAATGCCAAACGATGTATTACACATGGTGGGGTTGTCGGGGCATCGCGGCGAGGCTTCTCAGCGCGGGCAGTACAGGTCCACGTATTCGTGCACCGGCGTCTGGGCCAGGCGCGCGGTGTCGAGCGAAGCGTGCAGGATGGCCTGCTGCTGGCGCTGCGCGAAACGCCGCGCCAGGCCGGCGCGGAACTTGGCTTCCAGCAGCGGCTCGCCCTCGGCGCGCCTGCGCTTGTGGCCCACCGGGTATTCCACCAGCACCTCCGGCAGCGTGGTGCCGTCGCGCAGGACCACGCCGAGGCCGTTGGCGATGGAGCGCTTGGCGGGGTCGTGGTAGTCGGCGGTGAAGCGCGGCTCCTCGACGCAGGCGATGCGCGCGCGCAGCTCGTCGATGCGCGGGTCGGCGGCTGCCGCGTCCTCGTAGTCCTGCGCCGTCAGCCGTCCGTGCAGCAGGGCCACCGCGACCATGTACTGGATGCAGTGGTCGCGGTCGGCCGGGTTGTGCAGCGGGCCCTGCTTGTCGATGATGCGCAGGCAGGCCGCCTGGGTGCGAATGGTGACGCGCTCGATGTCCGCGGCGCCGCGCCCGGCGGCCGCCAGTTGCGCGTGCAGCGCCAGCGCCGCCTCCACCGCGGTCTGGCCGTGGAACTCGGCGGGAAAACTGAGCTTGAACAGCACGTTTTCCATCACGTAGCTGCCCAGGGGACGCGCCAGGCGCAGCGCCTTGCCGCCGAAGCTGACGTCCTGGAAGCCCCAGGTGGGCGCGCTCAGCGCGCTGGGGCAGCCCATCTCCCCGGTGCGGGCGATCAGCGCCAGGCGCACGCCGCGGCTGGTGGCGTCGCCGGCGGCCCAGCTCTTGCGGCTCCCGGTGTTGGGCGCGTGCCGGTAGGTGCGCAGCGCCTGGCCGTCCACCCAGGCCAGCGAGATCGCATCGATCAGCTCCGCGCGGCTCAGGCCCAGCAGGCGCCCGGTGACCGCGGTGGTGGCCACCTTGACTAGCACCACGTGGTCCAGCCCGACCTGGTTGAAGGAATTCTCCAGCGCGAGCACGCCCTGGATCTCGTGCGCCTGCACCATGGCGTTGAGCACGTCGCGCATGATCAGCGGCGGCTTGCCCGCGGCCACCGCGCAGCGGCTGAGCCAGTCGGCCACCATCAGGATGCCGCCCAGGTTGTCCGAGGGGTGTCCCCATTCGGCGGCCAGCCAGGTGTCGTTGAAATCCAGCCAGCGGATCATCGCGCCCAGGTTGAAGGCGGCGCTCACCGGGTCGAGCTGATAGGGAGTGCCCGGGACTTTCGCGCCATGGGGCACGACGGTGCCCGGTACCACCGGGCCCAGCAGCTTGGTGCAGGCGGGGTAGTCCAGCGCCTGCAGGCCGCAGCCCAGGGTGTCGATCAGGCACAGGCGCGCCGTCTCCAGCGCCAGTCCGAGGAACTGCGTGCGGTCGAGCACGTAGTCGGCGATATCGACCAGCAGCGGGTCGGGGGCCGGGCGGCCCTGCGGGAGATGGGAGCTCATGCGGGGATTCTCGCTCAGCGCGCGTGCGGGCAGGGCGGTGCGCTGGTTCTCGGGCGGCGGCAGGCGGGCGGTGGCTGCGCCCCGCGCGCGGACGAGGCACTTCACGTCGACCGCTGCAACGCGAGGATCGGGGGATCCTCGTAGGAGGTGTCGACGACGTAGCCGCGCTGTTGCAGTTCGATTTCCTTGGTCCTTCGAATCTGATGCAG
>NZ_KB898497.1:0-39418 GCF_000377645.1 Thiomonas sp. FB-6 | reverse complement strand
GTGCCCAGTTGATCGAAGGGCCAGTTGTGTTTGTGGAAGTCGATGCCCACGGGCTTGCGCTCGATGCTGGGACCCTTGGGGCCCAGGTAGGAGGCGCTGGGATCGCCCAGGGCGATGGTCGCGGTGTCGTCGGCCATGGTGGCTCCGTTCGGGGAACGTGCGGAGGAGGCGGGCAGCCATGAGTGTTTGCGCTGGGCAAGGGCCAGGCCGCTGGCGGCGGCCAGGGCTGCGATCAGCAGCCGCCGTCGCGTCGCGACGCGGGGCGCGTCAGCCATCCCATTCGGCCAGTTTGCGCAACTCGGCGAGCATGCGCTCACGCTTGTCGCCGAACATGAGCTTGTCGTATTGCTGCGCGGTGTTCTTGATCCAATCCATGCGCTCCTTGTAGTGCTCGAGGGCGATTCCCCTGGGCGCCTCGGAGCGGAATTCGTCGTCGTCGGTGTATTCCTCGGCGCTGAAACTGAGCTGGAGCTTGAACAGGTAGAAGAGCTTGTCCAGTCTCATGCGGTCGCGAAGGAATCGGCCTTGTTCGAGATTCCTGATGAGGTCGTCGTCGCTGTAGACCAGGCCTTGCAGCACTTCCCCCTGCTCGTGGCGGGCCATGGCCCAGAGGTGATCCATGCACAGCGCTCGACGGTTGTCCGGGTTCGACTCGTCCTCGATGCGCTTCCACCCCTCGATCGCCTCGCTCATCAGCGGGGCGATGCGGAACTGTCCGATGGGTTTCCCGACTTCTCCGGTTTGCTCGTCGATATGCCAGGGTACGCAGGCAATGACCTCTTTCGCCCATTCCTGGGCGCTGAAGTTGCTCAGCACCGTGGGGTGCAGGTTCTGCGCGTCGCGCTCCTGGGTGCAGATCTCGACCGACTTGGGGCACAGCGCCCAGGCGTAATGCCAGGGCCAGGCATCGTTGTACAGCCACAGGTTGCCCTTGCCCAGGGCCCGGATCGTGTCGCGGGCGAGCCAGTGGACGATCAGCTTTTCCAGCGTGCAGGCCACCTGCTTGGACGCGAAGGCGGCCAGCCCGGCCCAGTAGAAGCGGCCCTGCAGCTTAGGGTTGCCGTGCTCGAAGTCTTCCAGGTACATGCAGGCGTAGGCGCGGGCGATGAGCCGGGCGCGCGTCGCGTAGCGCAGGCCGTCGCGCTGGTAGTGCTCGATCACGGCCGGATCCCGTTCGGCCCTCGCCAGGGGATCAGGCGGCGGCCCGAGCGACTGCCCCGGTTTGGCGCCCATGAAGCGGGCGTGCTGCCGCTCCAGCAACCGCAGGCGTTGACCCTCGGCGAGCGGCTTGGGTTCCGGCGGAGGGGGAATGATCCGGATGTCCTCCCGGGAGAGCTGGATGAACCGCGGCTCCTTGTGCACCACACGGGGGTACAGCTCGAGCATCGCGCGCTGCTGGGCCACGCTCCAGAAGTCGTCGCAGCTGCAGCGCACGGTCGCCGGGGGCCCGCCGCCGCGCACGGTGGTGAACTTGAAGTTGAGGTGATTGGGCATGGCGGGCGCGCGTCGGTTCGCTGCCCGCCAGACTAGGGGCCCCCGCTTGCCCGTGCAGGCGTGCGGATACAAGACCCCGCGAGCCGGGGGGCCGTCTCGAGGAATCGCAGGGCCGCCCCAGGATTCCTGGACCCCCACGCGGGGCAGGGCCGGGCGCAGCCCGGCCCTGGGGGATTCAGAACGCGTCGCCCGGGATGCGCACCCAGCCTTCCATCAGCACGCGGGCGCTGCGGCTCATCAGGGCCTTGGTCACCTTCCACTGGCCCTTGTCGAGCACGGCCTCGGCGCCCACGCGCAGCGTGCCCGACGGGTGTCCGAAGCGCACCGAGGAGCGTTCGCCGCCGCCGGCGGCCAGGTTGACCAGGGTGCCGGGAATGGCCGCGGCGGTGCCGATGGACACGGCCGCCGTGCCCATCATCGCGTGGTGCAGCTTGCCCATGGACATGGCGCGCACCAGCAGGTCCATGTCGCCCGCGGCGACGTGCTTGCCGCTGGAGGCGACGTAGTCGGCCGGCGGCGCGACGAAGGCCACCTTGGGCGTGTGCTGGCGCGTGGCGGCCTCGTCCACGCTGCGGATCAGGCCCATGCGCACGGCCCCGTGCGCGCGGATGGTCTCGAAGCGGGCCAGCGCGGCGGGGTCGGAGTTGATCGCGTCCTGCAACTCGGTACCGCGGTAGCCGAGGTCGGAAGCGTTGAGAAAGATGGTGGGAATGCCGGCGTTGATCATCGTGGCCGCGAAGCTGCCCACGCCGGGGACCTCCAGCGTGTCCACCACGTGGCCGGTGGGGAACATCGCCCCGCCGGCGCCGTCGCCGTCCTCGTCGGCCGCCGGGTCCAGGAACTCGAGTTGCACCTCGGCGGCGGGGAAGGTCACGCCGTCGAGCTCGAAGTCGCCGGTTTCCTTCACCGCGCCGGCGCGCATGGGCACGTGGGCGACGATGGTCTTGCCGATGTTGGCCTGCCAGATGCGCACCACGGCCACGCCGTCGTGCGGTACGTTGTTCGCCGGCACCAGGCCGCTGGCGATGGCGAAGGGGCCCACCGCCGCGGAAAGATTGCCGCAGTTGCCGCTCCAGTCGACGAAGTCGCTGTCGATGGCCACCTGGCCGAACAGGTAGTCCACGTCGTGGCCCGGGCGCGTGGAGGGGGACAGGATCACCGTCTTGCTGGTGCTGGAGGTGGCGCCGCCCATGCCGTCGATCTGCTTGGCGTAGGGGTCGGGGCTGCCGATCACCCGCTGCAGCAGCCGGTCGCGCGCGCGGCCGGGCTGGCGCGCGGCTTCCGGCAGGTCCTGCAGGCGGAAGAACACCCCTTTGCTGGTGCCGCCGCGCATGTAGGTGGCGGGAATGCGGATCTGGGCAAGCTCGGACATGCTGGGTTCCTCGGGTTCAGGCGGTCTTCGACTCGGCCAGGAAGTCCTGGGCGAAGCGCTGCAGGACTCCGCCGGCTTCGTAGATCGAAAGCTCCTCGGCGGTGTCCAGGCGGCAGGTCACCGGCACCTCGGCGCGGCTGCCGTCGCGCCGGTTCACCACCAGCGTGAGCGTGGCGCCGGGCTTGCGCTCGCCCGCCACGTCGTAGGTCTCGGTGCCGTCCAGGCCCAGGCTCAGGCGCGTGGTGCCGGGCTGGAACTGCAGCGGCAGCACGCCCATGCCGATCAGGTTGGTGCGGTGGATGCGCTCGAAGCCTTCGGCGGCGATGGCCTCCACGCCCGCCAGGCGCACGCCCTTGGCCGCCCAGTCGCGCGAGGAGCCCTGGCCGTAGTCGGCGCCGGCGACGATGATCAGCGGCTGGCGCCGTTGCATGTAGGTCTCGATGGCCTCCCACATGCGCATGACCCGCCCCTCGGGTTCCACGCGCGCCAGCGAGCCCCGGCGCACGCTGCCGTCGGCGTTGCGCACCATCTCGTTGCTCAGCGTGGGGTTGGCGAAGGTGGCGCGCTGCGCGGTGAGGTGGTCGCCGCGGTGGGTGGCGTAGGAGTTGAAGTCCTCCTCGGGCAGGCCCATGTGCGCCAGGTACTCGCCGGCGGCGCTGTCGAGCAGGATCGCGTTGGAGGGCGACAGGTGGTCGGTGGTGATGTTGTCGGGCAGGATGGCCAGCGGGCGCATGCCGCGCAGCGTGCGCTCGCCCGCCAGCGCCCCTTCCCAGTAGGGCGGGCGGCGGATGTAGGTGGAGCGCTCGCGCCAGGCGTACAGCGGCTCGGCGGCCTGCGCGCTCTGCGGGCGCAGCGCGAACATGGGCTCGTAGACCTGCCGGAAGAACTCGGGCTTGACGGCCGAGCGCACGAGCGCGTCGATCTCGGCGTCGTCGGGCCAGATGTCGGCCAGGCGGATGTCGCGCCCGCCGGCCGTGCCCAGCACGTCGCGCTCGATGTCGAAGCGGATGGTGCCGGCGATGGCGTAGGCCACGACCAGCGGCGGTGAGGCCAGGAAGGCCTGCTTCGCGTAGGGGTGGATGCGCCCGTCGAAATTGCGGTTGCCCGACAGCACGGCGGTGGCGTACAGGTCGCGCTCCTGGATTTCCTGCTGGATGGCCGGGTCCAGCGCGCCGGACATGCCGTTGCAGGAGGTGCAGGCATAGGCGACGATGCCGAAGCCCAGCGCCTCCAGGTCGGGCAGCAGCCCGGCCTGCTCCAGGTACAGGCGTACCGCCTTGGAACCCGGCGCCAGCGAGCTCTTCACCCAGGGCTTGCGCTGCAGCCCCAGGCGGTGGGCGTTGCGCGCCAGCAGGCCGGCGGCGATCACGTTGCGCGGGTTGGAGGTGTTGGTGCAGCTGGTGATGGCGGCGATGATCACCGCGCCGTCGGGCATGCGCCCGGGCTGCTGTTCCCAGGGCCTCGCGATGCCCTTGGCGGCCAGCTCGGTCGTGGCCACGCGGGCATGCGGGTTGGAGGGGCCGGCCAGGTTGCGCACCACGCCGGAGAGGTCGAAGCGCAGCGTGCGCTCGTACTGCGCGCCGGCCAGGCTGTCGGCCCACAGGCCGGCGGTCTTCGCGTAGGTCTCCACCAGCCGCACCTGCTCGGGCGCGCGCCCGGTGAGCCGCAGGTACTCGAGGGTCTGCTCGTCGATCGCGAACATGGCCGCGGTGGCGCCGTACTCCGGGGCCATGTTGGAGATGGTCGCGCGGTCGCCCAGCGTGAGCGCGGCGGCTCCCTCGCCGCGGAATTCCAGATAGGCGCCCACCACCTTGGACTTGCGCAGGAACTCGGTCAGCGCCAGCACGATGTCGGTGGCGGTGATGCCGGGGGCGGGGCGCCCGTCCAGCTCCACGCCGACGATCTCCGGCAGGCGCATCCAGGAGGCGCGCCCGAGCATCACGTTCTCCGCCTCCAGGCCGCCCACGCCCACCGCGATCACGCCCAGCGCGTCCACGTGCGGGGTATGGCTGTCGGTGCCCACGAGGGTGTCGGGGTAGGCCACGCCGGCGTCGGCGTGGATCACCGGGGACATGCGCTCCAGGTTGATCTGGTGCATGATGCCGTTGCCCGGCGGGATCACGTCGACGTTGCGGAAGGCCGTGCGGCACCAGTCGATGAAGTGGAAGCGGTCCTCGTTGCGCCGGTCCTCGATGGCACGGTTCTTGGCGAAGGCCTCGGGGTCGTCGCCGCCGCACTCGACGGCCAGCGAGTGGTCCACGATCAGCTGCACCGGCACCACCGGGTTCACCCGCGCCGGGTCGCCGCCCTCGGCGGCGATGGCGTCGCGCAGCCCGGCCAGATCCACCAGCGCGGTCTGGCCCAGGATGTCGTGGCACACCACGCGCGCCGGGAACCAGGGGAAGTCGCGGTCGCGGCGGCCCTCGGCGATCTGCAGCAGGCACTCGTCGAGCCGCTGCGGGTCGCAGCGGCGCACCAGGTTCTCGGCGTGCACGCGGGCGGTGTAGGACAGCGTGTCCCAGCTGCCCGGGCGCAGCGCCTCGACGGCCTCGCGGGCGTCGAAGTAGTCCAGGGCGGTGCCGGGAAGTTGCTTGCGGTAGCGCTTGTTCATGGGGATCGGCTCAGGAACGCTTGGCCAGCGGCACGAAGCTCTGGTCCTCGGGGCCCACGTAGTTGGCGCTGGGGCGGATGATCTTGCCGTCCTGGCGCTGCTCGATCACGTGCGCGGCCCAGCCCGAGGTGCGCGAGATCACGAACAGCGGCGTGAACATGGCGGTGGGCACGCCCATCAGGTGGTAGCTCACGGCGGAGAACCAGTCCAGGTTGGGGAACATCTTCTTGATGTCCCACATCACGCTTTCCAGGCGCTCGGCGATCGCGAACAGGCGCAGGTCGCGCTGGTCCTCGCCCAGGCGCCGGGCCACCGCCTTGATCACCTTGTTGCGCGGGTCGCTGACCGTGTAGACCGGGTGGCCGAAGCCGATCACCACCTCCTTGTTCTCGACGCGCCGGCGGATGTCGGCCTCGGCCTCGTCGGGGCCGGCGTAGCGGCCTTGCACCTCGAAGGCCACCTCGTTGGCGCCGCCGTGCTTCGGGCCGCGCAGCGCGCCGATGCCCCCGGCGATGGCCGAGTACATGTCCGAGCCGGTGCCGGCGACCACGCGCGAGGTGAAGGTGGAGGCGTTGAACTCGTGCTCGGCGTACAGGATCAGCGAGGTGTGCATCGCGCGCACCCACAGCTCGTTCGGGCGCCGGCCGTGCAGCAGGTGCAGGAAATGCCCGCCGATGGAGTCGTCGTCGGTCTCCACCTCGATGCGCCGGCCGTTGTGGCTGAAGTGGTACCAGTACAGCAGCGCCGAGCCCAGGCTGGCCATCAGGCGGTCGGCGATGTCGCGCGCGCCGGGCAGGTTGTGGTCGTCCTTCTCGGGCAGCAGGCAGCCCAGCACCGACACGGCCGTGCGCATCACGTCCATCGGATGGCTGGACGCAGGCAGCGCCTCCAGCGCCTGGCGCAGCGCCTGCGGCAGGCCGCGCAGCGCGCGCAGCTTGGTCTTGTAGGCGCCGAGTTCGGCCGCGCCGGGCAGCTTGCCGTGCACCAGCAGGAAGGCAATCTCCTCGAACTCGCAGGTCTCGGCCAGGTCCAGGATGTCGTAGCCGCGGTAGTGCAGGTCGTTGCCGGTACGCCCGACGGTGCAGATGGCGGTGTTGCCGGCGACGGTACCCGACAGGGCGACGGACTTCTTGGGCTTGAAGCCCGGGGTGGTGGTCTCGGACATGCTTGGGCGCTCCTGGGTACGGATCATTGGGGGTTGCGGCGGCCGGCGAACATCTGGTCCAGGCTTTGCTCGTAGCGGTGGTAGCCGATGCGGTCGTACAGCTCGTCGCGGGTCTGCATGGTGTCCAGCACCGCGCGCTGGGTGCCGTCGCGGCGGATGCTCTGGTACACGTTCTCGGCGGCCTTGTTCATGGCGCGGAAGGCCGACAGCGGGTACAGCGCGATGGCCACGCCGGCCGTGCGCAGTTCGTCCAGCGTGAACAGCGGGGTCTTGCCGAATTCGGTGATGTTGGCCAGCACCGGCACCTTCAGCTCGTCGACGAAGCGCCGGTAGGTGGCCAGGTCGGGCACCGCCTCGGCGAAGATGCCGTCGGCGCCGGCCTCGACGCAGGCGCGCGCGCGCTCGATGGCGCGCTCCACGCCTTCCACCGCGATGGCGTCGGTGCGCGCCAGCAGGAAGAACTGCGCGTCGGTGCGCGCGTCCGCCGCGGCCTTCACGCGGTCGGCCATTTCCTCGGAGGACACGATTTCCTTGCCGGGGCGGTGGCCGCAGCGCTTCGCGCCCACCTGGTCCTCGATGTGGCAGGCGGCGGCACCGAACTTGATCAGGCCCTTGATCGTGCGCGCGATGTTGAAGGCGCTGGGGCCGAAGCCGGTGTCGATGTCCACCATCAGCGGCAGTTCGCACACGTCGGTGATGCGCCGCACGTCGGTGAGCACGTCGTCCAGGGTGTTGATGCCCAGGTCGGGCATACCCAGCGAGCCGGCGGCGACCCCGCCGCCGGACAGGTAGATCGCGCGGTAGCCGGCGCGCTGGGCCAGCAGCGCGTGGTTGGCGTTGATGGCGCCGATGACCTGCAGCGGGCTTTCCTCGGCCAGCGCGGCGCGAAACAGGGATCCTGGAGATTTCATGGCAAGGGGCAAGTTGTGGGGGCTACGGGGCAGCGATCGCAAGGAGCGTGCCACCGCGTGGGTCTGCGCGCAAGCCCTGGAATTTCCACGGGAAAGCCTGGGTTGCACGACGATTCGCCGGATGCGGGCTGTTGCAAAAGTGAAATACATGTTCCAATCCTGCAACCCGAGCCTCTCATCTTGCGCCATGGCCGAGCATCCGTCCACCCCGTCCGCCGCCGCCGCAGAGGCGCCGCCGCGCATCCTGGCCATCGGCTTCCTGCGGCTGAAGCAGTTGCTGCTCGAGGTGGCTCCCGAGTACGCGCGGCGTGCCCGCGTCGACGTGGTCGACCGGGGTTTCGACGAGGCGCTGGTAGAGATCGAGGCGCAGCGCGCCGTCGAACGAGTGGACGTGCTGGTGGCCGCCGGCCTGCACGGCGAATTCCTGCGCAGCCATTGCGATCTGCCGGTGGTCATGGTCAAGGTCGGCGGATTCGACCTCATGCATGCGCTGGCGCGCGCGCGCGAGCTGTCGCCGCGCATCGCCCTGGTCAGCTTCGGGGCCATCAGCGCCGAGGTGGAGCAGTTCAGCCGCGGCTTCGGCTTGCAGGTGACCCAGCGCAGCTACCGCAGCGAGGCGCAGGCGGCCGCGTGCGTCGAGTCCCTGCGCGAGGAGGGCATCGACGTGGTGGTGGCTCCCGGCATGGTGCTGGACCTGGCCGAGCAGGCCGGCATGCGGGGCATCCTGCTGTATTCCCACGACGCGGTTCGCGCGGCCATCGACGACGCCGTGGAAATTGCCCGTGCCTCCCGGCTGGCCTCGGCCAAGCGCGAACGCCTGAACACCATCCTGGAGCAATTGCGCGACGGCGTGGTGGCGGTCGACGAGGCCGAGCGCATCGAGGCCGTGAACCCGCCCATGCAGCGCCTGCTCGGGCGCAGCCGCGCGCAGTTGCTGGGGCGCGTGCTGGGCGACGTGGCGCCGGAGTTCACGCTGGCGCGCACCCTGCGCGACGGCGTCGAGCAGGCCGAGGACATCGTGCGCTTCGGCGCGCAGACCCTGGTGATCAGCCGCAGTCCCATCGTCGAGCGCGGCCTGCGCACCGGGGCCGTGCTGACCTGCCAGGACCCTGCCGCGATCCAGCGCGTGGACCGCAGCCTGCGCGCGCGCGCGCGGCCGGCGCCGACCGGCACGCGCTGGCGCCTGTCGGACCTGGTCGGCCAGTCCGCGGCGATGCGCCGTGCGCTGGCGCAGGCCGAACGCTTCGCGCACAGCGAGGCCACCGTGCTGCTGGTGGGCGACAGCGGAACCGGCAAGGAACTGTTCGCGCAGGGCCTGCACGCGGCCAGCCGGCGCCGCGCGCAGCCTTTCGTGGCCATCAATTGCGCGGCCTTCCCCGAGTCGCTGCTGGAAAGCGAACTGTTCGGCTACGAGGAGGGCGCCTTCACCGGCGCGCGCAAGGCAGGCAAGGCCGGGTTGTTCGAGGCCGCCCATACCGGCACGCTGTTCCTGGACGAGATCGGCGACATGCCGGTGTCGCTGCAGACCCGGCTGCTGCGCGTGCTGCAGGAGCGGGAGATCCTGCGCGTGGGCGCCACCGAGCCCACGCCGGTGGACGTGCGCGTGATCGCCGCCACGCACCGGGACCTGGCCGAGCGCATCGAGGCCGGGCTGTTCCGGCGCGACCTCTACTACCGCATCAACATCCTGCGCCTGGAGCTTCCCAGCCTGCGCGAGCGCCGCGAGGATCTGCCGGCGCTGTGCGCGCACCTGCTGGAGCGGGCGCTGGAGCGCGCACATGCGCCGGACACCTCGCGCGCCCCCCTGCTGCGCGAACTGCTGCGCCTGATCGCCCAGGCCGCCGACTACGACTGGCCCGGCAACGTGCGCGAACTGGAGAACCTGTGCGAGCGCGTGGCGGGCGCCGCCGGCCACGACCCGGCGGGCGCCGACGCCGTCGCGCTGGCCGAGTGGCTGCCGGAGTTGGCGCGCCGCGCGCCGCTGCCGTCCCCTGGGGCGGGCACCGCCGCGTCGCCCGCCGACACCGCGCGCAGCGCGCCGGTGGCCGCCGGGCATCCCGTCGCGGGCGCCGGCACGCTGGCGGGCCGTCGCGCCGAATCCGAGCGTGAGCTCATCGAGCGCACGCTGGCCGAATGCGGGGGCAACCAGGCGCTGGCCTGCGAGCGCCTGGGCATCGCGCGCAGCACGCTGTGGCGCAAGCTGCGCGCGGGCGCCGCCGGCGCTCGCCTCAGGGACTGACCTGGCGCGTGGGCAGGATCAGCGACTCCACGGCGTTGACGTGCGGCGGCTGCGCGAAGGCCCACAGCAGCGCCTGCGCGATGTCCTCGGCATGCAGCGCCTGGATGGAGTCGCGCCGCGCCTTCATCTGTTCCGCCGGCACGTTGTGCCCCCACTCGGTGTAGACGGCGCCCGGCTCGATCAGCGACACGCGGATGCCTTCGCCGCCGAGTTCCTTGCGCAGCGCGTCGTGCAGGCCCACCACCGCGAACTTGGTGGCGTTGTAGACGGCCCAGCCTTCGATGCCGCGGCGCCCGCCGACGCTGGAGACGGTGCTGATCATCGCCCCGGGGCGTCCGTGCAGCAGGGGAATCGCCGCCCGCGTGCAATGCAGAACGCCCCAGAGGTTGGCGTCGATGGTGGCCTTCCACTCCTCGACCTTGCCGTGCTCGAATGCGCCGTGGTAGCCCACGCCCGCGTTGTTGAACAACAGGTCGAGGCCGCCGAAGCGCTGCTGGACGGTGTCGAACAAGGCGCCCACCTGTGCGGCGTCGCCGACGTCGGTGGGCAGGGCCAGCGCACCTTCGCCCAGTTCGCTCGCCAGGGCCTCGATGCGTTCGCGGCTGCGCGCCGCCAGCACCACGCGCACGCCCTCGGCGTGCAGTGCGCGCGCCGCCGCGGCGCCGATGCCGCTGGACGCGCCGGTGATCACCGCGACCTGTCCGCGCAGGTCACGCATTCGCAAGCTCATGAAGTCCTCCCGGGAAAATGCAGGGTCCAGTGCCCTGCGGTGTGCATCCGGGGAAATCCTAGGCCGGCTCGCCGATCCCTGCAGGATCCGCCCGCGCCGCGCGCAGCGGCAGCGGCTGCGCGCGGCCGGGCCTGGCCAGGTGCGCCAGCAGCAGCCGATAGGTGTCGAGGTCGAAGCCGAAGCCCGCGCCGGCCCGGCGCTCGCGCAGCAGGTCCTCCAGCTCGGCCTCGTCGTGCACGGTGCCGAGGTGGCGCCATTGGTCGAACACGTGCAGGTCGCTGCGCTGGCCGTCGTCCGAGACCTCGCGCAGGCCCACGGGGCCGCTCCAGGGCCACGCGCGCAGGCGCTCGGAGGCCAGCGCGGCCTGCACGCGCAAGGCGTGGCGCTGCGGGCTCTCCTCGCCGCAGCAGGCGCCGCGGCAGCGGCCCAGCTGATGCGCGAAGCAGCGCCCGGTGCCGCTTTCCAGGCCGAGCAGGCGCTGGCACAGGCCCTGCGCGTCGGCCAGGTCGCGCAGCGACTGCAGCGCCTGGCGCCGGCTGCGGTAGGTGCCGTACAGGCTGGGCACAACCTCGGGATCGAGTTCCTCGCCGCGCACCAGCGTGAGCAGCGGGCGCTGCGCCGGATCCGCGGCCAGGCGCCAGCTGCAAAGCTGGTTGTCGCGCCGCAGCTTGCGGTTGAACAGCGGCTGCAGCTGCTTGACCAGCCGGGCCTCGAGCAGCAGCGCGCCCA
The DNA here is from genome assembly GCF_000377645.1 of Thiomonas sp. FB-6. Lineage (GTDB taxonomy): Bacteria > Pseudomonadota > Gammaproteobacteria > Burkholderiales > Burkholderiaceae_C > Thiomonas_A. The sequence continues at coordinate 28,167 of NZ_KB898497.1, read as the reverse complement.
GCTCGCCGGCGGTCTCGCGCACCTCCACGCGGCGCAGCTCCTGGCTCAGGCGCGTCTCGCGGGCGTCGCGGTGGTCGGCCTGGAAATGCGACAGCACGCGCCGGCGCAGGTTGACGCTCTTGCCGATGTACAGCGGGATCTCGCCCTCGCCGTGGAACAGGTACACGCCGGGGCCTTCGGGCAGCGTGGAGACGTCGGTGCGCAGCTGGGGCGGAAGGCTGGCGGCGGCCTGCAGCAGCGCCTGCGCGTGCGCGGCCAGCGCGGCCTCGCCATGCAGCTCGCGCATGCGCTCGAGCCAGTCGCGCAGCACCAGCACGTCGCCCAGCGCGCGATGGCGGGCCGGGTTGACCAGGCCGTGGCGGCGCATGATGGCGTCCAGCCCGTGGCCGGAATGCTGGGGCTCCAGGCGCCGCGACAGGCGCACCGTGCACAGGGTGCGCAGACGCGGCTCGACGCCGGCGCGCGCCAGCGCGTTTTTCAGGAATCCGTGGTCGAAGCGCACGTTGTGCGCCACCAGCACCGCGCCTTCCAGCAGCGGCAGCAGGGTGTCGAGCAGTTGTTCGAAGGCGGGAGCGCCGGCCACCATGGCGTCGCTGATCCCGGTCAGGCGCTGGATGAAGGGGGGAATCGGGCGTCCAGGGTCGACCAGGCTTTGCCAGCGCGCCGTCTCCCGGCCGCCGTCGAAGCGGATGGCGGCGATCTCGGTGATGCGGTCGCGCACCGGGTCGCCGCCGGTGGTTTCCAGGTCGAGCAGCAGGTAACTCGGGAGCATGCGGGCATTGTGCCTGCACACCCGCGCGCTTGCGTACCATGGGTGTCCAGTGTCCGACTCCGCGTGCCGCCCCGACCATGGACTTCAGCCTTTCCCCCGAGTTGCAGGAGTTGCAGCTGCGCGTACGGCGCTTCATCGCCGAACAGATCCTCCCCTTCGAGGGCGACCCGCGCTACGGCGCGCACGGCCCTTCCGAGGACCTGCGTGACGAACTCGTGGCCCTGGCGCGCGGCGCCGGGCTGCTCACCCCGCAGGCTTCGCCCGAGTTCGGCGGCATGGGCCTGAGCCACGTGGCCAAGGCGGTCGTGCTGGAGGAGGCCGGCTACTCTTCGCTGGGCCCGACGGCGCTGAACGTGCACGCGCCCGACGAGGGCAACATGCATCTGCTGGAAGCGGTGGCCACCCCGGCGCAGAAGCAACGCTGGCTGGCGCCGATGGTGCAGGGCAGGCTGCGCTCGTGCTTTTGCATGACCGAACCGCCGCCTGGGGCCGGCTCCGATCCGTCGATGCTGTCCACGACCGCCCGGCGCGACGGCGACGGCTGGGTGATCGACGGGATCAAGTGGTTCATCACCGGTGCCCGGGGCGCGGGCCTGGGCATCGTCATGGCGCGCATGGAGGACGGCTCGGCGACCATGTTCCTGTGCGAGATGGACCGCCCGGGCATCGAGGTGCTGCGCACCATGGACGCGATGGATTCCTGCTTCACCGGGGGCCATGGCGTGGTGCGCCTGGGCGGCCTGCGCGTCAGCGAGGCCGACGTGCTGGGCGAGCTGGGGCAGGGCATGCGCTACGCGCAGGTGCGCCTGGCGCCGGCGCGCCTGACCCATTGCATGCGCTGGCTGGGACAGGCGCGGCGCGCGCACGACGAGGCGCTGGCCTACGCGCGCCGGCGCCAGGCCTTCGGGCGCCCGCTGGGCGAGCACCAGGGCGTGGGTTTCATGCTGGCCGACAACGAGATGGACCTGCACACCGCGCGCCTGCACATCTGGCACACCGCCTGGCTTCTGGACCGCGGCGAGCGCGCGAATTTCGAGTCCAGCCGCGCCAAGGTGGTCTGTTCCGAGGCCGAATGGCGGGTGGTCGACCGCTGCGTGCAGATCCTCGGCGGCCAGGGGGTGACGGGCGAGAGCGTGGTGGCGCGCATCTTCGCCGACCTGCGGGCCTTCCGCATCTACGACGGCCCCAGCGAGGTGCACCGCCACAGCCTGGGCCGCAAGATCCTCGCCGGGCGCCGCGACGCCTCGCTGCGCCAGGGCTAGACAGCCTGGGCGCCGGCTCAGGCGCTGGAGCGGCGCCGCCTTCCCGCCGGCAGCCCGGCCACGGTGGGGGAGAAGTCGGTGTGCTCGAAATCGATGCCGTGCTCGAGCATCTGGCCGCGCAGGTAGCGCAGTGCCGCGCGGGCCGGCATGTGGCGCTGCGCGCCCGCCAGCTTCCACCAGTGCTTGGCGAGCCCCACGTCGGGCAGCACGCCGATGCCGCGCCAGTACATCTTGCCCAGCTGGTACTGGGCCAGCACATGGCCCTGCTCGGCGGCGCGGTTCAGCCAGCGCAGCGCGGCGGCCAGATCACGCGGCGCGCGGCGCCCGCGCAGGAGGGTCAGGCCCAGCATGTACTGGGCGGCGTCGTGCCCCTCGTCGGCCGCGCGGCGCAGCCAGTCGACGGCTTCGGGCCAGCGCTCGCGGGCATGGCCCGACAGCAGGGTCAGGCCCAGCGAGTACTGCGCGGAACGGTGGGACTGCTCGGCGGCGCGCCGGAACAGCTGCAAGGCCAGCGCGCGATCCCGCGGCACGCCCAGGCCCTGCAGGTACAGGCGCCCGAGGAACCAGTTGGACGGAGCGTCGCCCTGGTCGGCGGCCGCGCGGTACCAGCGCGCCGCTTCGGCGTGATTGCGCGCCACCACCTGGCCGTTCTCGAACAGAATGCCGATGGACCCGATGGCTCGCACCATGTTCTGTTCCGCGGCCTTTTTCCACCAGTACATGCTGCGCGCATAGTCCTGCGCGACGCCGCGTCCGTGGTAGTGCATCCAGCCCAGGTTGTACTGGGCGCTGGCCGAGCCCAGGATGGCCGCGCGTTCGTACCAGACGCCCGCCTGCTCGTGCTCGCCGAGATTGCGCAGGTGGTCGCCCAGCCACTCCTGGGCAACCATGTCTCCCGAGTGCGCGAGTTCTACGACTTCCTTGGGAATGCTTGTGGCGTTCATCGGCCGGGATGCCCAGGCGGGCGCAGGGTGACATTCTCTTGCAATATTCTCCACCCGCCGAACGGCGCCCGCCATCCTTTCTTCACGGGGGCGAGCGCGGGAATACGCGCATGCCCAGCAGCGCCAGGCGCGCCGCGCCCAAGGCAGCGTCGGCGTGGCGCGCGGCGCGCACCGGGCATCCGAGCATGCGCTCGCGCAGGCGGGTCCAGGCGGGGTTGGCCGCGCCGCCGCCGCAGCTCAGCACCTCGCGCGGCGCCGGCGCGCCCAGTTCGGCGAAGCGTGCATAGCCCTGCGCCTCGATGCGCGCCAGGCCCTGCAGCAGGCCGTGCAGGTATTCGGCATCGTCGTGCGGGCGCGGAGCCAGGCGCGGGCGCATGCCGGGATCGGCCCGCGGAAAGCGCTCGCCCACGCCCGGCAGCGGGTACAGGTCCAGCGGGCTGTCGCGTTCGGGGTCGATGCGCGCGCTGAGTTCGCGCAGGCGCTGGTCGTCGAACAGGGCCCGCAGCGCGGCGCCGCCGGCCTGGCTGGCGCCGGAGACCAGCCAGCCGGCTCCGAAGCGGTGGCTGTAGACCCCGTGCCTCGCATCGTCGATGCGCCGCGGCGACAGCAGCTTGAGGGCCAGCGTGCTGCCCAGGCTGCTCAAGCCCAGCCCCGGGCGGTCGGCGCCGCTGCCCAGGAAGGCGGCATTCGCGTCGGTGGTGCCCGCCACCAGGCGCAGCTCGGGCCGCAGGCCCATCAGGCGCGCCAGCGCGGGATCCACGCGGCCGATGCGGCTGCCCGGCGCGACGATGCGCGGCAGCCGCGCCGCGAAGGGCTGGCGCGAGGCGGGCTCGCTCCACGCGCAGCGTGCGGGGTCGCCGCCGCTCTTGAGCGCGTTGTGCCAGTCGGTGATGCCGCCGCGGGCGAGGCCGCCCGCGCGCAACCGGGCGAACAGCCAGTCCGCCTGGTGCAGCGCCAGGGCGTCGTCCAGCGCCTGGCTGCCCAGTTCCTGCCAAAGCCAGGCCAGCCGGGCCAGGCCGTCCAGAGGACCGCTGTGGCCGGGCGGGAAGTCGGCAGGCCGATGCTCGAAGTACATCAGCACCGGCCCGCGCGGGCGCAGGTTGCGCCCCGCCCACAACACGCTGCCGGAGGTGGCGCAAAGCGACAGCGCGTCCAGCCGCGCGCGCAGCGCCGCGGGAATCGCCGCCAGCAGTTGGAACAGCGCGCCCTCCCACTCGGCGCAGCCCTGGGCGCGCGCGTCGGCGTAGTGGCAGGCGGTCTCGAACAGGCGGCGTTGGCGCCGGTCGATCACGCACAGGCGCGCGCCGCTGGTGCCGAAGTCCAGCCCCGCCGCCACGCGCGCCAGCGCGGCGCGGGGCGCGGAAATGCCGGAGCGGGCAGGGGGCGGGAACATGGGCGGGGTCGAAGCTGCGGGCAAGGCCCGCATTGTGCCCGCCGGCGCCCGCACCGGCCGGCGCTTCAGTTCAGCTTGACCTCGACCCGCCGCGGCTTCGCGTGCTCGGCCTTGGGAATGCGCAGCTCCAGCACCCCGTCCTTCATGCTGGCCTGGATGGCCGCCGAATCGAGTTCGCGCGACAGCGTGAAACTGCGTTCCCAGGCGGCGCTGCGCAGCTCGGCGTAGAAGGGCTGCATGCCCTGGGCCAGTTCGATGCGCACCTGCCCGCGCAGGGTCAGCGTGTCGCCGTCGACCTGCACCTGCAACTGCTCGCGCGGCACGCCGGGCATGTCGGCGCGCAGCGTGATGCCTTCGGCATCCTCGAAGATGTCCACGCGCGGGGCCTGGGTGGGCGTCGCGCGCGCGCCGCCGCCGGCGGCGCCCGCCTGGGGTGCCGTGGAGGAGGGGGCGATCTGGGTATTCGTCGTGTTCATGGTCGGACTCCTTGCGATCCCGCTTCGGTTTCAGTTCACGGCGATGCGCCGCGGCTGCACGGCCTCGCGGCGCGCGATGCTCACGCGCAGCACGCCGTCGGTGTAGCGCGCCTCGATCTTCGACGCATCGATGTCCTCGGGCAGGGAGATCACGCGGCGGAAGCCGCCGCTGAAGCGTTCCTCGGCATAGCTGACCTGGCCCTTGGGCGCCGCGGGCAGTTCGCGCTTGCCGACGATGCTCAACAGGTTGTGGTCCACCGTGACTTCGAGTTGCGAGGCGTCGATGCCGGGGGCGAAGGCGTAGACCTCCACGGCCTGCGGCGTGGACGCCACGTTGATGGCGGGAAAGCCGGCGCCGCCCACCGCGCGGATGCTCACGGGCAGCCCGAATCCGGCGAGGTCGCGGTCGAGCTCGCGCTGCAGGCGGTCGAGATCGGCGAACCAGCTCGCCGGCGTCTTCAGCATGGTTGCAATCATGGTCCTGGCTCCTTGCAGATGGTCGGGTCAGGGCGTCGCGCCGCGAGGCTGCAGCGCCCTTTGCTGCCTATCTGCGTGCGCCTGTGCAGGATTTCAAGGGCCCGGCGCGGCGGGCGGGGCTTGCAGGCGCCAGGCGCCGCAGTACACGACCATGTCCTGGCCGCGGATGCGCCCGACCAGGGTCATGCCGGCCTGCGCCGCGGCGCGTACCGCCAGCGCCGTCGGCGCCGACACCGCGGCCAGCACGGTGCAGCCCGTGCTGGCGGCCTTTTGCACCATCTCGATGCTGGCCCGGCTGCTGATCACGATCAGTCCCGCGCCGGCGTCGAGCCCGCCGCGCGCGGCGCCGCCGACCAGCTTGTCCAGCGCGTTGTGGCGACCTACGTCCTCGCGCAGCAGCAGCGGGCGGCCGTCGGCCCCGCACAGCGCCGCGGCATGCACCGAGCCGGTGGCCGCGAACAAGGCCTGCAGCGGGCGCAGCGCGGCCACGGCGCGGGCCAGCGCGGCCGGTTCCACGCGCTGCCCGGTGCCCACGGGGGCGACCGGGCGCAGCGCCTGGTCCAGCGAATCGGTGCCGCACAGCCCGCAGCCGGTGCGTCCGGCGAGGCTGCGCCGGCGCAGCTTGAGCGCCTGAAGCCGGCGCGACGCGATGTCCACGCGCAGGGTGATGCCCTGCGCCGAGGCCTCGGCCGCGATGTCGAACACCTCGCCGGGATGCTCCACGATGCCCTCGGTGAGGGCGAAGCCCAGCGCGAAATCCTCCAGGTCGGCCGGTGTCGCCAGCATCACCGCGTGGGAAATGCCGTTGAACTCCAGCGCCACCGGGACTTCCTCGCACAGCAGGTCCCGGCGTGCGAGCGCCTGTCCGGCGTGCAGGCTGAGCACCTCGGCGGCGGCCGCGCCGGGAGGGGCGTCGGGAGCGCGTGGGTCCATCGGCGCCTGCCTTTCAGGCCGCCAGCGCGCAATCCACGCTGAGCGCCTGCAGCAACTGCTGCAACTGCTGCGGCGGCATCCCCAGCAGCAGCCCCCGGCGCCCCGCGTTCACGTACATGCGCGGCAGTTCGAGCACGCTGAGCTGCAGGTACACGGGCATGGGCTTGCGCAGCGCGAACGGAGAGGTTCCCCCCACCTGGTAGCCGCTGTGGCGCTCGGCCACCGCCGGATCGCAGGGCTGCACCTGCTTGGCGCCGATGGCGCGCGCCAGGTTCTTGGTGGAGACCTGACGGTCGCCGTGCATGAGCACCACCAGCGGCCGCGCCGACGGGTCCTGCATGACCAGGGTCTTCACCACGGCGTGCGGGTCCAGGCCGAGCGCCTGCGCGCCCCAGGCGGCGCCTCCGTGCTCGACATACTCGTAGGGGTGGAGGCTGAACTCCACGCCGCGGCTGCGCAGCCAGGCGGTGGCGGGCGTCTCGGTGGGGTGCTGGCGGCGCGTGGACACGGGGCCGAGATTAGCACCTGCCGCCAGGCTTCGCCGCCCCGGCGCGCAGGGGCGGCGGGCCGTATGCTAGGGCCATGCAGCCCGACACCTCCGCCGCCGAAGTCTCCAGCGCCAGCGCCGCCGACGACGCCTGGTTCTTTCCCGGTTTCGAGCCGCGGCGCGTGGCCACGGCGCCCGGCATCTGGATCCACACCCTGCAGGGCGGCGAGGGTCCGCCGCTGCTGGTGCTGCACGGCCATCCGCAAACCCACGTGATCTGGCATCGCGTGGCCGGCGAGCTGGCCCGGCATTTCCGCGTCGTGTTCTGCGACCTGCGCGGCTACGGCGATTCGTCCAAGCCCGCCGGCGGCGCCGACCACGCCGAATACAGCCGGCGCGCGATGGCCGGCGACATGCTGGCGGTGATGCGCGCGCTGGGGCACCAGCGCTTCGCCGTGCTCGCGCACGACCGTGGAGCCCGGGTGGCGCACCGGCTGGCCGCCGACCATCCGGAGGCGGCGCGCCGCATGACGCTGCTGGACATCGCGCCCACGCTGGCCATGTACCGCAAGACCGACGAGGCCTTTGCTCGGGCCTACTGGCACTGGTTCTTCCTGATCCAGCCGGCGCCGCTTCCCGAGCGCCTGATCCAGGCCGACCCCGGAGCCTACGTGCGCGACCTCATGCGTTCGCGCAACGGCGGCCTGGAGGCTTTCGACCCGCGCGCGCTCGAGGCCTACGCGCGCAGCCTGGCGCAGCCGGGAGCGGCGCACGGCCTGTGCGAGGACTACCGCGCGGCGGCCGGCATCGACCTCGAGCATGACGCCGCCGACCGCGCGCGCCGCGCACGCCTGGGCATGCCCCTGCAGGTGCTGTGGGGCGAGCATGGCGTGGTGCAGCGCTGCTTGCGTCCGCTGGACGAATGGCGCGAGGTGGCCGACGACCTGCGCGGCGCGACCTTGCCCTGCGGACACTACGTCCCGGAGGAAGCGCCACGCGAACTGCTGGACGCCGCATTGCCCTTCCTGCTCGGGCAGGGCTGAGCGGCCGGCGCTCCCCGAGGCTGTGGCGCAAGGGCAACGCCGGGCCGGCGCGCGTCGGCGCATCCCCGGCCAGCACCTATTATCTGGGAAAAATGCACATTCAGATGCCACCGGCATCGACGATTCCACGGGGGGCGCAGCAGTTTTCGGACTCGTGAAAGGGAGCGCCTGAATCATGACTCGCCATTGGAAGATTTCCGCACTCGCCCTGTTGCTCGGCGGGGCCTTGTTCACCGCGGCGCAGGCCGAGGAACCCTACTGGTCCCTGTCGGTGGGCACGCCCGGCCTGGTGGCCAACCTGGGCAACGTGCTGCCGGCTCCGCCGGTGGTGGTGGCGCCGCCCGTGGTGTACGCGCCGGCACCGGTGTACTACGCGCCCGTCTACGCCGCGCCGCCGGCCTACGGCTGGCGCCGCGGCCACCGCTGGCACCGCGACGACGACGAACGCTGGGGCCACGACCGCTGAGCGCGCCCGCCCTCAGCCGCGCCGCGTGAGCGCGGCGGTGGCCATGCCCAGCAGCAGCCCCCACAGCGCGCTGCCGACGCCTCCCAGCGTGAAGCCCGAGGCGGTCACGAGGAAGGTCACCAGCGCGCCGTCGCGCCAAGCCTCGTCGGCCAGCGCGCCGGCCAGGCTGTTGCCGATGGTGCTCAGCAGCGCCAGCCCGGCGATGGCCGCCACCAGGGCGTGCGGGAAGGCTGCGAATAGCGCCGCCACGCTGGCGCCGAGCAGCCCGGTGATGGCGTAGAACACGCCGGCCCACACGGCGGCGCGCCAGCGCTGGCGCGGGTCGGGGTCGGCCTCGGGGCTCATGCAGATGGCCGCGGTGATCGCCGCCAGGTTGTAGGAAAAGCCGCCGAAGGGCGCCAGCAGCACGCCGAGCAGGCCGGTCCAGCCCACCAGGGGCGAGGCCGGCGTCGAATAGCCGTGGGTGCGCAGCATGGCGATGCCGGGCACGTTCTGCGAGGCCATCGACACGATGAACAACGGCAGCCCGATGCCCAGCAGGCTGCTCCACGCGAAACTCGGTGTGACCCATACCGGATGGGTCAGGCGCAGCGGCAGTGCGGCCAGGTGCCAGTCGCCGCCCAGCGTGGCCACCAGCAGGCCGACCGCGAAGCTCAGCGCCACCGCGTAGCGCGCGAGCCAGCGCCGCGCCACCAGCAGGGTCAGCAGCATCGCGCCCACCAGCCCGAGGCGATGTTGCAGCGCGCCGAACACCCCGAGGCCGAACTCCAGCAGCACGCCGGCCAGCATGCCCGCGGCCAGCGCGCGGGGAATGCGGTGCATCAGGCGCTCGAACCAGCCGCTGAAGCCCGCCAGCGCGGCCAGCGCGGAGGCGAACACGAACACGCCCAGCGCCTGCGCCATCGGCACGCCGTGCAGCGAGGTGGCCAGCAGCGCGGCGCCCGGTGTGGACCATGCGGTGAGCACGGGGGCCCGGTAGCGCAGCGACAGGCCGATGCAGCTCAGGCCCATGCCCAGGCCCAGCGCCCACAGCCAGGAAGCGATTTCCGCCGGGCCCGCGCCGGCGGCGCGGGCCGCCTCGAACACGATGGCCGCCGAGCTGGTGTAGCCGACCAGCACCGTGACGAAGCCGGCCGACACGTGCGAAGGCGAGAACCAGCGCGCGAGGGCGCGTGGCGTGGGTGTGGCGGGCTGGGTCATGGCGGCGGGGCTTCGAGGGCGGCGGTGCCTGCGCTAAGCTGGCGGCGTACGCGATAACGCACGAAAGCCCGAGCCTAGCCGATGGACGCTATAACGCACAAGGGGGCCGCCCAAGCCCAGGCGGCGCAAGCCGCCGATGCCGGCCCGGACATCGCGCGCAGGCTCTCGGAGCGGCTGCGCGCGCTGCGCGCCGAGCGGGGCTGGAGCCTGCAGCGCGCGGCCGAGGCCTGCGGGGTGAGCAAGGCCATGCTGGGCCAGATCGAGCGCGGAGAATCCAGCCCGACGGTGGCACTGCTGTGGCGCATCGCCGGCGGCTTCGGCTGCGCCCTCAGCGACCTGCTGCCGCCCCATGCGGGGGCGGCGGCCGAGGTGCGCGATCCGCGGCGCGTGCGTTCCCGGCCGGCCAGCGACGCCATGCTGATGGCACCGTTGTTCGCCTTCGACCCCGCGCTGGGCTTCGAGGTCTTCGAGCTGACCCTGCTGCCCGGCTACGAGCGCGTGTCCGAGCCCCACGTCGCGGGCGTGGTCGAGCACGTCGTGGTGCAGCGCGGCAGCCTGGAAGTGCTGAGCGGCGGAGCCTGGGTCCGCCTGGGAGAGGGGGATGGTCTGCGCCTGGCCGGCGACCGTGAGCACGGCTACCGCAACCCGGGCGGCGCGCCCGTGGTGTTCCTGGACCTGATCCACTACCCGCGAGGGCGAGCCGCGGTTCGCGGTTGAGCGCCCCCAGGGCCGGGCTGCGCCCAGCCCGCCCCCCGTGGGGGTCAAGAAAACTTGGGGCGGCCCGGCGTTTTCTTGAGAGCCTCAGGTTCGCACGCGGATTGCCGCAGGTCATCGCGCGCGCGTGCGCGACCGGCTATGCTGGGCTTTTGCGACTGACCCTGCCGCCATCCCAATGCAGTTCAAGGACTACTACGAGCTTCTGGGCGTGCCCCGCGGTGCCGGCGCGGACGAGATCAAGCGCGCCTACCGCAAGCTGGCGCGCAAGTACCACCCGGACGTCAGCAAGGAACCTCAGGCCGAGGAACGTTTCAAGGAAATCGGCGAGGCCTACGAGGTGCTGGGCGACGCGGAAAAGCGCGCCGCCTACGACCGACTGGGTTCGCGCTGGCGCGAGGGGCAGGACTTCCGCCCCCCGCCGGACTTCGGCAGCGGCTACGAGTTCAGCGGCGGCGACTCCGGCGCCCCCGACGACGAGGCCGCCTTCAGCGAATTCTTCGAGTCCCTGTTCGGAGCCGCGCGCCGCGGCGGAGGCCACGCGGGCATGACTGCCGACCACCACGCACGCGTGGACATCGACCTGGAAGACGCCTTCGGCGGCGCCGAGCGAACCATCAAGCTGCAAAGCCCGCAGACCGACGCCTCGGGACGGGTGCGCCTGGTGGAGCGCAGCCTGCTGGTGCGCATTCCCGCCGGCGTGCGCGAAGGCCAGCGCCTGCGCCTGGCCGGGCAGGGCGCGCCAGGGGCCGGGGGCAAGCGCGGCGACCTGTACCTGGAGCTGCGCTTTCGCCCGCACCCGGCGTGGCGTCTGGTCGAGCGCGACCTGTACATGGAACTTCCGCTGGCTCCGTGGGAGGCGGCGCTGGGCGCGAAACTGCAGATCGCCGTGCCCGGCGGCATGGTCGAGCTGCAGGTGCCGCCGGGCTCGCAGCCCGGGCGCAAGCTGCGCCTGAAGGGCCGGGGGCTGCCCGGCAAGCCGCCGGGCGACCTGTACGTCGAGCTGCGCGTGGTGCTGCCGCCGGCCGGCGACCCCAAGGTGGCACAGGCCTGGCGCCGCATGGCCTCCGAGGTGTCCTTCGATCCGCGCGCCAAGGCAGGCAACTGAACCGGAGGGCCGATTCCATGCAAGAGCCTCGAGTCGAATGCCTGGCCATGGACGAGAACGTGCTGCTGCGCGCCGTCGACATCGCGCGCGCCTGCGGCGAATCCGAGGCCTGGGTGCTGGAGCTGGTGCAGGCCTCGATCCTGGACACCGCCGCGCATTCGCAGGCGCCGATGCTGTTCGCCGGCCACGCCTTGTTCGTCGCGCGCCGGGTGCGCCGGCTGCAGCGCGATCTCGGCGTGAACCTGGAGGGGGCCGCGCTGGCGCTGGATCTGCTCGAACGCATCGAGCGCCTGGAGGCCCTGCTGCGCCGCGTCGGCGTGGAGCCTGCGCCGGCCGCGCTGGAGCCGGGCCACGACGCCTGAGCGCCGCGGCGCCGGGCCGGGCCGCTACTGCGGCGCCAGTTCGGCCAGCAGTTCGCTTTCCAGCTCGGTCTGCGTGCGCTCGCTGCCCAGACCCTCGCCTTGCAGCAGGAAAGTGTCTTCCACCCGTTCGCCCAGGGTGCTGATCTTGGCCAGCTGCACGCTGATGGCGCGTGCAGCCAGCACCCGCGCGATGGCGTAGAGCAGGCCGGTGCGGTCGCTGGCGCGCACGCTGAGGATCCAGTGGTTGCGGCGCTCGTCGGCGCGCAGGTCGACCCGCGGCTGCACCGGGAAATTTCGCACCCGGCGCGACACCCGGCCGCGCACCGGCTCGGGCAGCGGACCGCGCTCGGCCAGCGTGCGCGCCAGTTCCACCTCGACCAGCGAGATCAGGTGGCGGTAGCGCTGGGCCAGCGAGGGCTCGGCCACGACGAAGCTGTCCAGCGCGCGCCCGGCCCGCGTGGTGTGCACCTTGGCGTCGAGGATGCTGAAGTTGTGGCTGTCGAAGAAGCCGCAGATGCGGGCGAACAGATCGGGCTGGTCGGCCCAGTACACCAGCACCTGCAGGCCTTCGCCGTGCGGGGCCAGGCGGCAGCTCACCACGCTGGCGTCGCCGCCGCCGTGGCGCAGAAGCTCGCGCGTGTGCCAGGCGACGTCGGCCGGGTCGTGGCGCAGGAAGTAGCTGGAGTCCAGCGTGTCCCACAGCTGCGCCGAGCCCTGTTCGTCCAGGCCGTACAGGTTCAGCAGGCGCCGCGCCTCGGCGCGGCGCTGCTCGATGTCCGCCTGCGGATTCGGCGCCTGGCCTCCCAGCACGCGCAGCGTGGCGCGGTACAGGTCTTCCAGCAGCTTGGCCTTCCATCCGTTCCAGACCTTGGGGCTGGTGCCGCGGATGTCGGCCACCGTCAGCAGGTACAGCGCGGTGAGCAGCGGCGCGCTGCCCACCTGCGAGGCGAAGCGCAGCACCACGTCGGGGTCGCTGAGGTCTTCCTTCTGGGCCACGCGCGACATGGTCAGGTGGTGCGCGACCAGCTGGGCGACGAATTCGGTGTCCTCGCGGCTCATGCCGTGGGCGCGCGCGAAGGCGCGCAGATCCTGTGCACCGAGCTGGGAGTGGTCGCCGCCGCGGCCCTTGGCGATGTCGTGGAACAGCGCGGCCAGCACCAGGCGCCAGGGCTTTTCCAGGCCGGCGGCCAGCTGCGCGCAAAAGGGATACTCGTGCGCGTGTTCCAGGATGAAGAAGCGCCGCACGTTGCGCACCACCATCAGCGTGTGCTGGTCCACCGTGTAGACGTGGAACAGGTCGTGCTGCATGCGCCCGACGATGCGCCGGAAGGCCGGCACGTAGCGCCCCAGCACGCTGGTGCGGTTCATCAGGCGCAGCGCGTGGGTGATGCCGCTGGGCGAGCGCAGGATGCGCATGAAGGCGGCCCGGCTTCGCGGGTCGGCACGAAAGCGCGCGTCCATGCTCTCGCGAGCGTGATACAGAGCGCGCAGGGTCGGCGCGGTGAGTCCGCGGATTCCCGGCGCCAGCGTGAAAGCCACGAAGGTCTCGAGGATGGCCGGCGGATCGCGCTCGTACAGGCGCGGGTCGGCCGGCTCCAGGCGGCCGTCCTTGTCCAGGAACATGCCGTCGGCCACGCCGTCGATGCCAGTGACCGGACGCCCGGTCTGCTCGGCCAGCTCCGGCCACAGCCGGCCCTCGATGGTCAGCAGCACGATCTGGTTGAGCTGCTCCACCGCCTTGGCGGCCCAGTAGTACTGCTGCATCAGCACCTCGCCGGCGCGCTTGCCGGGCTCGGCCCCCAGGCCCAGCGAGGAGGCCACGACGGTCTGCAGGTCGAACACCAGACGGTCCTCGCGCCGGCCGGCGGCCAGGTGCAGGTGGGCGCGGATGCGCTTGAGCACGCGCTCGTTGGCCTGGATCTTGCGCGTCTCGTAGGGGCTGAGCACGCCGCTGCGCAGCAGCTGCGGCCAACTGCTGCCCAGGCCGGCCGCGCGCGCCACCCACCGCAGGATCTGCAGGTCGCGCAGGCCGCCGGGGCTTTCCTTGCAATTGGGCTCGAGCGCGTAGGGCGTGTTCTCGAACTTGGCGTGGCGCTGGCGCATTTCCAGCAGCTTGCCCTGGAAGAAGGCGCGCGGGTCGAGCCCGGCGCTCCAGACCGTGCGAAAGCGCCGCACCAGCGCGGCGTTGCCGCACAGCGGCCGCGCCTCCAGCAGCGAGGTCTGCACCGTCAGGTCGGCGGCCGATTCCTCCACGCAGGCCTGCACGGTGCGCACGCTGGGCGCGATTTCCAGCCCCGCGTCCCAGCAGGCCGCGACGAAGCGCTCGGCGGCGGCCTGCGTGTGCGCGTCGGGCGCGTCGGGCAGCAGCACCAGCACGTCGATGTCCGAGCCGGGGAACTGCTCGCCGCGCCCGAAACCGCCCACCGCCAGCAGCGCCGCCGCCTCGGGCATGCGCGCCAGCGCCCACACCTCGCGCAGGGCCAGCTCGGCGCCGCGGCACAGGCCGCGCAGCAACTGGCTCAGGCGCCCGGGGTGAGCGCGGAAATCGTCGATGCAGGCCTGGCGCGTGTCACGCCAGGCGCCGCGGATGCGGGCCGCCTCGGCGGCCTGGCCCGAGGCCGATGTGGCGAGCGCGCCCATGGTCGTCGCGGCTTCGCCCACCGCGCTTCAGGCCGCCTGCGCGGCGCCGACGAAGGCCGGCGGGGCCGGCGTGCCGGTGGAGACCGTGAGGACCTCGTAGCCGGTGGGGGTGACCAGCACCATGTGCTCCCACTGCGCCGACAGCGAGCGGTCCTTGGTGACGATGGTCCAGCCGTCGGGCATTTCGCGGATCTCGCGGCGCCCGGCGTTGATCATCGGCTCGATGGTGAACACCATGCCCGGGCGCAATTCCTCCAGCGTGCCGGGCCGGCCGTAGTGCAGCACCTGCGGGTCCTCGTGGAACTTGCGCCCGATGCCGTGGCCGCAGAACTCGCGCACCACGCTGTAGCCCGCCGCCTCGGCGAAGGTCTGGATGGCGTGGCCGATGTCGCCCAGGTGGGCGCCCGGGCGCACCTGCTGGATGCCGTGCCACATGGCCTCGTAGGTGATGCGGCACAGGCGCTCGACGTGCGGCGGCACCTTGCCCACCAGGAACATGCGGCTGGTGTCGCCGTGCCAGCCGTTCTTGATCACGGTGACGTCGATGTTGACGACGTCACCGTCCTTGAGCGCGCGGTCGTTCGGGATGCCGTGGCACACGACGTGGTTGACCGAGGTGCAGATGGACGCCGGGTAGGGCGTGTAGCCGGGCGGGGCGTAGTTCAGCGGGGCCGGGATGCCTCCCTGCACCTTCACCGTGTATTCATGCGCCAGCCGGTCGATTTCCTTCGTCGTGATTCCCGGCTTGACGAAGGGCGTGAGGTAGTCGAGCAATTCGGCCCCCAGGCGCGCCGCGATGCGCAGCTCGACCAGGTCCTGCTCGGTTTTGATGGAAATACTCATGTTTCGCATTATCTCACCCGCGGCCCTCGCGCGTGCGCGTGGGTGCGCCCCCCTACAATGGCCGGGCCCCGCGTCGAGGCGCGGCGGCGCCGATCCGCCGCTACGCGAGTTCCCGCCTTGTCCACTCCCACCGCTTCTCCCGCTTTCCCCGCCCCTTCCGTCTCCTCCGATGCCGGCCGCGCCGGCGGAGCTCCCCCGATCGCCGAATTCGAAGGCGGCGTGGCGCTGTCCGCGTTCCGCCTGGGCGCGCTGCTGCAGCGCCTGCGCGAAAGCTGTCCGGCCGAGGCCGCGGGCATCGCCGCGCTGCACGCGCGCCAGGTGCATTTCGTGGCCACCGAAGCGCCCGCCGACGCCGCGCTGCGCGAGCGCCTGGCCGAATTGCTGCGCTACGGCACGCCGTACACCGGGCCGGAGGATGGCCCCTCGCTGCTGGTGGTTCCGCGCCTGGGCACGATCTCGCCGTGGGCGAGCAAGGCCACCGAGATTGCCCGCCACTGCGGCGCGCAGGTGCGGCGCATCGAGCGCGCGGTGGAGTTCCGCTTCGAGCTGGCGCGGCGCGCGCAGGCGCCCGGCGCGCAGCAACTGCTGCTGCTGGCGCGCGCGCTGCACGACCGCATGACCGAGAGCGTGGTGCTGTCGCGTGCCGACGCTCACCGTCTGTTCGACGACCTGCCGCCCCAGGAGCTGCGCAGCGTGGACGTGCTGGGCCAGGGGCGCGAGGCGCTGGCGCGCGCCAACGTGGAGCAGGGCCTGGCGCTGTCGGACGACGAGATCGACTACCTGGTGGAGGCCTTCGCGGGTCAGTTGCGGCGCAACCCCACCGATGTCGAATTGCTCATGTTCGCGCAGGCCAACAGCGAGCATTGCCGGCACAAGATCTTCAACGCCCGCTTCATCATCGACGGACGCGAGCAGGAGCACACCCTGTTCGGCATGATCCGCAACACCCATGCCGCGAACCCGCAGGGCACGGTGGTGGCCTACTCGGACAACGCCTCGGTGATGGAAGGCGGCACGGTGCAGCGCTGGCAGCCGCAGGGCGCGGATCACCGCTACGCCGCCGAGCCCGCGCTGGTGCACACCTTGATGAAGGTGGAGACCCACAACCACCCGACGGCGATCTCGCCCTTCCCGGGCGCCGCCACCGGCGCCGGCGGGGAGATCCGCGACGAAGGCGCCACCGGACGTGGCGGGCGGCCGAAGGCGGGCCTGAGCGGTTTCCACGTCTCCAGCCTGCGCCTGGATCCGGCGCATCCCGAGCCCTGGGAGGGCGAGGACGTGGGGCGCCCCGGCCACCTGGCCAGCGCGCTGCAGATCATGGTCGACGGCCCGATCGGCGCGGCCGCCTTCAACAACGAGTTCGGGCGCCCGAACCTGTGCGGCGTGTTCCGCGTGTTCGAGCAGTCCGCGGGAGAGCGTCGCTGGGGCTACCACAAGCCCATCATGGTCGCCGGGGGCGTGGGCGAGATCGCCGACGCGCACACCCACAAGATCGAGTTCCCGCCCGGCACGCTGCTGCTGCAGCTGGGCGGCCCGGGCATGCGCATCGGCGTGGGCGGCGGCGCGGCCTCCAGCCTGGCCACCGGCACCAACGCCGAGCACCTCGACTTCGATTCGGTGCAGCGCGGCAACCCCGAGATGCAGCGCCGTGCGCAGGAGGTCATCGAGGCCTGCCGCGCGCTGGGAGCGGCCAACCCGATCCTGGCCATCCACGACGTGGGCGCCGGCGGCCTGTCCAACGCGCTGCCCGAGCTGGTGGACGGCGCCGGGCTGGGCGCGGCGCTGGAATTGCGCGACGTGCCGGTCGAGGAAAGCGGCATGAGCCCGCGCGAGATCTGGTGCAACGAAAGCCAGGAACGCTACGTGCTGGCCATCGCCCCGGAGGCGCTGGAGGAGTTCGCCGCGCTGTGCGAGCGCGAGCGCTGCCCCTTCGCGGTGCTGGGCCGCGCGCAGGACCGCGCCTTGCTGCAGATGGCCGACCGCCTGCTCGGCCAGGCGCCGGTGAACATGCCCATGTCGGTGCTGCTGGGCAAGCCCCCGCGCATGGTGCGCGACGTGCGCAGCCAGGCGCTGCGCCTGCCGGACATCGATCTCACCGGCGTGGAGCTGGAATGGGCGGCGCGCACCGTGCTGCGCCACCCCAGCGTGGCCAGCAAGCGCTTCCTGATCAGCATCGGCGACCGCACCGTGGGCGGACTTTCGCACCGCGACCCCATGGTCGGCCCCTGGCAGGTTCCGGTGGCCGATTGCGCGATCACCCTGGCCGACTACGCGGGCACCCGCGGCGAGGCCATGGCCATGGGCGAGCGCACTCCGCTGGCGGTGGCCGACGCGGCGGCCAGCGGGCGCATGGCGGTGGCCGAGGCGCTGACCAACCTGATGGCCGCGCCGCTGCACTCGCTGGGCCAGGTGAAGCTGTCGTGCAACTGGATGGCCGCCTGCGGCCAGCCGGGCCAGGACGCAGCCTTGTACGAGACGGTACGCGCGGTGGCGATGGATCTGTGCCCGCGCCTGGGCATCGCCGTGCCGGTGGGCAAGGATTCGCTGTCCATGCACACGCGCTGGCAGGCCGACGGCGCCGAGCGTTCGGTGAGCTCGCCGGTGTCGCTGCTGGTGTCGGCCTTCGCGGTGCTCGACGACGTGCGCGGCGCCTGGACCCCGCAGCTGCGCCTGGACCAGGACGCCAGCGTGCTGCTGCTGGTCGACCTGGGCCACGGACGCCAGCGCATGGGCGGCAGCATCCTCGCGCAGGCGCTGGGACAGGCGGTGCAGCCGGTGCCCGACCTGGACGAGGCGCAGGACCTGCTGAACCTGTGCGCCGCGCTGGCCGAGCTGCGCCGGCAGGACATGGTGCTGGCCTACCACGACCGCAGCGACGGCGGCCTGTGGGCGGCCGTGTGCGAGATGGCCTTCGCCGGCCGCGCCGGGCTGGCGCTGAACCTGGATATGCCCATCGCCGCGGCCGAGGCGCTGCCCGACGAGGGCGACGCCAAGAACTGGGCCCAGCAGGTGGCCGAGCGGCGCAACGACCTGGCCCTGCGCGTGCTGTTCAACGAGGAACCCGGGGTGGTGCTGCAATTGCGCCTGGATCGGCGCGACGAGGCGATGCGCATCCTGCGTGCGCACGGGCTGTCGGCCTGCAGCCACGTGGTGGGGCAGGTCGGCCCGGGCGACACGCTGGAGGTCTGGCGCGATTCGCGCCGCATCCTGCAGCTGCAGCGCGCCGAGCTGATGCGCGAGTGGGACCACGTCTCGCACGCCATCGCGCGCCTGCGCGACAACCCGGAGTGCGCCGACTCGGAACACGCGCTGGCCTGCGGCGACGACCCCGGCCTGCATGCCCAGCTGGGCTTCGACCTCGCCGAGGACGTCGCCGCTCCCTTCGTGGCCGTGGGCGCGCGTCCGCGCGTGGCGATCCTGCGCGAGCAGGGCGTGAACTCGCAGCGCGAGATGGCCTGGGCCATGGACCGTGCCGGCTTCGCCGCGCACGACGTGCACATGAGCGACCTGATCGCCGCACGCGTGGACCTGCGCGAGTTCCGCGGCCTGGTGGCCTGCGGCGGCTTCAGCTACGGCGACGTGCTCGGAGCCGGCGAGGGCTGGGCGCGCACCATCCGCTTCAACCCCGCGCTGGAGACGGCTTTCGCGGAGTTCTTCGGCCGTGCCGACACCTTCGCGCTGGGTGTGTGCAACGGCTGCCAGATGCTGGCCGCGCTGGCGCCGATGATCCCGGGCGCACAGGCCTGGCCGCGTTTCACCCGCAACCGCTCCGAGCAGTACGAGGCGCGCCTGGCCATGGTCGAGGTTCTGCCCTCGCCGTCGCTGTTCTTCAGCGGCATGGCGGGCAGCCGCATGCCCATCGTGGTCGCGCATGGCGAAGGCTACGCGGACTTCTCCCAGCAGGGCAATGCCGCGGGGGTCGATGCCGCGCTGCGTTTCGTGGACGGCCACGGCCGGCCCACCGAGGCCTATCCCCTGAACCCCAACGGCAGCGCCGGCGGCCTGACCGGGGTGACCACCGCGGACGGGCGTTTCACCGCGCTGATGCCGCACCCGGAGCGCGTGCACCGCGGGCTGCAGTTCAGCTGGGCGCCGAGCGAGTGGGGCGACGCTTCGCCGTGGGCGCGCATGTTCCGCAATGCGCGGGCCTGGTGTGCTTGAAGGGGATACCCCCCGGGCCGGCGCAAGCCGGCTGGGCGGGCTGGACAGCCTGCGCGGGCTGGCCATCGTGTGGATGATGGCCTTCCATTTCAGTTTCGACCTGAACTGGTTCGGCTACATCCACACCGATTTCTACACCAGCCCGCTGTGGCTGTGGCAACGGGTGTGCATCGTCAGCCTGTTCCTGCTCAGCTCGGGCCTGAGCCAGGCGGTGAGCGACGCACGTGCGCGCAGCGAGGCGGCTTTCTGGAAGCGCTGGGCGCAGATCTTCGGCGCAGGGCTGCTGGTAGTGGCCGGAAGCTGGTTGTTATTCCCGGATAGCTTCATCTATTTCGGCATCCTGCAGGGAGTGTCGGCCATCCTGCTGGTGCACCGACTGCTGGGGCGGCGCCTGGGCCCCTGGGTGCTGCTGCTGGCGCCGCTGGCCATCGCCGCGCCCCATGTGTTCGCGTCGGCCCGCTTCAACCCTCCGTGGTGGAACTGGACCGGCTTGATCACGCACAAGCCCATCACCGAGGACTACGTGCCGCTGCTGCCCTGGCTCGGGGTGTTCTGGGCCGGCGCCGGCGTGGGCGCGCTGCTGCGCCGCGTGGACCTGCGTCCGTTGCGCGTGCTGCCGCGGGTGGCGCCGCTGGCCTGGCTGGGCCGCTGGCCGCTGAGCGTCTACCTGCTGCACCAGCCGCTGCTCATCGGGCTGCTGTGGCTGGCCTCGCGCGTCCTGGGTCATCCCACGCCCTTCTGAAGGGCCCGGGGCGGGCCCCGCCTATACGCACACAGGCGGCATGGTTTTTGCCCCGCGAGCCACATTCGTGCGCAGAATGGACTCCATGCGCATGAAACATTCGGATGCATCTGTGTTGAAAGCTTCGCCGCGCCGTCTGACTTAGCGCAAGCGAATGGCGGCTCGACTTGCCTAGGCTTTGCTCTGGTGTCGTTCCCGACCCGCATTCCTGCAAGGAGCCTCGTTCATGTCCGTAGAGCACCCTTATCAGCCGCTCGCGCTGCCCGGCGCGCGCGCTGGCGCGCCAGCGCTGGCCGAGCCCGACTGGCCCGTCCCCGATCTGCGATTCGCCCGCCCGATGGGGGCCTGGGTGATCGTCGGCGCGCTGTTCGTGGTGGTCGTCGCGCTGTGGACGATGATCGCGGTGTTCTTCTCCGCCCACGCCTGAGGACGCGCCATGAGTTCGACGACGAAGGATGCCTTCGAGCACCGCTTCCACCAGGCCGCGCAGCGCCACGAGCGCGCGTGGGTGTTCCTTTCGGTGGTCATGATCGCGGCGCTGTTCATCGCCGCGGTCTACCTGGTCGTGCACGACTACGGCGTGGTGGCCAAGACAACGCACATCTACGCCGACCCCAACACCCCCGCCACGCTGGCGGATTTCCAGGGCAGCGGCGTGAAG
The DNA here is from genome assembly GCF_000377645.1 of Thiomonas sp. FB-6. Taxonomy (GTDB): domain Bacteria; phylum Pseudomonadota; class Gammaproteobacteria; order Burkholderiales; family Burkholderiaceae_C; genus Thiomonas_A. The sequence goes on along the minus strand of NZ_KB898497.1, from coordinate 7,483 downwards.
CAGACCGGCCCCAACTCCTACAGCGTGTACGAGATGGGGCGCATCTGGTCCTGGACCCCCGGAAGCGCCACCCCGCTGACCCTGCCGGCCGGCGCGCACGTGACCTTCTACGTCACCAGCGGCGACGTGCTGCACGGATTCGAGATCCAGGGCACCAGCATCAACCTGACGGCCATCCCCGGCGTGGTGGGGCACGTGAGCTACACCTTCGACAAGCCCGGCACTTACTACATCATCTGCAACGAGTACTGCGGGGCAGGGCACCAGGCGATGATCGGCAAGATCATCATCACCGGGAGGGCTCACGCATGAGCGCCGTCATGACGCAAGGCGGCGCGCAGCCCGCCGCGCTTTCGGTGTCCCGGGACGTGGCCGCGGCCAAGCGCCTGCTGCTGGCCTTCTGGGTCACGGGCTTTTGCGCGCTGCTGGTGGGCATCGCCATCGGCGTGCTGCAGGGAGCCAATTACGCGGGCATCAACCTCTATCCCTACCTGGCCCCGTTCCTCAAGACCTACTACCAGGGTCTGACCCTGCACGGCGTGCTCAACGCCTTCGTGTTCACCTTCTTCACCATCTCCGGCTGGCTCATGTACCTGCCGGCGCGTGAACTCAAGCTGCGGCCCAACCTGGCGCTGGGCTGGTTCACCTACGGCCTGATGCTGCTGGGCACGCTGATGGCGGCCTATGCCATGTTCGACAACTCCTCGAGCGTGCTCTACACCTTCTACCCGCCGCTGCAGGGCAGTCCCTACTTCTACCTGGGCATCACGCTGGTGGTGGTGGCCAGCCTGCTGCCGCTGATCGTGGTCATGGACCTGCGCGCGCGCTGGAAGCGCGCCCATCCGGGGCAGATCACACCGCTGGTGACCTTCATGAGCGCGAGCATCCTGCTCATGTGGCTGCTGGCCGCGCTGGGAGCGGCCAGCGAGGCGGTGTTCCTGCTGGATCCCTGGTCGCTCGGGCTGACGTCCACCGTGGATCCGTTGCTGGCGCGCACCCTGTTCTGGTGGACCGGGCATCCGATCGTGTACTACTGGCTGATGCCGGGCTACATCTCCATCTACGCGCTGCTGCCGCGCCAGGCCGGCGGCAAGCTGGTGTCCGACCCGCTGGCGCGTCTGGCCTTCCTGCTGCTGATGGTGTTCTCGGTGCCGGTGGGAACCCACCACCAGTACACCGACCCCGGCATCGCCCCGGTGATCAAGGGCGTGGTGACCGCGCTGACCCTGTCGGTGGCGATTCCCAGCCTGATCACCGCCTTCACGGTGGCACTGAGCCTGGAGTACGCCGGGCGCAGGCGCGGCGGCAAGGGCCTGATGGGCTGGTGGAACGCGCTGCCTTGGCGCGACCCCTCGGTGGCGGCGCAGGTGCTGGCGCTGGTCAGTTTCATCTTCGGCGGCGCCGGCGGCATCGTCAACGCCAGCTGGCAGCTCGACAACGTGGTGCACAACACCCTGTGGATTCCCGCGCACTTCCACCTGACCGTGGGCACAATGACCACGCTGGTCTTCATGGGCGTGAGCTTCTGGCTGCTGCCGCACCTGACGGGACGGCGCCTGTTCGCGCCGCGCCTGGCGCTGGCCTCGGTGTGGCTGTGGTTCGCCGGGCTCATGCTGTGGGGCTTCGCGGGGCACTGGGCGGGCCTGGACGGCGTGCCGCGCCGTGCCTGGATCTCGGCGCTGCCGCACGACCAGTACATGCGCCTGTACGGCGCCGTGCACGGGTCGCTGCAGCTGGTGGGCATCGGCGGCGTGATCGCGGCGCTGGGAGGCATCGCCTTCTTCGTCTGTTTCTTCGGCACCCTGTTCGGCCGCCGCGACGAGCAGGCGATGCGCCAGATCCCCTTCACCGAGGTGATCACCGGGCCGGAGCATTCGGTGATGGCGCGCATCGCCGAGCCCCTGGTGCTGTGGACCGTGGTCACGCTGGTCGTCACGCTGGCGGTGTACATCCCGACCCTGTGGCCGATGTTCACGCATCCCATCCATGCCGTCGGTTTCCACATCTGGTGACGCGGCAGCCGGGCCCCCACGGCCCGGCGGGGATTGGCGGGGCTCGGCACTGCGCGCGCTGCTGGCCTGCCTGCTGCTCGGGCTGCTGTTGTGGGCCTGGGGGCGCGCCGGCCGGGCCGGGCCCGATCTGCACGGGCAGGCGCTCGACGGCCGGCCCGCGCCGGCCTTCCGGGGCCTGCTCGACACGCACGGCAGGGCCTTCGACTGGGGGGACCAGCGCGGTGATGCCGTGCTGGTGTTCTTCGGCTACACCCACTGCCCCGACGTATGCCCGCTGACCCTCGTGCGCCTGGCGCGCGTGCTGGACGGCCTGGGCGCGCGCTCGCGCCGGGTGCGCGTGGTGTTCGTCACCCTGGATCCCGCACGCGACACTCCGAAGGTGCTGCGGGTCTATCTCGACGCCTTGCTGCCCGGAGCGCGGGGCCTGCGCGGCGATGCCGGGGCCACCGCGCGCAGCGCGGCCGAGTGGGGGGTGCGCTGGCGCCGGGTCGACGATGCCCGCGGCGGCGGGGACTACTGGTTCGACCACAGCGCCTCGGTCACCCTGGTGGGCCCGCAGGGGCACCTGCGCGCCCGCTACGGTTATGCCCAGCTGGCCGCGCGCGGCCTGTTGCGCGCGGACCTGCGTGCCTTGTTGCGATGAGCCCGCTGTCCTGGGGCCGCGGCGCGTGGATGGGCTGGACCCTTGGCGTGCTGGCGGTGCTGGCCGTCTACGCCTGGCAGGCGCGGCGCGGCGCCTGGGGCGCGGGGCGCGCTGCCCTGTTCGTGGCGGGCTGCGCCGCGACGCTGGCCGCGGCCTGGGGCCTGCACGATCCCTTGCAGTCCATGAGTGTCTACGCCGCCGCGCTGATGCTGCTCGGCCAGGGCGTGTCACCGCTGCTGCTGCTGGGCGTTCCCGCGCGGGTACGCGCCTCCTGGGGGGCGGCGCGCCACCGCTGGTGGGCGCGCTGGCTGCTGGACCCCTGGGTGGCGGTGGCGGTGTTCGTGCTGCTGACCCTGGCACTGAACCTGCCCGGCCTGTTCGAGACCGCGCTGGGCGACGCCGTGTACAGCGCGCCCATCGGCGTGCTGCTGCTGCTCGGCGGGCTGATGATGTGGGCGCAGCTGCTGGAGGGCAGCCGCGGCATCCGGCGGCGCTGGCTGGCCGGGCTGGTGGGCTGGCTGGCCACCCTGCCGATGATGCTGGTCGCCGCGGTCTGGGTGTGGAGCCCGAGCGTGCTGTACATGCCCTACCTGGACGTGCTGTGCCTGTGGAACCTCAGTCCGCTGCAGGACCAGCACTACGCGGGGCTGGCCATGTTCGTCGCCGGCCTGCCGCTGCAGTTTCGCGCGGCATGGCTGTTGATCATGGGGGATGCGTGAACGCAAGGTTCGCGCGGGTGCTCCCGCGTATGCTGGAACCCGCGAAGGACCTCTGGAGGATGCGCGATGCCCCAGCCTGACGACGAGCCCCGAGCCGGGCGCGAGCCCGACGCCGCGCAACGGTCCGGTGCCTCGGACCCTCGCGACGAAGCCGGCCGCCCGGCCCCGCGGCGCATGCGCCTGCCGAGCCTGGATCCCAAGGCGCGCATCCATTTCGGCTACTGGCTGGTGGCGCTGATGCTGCTGTTGTGGCTGCAGGGCCTGTGGCAGGGCGCCTCCCAGGTGCAGACCGTGCCCTACAGCGAATTCGAGGCTGCCCTGCAGCAGGGCCGCTTCAGCGAGGTGCAGCTGGGCGAACAGACCATCACCGGCACGCTGCGCCAGCCCGCGCCGAAGGGGCCGACCAAGCTGGCCGCGCTGCGCGTGGATCCGCAGGTGGCGCAGCAGCTGCAGCGCTACGGCGTGCGCTACGAACAGCTGCCCAGCAACGCCTGGCTGGCCAATCTGTTGTCGTGGGTGTTCCCGGCCCTGGCCTTTTTCGGGGTGTGGTATTTCATGGTGCGGCGTTTCGCGGACCGGCAGGGCGGCCTGGGCGGAGGGTTCCTGTCCATCGGCAAGAGCCACGCCAAGGTGTACATGGAAAACAGCACCGGCGTGAGCTACGCCGACGTGGCCGGCGTCGACGAGGCCAAGCACGAGCTGCAGGAGGTGGTGGAGTTCCTCAAGGATCCGCAGGGCCACGGGCGCCTGGGCGCGCGCGCGCCCAAGGGGGTGCTGCTGGTAGGGCCGCCGGGCACCGGCAAGACCCTGCTCGCGCGCGCGGTGGCGGGCGAGGCCGGAGTGCCCTTTTTCTCCATCAGCGGCTCGGAGTTCGTGGAAATGTTCGTGGGCGTGGGCGCCGCCCGCGTGCGCGACCTGTTCGAGCAGGCGCGGGCGAAGGCGCCGGCGATCATTTTCATCGACGAACTCGACGCGCTGGGGCGCGCGCGCGCCGCGGCGCCCTTCGGCGGCGGGCACGACGAGAAGGAGCAGACCCTGAACCAGCTGCTGGTCGAGCTCGACGGCTTCGACCCCAGCTCGGGGCTGGTGATCCTGTCCGCCACCAACCGCCCGGAGATTCTCGACCCCGCGCTGCTGCGCGCCGGGCGTTTCGACCGCCAGGTTCTCGTGGACCGGCCCGACAAGGTCGGGCGGGTGCAGATCCTGCGCGTGCACGCGCGCAAGGTGCGCCTGGATCCCGCCGTGGACCTGGAGCAGGTGGCCGCGCTGACCCCGGGCTTTTCGGGCGCTGACCTGGCCAACCTGGTCAACGAGGCGGCGCTGCTGGCGACGCGCGACGACGCCCAGGCCGTGAACGCCGACCATTTCACGCGCGCCGTCGAGCGCATCGTCGCCGGCCTGGAAAAGCGCAACCGACTGCTCAATCCCCACGAGCGCGAGGTGGTGGCGCACCACGAAATGGGGCATGCGCTGGTGGCCATGAGCCTGCCCGGCAGCGAGGTGGTGCACAAGGTGTCGATCATCCCGCGCGGTATCGGCTCGCTGGGCTACACCATCCAGCGCCCCACCGAGGACCGCTACCTGATGACCCGCGTCGAGCTGGAGAACAAGATGGCCGTGCTGATGGGCGGGCGCGCGGCCGAGTCCCTGGTGTTCGGCGTGCTGTCCACCGGCGCCGCGGACGACCTGGCCAAGGCCAGCGACATCGCGCGCAGCATGGCCACGCGCTACGCCATGGTGGATTCGCTGGGCCAGGTGGCGTTGGAGGACACGCCGCAGAGCATGCTGGGCACGCCGCTGCCCGCGCAGCGCAACTACAGCGAGCAGACCGCACGCGAGATCGACTGCGCGGTGCGCGAACTGGTGGGGGCGGCCTTCGAGCACGCTCGCTCGCTGCTGCAGCAACGCCGCGCGCAGCTGGAGCAGGGGGCCGCGCTGCTCCTCAGCCGTGAGACCCTGACCGAGGCCGACCTGCGTGACGTGCTCGGCCTGGACGCTAAGGATGCGCGGCGCGCAGCATCGGCAGCAGCGAAGCCACCAGCAGGGCCGCCATCAGCAGGTTGAAGACCACGACCCGGCGCCGGGTCTGCAGCAGGCGCTGCAACTGGGTGCCGCCGACCGCCCACGCGGTGATGCTGGGCAGGTTGATGGCGCCGAACATCGCGATCGCCCCCAGCAGCACGAGCGCGCCGCTGGTGGCGGGGATGTAGGTGCTGAAGGCGCTCACGGCCATCAGCCAGGCCTTGGGGTTCACCCACTGGAAGGCCACGGCGCCCAGGAAGCTCATCGGACGCGCCGCCGCCCGCCGCGACGGATCCGGCGGCGCCGCGTTGGCCATGCGCCAGGCCAGGTACAGCAGATAGGCGGCTCCCGCCCAGCGCATCAGCGCGTACAGCCAGGGCAGGCGCGAGAACACCTCGGCCAGGCCGAATCCCACGCAGGCCACGAGGAACAGGAAGCCGCAGGCCACGCCCAGCAGGTGCGGCAGCGAGGCGCGCAGGCCGAAGTTGGCACCCGAGGCCAGCAGCATCAGGTTGTTGGGGCCCGGCGTGATCGACGCCGCGAAGGCGAACAAGGCGAAGGCCATCAGGCTTGCATGGGACATGCGCAACGGAACACGAAGAGGGAAGGGAATCGCGCGGCCCCGGGGGTTCCCGGGGGAGTCGCCGAGCCGCGCGGCATGGCCGAACTCTACAGGCTCGCGGCAAGGCGCGTCAGGTGCAGCGCGGGCCGGATCCGGGCGGTACATGAGGCGGCCGGCATGATCTGTACTGCCCGGATGCAGCGGGGACTGTGATGCCTTCCGCTCGGCCGCGGCGTGGCGGTTCCATTGCGCGGCTGGTGCATGAAGTCATGCAAACCATGCAATTCTCCTAGGGAAACACTGATCAATTCGGGGCGGCTGGCATCGCACGCTGGCCGAGCGGGGCGTGAACTGGAACAATGGTCCTGAACGTCCGAGAGCGCGAGGAACGACGATGCAGACGAGCTTTTCCGAGTACGAGTACGGGAGCAAGAAGCGGCAGACGCGACGCGACCGCTTCCTGGCCGAGATCGAAGCGATGACGCCGTGGGGCGAGTTGGTCGCGGCGATCGAGCGCCACTATCCGAAGGGCGGTGGCCGCGGTCGCCCGCCGATCGGACTGGAGCGCATGCTGCGCATGTACATCGCGCAGAACTGCTTCGGGCTGTCGGACGAAGGCATCGAGGATGCCATCTACGACAGCCAGGCGATCCGGCGCTTCGTTGGCATCGATCTGGGCCGCGAGTCGGCACCCGACGCCACGACGCTGCTCAAGTTCCGCCGCCTGCTCGAAGACAAGCAGCTCACCGAAACCATCTTCACGACCATCAACGCGCACCTGGCGGCCAAGGGGCTGTTCCTGCGGCGCGGCACGGTGGTGGATGCGACCATCATCGAGGCGCCGCCGTCGACCAAGAACGCCAAGGGGGATCGCGACCCCGAGATGCACCAGACCAAGAAAGGCAACGCGTGGCATTTCGGCATGAAGGCCCATATCGGCGTCGATGCCCAATCGGGGCTGGTGCACACCGTGGTCGGCACCGCCGCCAATGTGGCTGATGTGACCCGGGCACAAGATCTGCTGCATGGCGACGAGGAGGATGTCTTCGCCGATGCGGGCTACCAGGGCGTGGCCAAGCGCGAGGAGAACATCGGTGTTCCGGTCAACTGGCATGTGGCCATGCGCCCCGGCAAGCGCCGCGCGCTGGCCGGGCACGGCTGGGCGCAGAAGCTGGAGTGGATCGAGCAGATCAAGGCCAGCATCCGCGCCAAGGTTGAGCACCCGTTCCACGTCGTGAAGAACCTCTTTCGGCACCGCAAGGCGCGCTACCGCGGCCTGGCGAAGAACACGGCGCAGTTGCACACGCTGTTCGCCATGGCCAATCTGATGCTGGCGCGCAGGCTGGTTTGGAACTCCGACACCCGAGGTGCGTCCGCAGTGTGAAAAATGGGGCAAAGGGCGGCGTCCGCTGCCGATTTTCGGCCGCGCTTCGGACCTCCTGACCGCGAAACGCCCGTTTTTCGCACAGTTCGCGACCATGGATACAAGCGGCTTCGCCCAAGAGGTCATTTCTTCAGTGCTTCC
>NZ_KB898496.1 GCF_000377645.1 Thiomonas sp. FB-6 | reverse complement strand
CACGTTGCCAGACCTCCCCGGGTATTGCGCACCCACCGTCACGCTTATGCCTGTCGGATCTACGCCGCATCGTTCCGTGCAAGTTTCGGGCTTTGATGATCTTGGGCACCTCACCCCGATGCGTCGCCTCGTATCCGCTTCCTGTTCGTCAGGCCAGCGCTTTGCCATCCGGCTTCCTCCAGACCCGCGGTCGCCCGCGAAACCCTTGCCTTCGGCTAACCGTTCCCCTTGCCGGGCCGGTAGAGGACTTCCACCTCCAAGTAGGTGCGCCCTGCCGGGCGCACCAGAAAAAAAGCCCGGAGGCTTTCGCCTCCGGGCTCGGAAAACTCGGAGCCGGTCTCAGCCCACGTAATCGGCGGCGCTGGTCGCGTCGCGATCGTTGGCCATGCCCAGCGCGCGGATCACCAGCGTGGCGACCACCGCCACGGCGATGTTGATGATCACCGCGTACAGGCCGATGTAGGCCGGGATGATCTGGCCCGCCACGTGCAGCGCATAGGCCGAGGACTTGAAGCCGCTCAGCGAGGCCGCCCAGACGCCCCAGGCCAGCCCCACCGCCCAGCCCAGCAGCAGCGCCTTGGCGTCGAACCAGCGGGTGTAGATGCCCGAGACGATGGCCGGCAGGGTCTGCAGCACCAGGATGCCGCCCAGCAGCTGCAGCTGGATCGCGTACTTCAGCGGCAGGAACACGATGAACAGCAGCGCGCCGAACTTGACCACCAGCGACACCAGCTTGGCCATGTCGGTTTCCTTCTGCACCGAGCACTGCGGGTTGATGAAGGCCTTGTAGATGTTGCGGGTGAACAGGTTCGCGGCGGCGATGGACATGATGGCCGCGGGCACCAGCGCCCCGATGGCCACGGCGGCGAAGCCGACGCCGACGAACCACGACGGGAAGTAGTGCAGCAGCAGGCCCGGCATCGCGAACTGCGGTCCGTACTGCTTGAAGTACGGCGCCAGGTCGGGCAGCTTCTCGATGCCACCGGCGTAGGCCATGTAGCCCAGCATGGCGATCAGCCCCAGCATCAGCGAGTAGGCCGGCAGCCACACCCAGTTGCGCCGCAGGGTGTTGGGGCCCTTGGCCGCCAGCACCGCGGTGGAGGCGTGGGGATACAGCATCAACGCCAGCGCCGAGCCGAAGGCCAGCGTGGCGTAGAAGGACTGCATGCCCCAGTTGCCGTCCTTGATCGCCGGCAGCAGCAGGTGCTCCTTCGGAACCTGCGCGAAGATCGCGCCCAGCCCGCCGAGCTTGGCCGGGATGACCACCACCATGGCGATCACCGTGATGTAGACCAGCAGGTCCTTCACCACCGCGATCGAGGCCGGCGCGCGCAGCCCGCTGGTGTAGGTGAAGGCCGCCAGGATCACGAAGGCGATGATCAGCGGAAGGTCGCCCACCAGGCCGTGGCCGGCGGGGAAGCCCAGGCCGCCGATGACCACCTGGATGCCCACCAGCTGCAGCGCGATGTAGGGCATCGTGGCGACGATGCCGGTGATCGCGATGGCCAGCGCCAGCACGGGGCTGCCGTAGCGCCCGGCCACGAAGTCCGAGGCCGTGATGTAGTTGTGCTTGTGCGCCACCACCCACAGGCGCGGCAGGATCGCGAACACCATCGGGTACACGAGCACCGTGTAGGGCAGCGCGAAAAAGCCCAGGGCCCCGGCCCCGAACACCAGCGCCGGAACGGCCACGAAGGTGTAGGCGGTATACAGGTCGCCGCCGATCAGGAACCAGGTGATCCAGCTGCCGAAGCGGCGCCCGCCCAGGCCCCACTCGTGCAGGTGGCTCATGTCCCCCTTGCGCCAGTGCGCGGAGACGAATCCCAGGATCGTGATCACCAGGAACAGCAGGACGAAGACGACGGTTGCGGTGATGTTCATCGCTTCAGTCTCCGCTTCCGGAAGGCACGACCATCTTGTAGACGATGCCGATGAACACGCTGGACAGCGGCACCCACACCAGCTGCCACCAGTAGAAGAAGGGCATGCCCATCCATGCGGGGTCGGTCTTGTTGAACCAGGGCACGACAAGCACTGCCACGCAGGGGATCGCCAGCAGGATCACTGCCAGCGGTCCCAGCTTGCGTGCTGGAGCGCGATCGGACATGTAGGAATCTCCGTAGGGTCGGGATCGAGGGACAGGGGGAACGCCATGACCGTCGCGCGCCGGCGGGGTCGGCTTCCGGCGTGATGTGCACGTACGGAAATTCCCCCGATGTCGCGCGGGCGGCGCAGGCCCGCATCTCTGATGCAACACCCGGCGAAAGCCGAATGTTTCCCGCAATGTAGCCAAGGAAGCAGGCAGTTGCTAATTCGGGGTTATCCCTAGTCCGAAAGGGGCAATGGCGCGCCGATGCTCGCGCCGCGGGGCACAGCCCTCAGGTCCCCCACTGGCTCCAGGCCTTTTCCACGCGCTTGACCGACACCGGGAAGGGCGTGCGCAGTTCCTGTGCGAACAGCGCCACGCGCAGCTCCTCCAGCATCCAGCGCAGTTCCTCCAGGCGTGCGTCGGCACCACTCTCGCCCTGCTGGCGGGCGAGCTGCAGCTCGCGCCGCAGGCGCGCCAGCAGCGGCGCCAGCTCGGCCTGGCGCTGCGCGTCGCGCACGGGGTCGGCGCGGACCTTGTCCAGGCGCATCTGCACGGCCTTCAGGTAGCGCGGCAGGTGCGAGCGCCGCGCGGGTGCGAGCTCGGTCATGAAGCGCCTGGGCAGCAGCTCCTGCAGTTGCTGGGCGACGTCGGCGTGCAACGCGGCCTGCGCCTTGAAGGCGCCGAGCCTTTTGTGCGCGGCGCTCCACTCGAGCAGGATGGAGCCGGCCAGGCGGGCCATTTCCTGCGCCAGCAACTGCAGGCGCGGGCGCCCCTCGGCCAGGCGCTGTTCGAAGGCCCGCGCATCGGCGGGCAGCGGCTCGGCGAGGAAGGCCAGGTCCAGCGCCGCGTCGAGCACTTGCTGGCGCAGCTCCTCGGCCGTGCCCAGCGGCATGTACGCGAAGACCGCCTGCTGCAGGCCCTGCAGGTTCTTCTCGGCCGCCTTCAGGGGCTCGCGCAGTTGCAGCGCGAACAGGCGCCGCAGCCCGGCGCGGTGCGCCTGGGCCGCCGCCTCCGGGGTATCGAACACATCGATCTCGACGGCCTTGCCGCGGTCGACCAACGCCGGAAAGCCCACCATGGTCGCCGGGCCGCGCCGGATCTCCAGCAACTCCGGCAGCGTGCCGAAACTCCAGCTGGTGTAGCCTTGCCCCGACTGCGCCGTACCGGCCGCGGCGGCGCCGCCCGGGCCCTGGCCGGCGCGCGCCTCGGGGGCCTGCGGCTGCGCGCCGCCGGGCGCCGCAACCCCGCCGGGCCGCGCCACGGCGCCCGGCGCGGCGGTCTTCGCGCGCGCCGCCGCCGCGACGGCGGCGGCCTCGGGCAGGCCGCGCGCGGCGGCCTGGAAGGCCTCGCGCGCAGCACCCCCGAGCTCGGCACGCAGGCGCGCCAGGTTGCGCCCCATGCCGAGCTGGCGCCCCTGCGCGTCGACCACGCGGATGTTGAACAGCAGGTGCGGGTCCAGCGCATCGGGACGGAAATGCTCGGGCTCGGGCGCCAGCCCCGTGGTCTCGCGCACCAGCGCGCGCAGCGCGTCGAGCAGGGGCTGCGCGGCGTAGCGCCGCGCCTCGCAGAGCTGTTGCGCGAAAGCCTGCGCGGTCGCCGGCAAGGGCACCAGGCGCGAGCGCTGGCGCTGCGGCAGGGTCTTGAGCAGCGCGGCGATCTTGTCGCCCAGCATGCCCGGCACCAGCCACTGAAGGCGCTGCTCGGGCAACTGGTTCAGCCCTTCCAGCGGAACCTCGACGGTCACGCCGTCGCGCGTGCCGCCCGGGTCGAAGCTGTAGGCCAGGGGCAGTTCCAGGCCGGCCACGCACAGGCGGGTCGGGAAGGCCTCGGTGGTGATGCCCGCCGCCTGGTGGCGCATCAACTCCTCGCGCTCGAGGAACAGCAGGCGCGGCTGCTCGGGGTGGGCCTTGCGGTACCAGGCGTCGAAACTCGCGCCGCTGTGCACCTCGGGGGGAACGAAGCGCTCGTAGAAGGCCTCGATCAAGGCTTCGTCCACCAGCAGGTCGCGCCGGCGCGAACGCTCCTCGAGTTGTTCGATCTGCGCGATCAGCTTGCGGTTGTGCTGCAGGAAGGGCCATCGGCTGTCCCATTCCCCCTGGACCAACGCATGCCGGATGAACAACTCCCGGGCCAGCGCCGGATCCACGCGGCCGTAGTCGATGCGCCGCTGGTTGTAGATCACCAGGCCGTACAGCGTGGCGCGCTCGAAGGCGCTGACCTGCGCCGGTTTCTTCTCCCAGTGCGGCTCATGCAGGGTGCGCTGCAGCAGGTGCGCACCCACGCGCTCGATCCATGCCGGATCGATGCGCGCCACCTGGCGCGCGTACAGGCGCGTGGTCTGCACCAGCTCGGCGGCCATGATCCAGCGCCCGGCCTTGCGCCCCACCGGCGAGGACGGGTGGATGAGAAAGCGGATGCCGCGCGCACCCAGGTAATGGGGCCCGTCGTCGGCCTTGCAGCCCACGTTGCCCAGCAGCCCCGCGAGCAGGCTGAGGTGGATCTGCTCGTCGCTGGCCGGCGCCGTGTTGAGCTTCCAGCCATGCTCGGCCACCAGCGCGTGCAACTGGGTGTGCACGTCGTGCCACTCGCGCATGCGCATGGGCGAGAGGAATTCCGAGCGCAGCTGTTCGTGCAGCTTGCGGTGCGACTTCTTGTGCGCCACCAGCTCCTGGTAATGCACCCACAGCTTGAGCCAGCCCGCCAGCTCGGATCCGCCCTCGACGAAGCGCCGGTGCGCGGTGTCGGCCGCCTCCTGGCGCTCGGCCGGGCGCTCGCGCGGGTCCTGCACCGCCAGCGCCGAAGCGATGATCAGCAGCTCGGCCAGCGCCTGTTGGCGCCGCGCCTCCAGGATCATGCGCCCCAGGCGAGGGTCCAGCGGCAGCACGGCCAACTGGCGCCCGGTCTCCGTGAGCTGGTTTTGCTCGTCGACCGCGCCGAGCTCGCCCAGCAGCTGGTAGCCGTCGGCGATGGCCTTGCGCTGCGGCGGATCGATGAAGGGAAACTGCTCCACCGCCTGCAGACCCAGCGCCTGCATGCGCAGGATCACCGCGGCCAGCGAGGAGCGCAGGATCTCGGGATCCGTGAAACGCCCGCGCGCCTGGAAGTCGGCCTCGTCGTACAGGCGGATACAGATGCCGTCGGCCACGCGGCCGCAGCGCCCCGCGCGCTGGTTGGCGGCAGCCTGGCTGATCGGCTCCACCTGCAGCTGCTCGACCTTCTGGCGGAAGCTGTAGCGCTTGACCCGGGCCAGCCCCGAATCGATCACGTAGCGGATGCCCGGCACGGTCAGCGAGGTCTCGGCCACGTTGGTCGACAGCACGATGCGCCGTGCCCCGCCGCCGGCGTGGAACACGCGGTCCTGCTCGGCCTGCGACAGGCGCGCGTACAACGGCAGGATCTCCACGCCGCGGCGCGCGGTCTCCAGGTGGTGCTTGCGCAGGGCCTCGGCGCAGTCGCGGATCTCGCGCTCGCCGGGCAGGAACACCAGCACGTCGCCGCTGCCGGCGCGCCACAGTTCGTCCACCGCCTCGCACACCGCCTGGTTGAGCTCGCGCGGCTCGCGCGCGGGCGCGCCGCCCTCGGCCGCGGCCGGCGCGGTGTCGAGCAGCGGACGCCAGCGGATTTCCACCGGATACAGGCGCCCGGACACCTCGATCACCGGCGCGGGGCCGCGCGGCCCCGCGAAATGCCGGGCGAAGCGCTCGGCGTCGATGGTGGCCGAGGTGATCACCAGCTTCAGGTCGGGGCGCCTGGGCAGCAGCTCGCGCAGGTAGCCGAGCAGGAAGTCGATGTTCAGGCTTCGCTCGTGTGCCTCGTCGATGATCAGGGTGTCGTAGGCGCGCAGCAGCGGGTCGCGCTGGGTCTCGGCCAGCAGGATGCCGTCGGTCATCAGTTTCACCGAGGCCCCACCGTGCAGGCGGTCGGCGAAACGCACCTTGAAGCCGACATGCTCGCCCAGCTCGCTGCCCAGTTCCTGCGCGATGCGCCTGGCCACGCTGACGGCTGCCAGGCGCCGCGGCTGGGTATGCCCGATCAGCCCGCTGCCGCCGGCGCCCAGCCCCCGCCCCAGTTCCAGCGCGATCTTGGGCAACTGCGTGGTCTTGCCCGAGCCCGTCTCGCCGCACACGATGACCACCGGGTGCTCGCGCATGGCGCGCGCGATGTCCTCCCGCCGGGCGCTGACGGGCAGCTCGGCCGGAAAGCGCAGCGGCGGTATGGGGTTCGGCGCCACGGGCGCCCGAGCAGGGGATGGCATGCGAAGACGGAAGGCAGGCGGCGGGGCCGCGCAGCCTGGCCAGGCCCGCGGCAAAAACGACAATTCTCGATCATTCCGGGATAATCACGCGGATGTCCTCCGATCCATCCCAATTCGTCCACTGGCTGCGCTCGGTCGCGCCCTACATCCATGCCCACCGCGGCAAGGTGTTCGTGGTCGCGATCGCCGGCGAGCTCATCGCCGACGGCCAGCTCAACGCACTGGTGCAGGACATCGCGCTGCTGTCGGCGATGGGTGTGCGCATCGTGCTGGTGCACGGTTTCCGGCCGCAGATCGAGGAACAGCTGCGCGAGAAGGGGGTCACGTCGCGCTACAGCCACGGCATGCGCGTGACCGACCCCATCGCGCTCGACGCCGCGCAGGAGGCGGCCGGCCAGTTGCGCTTCGAGATCGAGGCCACCTTCTCGCAGGGCCTGCCCAACACGCCGATGGCCGGCGCCACGGTGCGCGTGGTCTCGGGCAACTTCATCACCGCGCGCCCGGTGGGTGTGATCGACGGCCTGGATTTCGAGCACACCGGGCTGGTGCGCAAGGTCGACGCTCCCACCATCCAGCGCGCGCTGGAATACGGCGCCGTCGTGCTGGTGTCGCCCTTCGGCTTCTCGCCCACCGGGGAGGCCTTCAACCTGAGCATGGAGGACGTGGCCAGCAGCGTGGCCGCGGCGATCAAGGCGCACAAGCTGCTGCTGATCACCGAGGTCGACGGCGTGTTCGACGAGGACGGCCAGCTGCTGTCCGAGCTCACGGTGGCGCAGGCGGAGAACCTGCTGGCGCGCCTGCCCGACCCCCAGCAGCCCACCGACACCGCCTTCTACCTGCGCCACGCGGTGCGCGCCTGCCGCGCCGGCGTGGGGCGTGCGCACATCACCGGCTTCAAGCTCGACGGCTCGCTGCTGCTGGAACTGTTCACCCACGACGGCGTGGGCACGATGATCGCCGACGAGCACCTGGAGCACCTGCGCCAGGCCTCCGCCGACGACGTCGGCGGCATCCTGCAGCTCATCGAGCCCCTGGAGGCCGAGGGCGTGCTGGTCAAGCGCAGCCGCACCGAGATCGAGCGCGACATCGGCAACTACACGGTACTCGAGCACGACGGGGTGATCTTCGGTTGTGCCGCGCTATACCCCTACCCCGAGGCGCGCACCGGGGAGATGGCTGCGTTGACGGTGTCCGACAGCGCGCAGGGCCAGGGCGACGGCGAACGCATCCTGCGGCGCATCGAGCAGCAGGCGCGCGCATTGCGCCTGGAAAGCATCTTCGTGCTGACCACGCGCACCACGCACTGGTTTCTCAAGCGCGGCTTCGTGCCGGTCGAGCCCGACTGGCTGCCCGAGGCGCGGCGCCAGCGCTACAACGACCAGCGGCGCTCGCGCGTGCTGGTCAAACGTCTGGGCTGAGCGCGCGCTCCCGGCGACGGCGCCCCCGTTCCCTCCCCTTCCTACAGGATCCGATCATGAGTCGAATGGTGAACTGCATCAAGCTTGGCCGCGAGGCCCCCGGCCTGGATTTCCCGCCCTACCCCGGGGAACTGGGCAAGCGCATTTTCGACAGCGTCTCGAAGGAAGCCTGGCAGGGCTGGCTGAAGCACCAGACCATGCTGGTCAACGAGAACCGCCTGAACCTGGCCGACGCCAGCGCGCGCCAGTACCTCGCCCGCCAGATGGACCGCTACTTTTTCGGCGAAGGCGCGGAGCAACCGACCGGCTACGTGCCGCCGTCGGCTTCCTGAGCGGGCGCCGCGCGCTGGCGGCCCCGGCGCGGCCCCGGCGCGCCCCCAGCGCCCCCCCCAGCGCCCCTCAGCGCGCCCCCACCAGCAGGAGGGGCGCGCGCGAGATGTTTCCAATTGAAACTCGTCTAGCACACTTTGCCCCGGACCGCCATCGCGGCAAAACTGGATGCCCCGAACCCCGGGGGTATCTACGATGCATGTCGAAATACTGATACCGGGTTTCAGTATTTTGACTCGGGAATCCGAAGCCTCCACGAGAACGTGGCGAGCGTTCCCCGGTTCGACGATCCGGTGACGCACCCATAACTGGAGGAGAGAGGATTCCATGAACAAGAATCGACTGGCCGCGGCTTGCGCGGCGACCTGCGCCGTGGCGGCCCTGGCGCCCGGACTGGCGCACGCCACCGACGGCTATTTCCAACCCGGCTACAGCGTGCGCTCGAGCGGCATGGGCGGCGTCGGCATCGCGCTGGCGCAGGACGCGCTGGCCTCGGCCGCCAACCCGGCCGGCATGGCCCTGGTCGGCAACCGCTTCGACGCCGGGGTCACGCTGTTCCATCCCGACCGCGAGGCCCGGATCAACGGCGCCACCTTCAGCGGCAACGACCAGAGCAACTTCGTGATTCCCGAAGTGGGCTACAACCGCATGCTCAACCCGGACATGTCGGTGGGCATCAGCCTGTACGGCAACGGCGGCATGAATTCGGGCTACAGCAGCATCCTGGCCTCGCATACCGGCCTGCTCAACGGCGCCGGCGTGGACCTGCAACAGATGTTCATCAGCCCCAGTTTCGCGTGGCGCGTCACGCCGGGCAACACCATCGGCATCGCGCTGGACCTGGTGCACCAGACCTTCCGCGCCAACGGCCTGAACAATTTCGCCGGCTACTCGGCCAACCCCGCGAGCCTGCAGGATCCGGGGCACGACAGTTCGAACGGCGTCGGCGTGCGCCTGGGCTGGATCGGGCAGATCGCCCCCGGGGTTTCGGTCGGCGCCACCTTCCAGCCCAAGATCCACATGAGCAGCTTCAGCAAGTACAGCGGGCTGTTCGCCGAGCACGGCTCCTTCGACATTCCGGCCAACTACGGCGTCGGCGTGGCCTGGAAGGCCACCCCGGCCTGGACCCTGGCGGCCGACGTGGAACGCATTCTCTACAGCGGCGTGCCGGCCATCGGCAACACCTCGACCGACTTCGGCCAGACGCTGCTGGGGGCACCCAACGGGCCCGGCTTCGGCTGGCGCGACGTGACCGTCGTGAAACTGGGCGCGGCCTGGGCGTGGAACGACAAGCTGACCCTGCGCGCCGGCTGGAACCACACGGACAACCCGGTCACCTCGAAGGATGTGTTCTTCAACACCATCGCACCGGGGGTGGTGCAGGAACACGCCACGCTGGGGTTCACCTACGCGCTGACGCCCAGCATGGACCTGTCGGGCGACTACGTGCACGCCTTCAAGAACTCGGTGACCGGCGCGCTGGCTCCGCCGCCGGCCGGCCCCGGCGGCTCGGAGACCCTGAGCATGACCCAGGACTCCGTCGGCCTGTCCATCGGCTACAAGTTCTGATCCCGCAGCAGCGCCGCAAGCACGAAGGCCCCGCGACGCGGGGCCTTCGTGCTTTCATGCCTGCGTGCCTTCAGGCCCGGGCTCTCGCCCGGGCAGGCAGACTCAGACCGGCAGTACCGCCGAGCCCCAGGCCTCGTTGATCACCTCGGCGGCGGCCAGGTAGAAGGCCAGCGCCGCGGTCACCAGACCCAGGTAGCCGCCCAGCACGCCCAGCCCGCCGATGCCCAGCAGGGCGCCGAAGGCCAGCAGGTAGAAGGTGGGGACCAGCGCGGTGAAGATCAGCATGAGCGCCTTGCCCTTCTTCCAGGTGCCGATCCACATGTAGGTGGTGAACACGCCCCACAGCAGCAGGTACCAGCCGATGAACGGGCCGGTGACGCCCTTGGCGAAGAATTCCACGAACAGCGCGAAACTCCACCAGAAGGCGCCGTATCCGCAGAAGGCGACGAAACCGAAGCTGTTGCCGACGAAGGCCTCGATCACGCCGGCCACGAACTGCGCGGTGCCGCCGAAGGCGAAGGCGCAGGCCAGCACCATGGGCACGTTCTCGGGGCCGAACCAGCCTGCGTTGTGCATGCTGAGCAGCCACGTGGTCAGGGCGAAGCCTGACAGCCCCAGCGGGGCGGGGTTGATCTTCTTGTCCATCCTTGTCTCCTGTTTTCTATGCGCGCCGCGGGCGCGCCATGCTCTACGCCAGTGGTCCGGGCACCTGCAAGCCCTCGCGGGCCCGGGCCTCGTTTGCGGCGGGCTCTCCCGCCCGCTCACACGGGCACTGTCGCCGCCAAGCCTTACGGCAGGCCTACGGACTTCATTTGGACATGTTTGTTGCGTTTGGTAGCGTTCGTGACGCGGGGCCCCGACGGGAGCACAATTGCTCACACCCTCACACCGCCTGCTACCGTATGCTCTGGGGACTATGCAGATCGACGCCTTCGCCAGCACCGTTCCCGCCACCCTGACCCTCGCCCAGCACATGCTGGCGGTCCTTTCCGGCCTGGCCGTCGGTTTTTCGCTGGGGCTCATCGGCGGCGGCGGATCGATTCTCGCGGTGCCGCTGCTGTTATACCTCGTCGGGTATCCGAACGCCCACGTGGTGATCGGCACCACGGCGCTGGCCGTGTCGGTGAACGCCTACCTGAACCTGATCCCGCATGCCCGCGCAGGCAACGTGCGCTGGCGGCAGTCCCTGGTGTTCGCGCTGGTGGGCGCGGTCGCCGCCTTCGCCGGCTCCAGCCTGGGCAAGGCGGTGGACGGCAAGAAACTGCTGTTCCTGTTCGCGCTGCTGATGCTGGTGATCGCCGCGCTGATGCTGCGCCGGCGCGAGCCGGCGGCGCAGGCCGTGCACGAGCACGCCGCGCCGTCACGCGCCGCCTGGGCGCGCCTGGTGGCCGCCGCCGCGGTGGTCGGCCTGCTGGCGGGCTTTTTCGGCATCGGGGGCGGCTTCCTGATCGTGCCGGGCCTGGCCCTGTCCACGGGCATGCCCATGATCGCCGCGATCGGCTCCTCGCTGGTGTCCGTGGGCACCTTCGGCCTGACCACGGCCGTGAACTACGCCCGCTCGGGCCTGCTGGACTACACCGTGGCGCTGCTGTTCATCGGCGGCGGCGTCGCCGGCGGCTGGTTCGGCACGCGCGTGGCCACGCACCTGGGCAAGCACGGCAAGGGCACGCTGAACCTCATTTTCGCCCTGCTCGTGGCCGTGGTCGCGCTGTACATGCTCTGGCGCAACCTGTCGGCCTTCGGACTGCACCCGTGATGCCGCGCCGGCCGGGCGGCGCCCGGGCGCGCGAGCCGGATCAGATCAGCTCGGCCAGCAGGTCGTGGCCGCGAGTGCCGACCACGCGCACGCGCAGGAACTGCCCGGTGGACTGGGCCAGGCGCATGCGTGCCGAGGGCTTGGCCGGCGGCGCGATCAACACCTTGCCGTCGATCTCAGGCGCCTCGGCATAGCTGCGCGCAGTAGCGCCGTCGCGCCCGGCCTGGTCGACCAGCACGCGCAGGTCCTGGCCGATGCGCGCGCGCAGGCGCTGCACCGATACCTGCTCGGCCACTTCCATGAACCGCCCCTGACGCTGCGCGCGCAGTTCGTCGGGCAGCGCGCCCGGCAACTCGTTGGCGGCCGCGCCCTGCACCGGGGAATAGGCGAAGCAGCCCACGCGGTCGATCCGGGCACGGCGCACGAAATCCAGCAGGGTCTCGAACTCCTCCTCGGTCTCGCCGGGGAAGCCCGCGATGAAGGTGGAGCGGATCGCGATGTCGGGGCAGGCCTCGCGCCAGCGCTCGATGCGCTCCAGCGCGCGCTCGCCGCCGGCGGGCCGGCGCATGCGCCGCAGCACCTCGGGGTGCGCATGCTGCAGCGGCACGTCCAGGTAGGGCAGCACGCGGCCTTGCGCCATCACCGGCAGCACCTCGTCGACGTGCGGATAGGGGTAGATGTAGTGCAGGCGCACCCAGGCGTCGTGCTGCTCGGCCAGCCCTGCCAGCGCCTGCACCAGTTCAGCGAAACGCGTGCGCACCGGGCGCCCCTGCCAGAAACCGGTGCGGTACTTCAGGTCGGAACCGTAGGCCGCGGTGTCCTGGCTCACCACCAGGAGTTCACGCACGCCGGCCCGCAGCAGCGCCTCGGCCTCGTCCAGCACCTCGCCGATGGGGCGCGACACCAGCTTGCCGCGCATGCTGGGAATGATGCAGAAGCTGCAGCTCTGGTTGCAGCCCTCGGCGATCTTCAGGTAGGCGTAGTGCCGGGGCGTGAGCTTGAGCCCGCCGGGCGGCAACAGGTCGACGAAGGGGTCGTGCGGCCGGGGCAGGCTGTCGTGCACGTGACGCAGCACCTCCTCGGTGGCCTGCGGGCCGGTGACGGCCATCACCTTGGGATGCACCTTGCGCACCAGGTTGTCGCCCTGCTCGTCCTTGCGAGCGCCCAGGCAGCCGGTGACCAGCACGCGTCCGTTCTCGTGCAGGGCCTCGCCGATGGCGTCCAGGCTTTCCTGCACCGCCTCGTCGATGAAGCCGCAGGTGTTGACGATCACCAGGTCGGCGCCGGCGTAGCTGGAGCTGGTCTCGTAGCCCTCGGCGCGCAGCTGCGAGACGATGCGCTCGGAATCGACCAGGGCCTTCGGGCAGCCCAGCGAGACGAAGCCGATGCGCGGCGCGGAGGAAGGGGGGGCGGAAATGTCGGGCATCCCCGTATTGTCGCCGCTTTGAAGCGGCGGCGGCACGCCGCCGCGGGGCTGCCCTACTTCTTGGCGGGCGGGGCCTGGAAGGCACCCATCATCTGCTTGGCCTGCTGCTGCATCTGCTCCTGCATCTGCACGTACAGCTTCTTGCTCTGTTCCAGGTAGTTGCCCATCATGCCCTGGAGCATCGGGGCCTGGCCGCTGAGGAACTGCGACCACATCTCAGGGCTGAAGCTGCCGCTGTCGTACAGCCCGCGCGACTGCTCGGCCAGCTTGCCCTGGATGTCGATGAAGGCCTGCACCGTCTTCTCCAGGTACGAGCCCATCATGCCCTGCATCGCGTGCCCGTAGAAACGGATCAGTTGCTCCAGCATCGCGGTGCTGAGCATCGGCACGCCGCCGGCTTCCTCCTCCAGGATGATCTGCAGCAGGATGCTGCGCGTCAGGTCGGTTCCGGTCTTCGCGTCCTGCACGATGAAGCGCTGCGCCTCCATCACCAGCGACTTGACGTCGGCCAGCGTGATGTAGGCGCTGGTCTCGGTGTCGTACAGGCGGCGATTCGGGTACTTCTTGATGACGCGAACGGCGGTTTCTGACTGGGACATGGAGGACCTGACGCAAGGTTCGGGCCGGAGGCCCGCTGATCGATTGAACCACAAAAGCCTTCCCGGGCGTACCCGGGAAGGCCCCGGATGCGCCCCGGCCGCACGGCCCCGCGCAGGGCGCCGATCAGCTCATGTGCAGGCCGCCGTTGATCGACAGTTCGGCCCCGGTGGTGAAGGCGCCGTCCTCGCTGGCCAGCCAGGTCACCAGCGATGCGACCTCCTCCGGGCGCCCCAGGCGCTTGACCGGAATGGACGCGACGATCTTGTCCATCACGTCCTGCCGGATCGCCTTGACCATGTCGGTCATGATGTAGCCGGGAGCCACCGTGTTCACGGTCACGCCCTTGGAGGCCACTTCCTGCGCCAGGGCCATCGTGAAGCCGTGCATGCCGGCCTTGGCGGCCGAGTAGTTGGTCTGGCCGAACTGGCCCTTCTCGCCGTTGACCGAGGAAATGTTGACGATGCGCCCCCAGCCCCGGTCCACCATGCCGTCGATCACCTGCTTGGTGACGTTGAACATGGAGTACAGGTTGGTCTTCATCACGCGGTCCCAGTCCTCGTAGCCCATCTTGCGGAACACCGCGTCGCGCGTGATGCCGGCGTTGTTGACCAGGATGTCCACCCGCCCGTGCTCGGCGAACACCTGCTGGAACGCGGAACAGGTCGACTCCCAGTCGGCCACGTTGCCCTCCGACGCGTACACGTCCAGGCCCTGCGCGCGCATGTCGCGCAGCCAGCCGTCCTTGCGCGGCGAATTGGGGCCGCAGCCGGCGATCACCTTGTGGCCGGCCTCGCACAGCCTGCGGCAGATCACGGTGCCGATGCCGCCCATGCCTCCGGTAACGTATGCAATCTTCTTGTCCATGTGCCTTGCTCCTGGGGTTGTCGATTCGTGGGCCGTGCGACGGCCGTCTCAAGGGGCCGTCGCGCTCAACGCTCGACCGCGAGGGCCACGCCCATGCCGCCGCCGATGCACAGCGAGGCCAGGCCCTTGCGCGCGTCGCGCTTTTGCATCTCGTGCAGCAGCGTGACCAGGATGCGGCAGCCGCTGGCGCCGATCGGGTGACCGATGGCGATGGCGCCGCCGTTGACGTTGACCTTCGAGGTGTCCCAGCCCATCTGCTGATTCACCGCCAGCGCCTGCGAGGCGAAGGCCTCGTTGATTTCCATCAGTTCCAGGTCCTGCGGCTTCCAGCCGGCGCGCGACAGGCAGCGCGTGGACGCCGGCACCGGGCCCATGCCCATGTAGGCCGGATCCAGCCCCGCGCTGGCGTAGGCGCGGATGCTGGCCAGCGGGCGCAGCCCCAGCGCGGCGGCGCGGCTGGCGCGCATGACCACCACGGCCGCGGCCCCGTCGTTCAGCCCCGAGGCGTTGCCGGCGGTGACGCTGCCGCCCTTGTCGAAGGCCGGGCGCAGTCCGGCCAGGGATTCGGCGGTAGCCCCGTGGCGCACGAACTCGTCCGTGGCGAAGGCCACCGGGTCGCCCTTACGCTGGGGCAGCAGCACCGGCACGATCTCGTCGGCGAAGCGCCCCGACTTCTGCGCGGCCTCGGCCTTGTTCTGGCTGGCGGCCGCGAAGGCGTCCTGCATCTCGCGGGTGATGCCGTGCTTTTTCGCCACGTTCTCGGCCGTGGTGCCCATGTGGTAGTGATTGAAGGCGTCCCACAGCCCGTCGTGCACCATGGTGTCGACCAGGTTCCAGTTGCCCATGCGCATGCCGTCGCGCGAGCCGGGCAGCACGTGCGGGGCCGCGCTCATGTTCTCCTGGCCGCCGGCCACGACGATCTCGGCGTCGCCGTCGCGCACGGCCTGCGCGGCCAGCATCACCGCCTTCAGGCCCGAGCCGCAGACCTTGTTGATGGTCATGGCCGGCACGCTGTCGGGCAGGCCACCCTTGATCGAGGCCTGGCGCGCCGGGTTCTGGCCGCAACCGGCCTGCAGCACCTGGCCCAGGATCACCTCGGAGACCGCGCCCGGCTCGATGCCGGCGCGCGCCACGGCCTCGCGCACGACCAGCGCACCCAGTTCGGCCGCGGAAATCTTCGCCAGCGAACCGCCGAATTTGCCCACGCCCGTACGGACGGCGGAAACGATCACGATGTCTTCGCTCATAGCTTCATGTCTCAGGAAGAAAAGGGAATCTGCGGCGCGGCCCGCGGCTGCGCTCGCGCGAATTCAGGCCCGCACCCGAACATAGCGCCCCGGAGCGGCCTCGATCTTGACGTGGCCACCCCCTCCGTACGCGCGCGGCGCGTCGCGCATCGGGCCGGCCTGCTCGGCCAGCCACGCCGCCCAGTCGGGCCACCAGCTGCCGCCGCGCTCCTCGGCGCGCTGCAGCCAGGCCTGCGGATCGGCCGGCAGCGCCTGCGCCTTGCGCGCGCCGCGGGCCGCCGGCGGCAGCCAGTGGCTGCGCTTGCCCCCCGCGGGAGGATTGATCACCCCGGCGATATGCCCCGAGGCGCCCAGCACGAAGCGCGTGGGCCCGCCCAGGCGCCGCGCCGACGCGTAGGCGGTACTCCACGGCACGATGTGATCCTCGCGCGACGCGTACACGTAGGCCGGCAGCTCGATGCGCCCCAGGTCCACCGGCGTGCCGCACACGCGCAGCGCGTCGGCCACCGGCAGCTTGTTCTCCAGGTAGGTGTTGCGCAGGTACCAGGCGAGGAAGGGCCCCGGAAGATTGGTGCTGTCGGCGTTCCAGTACAGCAGGTCGAAGGGCGGCGGGGTCTCGCCCTTCAGGTAGTTGCCCACCACGTAGTTCCAGGTCAGGTCGTTGGGGCGCAAACTGGAGAATGCCGCGGCCAGTTCGGTCCCGGCCAGCAGCCCGCCGCGTCCGATGGTGGCCTCGCGCATGGCCACCTGGGCCTCGTCGACGAACACGTCCAGCACGCCGGTGTCGGAGAAGTCCAGCAGCGTGGTCAGGAAGGTCGCGCTGTGCACCGGACGCTGGCCGCGCCGCGCCAGGAGCGCCAGCGCGGTGCCCAGCAAGGTGCCGCCGATGCAAAAACCCAGCGCGTTGATGCCGCCCTCGGCCGGCGCCGCGGCCGGCGCGCGCTTGCTGCTGCCCCTGCCCTTGCCCGCACCCTCGGCCTTGGCCGCGGGCGCCGCCGCGGCGATCTCGCCGCACACGCGCACGGCTTCGAGCACGCCATGCTCGATGTAGTCGTCCCAGCTCCACTCGCCGCAGCTTGCGTCGGGATTGCGCCAGGACATCAGCAGCACGCGGTGGCCCTGCTGCAGCGCGTAGCGCACCAGGGAATTGCTCGGCTGCAGATCCAGGATGTAGTACTTGTTGATGCAGGGCGGGACGATGAGCAGCGGGCGCTCGTACACGTGGTTCTTCAGCGGCCGGTAGTCGATCAACTGAAACCAGGGGTTCTCGAACACCACCGCGCCCTCGGTGGTGGCCACGTTGCGCCCGATCTCGAACTGGCTCTCGTCGGTCTGGGTCAGCTTGCCGCGCAGCAGGTCCCCCAGCAGGTTGTCCATGCCGCGGCGCAGGCTTTCGCCGCCGCTTTGCATCGCGGTGGCCATGGCGTCGGGGTTGAGCGCCCAGATGTTGCTGGGAGCCGCAGCGTCCACCCATTGCTGGACCGCGAAGCGGATGCGCTGCTGGGTCTTGGGATCCGCCTGCACCGCGTCGGACAGTTCCAGCAGCGCGCGCGCGTTGAGCAGGTACAGGGCCGCCGTGTAGGCGGAAAAGCGGTTGCTGCGCCAGGCATCGCCGGCGAAGCGCCGGTCGCGTGGAGCCACGGGCTGCGCGCTGCCGCCCAGCAGCCCCACCCACAACTCGGCGTATTCCTTGCCGAAACGCGCCTGGATGTCGGCCACGCGCGCCGGATCCATGCGGAACAGCGGCGCCCCCGCGGCACGCAGGCTGCTGGCGAAGGCCTGGTGCAGGCCTTCGGCGAAGGCCTCGGTGGCCTGCGGCTGGTCGACGAAACGGGTGGGATCGGGGGGCATGGGAGGACTCGTCAACGACGGGCTCCGACGCTTGCGGGTCCGCGGACCCCAGGCCCGTGCGCCGGCGGGCCGAATGGATCCTTCGATGCGGAGGAAACGTCCAGGAACCAGCGATTCTTATTGGTCTGAGGGCTGGCAAAGCCAGATATTGCGCGAGCTTTCGGGCACCACGGTGTGTGATGGCCTCGAAAGGACCGCTTGCGACCCATTCTTGACCAAAGGCATCGTGGTGTCAACGCGCAGGGGATCCGCGCAATCCCTGCCCCCGCCCGGGTCTCGGCGCGCCTGGAACGATTCATACCAGCCACACCAGCCCTGCCTGCCGGCCGGTGACGCGATCACGCCGAAAGCTGTAGTAGAGCGAGGGGTTGGCCACGGTGCAAACCCCTCCACCGAACATGGACTCCGGCGCCAGCCCCGCCTCCCGCAGGCGCATGCGCGCGAGTTCGAACAGGTCGGCCATCCACTTGCCCGGCCGCTCGCCGCGCATGAAGGCCCGCTGCGCGGCGCCGTGGTGGGCGACAAAGGCCTCGCGCACCTCGTCGCCGACCTCGAAATGCGCCGGGCCGATGGCCGGGCCCAGCCAGGCCTGCAGCTGCGGGGGCTCGCAGCGGCAGCGCGCTGCCAGCGCGGCCGCGCTGCGCTCCAGCACGCCCGCCGCCAGCCCGCGCCAGCCGGCGTGCGCCGCCGCCACACCGCGGCCGCCGGGTGCCGCCAGCAGCACCGGCAGGCAATCGGCCACCAGCACGCTGGCGGCCACGCCGCGGCGCGTGAGCAGCGAGGCGTCCGCGCGCCGCGGGGAAGCCGGCCCGCCGGGGTCGAGATCGAGATCGAGATCGGCCAGCTCGCATCCGTGCACCTGTTCCAGCCAGGCCGGGACGGCCCCGCCGAGGCGTTGCGCGAGGCTCTCGCGGTTGGCGGCCACGGCCCGCGGATCGTCGCCGACATGCGAGCCCAGGTTCATGCCGCCGCCGCCCTCGCCGGCGCCGTAGGGGCCGCCGCTGCAGCCGCCCTGACGGGCGGTGAACAGGCCGCGCACGCGCGGGTTGCCGGGCCATGCAGCCTCGATCCAGCCCGGCGGCAGGCGTGGATTCATGCCTTGAGCCCTTGCCCGGCCGCTGCCGGCGCATCCCAGCTCGAGGCGTCCAGCAGCGCCGTGTCGCCGCCCAGTTCGCTCCACTGCGCCACGATGTCGGCGGCGACCGGCGAATGCCACTGCATCCACGCGCCCGTGCGCGGATGCCGCAGGCGCAGCAGCACCGCGTGCAAGGCCTGGCGCCGCAGCGCGCAGGCCGCGCCTCGGCGACCGTACAGCGGGTCGCCGAGCAGCGGCAGTCCGATGTGCTGGGCATGCACGCGAATCTGGTGGGTACGCCCGCTTTCCAGCACGCAGCGCAGCGCGGTGACCGCACCGAAGGGGCCGCGGCAGCAGCCCAGGCCGCGAAATTGCGTGCGCGCCGGCTTGCCGCCGGCCACCACCGCCATGCGCAGGCGGTCGCGCGGATGGCGCCCGATGGGCGCGTCCACCCACACCGGAGCATGCAGTTCGCCCCAGGCCAGCGCCAGGTACTGGCGGCTGACGCTGCGCGCCTGCAACTGGCGCACCAGATCGGTCTGCGCCGTCAGGCTGCGCGCCACCACCATGAGCCCGCTGGTGTCCTTGTCCAGGCGATGCACGATGCCCGCGCGCGGCAGTGCGGCGCTTTCGGGAAAGCGCGCCAGCAGGCCGTTGAGCAGCGTACCGCTCCAGTTCCCGGCCGCCGGGTGCACGACCAGCCCGGCGGGCTTGTCGATCACCGCGAGGTCCGCATCGCTCCACAGCACGTTCAGATCCATGGGCTCGGGCGCGAAGGCGGCGGCTTCCGGCTCCTGCGGAAGTTGCAGCATCAGCGCCGCGCCGGCACGCGCCTTGCTGCGCGGCTGCGCCACGGCCTCGCCCATGCGCACCAGGCCGGCCTCGCACCAGGCGCGCAAGCGGCTGCGCGAGAATTCCCCGAACACCTGCGCCAGCACCTTGTCCAGGCGCTCGCCGGCGAATTCGGCCGGCACCACCGCCTGCAGGGTCTGGGGCCCGGCGGCTTGCGGCTCCGGGGCGTCGTCGGCCTCGCCCGGCTCCCAGTCGGGCGGGGCGGGCGGCAGGCCCTCGGGCTCGAGTTTCGAAGCAGCGGGAATCGGGGGCGCGCGCATCACGCCAGCATAGTGCAGCCCCGCGGCGGCGCCGGGCGCCCGCGGCCCAGGCCCCGCCCCGGTCAGGGGGCTTCCTATAATGCCGGGCTTTGGCGCCACTCCACCGATCCCCGCCGTGAACCGTATCCCCTTCTTGACCGGCGCGACCTGCTCGCGCTGGCTGCTGCGCCTGCTGCTCGCCTCCAGCGTGCTGGCCCTGGGCGCGTGCGCGTCCACCGGCGATACCGACATCACCGCGAACTGGTCCGCGGCCAAGCTGTACCGCGAGGCCAGCGATGAAATGGCCAACGGCGCCTACGACACCGCGACCAAGTACTTCGAGAAGCTGGAATCGCGCTATCCCTACGGCATCCTGGCGCAACAGGCGCTGATGGAAGTCGCCTACGGCTACTACAAGCAGGGCGAACGCGCCCAGGCCGTGGCGGCCTGCGACCGCTTCCTGAAGATCTACCCCAACAATCCGTACGTGGATTACGTGCTCTACCTGAAGGGTCTGAGCAACTTCTACGCGAACCAGACGCTGTTCACGAAACTGGCCGACCAGTCCGCCTACGAGCGCGACCAGCGCGGCGCGAAGGAGTCCTACGCAGCCTTCCGCGAGCTCGTCACGCGTTTCCCGGACAGCAAGTACAGCAACGATGCGCGCGAACGCATGCGCTACATCGTCAATTCCCTGGGCCTGTACGACGCGCACGTGGCGCTGTTCTACTTCAACCGCGGAGCCTACGTGGCGGCGGCCGACCGGGCCCAGGAGACGCTGCGCGAGTACCCCGACACGCCGGCCACGCAACTGGCGCTGGGGGTGCTCATGAACAGCTACGACCGCCTGGGCCTCACCCAGCTGCGCGACGACACGCAGCGCGTGCTGCGCCTGAACTATCCCGAAAGCCCCTACCTGAGCGGTCCCTTGCCGACCAACCATCCGTCCTGGTGGCGCCTGTGGTGAAGGGCCGCGGCCGGGGCGCGGCCACCGCGCGCATGGCCGGCCGCGAACATCTAGTGTCCTGGCCCGCCGCGCGCATGCTCGCGCAGGAACTCCGCGGCCTGCTCCTCGGTCTCGACGCGGCGGAACGGCGGTAGCGAGGCCAGCAGCCTGCGGCCCCAGCCGGTGGCGGCAAGGCGCTGGTCGCAGACCGCGAGCACGCCCCAGTCGTCCTCGCCGCGCACCAGGCGCCCGGCGCCCTGCTGCAGGGCCAGGGCGGCCTGGGGCAGCGAATAATCCATGAAACCGCTGCGCCCGGCCGCCTCCAGGCGCGCCAGGCGGGCCGCCACCAGCGGATCGTCGGGTGGCGCGAAGGGCAGCTTGTCGATCACCACCAGCGTGAGCTGCTCGCCGGGAAAGTCCACCCCTTCCCAGAAGCTGTGGCTGCCCACCAGCACCGCGCGGGCATCGGCGGCGAAGCGCTGCAGCAGCACCGCCTTGGGTTCGCTGCCCTGCTCCAGCACCGTGCGCCCCGGCGGCAGCAGTTCGCGCAGGCGCGCGGCGATGCGCCCCATGGCGCGCAGCGTGGTCGTGAGCACGAAACTGCCGCCGGGATTGACCGCCACCAGGCGCGCCGCGAGCTCGGCCACCCTTGTCGAATGCTCGGGGTCCGCGGGCCGGAAGCCCCTCCCGGGGACCAGCAGCCGGGTCTGCGCCGCGTAGTCGAAGGGGCTGGGTACGCGAAGCTCCTGCAGGCGCGGAGCCTGGGCTTCATCGGCGCCCTGCAGGGCCACGCTGCTGTCGCCCAGGCCCAGGCGGGCGCGGGCGTAGCGGAAGCTGCCGTCCAGGGTGAGCGTGGCCGACACCAGCACCCAGGCTTGCGCGCGCTCGGCCAGCAGCGTCGAGAAGGCGGGCCCGATGCCCAGCGGCGTGGCCAGCAGGCGCAGATGATGGCTTCCCACGTCCAGCCAGCGCACGCTGTCGGCGGCCCCCGGGGCCGCGGCTTCGGCGCCGGCGGGCTCGCCGGCGGCATCGTGCGGCCCCAGCTGCCAGGTCGCCAGCAGACGCTGCTGCTCGCGGCAGCGCTCGGCCAGGCGCGTGAACTCGGGCGCGGCCTCCTCCACGTGCAGCAGCGCGCCCAGCAGCGCTTCCAGCTGCTCGCGCCACGCGCGCAGCGCCTCGCTCCAGCCGGGCAAGGCCTGCGCCTGCGCCCAGTCCAGGCGCGCCGGGCCGCTGCGAGCCTGCGAGGGCCCTGCGGCGCACAGGCGCAGGTCGCGCGCCGCCTTGGTCAGCGCGGCCGCGAGCATCGGCCAGTCGGCCAGGCCGCGCGCGTGCTGCAGCCCGCAGGCCTGGGCATCGCGCGCGAGTTCCTGCGCCTGCGCCGTTCCGACCGCGCTGCCGAGGAACTGCGCACCGATGTCGGCGAGCTGGTGGGCCTCGTCCAGCACCACCGTGGTGGCCGCCGGCAGCAGCTCGGCCACGCCGTCGCCGCGCAGCGCGAGATCGGCGAAGAACAGATGATGATTGACCACCACGACGTCGGAGGCCAGGGCCTCGCGGCGGGCCTTCATCACGAAACAGGCCCGGAAGTCCGGGCATTCCGAGCCCAGGCAGTTGTCGCGCGTAGAGGTGACCAGCGGCAGCACGGCGGAGTTCTCGTCCATGCCCGCCAGGCCGGACAGGTCGCCATCGGCGGACGCCGCCGCGAAGCGCACCACCTGGCGCAGTTCCTGCACCGCGCGGCGGCTTTCCAGCTGGCCGTCCTGCTGCGCACGCTTGAGCCGATAGTGGCACACGTAGTTGGCGCGCCCCTTCAGCACGGTTCTGCGCACCTGCAGGCCCAGCGCCTGGCAGGCCAGCGGAAGGTCCTTGCGGTACAGCTGGTCCTGCAGCGCGCGCGTCGCGGTGGACACGATCACCCGCTCGCCGTGCAACAGCGCGGGCACCAGATAGGCCAGGGTCTTGCCCGTGCCGGTCCCCGCCTCGGCCAGCAGGATGCCGCGCCGCTCGATGGCCTGGCGCACGGCATCGGCCAGCGCGCGCTGGCCCGGGCGCTCGCGCCAGGCCGGCAGCGCGGCGGCCAGCAGGCCCTGCGCGCCCCACAAGGGGTCGTCCTGGGCGCGGACATCGTCGGCGGCCTCGTCGGCATGCCTACAATGCCCCTCATCATGCTCGGGCGGGTTCAAACGGGCGGATGCGGCTCGCGGGCCGGGCTCGGGGTGGTTCCCGGCGGTCGCCGCGCGTCGCGTGTGCAACGATGGCCGGGAGCTTGCGTGGGTATGGGATTCGACGAAGGGTGTGCCCGGCATTGTAGGCAGCGCCTGTCCGCGCCATGAAAACCGCGCCCGCACGCCTGCAATTGCAGGCCTCCATCGGAACCCACCGCGGCGACCGCGAATACCAGCAGGATCGCGTGGAGGTGCTGGCGCACCCGCGCCAGCGCGGCGTGCTGCTGGCGGTGGTCGCCGACGGCATGGGCGGGCGCAGCGGCGGACGCATGGCCGCCGACCAGGTGATGATCACCGCCACCCAGCTGTTCGAGCGCTACATCCCCGGCACCGACGATCCCCAGGAACTGCTGAGGACCATCCTGCAGGAAGCCCACACGATGATCCGCCTGACGGCGATCTCGGCCGAGCAGGAGCCCCATTCGACCGCGGCCTGCGTGCTGCTGCACCCGGACGGCGCCTGCTGCTGGGCCCATATCGGGGATACGCGCATCCACCTGTTCCGCCAGGGGCAGTTGGAACGCCGCACCCGCGACCACTCCTACGTGCAGGACCTGGTCGACAGCGGGGAATTGACCGAGGCCATGGCGCGCAACCACCCGATGAGCAACGTGCTGACCGCCAGCCTGGGCACCGCCGAGGACCCGCCTCTGTGCCTCGACGCGCTGCAACTGCAGGGGGGCGATGCGCTGCTGCTGTGCACCGACGGGGTCTGGCACTACTTCGGCGACCACGAACTGGGCGCCACGGTGGACACGCTGGAGCCGCGCGAGGCCTGCGAAACCCTGATCGGCAAGGCCCGGCTGCGCGCGGGCGGGCGCGGCGACAACCTGTCGCTGGCCGTGATCCGGCTGATCGCGCAGGCGCCGCCGCCGCCGCCTCCGCGCCCGCCGCGCCTGGAATTCCCCCCGCTGGACCCGCCGGCCGCGGACAAGCCGGGCAAGCCCGGCCGGCGCTGAGCGCCGCCGCCCCGCCTCGGCGCGTTGGCTCAGCGCGGGAACTGCAAGGGGCCGGAAGCCGGCGGAACCGGCAGCGCCGGCGCCGGGCTGCCCTGCTGGGCGCCGGCGCGTTCGCGCAAGCTCTGATACGACTGTTCGCGCTGCAGGCTCTCGCGGCGCGCCTGCCGGGCCTGCGAAGCGCTCTGCAGCGGCTGGGGCGGCGTGCTCGCGCGGCCGGGTTGCACCGGGCGCGCAGCCGGCCGCGCCTTGGCGGGAGCGGGTGCGGACGCCTGTGCTCGGCGCGCCTGCTCGCGCTGGCTGGCGGCGCGCCGTGCCTGGTCCTGGGCGTGCGCGGCCAGGTTCGCACGCACGCGCTCGCGCTCCTGCTCGGCCCGCTGTTCGCGGTCCAGCAGGTCCAGTCGGCGCTGGCGCTCGGCCAGCACGCCGTCGAGTCGCCGGTGGCGCCCGGCGGCCTCGTCCAGGCAGGCGAACACCTGGAAGCGCTGCATGCAGTGCGCACGCTCGGCGGCGTAGTCGCGCGCCAGGCGCTGGCGCTCGGCCTCGAGCCGGCTGCGCTCGGCCTGCCGCGCCTGGAACCCGGCCTGCACCTGCGAGGCCGTCAGGGCCGGGGCCGGCGCATCGCCGGCGCGCGCCGGCCCCGCCAGCAGGAGCAGGCAGGGCAGGCAGGCACGCGCGACGGCGCGAACAAGAGCATTCATCAGGTCAGTGCGGTGTTCACCTCGCGCCGCTGCCGCTCCAGGTACGCCGGAGTCTGCATCTCCAGCAGGCGCGAGACGGTACGCTCGAATTCGTAGGCCAGAGTCCCCGCAGCATACAGCGAGGCCGGCTCGACCTCGGCCGACATCACCAGCTTCACGCCACGGTCGTACAGCACGTCCACCAGCAAGGTGAAGCGCCGCGCCGCGGTGGCCATCTCCGGGCTCATGCGCGGCACCCCGCTGAGCAGCAGGGTGTGGAAACGCGCGCTCAGCTCCAGGTAGTCGTTCTGCGAGCGCGGGGTGTTGCACAGGGTCTGGAAATCGAACCAGGCCACGCCTCCGGAGCGGCGCAGCGCGGGCAGCGTACGCTGCTCGACCACCAGCACCGGGTTCTCGTCGCCGCCCTCGGCCAGGCGTTCGTAGCTGGCGCGCATGGCCGCGTCTGCCGCCTCGCCCAGCGGATGGTGGTAGACGGTCATGCCGCGCAGGGCCTGCTGCCGGTAGTCGATGCCCGCGTCCACGCGCACGATGTCCAGATGCGCCTTCAGGCGCTCGATGGCCGGCAGGATGCGGTCGCGGTGCAGGCCGTCGGGGTAGAGGTCGTCGGGGTGGAAATTGCTGGTGGTCATCAGCACCACGCCGTCCTCGAACAGGCTTTGCAGCAAGCGGTCGAGGATCATCGCGTCGGTCACGTCGCTGATGTGGAACTCGTCGAAACAGATCAGGCGGAAGCGCCGCGCGATGCGCCGCGACAGTTCCTGCAGGGGATTGGCGGTGCCCTGCAGGCCGGCCAGTTCGCGCTGCACCTCGCGCATGAACTCGTGGAAATGCAGCCGCGTCTTGCGCACCACCGGGACGGTGGCGTAGAAGGCGTCCATGAGGAAGCTCTTGCCGCGCCCGACCCCGCCCCACAGGTACACGCCGCGGGGCAGCTCGGGGTGCACGAGCATGCGCCGCACCGCGCTGGAGCGGCGCGACTTGTAGGCGGTCCACTCGTCGTAGGCGAGCTGCAGGCGCTCCATCGCGGCGCGCTGCGCCGCGTCGGCCACGAAGCCGCGCTCGCCCAGGTACGCCAGGGCGTGGTCGGTGACGTTCATCGCAAGGGGCGGGCCGCGCCGGGCCGCGCGCCGGGGCGGCGCGCGGCGGCCGGCGCCAGGCTCAGAAGTTCAGCGCCCGCGAGTCGGTGGCCAGCGCGGCTTCCTTCATCGCCTCCGACAGCGTCGGGTGGGCATGGCAGATGCGCGCGATGTCCTCGGCACTAGCCTTGAATTCCATGGCCACCGCCGCCTCGGCGATCAGCTCGGAGGCCAGCGGGCCGATCACGTGCACCCCCAGGATCTCGTCGGTGCTGGCGTCGGCGAGCATTTTCACGAAACCCGTGGTGTCGCCCAGGGCCCGCGCGCGCCCGTTGGCCATGAAGGGGAAGCTGCCGGCCTTGTAGGCGCGCCCGGCCGCCTTCAGCGCCTGTTCGGTCTGGCCCACCCAGGCGATCTCGGGGCTGGTGTAGATCACCCAGGGCACGGTATTGAAGTCCACGTGCGGCTTCTGCCCGGCCAGTCGCTCGGCCACGGCCACGCCCTCCTCCTCGGCCTTGTGCGCCAGCATCGGCCCGCGCACCACGTCGCCGACGGCCCAGATGCCGGGCACCTCGGTGCGGCAGTCGCCGTCGACCACGACGAATCCGCGCTCGTCGGTCTTCACCCCCACCTTGTCGAGCTGCAGGCCCTCGGTATGGGGCAGGCGTCCGATGGACACCATCAGCGCGTCCACCTCCAGGGTCTGCTCGGCGCCCTTGGCGTCGGCGTAGCGCAGCTTGACCGGGCCATTCTTGGCCGCGGGCTTGACCTCGGCGATCTTCACGCCGAGCTGGATGTCCAGGCCCTGGCGCGTGAACTGCTTCATGGCCTCCTTGGCCACCTGCGCGTCGGCCGCGCCGAGGAACTCGGGCAGGGCCTCCAGCACCGTGACCTTGGCGCCCAGGCGGCGCCACACCGAGCCCATCTCCAGCCCGATGACCCCGGCGCCGATGATGCCCATGCGCTCGGGCACTTTCTGCAGCGCCAGCGCGCCGGTGTTCGACAGCACGCGCTTCTCGTCGAACTCCACCCCCGGCAGCGCGCGCGGGCGCGAGCCGGTGGCCACGATCACGTGGCGCGCGCGCAGCCGGGCCTGCTCGGCCCCCGAGACCTCGATCTCGAAGCCGCCGTCGACCTGGGCGGCGAAGGCCGCGCGGCCGTGCAGGAACTTGACCTTGTTCTTCTTGAACAGGTAGAGGATGCCGTCGTTGTTCTGGCGCACCACCTGCTGCTTGCGCGCCAGCATGCGCGCCAGGTCGAGCTTGACCGAGCCCACCTCGATGCCGTGCTCGGCCATGCCGTGAGCGACGTGCTCGTAGTGCTCGGAGGACTGCAGCATCGCCTTGGACGGGATGCAGCCCACGTTGGTGCAGGTGCCCCCCGGCGCCGGGCCGCCGTCGTCGCGGCTCCAGTCGTCGATGCAGGCCACCGAAAGGCCCAGCTGGGCGGCGCGGATGGCGGCGATGTAGCCCCCGGGGCCGGCGCCGATGACGATCAGATCGTGGTCCATCGCGAGCCTCACAGGTTGAGCAGCAGGCGCGCGGGATCTTCCAGCGCCTCCTTCATGGCCACCAGGCCCAGCACCGCTTCGCGGCCGTCGATGATGCGGTGGTCGTAGCTCATCGCCAGGTAGTTGATCGGGCGGATCACGACCTGCCCGTTTTCCACCACCGGCCGGTCCTTGGTCGCGTGCACGCCCAGGATCGCCGCCTGCGGGGGGTTGATGATCGGGGTCGACAGCATCGAGCCGAACACACCGCCGTTGCTGATGGAGAAGGTGCCGCCGGTGAGGTCCTCGATGGCCAGCTTGCCGTCGCGCGCCTTCGCGCCGAACTCGGCGATCTGGCGTTCGATGTCGGCGAAGCTGAGCTGGTCCACGTTGCGCAGGATGGGCACCACCAGGCCGCGCGGGCTGCCCACCGCGATGCCGATGTCGAAGTAGCCGTGGTAGATGATGTCGTTGCCGTCGACCGAGGCGTTGAGGACCGGGTACTTGCGCAGCGCATGCACCGCGGCCTTGACGAAAAAGCTCATGAAGCCGAGCTTGACCCCGTGTTCCTTCTCGAATCGGTCCTTGTGCGCGTTGCGCAGGTCCATGACCGGCTTCATGTTCACCTCGTTGAAGGTGGTCAGGATCGCGTTCTCGGACTGCGACTGCAACAGGCGCTGCGCGATGCGCGCGCGCAGGCGGCTCATCGGCACGCGCTGCTCGGGGCGCTCGTCGTAGGCCGACAGGTCCACGCGGGCCTCCACCTGGGGCAGCGCCTGCGGGGTGTTGAAGGGCGCGCCGGCCGCCGCGGCCGCGGCCGCGGGTGCCGCGGCCCTGGCGGCGGCCACGGCCAGTGCGTCGCCCTTGGTCACGCGGCCGCCACGGCCGCTGCCCGCCACCGAGCCGGGGTCGATGCCCTGCTCGCCCAGGATCTTGGCCGCCGCCGGCATGGCCACGCCGGACGCCGCGCCGGCAGCCGGCGCGGCGGCGGCGGGCGCCGCGGCAGGCGCCGAGGCCGCTGCCGCGGCCGGGGCCGGAGCGGCTGCGGGAGCCGCGGCGCCGGGTTTCGCGGCGGTGTCGATGGTGGCGATGACTTCGTCGGCGACCACGGTGGCACCGTCGCCCTTGACGATGCCGGCCAGCACGCCGGCGGCCGGCGCCGGGACTTCGAGCACGACCTTGTCGGTCTCGATCTCGATCAGGATCTCGTCCTGCGCCACGGCTTCGCCGGGCTTTTTCTTCCACTGCAGCAACGTGGCTTCGGCCACGGATTCGGAAAGCTGGGGAACCTTGACATCAATCTGTGCCATGGTGGAGTCTCGCGATGGGTAGGTGTTGTTGGGTGTGACGAGCGGGGCGGCAGGGCCGGCGTGCGGCGGGGGTCGCGCGCGCATGCCGGGGCCGGATCGGACGGGTCCCGGCACGCGCGCTCACGCCCGCGCGCCGCGTGCGGTGCCTCACTTGGTGAGCACGAAGCCCTTGAGCTTGCCGAAGGCGGCGGCGATCAGTTCCTTCTGCTGCTCCGCGTGCTTGGCGTAGTAGCCCACCGCGGTGGAGGCCGAGGCCGGGCGTCCGGCGTAGCCCAGGCGCTGGCCTTCCTGCAGGTTCTCGTGCACGTGGTGCTGGATGAAGAACCACGAGCCCTGGTTCTGCGGCTCGTCCTGGCACCACACGACATCGCGCAGGTTGGGGTAGCGGCGCAGTTCGGCCGCGAAGGCCTTGTGCGGGAAGGGATAGAGCTGCTCCAGGCGCACGATGGCCACGTCGTGCAGCTCGCGCTGGCGGCGCTCGGCGAGCAGGTCGTAGTACACGCGCCCGCTGCAGGCCACCACGCGCTTGACCTTGGCGTCGTCGAGCTCGTCGCGCTCGGCCAGCACCGTGTGGAAGTGGCTGTTGGCCAGCTCGGTGAGGTCCGAACGGGCCTCCGGATGGCGCAGCAGCGACTTCGGGGTCATGATCACCAGCGGCTTGCGGAACTGGCGGATCATCTGCCGACGCAGCAGGTGGAAGATCTGCGCCGGATTCGTGGGCTGGCACACCTGCATGTTGGTCTCGGCGCACAGCTGCAGATAGCGCTCCAGACGCGCCGAGGAGTGCTCGGGACCCTGGCCTTCGTAGCCATGCGGCAGCATCAGGGTCAGGCCGGAGGCGCGGCCCCACTTGACCTCGCCGGCCGAGATGAACTGGTCGATCAGCACCTGCGCGCCATTGGCGAAGTCGCCGAACTGCGCTTCCCAGATCACCAGGGTGTTGGGATCGGCGGTGGAGTAGCCGTACTCGAATCCCAGCACCGCCTCCTCCGACAGGATGGAGTCGATGACCACGAAGGGAGCCTGGTCCTCCGAGACGTTCTGCAGCGGCACGTAGGTGCCGGCGTCCCAGCGCTCGCGCTTCTGGTCGTGCAGCACCGCGTGGCGGTGGCTGAAGGTGCCGCGCCCGCAGTCCTCGCCCGACAGGCGCACCGGGTAGCCGTTGGCCACCAGCGAGGCGAAGGCCAGGTGCTCGCCCATGCCCCAGTCCAGGCTGAGCTCGCCGCGCCCCATGCGCGCGCGGTCGGCCACCACCTTCTCCACCAGCGAGTGCAGCTTCATGTCCGCCGGAATGGTGGTGATGCGCTCGGCCAGGCGCTTGAGCTCGGTCATCGGCAGCGAGGTGTCGGCGCTGTCGGTCCACTTGCGGTTGAGGAAGTTGCTCCAGTCGACCGCGAACTTGCTCTTGTAGTTCGACAGCACGGGCTCGAGCGCGCGCTCGCCGTCCTCCATGGCCTGGCGGAAACCCTGCACCATGGCGTCGCCGTCGGCGTCGCTGATCACGCCCTGGCTGGCCAGGCGGTCGGCGTAGAGCTTGCGCGTGCCCGGGTGGGCGGCGATCTTCTTGTACATCAGCGGCTGGGTCACCGCCGGCGTGTCCTGCTCGTTGTGGCCCAGCTTGCGGAAACAAACGATGTCGACCACCACGTCGTGGCCGAACTCGGCGCGGTAGTCCACGGCCAGCTCGCAGCACAGCGCCACGGCTTCGGGGTCGTCGCCGTTGACGTGCAGCACCGGCGCCTCGATCATCTTCACCACGTCCGTGCAGTACAGCGTGGAGCGCGTGTCGCGCGGATCGGAGGTGGTGAAGCCGATCTGGTTGTTGATGACGATGTGCAGCGTGCCGCCGGTGGAGTAGCCGCGGGTCTGCGCCAGCGCCAGGGTTTCCATGATCACGCCCTGGCCGGCGAAGGAGGCGTCGCCGTGCACCAGCACCGGCAGCACCTGCTCGCCGCGCTTGTCGCCGCGGCGCTCCTGGCGCGCGCGCACCGAGCCCTCGACCACCGGGTTGACGATCTCCAGGTGCGAGGGGTTGAAGGCCAGAGACAGGTGGATCGGGCCCGACGGAGTGGACACGTCGCTGGAAAAGCCCTGGTGGTACTTCACGTCGCCCGAGGGCAGGTCGGAGGCGTGCTTGCCCTCGAATTCGTCGAACAGGTCCTTGGGACGCTTGCCCAGGGTGTTCACCAGCACGTTCAGGCGGCCGCGATGGGCCATGCCGATGATCACTTCCTGCGCGCCGCGTTCGGCGCCGCGCTGGATGACCTCGTCCATGCCGACGATGAAGCTCTCGCCGCCTTCCAGCGAAAAGCGCTTCTGGCCCACGTAGCGCGTGGCCAGGTAGCGCTCGAGGCCCTCGGCGGCGGTCAGCTTGTCCAGGATGTCGCGCTTCTTCTCGGCGCTCATGCTGGGGCGCGTGCGGATGCTCTCCAGGCGCTGCTGCCACCAGCGCTTCTGGCCCTGGTCGCTGAGGTACATGAACTCGGCGCCGATGGAGCCGCAGTAGGTTTCGTGCAGGTTGTTGATGAGCTCGCGCAGCGTCATCGTCTCCTGGCCGAAATAGGTGTTGCTGACGTTGAAGCTGGTTTCCAGGTCGGCGTCGCTGAAACCGTAGAAGGAAGGCTCCAGGTCGGGAATCTGGGGGCGCTCGG
Organism: Thiomonas sp. FB-6; assembly: GCF_000377645.1. Taxonomy (GTDB): domain Bacteria; phylum Pseudomonadota; class Gammaproteobacteria; order Burkholderiales; family Burkholderiaceae_C; genus Thiomonas_A. Next base: position 14,526 of record NZ_KB898496.1, on the reverse strand, counting down.
CGCGCTTGAGGGGATCGAGGTCCGCCCAGCGCACGCCGACGTTGCGGTAGGCGGCGATCAGTTGCTGCGCGGCAACGCGCTTGCGCGAAAGCTCGACGTCGGCGCCCAGCTGGATCGCACGCGCCGGCCCGCTGCGGGCGCGCTGCGCGAAGGCCGACACCACCGGGGCGTGCGGAATGTCGCGGGAATTGCTGCCGTCCACCGCCGGCACGTGCTGCAGCGCGTCGAAATAGTCGCGCCAGTGATCGGGCACGGCTCCCGGGTTGGACAGGTAGGTTTCGTACAGCTCCTCGACATAGGGAGCGTTGCCGCCGAACAGATAGGAGTTCGCGCGTTGCTGCTGGATGGTCATGGTGAGCTCACTGGGACGCCGGGTCTGCCGGCAGGGAGTGGGTGAAACACCATGCGAGCGCGCGGGTACCCCGCGCAGTCGCACAGCGGTCCGATGACACTGAACCGGATCACACTTTAGCAGCGCTTTTGACGCGACGCAAAAAGCTGCATCATGGCGGCGCCGCATGAAAACAAATAAAAATGGGCCGAAATCTCTTTCGGCCCATCATTATTTGGCGATTCAGCAGAAACTACCGAACCTCCACAGCATGGCTGTGTTGCGAAAAGCGCCTCAGACCGCCAGCCCCTGGTTGCCCTTGACCCCGATCAGCCGCGGCTGGTTGGGCTTGAGCGGCTTGATGTTGGGGTTGTGCTTGAGGTATTCCTCGACCACTTCCCAGATCGGCGGGTTGCTCTTTTGCGCCGAGGCCTGCTGCACCGGCGCCCAGCCGGCCACCTTGTAGGTCTTGTTGGGGTCGATGGGCTTGCCGCCCAGGCGCATGTCCTGGATGCGGCTGCCCTGCTTCTGGCCGGGCTCGCAGGCATAGGTCAGCGCGCCCACGCGCACCATGTCACCGCCCTGCTGGTAATAGGGATCGGGGTTGAACAGGTTGTCGCAGACGTCCTCCATCACCGCCTTGACGGTGGCGCCGGTCATTTCGGTGAGGGTGCAATACGGATAGGTGATGGCCAGCTGGGTCATCAGCGCCTCGCGGGTGATGGGCTCGCCCGGCAGCAGGCTGCCGCCCCAGCGGAACCCCGGCGAGAAGGCCAGGTCGCCGCCGCGCACCGCCAGCATCGCGTCCAGCACCAGCTGGTCCCAGGTGCCGTTGAAGTTGCCGCGGCGGTACAGCACGCCCTCGGTGTGCGCCAGCACCTCGGTGAGCTTGCTCTCGTAGGGGGCGCGGACCTTCTTGATCAGCGCCTCCATGTCCGGGTCGGCGGGCAGCAGGTTGGAGAACACCGGCAGCAGGCGGTACTTGTAGCCCACCATCTTGCCCCCGCGCACGTCGAAATCCATCACCGCGAGGAACTTGCCGTGCGAACCCGCGTTGGTCACCAGGGTCATGCCGCCGGAGGGCCGGCGCACTTCCACGGCCACCGCCTCGCCGTCGTGGGTGTGGCCGCCGAAGATGCAGTCGATGCCCTCGACCATGCTCGCCATCTTGCGGTCCACGTCCATGCCGTTGTGCGACAGCACGACCACCAGTTGCGCCCCCTTGGCGCGCACTTCCTTGACCACCTTCTGCATGTGGTCCGTGTCGATGCCGAAGGTCCAGTCGGGTGTCAGGTAGGCCGGATTGGCGATGGGCGTGTAGGGGAAGGCCTGGCCGATCACGGCCACCTGCACCCCGTTCATCTGCTTCATCGTGTAGTACGGGAACACGGGATCGCCGAAGTCGGCGGTCTTCACGTTCTGCGCGACGAAATCGATGCGGCCCTTGAAGTCCTTGGACAGCACCTGCTTCACCCGCTCCTGGCCGTAGGTGAATTCCCAGTGCGCGGTCATCACGTCCACGCCGAGCTGCAGCTGCGCCTCGATCATGTCCTGGCCCTCGGTCCACAGCGACAGCGCCGTGCCCTGCCAGGTGTCGCCGCCATCCAGCAGCAGCGCGCCGGGGCGCGCGGCCTTGAGGCGCTTGACCAGCGTGGCCAGGTGCGCGTAGCCGCCCATCTTGCCGTACTGCTTGGCCGCGCGCTCGAAGTCCAGGTAGGTGAAGGCGTAGGACTCGCGCGAATCGGGCTTGAAGCCCACGCGCTTGAGGTAGTCCGCACCCACCAGGTGCGGCAGGTGTCCGCTCATCGAGCCCACGCCGATGTTCACGCTGGGCTCGCGGAAATGCAGCGGCTGCAGGTGCGCATGGCTGTCGGTCATGTGCAGGAAGTGCACGTTGCCGCTGGCCGGCGGGCTGTACAGCGCATCGACCTCGGCGGCGCTGGCCTCGCGCATCAGGGGGAAACCGCTGGCGCCGGCTGCGGCCAGCACGCTCAGGAATTCGCGGCGGGTAATGCTCATGATGACGGATCCTCGACGTAAAAATGCCCGCCGATGCAGCGTGGCGGGCAGCGCGGCACGACCGGGCCGCGCGGGGCGGCACCGGCTCTGAAAAATCCCTACTTGTTGACCGGAGAGTTCGGATCCATCAGCAGGGCCATCACGTCCTTCATCTGCTGCTCCGTCAGGATCTTGTGCGCTCCGAACGGCGGCATGTAGCTGCAGGAGTTGAAGGCCTCGGAGTTGTAGATGCGCGCCCAGGTGTACTTCAGGATGGCCGCGCTGTCGCCACGCAGCTTCGCGTAGTGATACAGCTCGGGCCCGATGTTGCCCTGCGACGGATCGTTGGCGATCATCTTGTGGCAGGCCAGGCAATTGCCGCCGTTGGGGCTGCCGGGCTTGTCGCTCCACTGCATGCCCTTGCCGTCCTCGGCGACCTTCAGGCCGGCCTTCCAGTCGCCCAGGTACTTGCCGTCGGCCGGGTAGACCACCCCGGCCTGCGCCTTGGACTCGATCTCCTTGGCCACCGCATCGGGCATCTTCTCCCCGAGGTAGGCGTACTTGGAGCATTCGTACTGCGACTGGGTCTGCTGCAGGCGCGAGACCTTGGCCTGGCCTTTGTCGGAGAAGTCCTTCGTGAGGATCTCGTGGAAGGACGCGGTGGCGAAGGGATTGCCGCCGGGGCCGGCGGCTTCCTGCTTGGCGCCGGCGCAGCCAGCCAGCACGGCGGCCCCCAGCGCAGCCGACACAATGAGTGCTAGTTTGTTCATGTCGTCTCCTGGCTCAGCGCTTGAAGGTCGGCGTGTGCAGCGTGGCTCCGTTGGAATTCACGCCCATGTACTCGATCAGGTCCATGACCGCGTTGGAGGTGAATTTCGGCGCCGGCCAGCGCTGCTGGCGCTCGCAGGCCAGCATGCGCCATTCCAGCGTGCGCGCCACGCCCTGCGAGTTCGGATACGCGGGCCACGTGGCGTAGGAGCCGGCCGCCTCGGCGTTGGTCAGGTTGGGCAGCGCGGAGATCTTGATGCGCTTGGCGCTCTCGGAGTGGCAGGCGGCGCAGGAGAAGCTGAAGGGGCCGGCGCGGTAGAAGAACAGCTTCTTGCCGTTCTCGTAGGCCAGGCGTTCCTGCGGCGTGCCCTGCGGGATCGCGATCTTCATGCCGTCGGACTCATGCGCGACGTACATCGCGATGTTCTCCAGCGGCGAGGCGTTGCCGCCTTCCTTGGCGAAATGGTCCTTGTCGGCCTGCATGGGCGTCAGGCCCTGCAGGGTCTCCATGCAGGTCACGAGCCGCGACTCCAGGTCCTGCACGCGGCCGGTGTCGGCGAAATACCGCGGCAGCTGGGCGTAGGCGCCCTTGACCACGCCCGGGCCCAGGCCCAGGTCGCACTGTTCCAGCGAGGCATGCTTCGGGCCCGCCTTCTCGGACCAGAGCTTCTTGCCGTCGTCGATGTTGAAATCGGCGGGGTTGCCGCCCATCTCGTTCATCATCTGCAGATAGGCATTGCCTTCCTGCGTGACCGAATCGGCCTGCGCCTGCGCGGCGTTGCCGGCCAGCAGCATCAGGACGGGCATCGTGATCCCGGCCAGCGCGGCCTTCTTCTTGCTGGATAGTCGCTGTTTCATGGTCTCCTCGCGAACGGTTCGTGCTGCATGGAACACAGGGGGCCCGCCAACATGGGCCCCCTGGTCGATCACGAGACCGTGGTGCTTCCGGTCTGCGTTTCGCCCTTGTTGTCCAGCCAGGTCACGGAGACGGTGTCTCCGGACTTGCCGCCCTTGAAGCTGAACTCCAGGAACGGGTTCTTCGACACGGCGATCCCCCAGTCGCAGTGCAGCACTTCGTTGTCGCCGTGCTTGCACACCACGGTCTGGATGAAGTGGGCGGGGATGGGCTTGCCGTCCGGGCCCTTGAGCAGGCCGGTGTCTTCGGGGTGGGTCATCAGCACGCGGACGACGACGGTGTCGCCGTCGAGGCTGGCGCGCATGCGCATCATGTTGGGCATTTCAAACTCCGATGAATGTTCGATGGAAATCGTGCAATCGCAAGGCGCGCGCGCTCAGCCGCCGCAGCCGCCCAGCGTGACCTTGATTTCCTTCTTGCTGTACAGCAGCTTGTCGCCCACCTTGGCGACGGCGTAGACGTCCGAGGTCTGGGCCATCTTGATGCGCGTGGCCACGCTGGGCACGGCGCCGTTCTTCAGGTGGAACGTCGCTGCCAGCGCGTTCGGGTTCTTCTCCACGACGATACCCAGCATGGTCACGCCGGCGGCGGTGGACTTGATGCCCACCGGCACCACCGCGCCGTTCTCGGCGATGTCCGGTCCGATGATCGACACCTCGGTGCTCGGGGTCGCGGTCGCGCCCATGGCCTTGGCCACCTCGTCGAGCGACTTCACCGAGAACTCCTGGGCGTTCCAGCCCGGGGCATCGGCGGCCTGCGCTACCGAGGGCACAAGGCCGGCCGTGGCGGCCAGGCCGGCGACGGTCGCACCAGCACCGAGCTGCATGACCTGACGACGAGACTGATTCATTTGCAAAAACTCCTCACTGAGACATTGAGTGATGTGCGCGCCCGCGAGTTCAGCAGCGCGAACCGATGCAACTACCGAACTACTGCTTTGCTCCATCCACCAGCCAGGCCGCGATCATCTTCGCATCGCCCTCGCTGATACTTTGGGGGGGCATCGGGATACTCCCCCACGTGCCGGAACCGCCCTTGATGATGCGCTGGGTCAATTCTGCCACTTCCGTCTGCTTGCCCGCATATTTCTTCGCCACCTCCGCATAGCCCGGGCCGACCACCTTGTTCGCCCCCATGGCGTGACAGGCGATGCAGCCATGCTCCTTGAGCAGGGACACGACCTTCGCGTTCGGGTCGGAAGCCGCGGCCTGCTTGGCCGCGGCGGCCTTCTCGAGCTCGGCCTTGCTGAGCGTCACCTGCCCGCGGATCGGGCCCCACTGGCGATACTGATCCTGCAGGTTGCCCCAGGTGTTCATCGCGTAGTCGGGGATCGAACTGGCCACGGCGGGCTTGGGAGCGCAGTTTTTCATGCACTCGGTCGCGTGAACATCCGGGATACCCCCGTTACCCAACACCTTACCCGAGGCCAGTACCGTCTTGCCCCCGGGCCACATGCCGTGGTTCCAGGTCACGCCGTTGCGGTTGGGCAGCTGATCCTGCACCTGCTGCACGTTGTCGCGGGTCAGCACGAAGTTGGCCGGAACGATGTTGGACAGGTTCAGCAGGTAGTCCACCAGCGAGTAGGTCTCGTCCCAGCTCAGGGTGTCCGGCGAGGTCCACGGCATGGCGCGGTGGATGTAGTCGAACAGGGTCGACAGGGTCGACAGGCGCTCCATCGAGGTTCCGATGCCCTCGGAGGGGTTGGCCAGCCTGGACACCCAGCCGGTCTTCATCTCTTCCTTCGTGGCCTGGAAGGCCCCCACCAGCGGCGGGAACACCGCGTTGGAGTCGGCGAAGTCGCCGTGGCAGGAAGCGCATTTGGCCTCCCACAGCTTGGTGCCTTCGGCCACCGTGCCCTTGCCCGCGGGCAGGCCCTTGAAATCCGGGCGCACGTCGATGTTCCAGGCATGGATCTCCGCCGGCGTGGCGGCGCGCCCCAACGACGCCCCGGGGTTGGCGGCCCAGGCGGCCGAGGCCACCGCGGCCAGCGCGGCCGCGACCGCTGCTTTACGAATGGGCGAGTTGAACATTGCGCACATCTCCAGTTGCTTCGACTTGCCAGGTTTGAATCGCGTTGTTGTGATAGACCGAGCGCGAACCGCGCACCTTGCGCAGCTGCTCGTAGGTCGGCTGCACGTAGCCGGTCTCGTCGACCGCGCGGCTTTGCAGGAAGGCGCCGCCGCCGTTCCACACCCAGGGGATGTTGAAGCGGGTCAGCGCCTTGTTCTGCACCGGCCCTTCCAGGCGCGCGGCATGCCAGTTCACGCCGCCGTCGAAGGACACGTCGACGCGCTTGATGCGCCCGCGGCCCGACCAGGCGACGCCGGTCACGTTGTACAGGCCCTTGTCCATCAGCACCTGCCCGCCCGAGGGCGAGGTGATCACCGACTTGCACTCCATCAGGGACGTGTACTGGCGGAACTTGCCGTCGGGCATGAGGTCCACGTAGCCCAGCACCTCGTCCTTGGCGGCGAAGGGCTCGGTGCCCAGCTTGATGCGCCGCAGGTACTTGATGTTCGACACGCCCTCGACCCCGGGCACGACCAGGCGCAGCGGGTAGCCGTTCTCCGGGCGCAGCATCTCGCCGTTCTGGCCGTAGGCCACCAGCACCTCGCCCGACAGCACGAGGGACATCGGGATGGTGCGGGTCTCGTGCGAACCGTCGGCGCCCTCGGCGAGCACGAAGCGCACGCCCTTCAGGTTGGCGCCGCAGTCCTCGAGCAGCTTGATCAGGGGCACCCCGGTCCATTCGCTGCACGACACCATGCCGTGGGTGTACTGCACGGTCGGCACGGCGACGTTGCCCCATTCCATCGCCGAGTTCGCGCCGCACTCGATGAAGTGGATGCGCGACACGGGCTGCATGCGCATGATGTCGCCGACGGTGTAGACCTTCGGGTTGCGCACCAGGCCCTCCTCGCCCATCACCATCAGGCGATGCTGCGAGGGGTCGATGTCGTACCAGCCCTGGTGCGAGCGGTTGAAGTGCAGGCCCGAGGGCGTGATGATGCCGAACATGCCCTGCAGCGGCGCGAAGGCCACGTTGGCCTGGTTCACCGCCGACAGCCCCGGGCTGATGCGCCGCACCAGGTTGGCCTCGTACTTCGAGGGCATCCCGTAGGGCGGCTCGTCCACCGGGCGGCCCAGCGTGGTACCCCACTCCGGCTTGTCCAGGATCAGTTTGGAGTCCTTGTCCGAGGCCTCGTCGGCGTAGGCCGTGGCCGCGCCGGAAGCCACCATCGCCGCGCTGGCGCCGGCGAAGGCCCGGCGCAGGAAATCGCGCCGCCCCGACTGCACCTGCTGGATCTGCTCGGCGCTCAGGAAGTTTTCCGGCGCGGGACGCAGCCGGCCTAGCTTGTTGCTGTAGTCACTCATCCTCGTACTCGCTGGTTGGCTGTAGGTACCTAGGTGCGCCGGGCCAGGCGCTCGGATTGCGAAACCGAATCCGGGTCGTCCAGTTCGATCGCGATCTGGGTGCACACGGTGCGGCACAGCTGAACCGCCTTCTCGCTTTGCACCCGGTAATGAATCTGATTGCCTACGCGCCGCTTGGCCACGATGCCCGCCTGGTACAGCACCTTCAGGTGCTGGGACACGTTGGGCTGCGTGGATTCCACGGATTCCATGATGTCCCCCACGCTTTTCTCGTGGGTGCAGATCGCGTTCAGGATGCGCAGCCGCAGCGGAGTGGCCAGCACGCCGAACAACTCGGCCGCGGAATCGAACACCCGTTCGGCGGCCTGCGCGTCGGAGTCGTCTCCGAGCAGCTGGGGGGAGTGGGCCGGGGTGGACATCAGTGTTTAATAGGATTTGCGTATAAGCAAGGACTTATGAATTGTAGGATAGAGGGCGCGTCCGTCCAGTGGCGTCGCATAGTGCTTTCCCTAGGGATGGTGGGAAAGAAGCGATCCAGCGCAAGAAAGCGTACAGGCCCGGCCTGGCGCAGCCGGGCCGCAAAGCACGGTTCAGGCCGGAGCCACGGGCCGGCAGGGCCCGCCGCCATCCCGCGGCGAAGCGGGCCCGGGCGGGCTCAGGGCTGCTCGGCCAGGGCCGCGCGGATCTGCTCCAGCGCCGCCGGGTCTTCCAGCGTGGTCAGGTCGCCCGGCGCGCGCTGCTCGCACAGCGCCTGGATGGAGCGCCGCAGCAGCTTGCCCGAGCGGGTCTTGGGCAGCATGGACACGAACAGCACCCGCGCCGGACGCGCCACCGCGCCCAGCTGCACCTGCACGGTCTGCATGATCTGCGCCGCCAGCTCGGCGCGCGCCTCGGCGCTGGCCGCGCGCGCCGCGTCGCGGGGCACGACGAAGGCCACGGCCTGCTGGCCCTTGAGCTCGTCGGCCGCGCCGACCACCGCCACTTCCGCCACGGCGGCGTGGCTGGAGATGCTTTCCTCGATCTCGCGCGTGCCCAGCCGGTGCCCGGCGACATTGATCACGTCGTCGGTGCGCCCGAGGATGGTGACGTAGCCCTGTTCGTCGGCCACGCCCCAGTCGAAGGTGGAGTACACCTGGCGCGTCGGGAAGGTGGACCAGTAGGTGTCGACGAAGCGCTTGTCGTCGCCCCACACCGTTTGCATGCACCCTGGCGGCAACGGCCATTCGAGGGCCAGCACGCCCTTGTTCCCCGGAGCCACCGGCTCGCCGCTGAGCTCGTCGAGAATGCCCACCTTGTAGCCGGGCATGGCCACGCCGGGCGAACCCGGCTTGGGAGCCAGGGCCTGCACCCCGGCGGGAATCCCCAGGATCGGCCAGCCCGTCTCGGTCTGCCAGTAGTTGTCCACCACCGGCTTGCCCAGCGCCTCGGCGATCCAGCTCGCGGTGGGCTCGTCCAGCGGTTCGCCGGCCAGGAACAGTCGTTCCAGCGCGGACAGGTCGCGCTCGCGCATGAACGCGGTGTCGAACTTTTTCAGCACCCGCACCGCGGTGGGCGAGGAGAACATGACCTGCGCCCGGTGCTTCTCGGCCAGGCGCCACAGGATGCCGGCGTCCGGGCGCACCGGCGTACCCTCGTACAGCACCGTGGTCATGCCGTGGATCAGCGGCCCGTACACGATGTAGCTGTGCCCCACCACCCAGCCGATGTCGCTGGTGCAGAAGTAGGTGCCCCCGGGGCTGCCGCAGAAGACGTCGCGCATCGACGTGGCCAGCGCCACCGCGTAGCCTCCGGTGTCGCGCTGCACGCCCTTGGGCCGCCCGGTGGTTCCCGAGGTGTAGAGGATGTAGCTCGGGTGGGTGGAATCCACCCAGGTGCAGGGCACCTCGGGCTCGCCCACCGCCGCGCGTTCGGCGGCGTAGTCGAGGTCGCGCCCGGGCCGCGCCGCGAAGGGCTGCAGCCCGCGGTCGATCATCAGCACCCGCTGCGGCTTGTGCGCGGCGCGCTCGATCGCCTCGTCGAGCAGCGGCTTGTAGGGCACCACGCGCCCCGCGCGCGAGCCGGCATCGCTGCTGATCACCAGCTTGGGCGTGGCGTCGTCGATGCGCGTGGCCAGGCTGAGCGCGGCGAAGCCGCCGAACACCACCGAGTGGATCGCGCCGATGCGCGCGCAGGCGAGCATCGCGAACACCGCCTCGGGAATCATGGGCATGTAGATCAGCACGCGGTCGCCCTGGACCACGCCGTGGCGCAGCAGGATCGCCGCCATGCGCTGCACCTCCCGGTGCAGCTCGGCATAGCTGTAGCTGCGGCTGCGTTCCACCTCGGTGGACTCCCACACCAGCGCGGGCTGCGCGCCGCGCGCGGCGAGGTGACGGTCCACCGCGTTGTGGCACAGGTTGGTCAGGCCGCCCGGGAACCACGCCGCGAAAGGCCTGCGGCTGTCGTCCAGCACCTGCCCGAAGGGGCGATGCCAATCGATCAGGCTCGCCTTCTCGGCCCAGAACTCCCGCGGCTGCTCGACCGAGCGCCGGTGATATTCGCTGTAGTCCGCCATCGCTGTCTCCTGGGGTCGGGATTCGCGTCGCGGCGGAGCAGCCGCCGCGCTCCCGCAATCCCCTGCGCCGGGTCTGCGCCCGGCCGCTTGCCGCACCGTAGAAGCCCCACCTGACAGGACCCTGACCAGCGGACGCCCGGCGGCCCCGGCCCTGCGGCGGACCCGCCTCAGACGCTTACCACGGCGCGCCCGCGGGACCGGCCTTCCATCAGCTCGTGCGCCGCGTCGAGCACCTGGTCCAGGCGCAGGTCCCGCGCCATCGCCTCGATCTGCGCGGCGTCGATCTCCTCCGCCAGCGCGGCCCAGGCGGCGCGGCGCGCGGGCGCCGGCTGCATCACGCTGTCGATGCCGGCCAGCGTGACGTTGCGCAGGATGAAGGGCGCGACCGAAGCCGGAAAGTCCATGCCCTGGGCGAGCCCGCAGGCCGCCACCACGCCGCCCCAGCGCATCTGCGCACAGGCGTTGGCCAGGATGTGGCTGCCGGCGGTGTCCACCACCGCGGCCCAGCGCTCCTTCTGCAAGGGCTTGCCGGGCTGTGCGTAGGCCGCGCGCTCCAGCACCTCGGCGGCGCCCAGCGAGCGCAGGTAGGCTTCCTGGGAGGCCTTGCCGGTGAGCGCCGCGACCTTCCAGCCGCGGCGCGCCAGCAAGGCCACCGCGACGCTGCCGACCCCGCCGGTAGCTCCGGTGACCAGCACCTCGCCGTCCGAGGGGCGCAGCCCGCGCGCGGCGATCGCCTGCACGCACAGCATCGCGGTGTAGCCGGCGGTCCCCAGGATCATGGCCTGGCGGGTGTCGAAGCGCGCCGGCAGCGGCACCAGCCAGTCGCCGCGCAGGCTCGCGCGCTCGGCCAGGCAGCCCCAATGCGTCTCGCCCACGCCCCAACCGTTGAGAATCCAGCGATCGCCGGGTTTCCAGGCCGCGTGGCGGCTTTCCAGCACGATGCCGGCACCGTCGATTCCAGGCACCATCGGCCACTTGCGCACCACCGGCGCGCGGTCGGTCAGCGCCAGCGCGTCCTTGTAGTTGAGGGTCGAGTGCGAGACCTGCACCAGCACGTCCGCCTCCGGCAGCCGCGACTCGTCGATCTCCTGCAGGCTCGCCTGGAAGCTTCCGCCGGGCCTGTCGAGCAACCACGCACGAAACATGGGGCCTCCTTCGTGGGAAATGCAGGCCCGAGCCTAGTGTTCTGTCCCGCTAATAACTGGCATTTCGTTCGCGTGCCTGCGGGAGCGATCGTCGGTTGCCCGCACAGGGTTCAGACTGGACGTCTGGACCCTGTGCGGGCGGCCGGCGAGGGCCCCGCAGGCGCCGAACCCTTCGGGCTGGGCCGTATCGGGGCCCATGCTGCGTTGCGGCCACGGGGCCAGGCGTAAAGCCTGGACCCGCGCCCGCGCCTTGCCTGGGCCCCGATACGGCCCAGCGAAATGACAGTGATTAGCGGGACAGGACACTAGCAAAAACGCCTCGCCGAGGCTCGTGCGGGGGGCTCGTCGCGACGGCGGCTCGGGCGGATACCCCTGTCCGGGCGGGCCTTCGCCGAGGGATGTTGACGTGCCTTCGTGGTGGCCGTTACATTCGCGTACTGGGAAAAACCCCCTGAAGACCCCCCGCATTCGCGTGGGTTCCCGGGCGGGGTCCCGATTCCGCAGCAAGCCCCATTCGCGCAGCAAGCCCCATTCGTCCCGCCGTCCCGCCCGCCCCCCTCATGCGCCGGTCCGCCTTCCGCCTCGACGCCACTCGCCCGTCCACGCTGCGCCACACGCTGGCGGGCATGGCCGTGCTGGCGGGCTGCTGCGTGCCGGCGGCCTGGGCCGCGCCGGCTCCCGGGGTCGCGGCCTCGGCCCCGGCCGCCGCCGAAGCCGCGTTGGACGACGCCCGACTGGCGGGCATCATCGCGCGCGCCCAGCAACAGCCGAACCCGCCGGCCGCCGCACTGCCCGAGCAGGAAGGGCCCGAAGGCGAGGTCCGGAGCTGGTGGCAGCAGCAGCACGTGGTGCACGAAGTCTCGTCGCGCACCTCGCAGCTGGTGCTCAACACCCTGAGCTTCCTCGGCGTGCGCTACAAGTATGGCGGCGACCACGCTTCGCGTGGCTTCGACTGCTCCGGCCTGGTGCGCCGGGTCTACCAGGAAACCCTGGGCCTGGTACTGCCCCACAACGCGGCCGAACAAAGCCGAGAAGGCCAGAAAGTGGCGGAAAACGAACTGCGCCCCGGCGACCTGGTGTTTTTCAACACCCTGCGCCGCGCCTTCTCGCACGTGGGCATCTACATCGGCAACGGCCAGTTCGTACACGCGCCCCGCCCGGGCGAGAAAGTGCAGATCGCCAACCTGGACAGCCCCTACTGGGCGCGGCGCTTCGATGGCGCCCGGCGCCTGATCAACCGCGCCACCGATCCGCTGCTGCCGTCGGCCCAGGCCGCCTCGCTGCGCGAGCAAGACGCCGCGCAGGGCAGGAAGCTGCCCTCCGTGAGCATGCCGGTGTCCAACGCGGTCCCTGACGGCGCCTCGCCGGCCACGGCCGCGCTGATGGCCGGCGCCGTGCTGCCCAAGCCGGTTTCCTCGGAACTCTCGCGCCCCTGAACCCGCGGCGCCGGCCGCAAGCGCCCGGCCGCCGCGCGTGGGGCCGCAGGGCAAGGTGCTGCCCCGCAAACCGACCCGAGCAGCCCCGGGGCGGGCAGCGCCCGCCCCCCGGCCATGGTTAACGTCGCGCCGGCGGCAGGTCGGTACAACTGCCCTCGGCCACCTCGGCGGCCATGCCGATGGATTCGCCCAGCGTGGGGTGCGGGTGGATGGTGCGGCCGATGTCCACCGCGTCCGCGCCCATCTCGATGGCCAGCGCGATCTCGCCGATCAGGTCGCCCGCATGGGTGCCGACGATGCCGCCGCCGACGATGCGGTGGGTCTGCGCGTCGAACAGCAGCTTGGTGAAACCTTCGTCGCGCCCGTTGGCGATGGCCCGCCCGGAGGCGGCCCACGGGAACAGCCCCTTGGTGACCGCGATGCCCTTGGCACGCGCCTCGTCCTCGCCCAGGCCCACCCAGGCGATTTCCGGATCGGTGTAGGCCACCGACGGAATCACCCGCGCGTCGAAGGCGCTGCGCGCCAGCGCGTCGTCGCCGCGCAACTCGCCGGCGCAGACTTCGGCGGCCACATGACCTTCGTGCACCGCCTTGTGGGCCAGCATCGGCTGCCCGACGATGTCGCCGATGGCGTGGATATGCGCCACGTTGCTGCGCATCTGCGCGTCCACGCGGATGAAGCCGCGTTCATCCACCGCCACGCCCGCGCGCTCGGCGCCGATGCGCTTGCCGTTGGGCGAACGTCCCACCGCCTGCAGCACCAGGTCGTAGCGCTGCGGCTGCGCCGGCGCGCCCTCGCCTTCGAAACGTACCCAGATGCCGTCGTCGCGCGCCTCGGCGCCCACGGTGCGGGTCTTGAGCATGACGCGGTCGAAGCGGGGCGCATTGAGTTTCTGCCAGACCTTCACCAGGTCGCGGTCGGCGCCGGGCATCAGCCCGTCGAGCATTTCCACTACGTCCAGGCGTGCGCCCAGCGTGGAATACACGGTACCCATTTCCAGGCCGATGATGCCGCCGCCGACGATCAGCATGTTGCGCGGCTCCACGCCCAGCGCCAGCGCGCCGGTGGAGTCCACCACCCGCGGATCCTCGGGCAGGAAAGGCAGATGCACGGCCTGGCTGCCGGCGGCGATGATGGCGCGGCTGAAGCGCACGCGCTGCGCGTCGCCCGCGGCCTCGCGTCCGCTGCCCTGGGTGAGCTGCACTTCCACGTGGAAAGGGTCGAGGAAGGAGGCGTTGCCGCGAACCACCGTGACCTTGCGCGCCTTGGCCATGCCGGCCAGGCCACCGGTGAGCTTGCCCACCACCTTGTCCTTGTGCGCCGCCAGCACCTTGCGGTCGACCTTGGGCGCGCCGAACTCGATGCCCACCGAGGCCAGGTGTGCCGCCTCGTCGACCACCGCGGCCACGTGCAGCAGCGCCTTGCTGGGAATGCAACCCACGTTCAGGCACACGCCGCCCAGCGTGGCGTAGCGCTCCACGAGCACCACTTTCAGCCCGAGATCGGCCGCGCGGAAGGCCGCCGAATAGCCTCCCGGCCCCGCGCCCAGCACCAGCACGTCGCATTCATGGTCCACCGGGCCGGAGTAGCTGCCGGCCGGAGCCGGTACGGCCGCGGCGACCGGCGCGGCCGCAGCCGGGGCCGCAGCAGGCTGCTGCGCCTGCGCCGCGGCAGGCCCGGCCGCCGGCGCCGCCGCCTCGGCCGGCGCGCTCGCGCCCTCCTCGGCCTCCAGCTCCAGCAGCGGCGTGCCCTCGTTCACCTTGTCCCCGAGCTTGACCAGCAGCGCCTTCACCACCCCGCCCGCGTTGCTCGGTATCTCCATGCTCGCCTTGTCGCTCTCCACCGTGATCAGCGACTGCTCCGCCTGGATCCTGTCCCCAGGCTTGACCAGCAGCTCGATCACCTCCACGTCCTTGAAGTCCCCGATGTCGGGAACCTTCACCTGCATCTGCGCCATTGCGTGTCTCCGTGTTCCTGGCTGTTCGTTCCGCGCCGCGCCTCAG
>NZ_KB898495.1 GCF_000377645.1 Thiomonas sp. FB-6 | reverse complement strand
GTCCCGTTATTCGATGGCCTTGGCGATGTCCTCGATGACCTTCTTGGCATCCCCGAACACCATCATGGTTTTGTCCAGGTAGAACAAATCATTATCCAGCCCGGCATAGCCGGTGGCCATGGAGCGTTTGTTCACGATGACCGTCTTGGCCTTGAAGGCGTCCAGGATGGGCATGCCGGCGATGGGGGATTTGGGGTCGGTGCGCGCGGCCGGATTCACCACGTCGTTGGCCCCCAGCACCACGGCCACGTCGGCCTGCGCGAACTCGGGGTTGATGTCCTCCATCTCGAACACCTGGTCGTAGGGCACCTCGGCCTCGGCCAGCAGCACGTTCATATGCCCCGGCATGCGCCCGGCCACCGGGTGGATGGCGTATTTCACGCTCACCCCGTGCTCGCCCAGCTTTTGCGCCAGTTCCTTGAGCGCATGCTGCGCGCGCGCCACCGCCAGCCCGTAGCCCGGCACGATGATCACGCTCTCGGCGTTGGTCAGCAGGAAGGCCGCGTCGTCCGGGCTGCCCGAGCGCACGCTGCGCTGCTCGGCCGCGCCCGCCGCGGCGGGCGCCGCCTCGCCTCCGAAGCCGCCCAGGATCACGTTGAAGAACGAGCGGTTCATCGCCTTGCACATGATGTACGACAGGATCGCCCCGCTCGAGCCCACCAGGCTGCCGGCGATGATCAGCATGCTGTTTTCCAGCGAGAAGCCGATACCCGCGGCCGCCCAGCCCGAGTAGCTGTTGAGCATGGACACCACCACCGGCATGTCGGCCCCGCCGATGGGGATGATGATCAGCACCCCCAGCACGAAGGCCAGCGCCAGCATCAGCAGGAACGGCGTCCACTGCGCGCCGTACCAGAAGGCCAGCCCCAGCCCCAGCGTGGCCAGCGCCAGCACCAGGTTCAGCGCATGCTGGCCGGCAAAGCGCACCGGCGCGCCCTGGAACAGCCGGAACTTGTACTTGCCCGACAGCTTGCCGAAGGCGATCACCGAGCCGCTGAAGGTGATGGCCCCCACGATGGCCCCGATGAACAGTTCCACCCGGTTGCCGTGCGGCAGCGCCATGCCCGCGGACGGCACGATGCCGAAGGCATGCGGCTCGGCCACCTCGGCGATCGCGATGCACACCGCCGACAGGCCGATCATGCTGTGCATGAAGGCCACCAGCTCGGGCATCTTGGTCATCTGCACGCGCTGCGCCATCACCGAGCCGATGGCCGCGCCCACCACCAGCGCGAGCAGCACGTACACCAGGCCCGAAGCGCCGGCCTCGCCACCGATCTTCACGATCAGCGCCACCGTGGTCAGCACGGCCAGCGCCATGCCGAGCATGCCGAACAGATTGCCGCGCCGGCTGCTCTTCGGATGCGAAAGGCCCTTGAGAGCCTGAATGAAGAACACCGAGGCCACGAGATACAACAGGGTGACCAGATTCATGCTGAGGGTCATGACAAATCCTTGGAACTATGCGGGGTCGTGCTTCAGGCGCCCGAGCCGGGCGTCGCACGTTCCTTCTTCTTGAACATCGCCAGCATGCGCCGGGTCACCAGGAAACCCCCGAACACGTTGACCGAGGCCATCGCCACCGCCAGCATGCCCATGACGCGCCCCACCGGCGTGACGGTCAGCGCCGCCGCCAGCATGGCCCCCACGATGATGATGGCCGAGATGGCATTGGTCACCGACATCAGCGGCGTGTGCAGCGCCGGCGTCACCGTCCATACCACGTGATAACCCACGTAAATCGACAGGACGAAAATGATCAGGTTGATCACCAGCGGGGAAATCTCATGCATGTTCGTTCTCCGGTTCGCGTCGAGTCTCAGGAGTTCTTCCTGCGGACCTCGCCGCCCTGGGTGACCAGGCAGGCGTTGACGATGTCGTCTTCCAGGTTCACCACCAGCCCCTTGTCCTTGTCCAGCACCAGCTTGAGGAAGTCCAGCACGTTGCGCGCGTACAGGCTGGAGGCGTCGGCGGCCATCATCGAGGGCAGGTTGGTGTGCCCGACGATGGTCACGCCGTGCTTGAGCACCACACGGTCGGCCTCGCTCAGCGGGCAGTTGCCCCCCTGCGCGGCCGCCATGTCCACCAGCACCGAGCCGGCACGCATGGAGCGCACCATCTCCTCGCTGACCAGCGTGGGCGCGCGCCGCCCCGGGATCAGCGCCGTGCTGATCACGATGTCGGCCTGGCGCACCCGCGCGGCCACCTGCGCGGCCTGGCGCGCCAGCCACGACTGCGGCATCGGCCGCGCGTAGCCGCCCACGCCCTGCGCGATCTCGCGCTCCTCGTCGGTCTCGAAGGGCACGTCGATGAACTTCGCCCCCAGCGACTCCACCTGCTCGCGCGCCGCCGGGCGCACGTCGGAAGCCTCCACCACCGCGCCCAGGCGCTTGGCCGTGGCAATGGCCTGCAGCCCGGCCACGCCCGCCCCCAGCACCACCAGGCGCGCCGCCTTGACCGTGCCGGCCGCCGTCATCAGCATGGGCATGAAGCGCGGGTACAGGTCGGCGGCCACCAGCACCGCCTTGTAGCCGGCGATGTTGGCCTGGCTGGACAGCACGTCCAGGCTCTGCGCGCGCGTCGTGCGCGGCGCCGCCTCCAGCGCGAAGGCGCTCAGCCCCGCCGCCGCCATCGCCCGCAGCCCCTCCTCGTCGAAGGGCTCGAGCATGCCCACCACGGCCGCGCCCGCGCGCATGCGCCCGAGCTCCTCGGCCTGCGGGCGGCGCACCTTCAGCACCAGCTCGGCGCCCAGCGCCGCCTCGGCGTCCACCAGCTTCGCGCCGGCCGCCTCGTAGTCCGCGTCCAGCACCCCGGCGCGCAGCCCCGCCCCCTTCTGCACCAGCACCTCGTGCTGCTGCCCGACCAGTTTCTTGACGGTTTCCGCGGTGGCGGCAACCCGCGCCTCGCCCGCCACGATTTCGGCAGCGACTCCTATGCGCATGGAGATCCCCTCGTGATTCGAAACCACTGATTATGGTCGAAAGCCGGCGGCTCCACGAAAATGCGCTTTCCGAGACCCGGAAAATCCACCATGTCCGATTCGAATCTCCCACACGTCACCGTCGCCGCCGTCATCGAACGCGACGGACGCTTCCTGCTGGTCGAGGAGCACACGCCGCAGGGCCTGCGCCTGAACAACCCGGCCGGTCACCTCGAAGCCGGCGAGGATCTGTTGCACGCGGTTACGCGCGAAACCCTGGAGGAAACCGCGCACGCCTTCCGCCCCACCGCGCTGCTCGGGGTCTACCAGAGCCACGGCACGCGCCGGGGAGCGCCGGTGCACTACGTGCGCTTCGCCTTCACCGGCGAGCTGGGCGCGCACGATCCCTCGCGCGCGCTGGACCACGGCATCGTGCGCACCCTGTGGATGAGCCTGGAGGAACTGCGGGCCAGTCGCGAGCGCCACCGCAGCCCTTCGGTGCTGCAATGCGCGCTGGACCACGCGGGGGGGCGGCGCTGGCCGCTGGACATGCTGCACGGCGATGCGGCGGTGCAGCAAGGCAAGCCCTAGAATTCGCCGATGGCTTCCCCTCGTCCCCGCGTCGTCGTCGGCATGTCCGGCGGTGTCGACTCCTCCGTGTCGGCCTGGCTGCTCAAGCAGCAGGGCTACGAGGTCGTGGGCCTGTTCATGAAGAACTGGGAGGACGACGACGACGGCGAGTACTGTTCCACGCGGCAGGACTGGCTGGACGCGGTCAGCGTGGCCGACCTGATCGGCATCGACATCGAGGCGGTGAATTTTTCCGCCGAATACAAGGAACGGGTGTTCGCGGAATTCCTGCGCGAATACCAGGCCGGACGCACGCCCAATCCGGACGTGCTGTGCAACGCCGAGATCAAGTTCAAGGCCTTCCTGGACCACGCGGTGAGCCTGGGGGCCGAGCGCATCGCCACCGGGCATTACGCGCGGGTACGCGCAACCGACGGCGGCGTGCAGCTGCTTCGCGGGCTCGACGCCTCGAAGGACCAGAGCTACTTTCTGCACCGCCTGAACCAGGACCAGCTGTGCCGCACCCTGTTCCCGGTGGGCGAGCTGCCCAAGACCGAGGTGCGGCGCATCGCCGGATCCATCGGGCTGCCCAATGCACGCAAGAAGGACTCCACCGGCATCTGTTTCATCGGCGAACGCCCCTTCCGCGAGTTTCTCAACCGCTACCTGCCCACGCGCCCCGGCGCCATGCGCACCCCCGAGGGCGAGCAGGTCGGCGAGCACGTGGGACTGGCCTTCTACACCCTGGGCCAGCGCAAGGGTATCGGCCTGGGCGGCAGCCGCGACGGGACCGGCGAGCCCTGGTTCGTCGCGCGCAAGGACATGGCCACCAACACCCTGTACGTGGTGCAGGGGCACGACCATCCCTGGCTGCTGAGCTCGCGCCTGCTGGCGCAGGAAGCCTCCTGGGTGTCCGGGCAGCCCCCGGCCGCGGGCTCGCGCCTGGGCGCCAAGACCCGCTACCGCCAGAGCGACGCCCCCTGCACCGTGCTGCAAGCCGACACGCACACGCTGAGCCTGGCCTTCGAGCACCCCCAGTGGGCCGTCACCCCCGGCCAGTCCGCCGTGCTCTACGACGGCGAAATCTGCCTCGGCGGCGCGTTGATCGCTTGACCCGCCGCAGGCGGGTCAATCGATCAATTCATGCGGGCGAGCAGGGTCTCCATCTCTTCCATCATCGCGTCCAGGCTCGACTTCTCGGCATTGCTGCCTTCCAGGCGGGCGTCGAGTTCCTGCTCGATGAAACAGACGGTCATGCGCACGAAGGTGCTGTCGAGCGCCTTGCGCACCGCGGAGAGCTGCTGGGCAACTTTCAGGCAGGGCTCGCCCTCGTCGATCATGCGCTGCACGCCGCGCAACTGGCCCTCGGCGCGTTTGAGCCGATTCAGGATGTCGGTGCGCGACGCGGCATTGGTCAAAACGGACATCGAGGAGTCTCCGCAATGGGGGGATTTCGCGTCCGGTACGTCGCCGGCGCTGCGCCGATGATACCCACTGCGGCGGCTATGTGCCTTTCCCGCCATGGCCGCCCCGCCGCTTCAGCGCGCGCAGGGCGCGGCGTCGGAAACCCCCAGGCGGCGCAGGATCAGCGCCATGGGGCAGAAGTTGGTGAATCCGAACTGCAGCAGGTTGGCCCCGACGAAGGCGGTGAACCACAGGAACCAGCTGGACACGTACAGCGGGCTGGCGGGGGCGCCGAGCAGCAGCGACACGAGGATGAAGCTGCCGGCGAGGATGCGGATGTAGCGTTCGGTGGTCATGGAGTTCTCCGGGATGTCAGCTTGCGCGCGCGGCGCGCGGAACGACGAATCGGACCTGCCAGATGTAGTAGATCAGCGGGATCACGATCAGGGTCAGCAGGGTCGACAGCAGGGTGCCGAAGATCAGCGACACCGCCAGGCCGCCGAACACCGGGTCGGTGATCATGATGGCCGAGCCGAAGATGATGGCCAGCGCCGTCAGCAGGATCGGGCGCAGGCGCACCGCGCCGGCCTGAGCCACCGATTCCTCCAGGCTGTAGCCGCGCGCGCGGTAGTCGAGGATGAAGTCGATCAGCAGCAGGGAGTTGCGCACCACGATGCCGGCCAGCGCGATGACCCCGATCATCGAGGTCGCGGTGAAGGCCTGCTGGGTCAGCCAGTGGCCGGGGAAGACCCCGATCAGCGTCAGGGGGATGGCCCCCATGACGATCACCGGCAGCATGAAGGACTTGTAGTAGGCCACCAGCAGCAGATAGATGAACACCAGGGCGACGAGGAAGGCCGAGCCGAGGTCGCGGAACACGTCCAGGGTCAGGCGCATCTCGCCGCCCCACAGCAGCTGGTAGCCCTTGAGGTCGGACGGCGGCGTGTCGGTGAAGCCGAGGTTACCGGTACGCAGCGCGGTGCCGTCGGCCAGGCGCTTGCCGTCGAGGCGGCTGTTCAGGCTGAGGGTGGCGTACACGGGGCTCGAGCGCGCCATCTCGCCGCCCACGTAGACCACCGGGTGCTGGTCGCGGGTGTAGATGGGCTTGGCCAGGTCGGTGCGCTCCACGCGGGCGATCGCCCCCAGCGGCACGATGCGTCCGCCGGCGCCGCGGATGGGCATGTCCAGCAGCTGCCGCGGCGACTGGCGCTCGGCGCGCGAGACGCGCACGACGATGCTCACCGGCTCGTCGGCGCCGGCCTGGTGCACCGCGCCGACCCCCATGCCGGACAGGTAGTCGTGCAGAAGCCCGATCACCTGCCCGGGCACGATGCCCGACTGCGCGGCCTTGCTGCGGTCGATGACGATGCGGTACTCGTCGGTGGTGGCGGTCACCGAATCGTCCTGGTTCATCATGCCGTAGCTGCGGTCGAAATCGCCCAGCACCTGGCCGGCCACCTCGCGCAGCTGCGCGTAGGACGGGCCGTACAGCTCGGCCATGACCTGCGAGCGCACCGGCGGCCCCGGCGGGGTCTCGTACAGCTTGATGACGGTGGAGGCGAAACGCGCGCGCAGCGGCGCCAGCTGCTCGTGCAACTGCTGCACGATGGCGTGCGAGGCCATCGCGCGCCGGTCCTTGGGAAGCAGGTTGACGCGGATCTGGGCGAAATTGTCGCCACGCTTGAGGTCGTCCCCGCGCACCAGCGCGGCGAAGTCGATCGGCGCGGCCATGCCCACGAAGGTCTGGTAGTCGACCACGTCGGGGTTGCGCGCCAGCACGTCGCCGACCGCGCGCGCGACCTCGTCGGTGCGCTCCAGCGAGGAGCCCGCCGGGGTGTCGACTTCCACCAGGAAGCTGTTGGTGTTGTCGTTGGGCAGCATCTTGAGCTCCACCCCCAGCGGCGACAGCGGACCGTTCATGCCCGAGGGGCGGATGAATTGCCAGGCCGGCATCAGCATCGCCGCCAGCAGCAGCACCAGCACGGCCAGCAGCATCAGGTTGCGGCGCCTGCGGCTGCGCAGCAGCGGCTCGAACACCCGTAGGTAGGAACGATGCAGGCGGTCGGGCTGGTGCGCGCCGCTTTCCCCGGGCCTTTCCTCCAGGGGCTCGCTGCGCTGCAGCTGCACGCGCGCAGCCTTTTTCGACAGCCAGGCGCGCGCCGCCCACGGCACCACGGTGTAGGCCAGCAGCAGCGAGGCGATCATCGCCACTGGCACGTTGACCGGGATCGGGCGCATGAACGGGCCCATCATGCCGGTGACGAAAGCCATGGGGACGAAGGCCAGGATCACCGCCAGCGTGGCCATGTTGGTCGGATTGCCGATCTCGTTGGTAGCGTGCACCACGGTGCGCACGAAGTCGCCCGGCGGCCCGTGGTGCAGATGCCGGTGGATGTTCTCGATCACCACGATCGCCCCGTCGACCAGCAGGCCCAGCGAGAGGATCAGCGCGAACAGGGTGATGCGGTTGATGGTCTCGCCGACGATCAGGTCCACGGTCAGCACCGCGAACAGGGTCAGCGGCACGGTCAGCGTGACGATGGCCGCCTCGCGCCAGCCCAGGAACAGCCACAGCAGCACCGACACGCTGACGATGGCCACCCCGAGGTGTTCCACCAGGGTGTTGACGGCCTCGTCGGCCTTCGCGCCGTCGTTGCGGGTGACGGTCACCTGCACGCCCTGCGGGAGCGCCCACGACTCCAGGGTCTTGAGCTTGCGCAGCACCGCGTCGACCACCACCACCGCGTTGGTCCCGGCCTTTTTCGCGATGACCAGGGTCACCGCGTTCATCTCCTGTCCCTGCGGGCGGCCCTCGGCCGCCGGCCCCCAGGCGAAGTGCGACAGCGAGTCGGTCTCCTCGGGGCCGTCCTCCACCCGCGCCACGTCCTTCAGGTACACGGGCTTGCCGTCGGGCGCGCCGATCAGGATGTCGCCGACCTCGCGCGCGCCGCCCAGGAAGCTGTCGATGCGCACCGGCACGACGCGATTGGCGTCGACCACCGTGCCCAGCGGCGCGGCGGCGTTGCTGCCGCGCAGCACCTGGTCGACCTGCTGCAGCGAAAGCCCCGAGGCCGCCAGCCTGGGCGGAGAGATCCACACGTTGACCGCGCGCGGCGCGCCGCCGGCCACCTGGCTGAAGGACACCCCGGGGGTGCCGCGCAGGTGGGCCAGGATCTTCGTGCCCACCTCGCGCAGCTGGCTCTGGCCCAGGGTTTGCGAACTCAGGGTCACGGTCAGGATGGGCACGTCGTCGACGTCGATGGGCTTGACCACCGGCTGCATCGCCCCGGGGGGGATGCGGTCGAGGTTGCTCATCAGCTGGTTGTACATCTTGACCAGGCTTTTCTGCTGGTCCTCGCCGACCTTGAACTGCACGGTGACGACGCCGAAATCGTTGGTCGCGTAGCCGTAGGTGTGATCCACCCCCGACATCGAGGCCATGATGGCCTCCAGGGGCTTGACCACCAGGTCGTGGATCTCGCGCGGCCCGGCACCGGGCTTGGCCACGATGATGTTGACCGCCGGAACGACGATCTGCGGGTTGTACTCACGCGGCGTGACCAGCAGCGCCAGCACGCCCGCCAGGGTCAGCGCCAGCATCACCAGCGCGGTGATCTTGGAGCTGATGAAGGCGCGCGCCAGCCGGCCCGCGCTGTTCATGCCGACAGGTTCAGCCACGATGGCCTCCACCGACCTTCACGCCGTTGAGCATCTGGTCCAGATCGCTGGTCACCACGGTCTCGCCGGGCTGCAGGCCCGCCTGCACGTCGACCAGTCCGCCGGCCGCCTCGCCGGTGCGCACCAGCCGGAAGTGCGCGATGCCCTGCGCGTCGACCACGAACACACCCTGCATGCCGGCGCGCTCGACCAGCGCGGATACGGGCAGGCGCAACTGCGGCGCGCTGCCCAGCGCGAAGGCCACGCGCACGAAACTGCCGCTGGCCAGCCCCGCCTGCGCCGGCAGGTCGATCTTCACCGCGTGGGTGTGGCTCAGCGGGTCGGCCACCGGCACCGCCTCGGCCACGGTGCCGGGCCATTCGCGCGTGCCCGCGAGCACCGGGACCTGCTCGCCGATGCGCAGGCGCTCGAACACCTCGGCCGGCGCCTGCACCCGCACCTGCAGACGGCCCTCGCCCTCGACCACCAGCAGCGGGCGTCCCGGCGTGGCCAGGTCGCCGGCGTTGGCCATCTTCTGCACCACCACGCCGTCGATGGGCGAGCTCACGCGGGCATAGCGCATCTGCGACGAGGCGGTGTCGAAACCGGCGCGCGCGGCGGCGACCTGCTGCTGCGCCACCTTGTAGCGCAACTGGATACCGTCCCATTGCTGGCGCGTCACCGCGTCGGCGCGATAGAGCTTGCCGAAGCGCTGGTAGTCCGTCTGCGCGTCGGCCAGGTTGGCCTGCGCCTGCGCCAGGCCGGCGCGCGCCTGCGCGACCTGCCCCTCGATGTCGGTGGGGTCGATCTGCAGCAGGGTCTGCCCGGCCTTCACGCGCTGACCCTCGTGCACGTCGACCGAGCGGATGTAGCCCATCAGGCGCGAGGCCACCTGCACTTGCTGGCTGGACGCGACCACGCCGCTGAGCAGGGTGCGCGTGGCGGCGTCCCGGGCGGCCAGGGTCAGGGTGCGCGCATCGACCACGCGCGGCGCCGCTTCGCGCGGGGCCGGTTCGTGGCGGGAGCACCCCGCGGCCAGCACCACGGCCAGCGCGAGCACAGGCGCGATCGCCAGCGGCTTCAGCGCGGCCGGCAAGGAAGGATGAGTCATGGCAGTCTCGACGGAAGAATGCATGCGATAAGGGGGTCAGCGGGCCTGCACCGAGGCGGCGTCGAGCCGGCCCAGGGCCAGCAGCAGCGCCGCGCGCTGGGTCGTTTCCTGGCTGCGCGCCAGCACCAGGTCGGCGCGCGCCTTGTCGAGCATGGCCTGGGCGCCCTGCAACTCCAGCAGCGTGCCCACGCCGTTGGCATAGCGCTGCTCGACGATGCGCTCGGCCTCCTCGGCCTGGCTCACCGCCAGTTCGCGGCCGGCGATCTGGCTGGAAGCCAGGCTGGCCTTGCGCGACGCGTCCAGGATCTGCATGCCCAGCTGTTCGCGCGCGGACTGCAGCTTGAGCTGCAGGGCTTCGCGCGCCGCCGCGGCCTCGTCGACGGCCCGGCGGGTGACGCCGCCGTCGAACAGGTTCCAGCTCAGTTGCACGCCCACGGTGTAGCTGTGCGCGGAAAAGCCCGGATCCGGGTCATGCGTCTCTAGGCGCGCCATGGCACCGACCTGCGGGTACAGGTCGGAGCGCGCGACCTCCACCTTGCCGCCGGCCGCCGCGACCTGTTCATCGAGCGCGAGCATGCGCGGGTTCTCCGCCTGCGCGCTGGCGATCCACGACGCGGGCGTGCCCTCGGGCATGCGCACGCGCACCGGCGGGCCCGGTTCGATGGGCTGGTCCAGAGGCAGGCCCAGCACGACGTGCAGTCCGTCCATGGCCTGCGCTTCCAGGTCGTCCGCCTGCTGTTGCTGGATGCGTGCGTTTTCCAGGTTCACGCGCGCCGCCAGCAGGTCGCTCTTGAGCACCACGCCCTGGCGATGCAGGTTCTCGACCATGTTCACCTGGCTCTGCGCGGCCTGCAGCGCCTTGGCCGCCACCTGCCGGTAGGCACGCGCGGTCCACACGCCGTCGTAGGCCTGCAGCACGTGGTCGGTGATCTCCTGTCGCGCGGCGCGGTCGCCGGCCTGCGCGGCCAGCAGCATCGCGTGCGCCTGGCGCAGGTAGCCCTCCAGCTTGCCCCCGGTGTACAGAGGCAGCTGCGCCTCCAGGCGGGAGCTGAAGTCGTTCACCGGCGCCGGGTGGTTCAGGTTGGCCGGCGCCACGCCGAGCACCCCGGGGAGGGCCGGGTTGAACTGGCCCGCGCCGAAATCGTTGAAGGTCGCGCCGCGCTGGGCCAGCTTCAGGCCGAAGGCGTTCAAGGCGTCGTCGGTGCGCGTGGCGCCCAGGCCGGCGCTCAGGCGCGGCAGACGCGCGCCGCGGGCCTGCGCCACACCCGCCCTCGCCTGCTCCACCTGGGCCTGCACGGCGCGCAGATCCGGATTCTGGTGCAGGGCCATGTCCACGGCCTGCCCGAAATCCAGCGTGCGCGGCTGGCTCCATGCCGCCGGGGCGAGCGCCAGCGCCAGCGCGGCGATCGCCAAGTTTCGAAGCCCGTGAACCCGCATTTCCCGCCCCCGTGTGCCTGTGACGTGCTCCGGTTCGCGTGGCGCGGAACATGCGCCCGCCGGATACACCTACCAGTATGAGTATATAAGGGAAATCCCGCGCGTGCAGATCCGCCGCCGCTCAGCTGGCGGACGCCCCCTGCAGGTGCTTGCGCGCCTGCGCCAGCGAGCGGTCGACGAAGGCGCCGTAGAAATCCGGCACCCCGGCCCCCACCAGGCGTTCACCGATCTCGCGCCCGTCGGCGCCGAGGAACAACACCGTGGGGGCCAGGTGCACGCCGTAACGCGCGGCCAGCGCCGCGCCGTCGGTGGGGCGGCCGTCGAAGCCGCCCAGCTTGTAGTCGGCCACCATGTCGAGCTGTTCCACGGGAACGCCGTCGCGCAGCAGCCAGCGATAGGTGCTGCGGCGCAGCTGTTCGCAGTAGGTGCAGCCCGGCAGGCTGAACATCAGCACCAGGGGCTGCCCGCGGGAGACCGCTGCCCGGGCCTCGGCGCGCAGTTCGCGCGCCGCCGGCAGCGGCGTATCGGCCGCAGCGTCTCCACCGGCACCGGCGGCCCCCGCGGCACCGGAGGAACTCGCGGCGGGCCCGGCGGCGCGGGCCGCGGCGGGCAACGCCGCGGCCAGGGCGCCGGCGAGCAGGCGCTGCGCGAAATCGCGGCGCGGCTGCGCGGCACGGGAGGGGGCGACGGATGACTCGGAGGCGGACATGGCCGTGGCGGACTGCCGGGAACTCCGGGATCCGGGACGCTGGGATAATGCGACGATGCTAAATCCCGAATCCTCGCCGAGGCCTTGCGTACGATCAATCCCGCGCCGGGTCGCGCGCGCCGCGCGCATCGCGGCCGGCACGGCGCTGGCGGGCTCGCTGTGGGCCTGCTCGCCGGCGCTGGACTGGCGCCAGGCGGGTCCCCCGGGCGTGGACATCCTGCTGCAATACCCCTGCAAGCCGCAACATGTCACCCAGCCCGTGGTGCTGGCCGGCAAGCGCCTGGACATGAGCATGACCGGCTGCGAGGCCGCCCACATGACCTTCGCGCTGGCCCATGCCGACCTGGGCGACGCCGCGCTGGTGGCGCCGGCGCTGGCCGAACTCCGGCGCGACGCAGTCTCGAACATCCGCGGCCGCGTGCTGCGCCAGCAAGCGGCCCAGGTGCGCCACGCGGCGCCCGGCCTCGCCGACTCCGTCGAGCTCGACCTTGCCGGCCAGGCTCCCGGCGGCGGCGCGCTGCGCGAACACGTGCTGCTGTTCGCCCAGGGCGCGCAGGTGTTCCAGGCCGTCGTGTTGGCCAAGGACGCCGACTACCGCGAGGATGCGGCGCACAGCTTCGCCGGCTCCGTGCAACTGGGCGCCGCCCCGGCCGCCGCCCGTTGAGCGCCGGCCCCCGAAGGGCTTCAGGGAGTTCCCGAAGCGGTTTTGCTGCAATGCAGCTACCATCGAAGGTCCAACCGGCTCCATACCCCCTCCCGTGCCTGGGATCCTGATCATCGCCCACGCTCCGCTGGCCAGCGCCCTGCGCGCCTGCGCGGAGCACGTCTACGGCTCGACTCCCGCGGGCCTGGAGGCGCTGGACGTGCAGCCCGACGCCGACACCCTGGCCCTGCTGGGCCAGGCGCAACGGGCCATCGCGCGCCTGGCGGCCGACGGCGGCGAGGTGCTGGTGCTGGCCGACACCGCGGGCGCCACGCCCTGCAATACCGCGCGGCGCCTCGTGTTCGACGTCGCCGGCGACGCGCGGCTGCGCCTGGTGGGCGGCGTGAACCTGCCGATGCTGCTGCGCTGCCTGTGCTATCGCCGCGAAGGGCTGGACCGGCTGGTCGAGCGCGCGATCGAGGGCGGCCGCCACGCCATCGCCGAAGTCGAGGCCGACGCCGCGCCCTGTGCGCAGCCGGCGCCCCGCGAACCCTGTGCCGCCGCCGCGGCGCCGTGCCCATGCCCCGACTCGACATCCTGATCGGCAACAAGCTCGGACTGCACGCCCGCGCGTCGGCCAAGCTGACCAAGCTGGCCTCCGAATTCGACAGCGAGGTCTGGCTCAGCAAGGGCACGCGGCGAGTCAATGCGAAGAGCATCATGGGGGTCATGATGCTGGCCGCCGGCCAGGGCACGCGCCTGGTGCTGGAGGCCGAAGGAGCCGACGCCGAGAAGGCCCTGGCGGCGCTCGACGAACTGGTGCGCGACAAGTTCGGCGAAGGCGAATAGCCGGCCCCGCAGGGCGCGCGCGCGGGGCCGCCATGCGCAATACTTCGACATACGCGCGAACACAGCGGCAATGCGCGCGTCGCATCATGCGAAGCGGGCCGTCGTGCCCGCCCCTGTCCGGCCCCATCCCATGTCCGAAATCGCCACCTCCGCCACCGCCACCTCCCCCGCGGCAGGCCTGCGCCAGCGCGTGCTGCTGATCGAGGACGACGTCCGGCTGGGCCGCATGGTCGAGGACTACCTGTCCGAGGCCGGCTGGACCGTGCGGCGCGCGCCCACGCTGGCGCTGGCGCAGCAGGAACTGGAGTCCGCGCGCCACGGCCCGGGTTTCGACGCCGTGGTCCTCGACCTGATGCTGCCCGACGGCGACGGCCTGGACCTGTGCCGGCGCCTGCGCGGCGGCGGCGACGACCTGCCGGTGCTGGTGCTGAGCGCGCGCGGCGATCCGCTCGACCGCGTGATCGGCCTGGAGCTCGGCGCCGACGACTACCTGGCCAAGCCCTTCGAGCCGCGCGAACTGCTGGCGCGCCTGCGCGCCATCGTGCGCAGGCGCCAGGGCCAGCCGGGCAGCACCCACGTGCTGCGCTTCGGACGGCTGGAGATCGACCCGCAGGCCCGCCACGCCCGCATCGACGGCGAACTGCGCCAGCTCACCGGCTACCAGTTCGACCTGCTGCTGGCCCTGGCCCGGCACCCGGGGCGCGTGCTGTCGCGCGACTTTCTGCTGGACGCGGTCAAGAGCAGCGGCGCGCAGGAGGTCTACGACCGATCCATCGACGTGCACGTCAGCCGCATCCGCGCGGTGCTGGAGGACGACCCCCGGCATCCGCGGCGCATCCTCACGCTGCGCGGTGCGGGCTACGTGTTCGCGCGGAGCCAGGAATGAACGCCGCGCGCGGGGACGCGAGCGCGGCGAGGAGGGCCCGGACTTGAGCGCGCCGACGCTTCCGGCCCAGGGTGACGAAGCCCGGCCATCGCCCGCATCGGACCCGTCGGCGGCGCCGGGCGCGCAACGCGCGCGCTCGCCCGCGGATGCCGACGCCGGCGCGCCGTCGCGCCTGGGCGCGCGCATCGCGCTGGCGCTGGTCGGTGCGCTGCTGGCGCAATCGCTGGTGTCGGCGCTGGTGCTGCACATGGTGTTCTTCTCCGACCCCCAGCAGGCCGAGCTGCGCAAGCAGCTGCTGCAGGCCTTTTTCCATCTGTACGGGCTCAAGCCCTCGCCGTGGCGCCACCTGCTGCTGTCGCCCTTGAGCACCACGCTGCTCAGCGCCGTCGTCGTGGGCGCGGTGACCCTGCCGCTGATGCACCGCCTGACCCGGCGCCTGCAGCGCCTGCAGCGCGGCGTGCAGGCGCTGGGCAACCTCGACCTGGGCGCGCGCGTGGCCGTCGAGGGCGGCGACGAGGTGGCCGCGCTGGCCGTGGCCTTCAACCAGGCCGCCGAACGCATCGAAGCGCTGGTGCGCAGCCACAAGTCCCTGCTCGCCTACACCTCGCACGAACTGCGCACCCCGCTGACACGCCTGCGCATGACCCTGGAGGCGCTGGAGCGCCAGGCACCGGGGGGCGCGGCGGCGGCTCAGCGCGCCGGTGCGCTGGCCGAGGCCCGGCGCGACCTCGCCGAACTCGACCGCCTGATCGGCTCCATCCTGTTGTTCAGCCGGCTCGACTCGGACACCACGCATGCGCTGCAACTCGAGGAGGTCGACGTGCTGGCGGTGGCCGCCGAGGAGGCCTCGCGCGAGGACATCGAGGCGCACGGGGACTGGGTGCGCATGCGCGCCGACGAGCGCCTGGTGCGCCACGCCATCCGCAACCTGCTCAGCAACGCGCGCAAGCACGCCGGCGTGGACGGCGCGCAGCTGGAAGTGCAGCGCAGCCGCCGCGGCGCGCGCATCCTCGTGCGCGACCAGGGCCCCGGCGTGCCGCTGGCGCAGGCCGAACGCATTTTCGAGCCCTTCATCCGGCTCGGCGCCAGCACCGAGGGCAGCGGCCTGGGCCTGGCGCTGGTGCGCCGCATCGCTCGCCTGCACGGGGGCGACGCCCACTACGAGGCCAACCCCGGCGGCGGCGCCTGCTTCGTGCTGGACCTGGCCGAACTGGGCGAGGCGCCGGCCGCGGGGGACTTCCCGCAATAGCCCGGGCAGGGCGCCGCGAGCAGCGTCGCCCATCCGCCGCGAGGCCACGTACCATTGCGCGCATGGCCCTGCAGATGTTCGGTATCCCCGTATCGCGCGGCGTCGCCGTAGGACGCGCCGTGCTCATTTCCTCGGCCCGGCTGGACGTGGCGCACTACTTCGTCGACCCCGGCCAGGAGGAAGCCGAGGTGAACCGCCTGCGCGCGGCGCGCAGCGCCGTGCGCGCGGAACTGCAGACCCTGCAGGCCGAGCTGCCGCCCGACGCGCCGCCCGAGCTGGCCGCGTTCATGGACGTGCACATGATGCTGCTCGACGACCCGCAGATCGGGCGCGAGACCGCGGGCTGGATCCGGCGCCGGCGCTACAACGCCGAATGGGCGCTGACCGCGCAACTGGACGTCATCGCCCGCAGTTTCGACGACATGGACGACAGCTACCTGCGCGAGCGCAAGGCCGACGTCGAACAGGTAGTCGAGCGCCTGCTGCGCGCGCTGCAGGGCACGCAAGGGCTGACCGGAGGCGTGCACGGCGGCGACGACCTGGTGCTGGTGGCCCACGACATCGCGCCGGCCGACATGATGCAGTTCAAGCAGGGGGTGTTCCGCGGCTTCGTCACCGACATCGGGGGCAAGACCTCGCACACCGCCATCGTCGCGCGCAGCCTGGACATCCCGGCGGTGGTGGGCGCGCGCGAGGCCAGCCGGCTGATCCGCCAGGACGACTGGGTGATCATCGACGGCGACAACGGCCTGCTCATCGTCGACCCCTCCCCGGCCATCGTCGACGATTACCGCGTGCGCAAGCAGGAGTCGGAACTGTCGCGCCAGCGCCTGCTGCGCCTGCGCAACACCCCGGCGCGCACGCTGGACGGCCAGACCATCGAGCTGCTGGCCAACATCGAGCTGCCCGACGACTGCGACACCGCGCTGGTGGCCGGCGCCGGCGGCATCGGGCTGTTCCGCACCGAGTTCCTGTTCATGAACCGGAGCCGCGACCTGCCCGGCGAGGACGAGCAGTTCGAGGCCTATCGGCGTGTCCTGCAGTCCATGGGCGGCAAGCCCGTGACCATCCGCACCATCGACATCGGCGCCGACAAGCCCCTGGACGCCGACCTGGACTACCGCGACGGGGAATTCACCCACCTGAACCCGGCGCTGGGCCTGCGCGCGATCCGCTACAGCCTGTCCGACCCGGCGATGTTCCGCGTGCAGCTGCGCGCGCTGCTGCGTGCCGCCGCCTTCGGGCCGCTGCGCATCCTGGTGCCCATGCTGGCGCACGCGCGGGAGCTGCGCCAGACCCTGGAGCAGCTGGAGCTGGCGCGGGCGGAGCTGCGCGCCGCCGGCGTCGAGGCCGGCCCGGTCGAGTTGGGGGTAATGATCGAGGTTCCCGGCGCGGTGCTCATGCTGCCGCTGTTCCTGCGCTACTTCGACTTCATTTCCGTGGGCACCAACGACCTGGTGCAATACACGCTGGCCATCGACCGCGCCGACGAGAGCGTGGCCGAACTCTACGACCCGCTGCACCCGGCGGTGCTGCAACTGCTGGCGCAGACCATTTCGCTGTCCCACGCCGCGCACGGCTGGAAGGGACGGCCGGTGCACGTCAGCGTGTGCGGGGAGATGGCCGGCGACCCGCAGCTCACGCGCCTGCTGCTGGGCCTGGGCCTGCGCAGCTTCTCCATGCACCCGGCGCAGATCCTGCGGGTCAAGCAGGAGGTGCTGCGCGCCGACTGCTCGCGCCTGGCGCCGCTGGCGCAGGCCGTGCTGGCCGAGCTCGAACCCGAGGGCCAGGCGCGCGCGTTGGCCGCGCTGGCAGGCTGATCCGCGACCCCGAAGCGCATGCCACTGCCCCATCGCCCTGGCCCCGACGGCACGACGGCCTCGCCGTCCTGCGCGCGGCACGCGCCCTCGCGCCGCGCGGTGCTGCGCTGCCTGGGCTGCGCCGGGCTGGGGCTGGTGCCGCCGGCGGCACGCGCGGAACTCGCCGGCGAGCCCATCAGCCAGCTGCCAGCCCTGGGCGACGCCGGCCAGGGCCTGCTCAGCCCCGCCGTCGAACAGCGCCTGGGCGAACGCATCATGGGCGAGCTGCGCCGCGATCCCGCCTACCTGCGCGACGTGCTGCTGCGCGAGTACCTGCAGGACATCGTCGACAGCCTGCGCAAGGCCGCGCTGGCCAGCGCCGAACCCGAGGCGCCGCGCCACTTCGAGGTGTTTCTGCTGCGCGACCCCACCTTCAACGCCTTTGCGCTGCCCGGCGGGCACATCGGGGTGCACACCGGGCTGGTGGTCGACGCGCAAGCGCGCGCCCAGGTGGCCGCGGTGTTCGCGCACGAGATGTCGCACATCACCCAGCGCCACGTCGAACAGCGCCTGGCGCGCGCCGGTGCCGACGGGCTCCTGTCCATCGGCTCGCTGGTGCTGGGCGTGCTGGCGGCCATCGGCGGCTCTGGGCAGGCGGCCGAGGGCCTGATGATGGGCGGCCAGGCCGCGGCGCTGGACCGCGAGCTGCGTTTCTCGCGCAACAACGAGCGTGACGCCGACCGCGTGGGAACCAGCGTGCTGCGCGCCAGCGGCTACCCGCCGCAGGCCATGGCCAGCATGCTCGAGCGCCTGCAAAGCCTGTCGCGCCTGGACGATTCCGACGTCTACGCCTTCCTGCAGGACCACCCGCTGACCAGCGAGCGCATCGGCGACGCCGAGGCGCGCGGCGGCAACCAGCCGCTGCCGCCGGACACCACGCTGAGCTTCTGGCTGATGAACGCCCGCGCGCGCGCCCTCGGGCCCACCCGCGCGGAGGACCTGCGCCGGCTGGCGCGCAGCATGCAGCAGCCCCAGCCGGGGCGCCCCGAGCGCTGGCCCGCGCAGCATGCGGCCTGGGCCTACTGCGCCGCCATGGCCTGGCTGGGCGCCGGAGATACGGGGCAGGCCGAGGCCTCGCTGGACCACGCGCGGCAACTGGCCGCCGGTTTCGACGCCGCGCAACGCGTGCCGCTGGACCTGCTGGAAGGCGAGCTGCTGCTGGCGCGCCACCGCGAAGCCGACGCACTGGCGCTCGCGCAGGGCCTGCGCAA
Source organism: Thiomonas sp. FB-6 (assembly GCF_000377645.1). Classification (GTDB taxonomy): domain Bacteria; phylum Pseudomonadota; class Gammaproteobacteria; order Burkholderiales; family Burkholderiaceae_C; genus Thiomonas_A. The sequence continues at coordinate 27,435 of NZ_KB898495.1, read as the reverse complement.
GGTGGCCCCGGGTTCGCGCGCGGTGCTGCACCTGCAGGCGCGCGCGCTGCTGGCCAGCCCGTCCACCCGCACCCAGGCACGTGACTTCCTGCGCGAACAGACGGTGTTGCACCCGCGCGACGAGCAGATGTGGACCTGGCTGGCCCAGGCCTACGCTGCCTGCGGGCAGAACGCGGCGCAGCACCGGGCCACCGCGGAGGCCTACGCGCTCGACGGCAACCTGGAAGCGGCGCTGCTGCAACTGCACATCGCGCAGCGCACGCCGGGCGCCGACTATTTCGAGTCGTCCATCATCGATGCCCGGTTGCGGGCGCTGCAGCAGCGCCTGGAACAGGACAAGGCCCTGGACAAACTCCTGCCCAAATGAAGCCGCCATCCGCCCCGGCCCTCGCCGACGAGTTTCCCGCCTGGGCCGCCGCGCTGCTGCTGGCGGCGCTGGGCCTGGGCCTGATCTGGCCCTGGGACCCGGGGCCGAGCGCGAAAACGGGTTCGATGTTCGTCGCCGCCTGGGCCTGGAGCCTGCTGGCGCTGGGGGCGGCCTGGCTGCGCGTGCGCCTGCGCGTGGGCTGGGCCACGCTGATGTTCGCGGCGCTGGCCGCGGTGATCGGATTGCAGGCGATTTCCGGACTGCTCGCCTATCCCGGCCAGGGCTGGCTGGCAGTGGTTCTGCTGCTGGGCGCGGCACTGGTGGCGGCGCTCGCGCGCGGCCTGGCCGCGAAACCGCGCTGGATCGAGGTGGCCGCGTGGGCCCTGTTGCTGCAGGCCCTGCTGCAGGTGGTGCTGGGCCTGGCGCAGTTCGCCATGTGGCAGTCGCCCTCGGGAAGCCGCTGGCTGGCCGGGCACGCGGCCTGGGTGTTCGACCTCATCAGCTACCCGGGCAACGGACGCGTGTACGGCAACCTGCGCCAGCCCAACCACTACGCCACCGCGGTGGCGCTGGGCTACGTGGGGCTCGCCGTGCTGGCGCCGCGCGGACGCGCCCTGCTGGCCTGGCTGGCCAGCGCCGCGCTCGCCTGGGCGCTGGTGGTCAGCGGCTCGCGCACCGGCACCGTGCACGTGCTGGTGCTGGCCTTGCTGGTTCTTCTGGCCTGGCCCCGGCCGTGGCGGGACGCGCGCATGGGCGCCCTGCTGGCCGCGCCGCTGCTGTATCTGGCCTGGTGGGCGGCGCTGCACCTGGCCAACGAGCTCGGGTGGGTCAGCTACCTGAGCGCGCTGTCGCGCCAGATCGACCAGCCGGTGAACGCGCGCTCCATCATCTGGCGCGACGCCTGGGAGGTGTGGCGCATGCACCCGCTGCGCGGCTGGGGCTGGGGCCAGATCGGCTGGGGCCTGGAGCAGACCTCGGTAGCCGGGCACCTGCATCCGCTGCCGCTGGAAAACATCGACAACGCGCACGACCTGCTGCTGCAACTGCTGGCCGAGACCGGCGTGGCCGGCACGCTGCCCCCGCTGGCGCTGGGCCTGGCCTGGCTGTGGCGGGTGTCGGGAGCCTGGCGCCGTGGCGCGAGCGGCGCGGATGCGCGGCGCGCGGTGCTCGCTCCGCTGCTGGGCTGTGCCTTCCTGGGATTGCACAGCCTGGTCGAGTACCCGCTGTGGTACGCCTATTTCCTGCTGGATTTCGCCTTTGTGCTCGGCTGGGCCGAGGGCGCGGCGCAGCCGCCGGCGGCCGGCGCGCGCGCCGGAGCCGCGCCGGCGCGGCCCTTGGCGCGCGCGCCGGCACTGCTGGCCGCGGCGGCCGCGCTGGCGCTGACGGCGAAGGCGCAGATCGATTACGTGCGCACCTCGATGATCTACGCCGCCGACGACGCCGGTGGCGTCGTGCTGCGTCGGCTGGCGATGCGCGAGGACTGGTTCTTCCTGCCGCTGGCGCAGTTCCCCGAGGCCGCCGCGGTCCTGCCCGCCCCGGGCGACGACCAGGCGCGGCTGCTCGACGAACTGGCCTTGCTGGAGCGCTCCTCGCATGTCTGGGGCGACCCGCAGCTGCTGTCGCGGCGCATGATCGTGCTGCTGCGCCTGGGGCGTGAACAGGAAGCCCTGGACCTGGCCCGCTACACCGCACACGCCTTCTGGCTGTACGCGCCGCAGACGGCGAGGGCCTTCGGCCCGCTGGCCGAGGCTGCCGGGCTTGCGGGCAACCCCGGGGTGGCGCGGGTCCTCGCGCTGCTGCACCATGCACCGGTGCTGCGGCGCGTCGAGGTCCCCCGCAAATAGCCCCGCGCGGGCTGCGCGGCGTCAAGCCCTCGGCGAGCGCGACGACCGAGTCATCGCGGAGACGCCGCGAACGCCTACACTTGGCCGCGCCCGTGTGCGATCCGCCGCGGCGCGACCGCCCCTTTCCACCCCGCCTCCTGCCATGTCCCGAGCCACCAAGATCGTCGCCACCATCGGACCCGCCAGTTCCTCCCCGGAGATCCTCGAGCGCATGCTGCGCGCCGGGGTCGACGTCGTGCGCCTGAACTTCTCCCACGGCAAGGCGCAGGACCACATCGACCGCGCGGCGCTGGTGCGCGAGACCGCGGCGCGCTGCGGCCGCGAGGTGGCGATCATGGCCGACCTGCAGGGCCCGAAGATCCGCGTCGGGCGCTTCGAGAACGGCAAGGTGCAATTGCAGGCCGGCCAGCGCTTCACCCTCGACGCCACCTGCGAACTGGGCAACGAGGAATGCGTGGGCCTGGACTACAAGGACCTGCCGCGCGACGTGCGCCCCGGCGACCGCCTGCTGCTCAACGACGGCCTGATCGTGCTTGTGGTGGACGCGGTGCAGGGCACGCGCATCCTCACCAGCGTGGTGGTGGGCGGCGAGCTGTCGAACAACAAGGGCATCAACAAGCAGGGCGGAGGCCTGACGGCGCCGGCGCTGACGGCCAAGGACATGGACGACATCCGCACCGCCATGGCCTTCCAGGCCGACTACGTGGCGGTGTCCTTCCCGAAGAGCGCCACCGACATGGAGATGGCCCGCCAGCTGACCAACGTGGCCGGCGAGGCCTACGGCCACCGCCCCGGCCTGATCGCCAAGATCGAGCGCGCCGAGGCGATTCCCCACCTGGACGAGATCCTGCTGGCCTCCGACGGCATCATGGTCGCCCGCGGCGACCTGGCCGTGGAAGTGGGCAACGCCGCGGTGCCGGCGCTGCAGAAGCGAATGATCCGGCGCGCGCGCGAACTCGACCGCCTGGTCATCACCGCCACGCAGATGATGGAGTCCATGATCTCCAACGCCGTGCCCACGCGTGCCGAGGTGTCCGACGTGGCCAACGCGGTGCTCGACGGCAGCGACGCGGTGATGCTGTCGGCCGAATCCGCCGCCGGGCGCTATCCGGTCGAGACGGTCGAGGCCATGGCCAGCATCTGCGTGGAGGCCGAGAGCTTCGAGGAGCTCAAGCTGGAGGCCGATTTCATCGGCCAGACCTTCACCCGCATCGACCAGTCCATCGCCATGGCGGCGCTGTTCACCGCGCACCACCTGGGGTGCCACGCCATCGCCGCGCTGACCGAATCGGGCTCCACCGCGCTGTGGATGAGCCGGCACCGCGTGCGCATGCCGATCATCGCGCTGTCGCCGCGCCAGGCCTCGGTGCGGCGCATGGCGCTGTACCGCAACGTGCGCGCGCTGCACATGGTGTTCTCCAGCGAGCGCGACGAGGCACTGCGACAGGCCGAGCAACGCCTGTGCGAGATCGGCGCGCTCAGCCACGGCGACAGCTACGCCATCACCTGCGGCGAGCCGATCGGCGCGCCGGGCGGCACGAACATGCTCAAGGTGATGCGCGTGGGCGGCTGAGGCCGCCGGCCGGGGCGCGCCTGCCGGGAGGGCCCGGCACGCGCCGCCCGCTGGCGCCTCAGGCGCCCAGCAGCTGCACGCGGGTGCCGCCGGCCATCTCGATCACGTCGCCGGCGCTCAGCACCACCGGCACCACGCCCAGCGCGGTGCCGTTCACGCGCACCCGCTCCTCGCCCTCGATCTGCGAAAGCTCGTAGCCGCGCGGGTTGCGCTGGATCGCCACCACCATCACGCCGCGCTGGCCGAAGGTGGTGCGCGACCTCTCCAGCGCCAGTTCGGCACCGGCCGAGGAGCCGTTGACCACTCGCAGCTTCAGCGCGGAGCCGCCCGGTTCCTGGTATTGCGTGGCGCGCGCGGTGGAGTCCGCGGCCGCCGTGGCGGCGCCGGCGCGCGAACCGGTGGTCGTGAAGCCCGAGGGCGTGTAGCCCGAAGGCGCGAAGCGCGAGCCGGCGAAGGCCGAGGCGCGCGCGTCGGACAGCAGGCGCAGTGTGTACTTGCCGATGTCCAGGCTGTCGCCCTCGCGGAAAGGCGCGCGCTTGACCGGCTTGCCGTTGATGTAGGAGCCGTTGGTGCTGCCCAGGTCCTGCACCACGTAGCCGTCGCCCTCGCGCAGCAGCACCGCGTGCTCGCCGCTGACCGCCAGGTTGTCGATCACCACGTCGTTGTGCGGGCGCCGCCCCAGGGTGATGCGGTCCTTGTTCAAGGCCACTTCCTTGAGCACCTTGTCATCGAGAAAAATGACCAGCTTGGCCATGGCGGACTACCTCGTGGATGGGATGGCCGGACGGGCCGGCGGCGGCGGGACCGGCATCAGCGCGTGCCGCGCGGGGCCTCGCCGAGTCGCAGTCCGATCAGGATGACGGAGATATTATCGCGTCCCCCGGCGGCGTTGGCGTGCTCCACCAGCAGGCGGGCCGCCTGGCCGGGCACGTCCCCGTGCTCGCGCAGGGTCTGCTCGATGCTCGCATCGTCGATCATGTCGTTCAGCCCGTCGGAGCACAAGAGCACCAGATCGCCGTCGCGCAGGCCGTGCACGCCGATCTCGGGCTCCAGGGAGGGGTCCACGCCGAGCGCACGGGTGATCAGGTTGCGCATCGAATCCCCCGACGGATCGTCGGCCTGCAGCAGGCCCAGATCGATGCGTTCCTGCAACAGGGAGTGGTCCTTGGTCATGCGCCGCAGGCGTCCGTCGCGCAACAGGTAGGCGCGCGAATCGCCTGCATGCGCGATCACCGCCACCTGGCCGGTGAAGGCGGCGGCGACCAGGGTGGTGCCCATTCCGGTGTAGCGCGGGTCCTTGCGCGCGGCGCGGTAGATCTGGTCGTTGACCCGGCGGATCGAGTCGTGCATGGCCTGCATGAGGTCGGCCGGGCTGACGCTGGGATACTCGATCTTCAGGCGCGCCAGATCGGAGGCGATCTGCGCCGCCGCGGCCCCGCTGGCCACCTCGCCGGCGGCGTAGCCGCCCATGCCGTCGGCCAGCACGGCCACGCCGGCCAGCGCGTCGCAGGCCAGCGCGTCCTCGTTGTGCTCGCGGGCGCGTCCGCGGTCGGTGCAGCTGGCCATGTCCAGCAGCAACACCGGCGCCTTGTCGGTTCGTTCTTGCATGCGCACCTCAGAATCCGCGCAGATTCGGGGGCATGCGGCGGCGACGCATCCAGCTGCCGCCCAGCCACACCAGCAGCAGCCCGAAGGCGCTGGCCAGCAGGTGCGCCGAGCCCCCCCAGGGCCGCGCGATCAGCCAGCCGTGCACCAGCGCATCGGTGGCGCACAGGCCACCGGCGATCCAGCCCAGCATCATGGCGCCGAGCACGATCACCATCGGAAAACGGGTGATGAGCCCGATGACCAGCGAGCTGCCCCAGACGATGATCGGCACGCTCAGGACCAGGCCGAAGATGACCAGGATCCACTCGTGCCCGGCGGCGGAGTTGCGCGCCGCAGCCGCGACGGCCACCACGTTGTCCAGGCTCATGATCAGGTCGGCGACGATGACGATGCGCACGGCGCTCCAGAGTTCGTCCGCTTCGTTCACCTTCGCGTCGTGCGCGTCGGGCAGCATCAGGCGCATGCCGATCCACCCCAGCAGCAGGCCGCCGGCCAGCTTCAGCCCGGGCAACTCCAGCAGGCTCACCGCGAACAACGTGAGCACGATGCGCATGCCCACGGCGCCGACGGTGCCCAGCATGATGGCGCGCCGGCGCTGGTGAGCGGCCAGGCGGCGGCTGGCCATGGCGATGATCACGGCGTTGTCGCCGCCCAGCAGCAGGTCGATCAGCACGATCTGCGCGCTGGCGGTCCAGAACGCCGCCGATGCAAAGGATTCCAGGGTCAAGATGTGAGCTCCGGCGTCGCCGCGCGGCCTTGGGGCGGCCACGCTGCGCACCATCCGAAGCATAGCCGCAGCCGCGGCGCGGGCCGCGCAAAAACAAGGCGCCGGGCTTGCGCCCGGCGCCTTGCGATGTCGGAAAACCACGCTGCCCGTGGCGTTCCGCAGGAACGCCACGGGCAGGAAGGGAAAAAAATGTCTAGCCCAGCGCCTTGCGCATCAGCCGGCCCATTTCGGAGGGATTGCGCGTGACGGTGAAGCCACAGGCCTCCATGACTTCCAGCTTGGCATCCGCCGTGTCGGCGCCGCCGGAAATCAGCGCGCCGGCATGGCCCATGCGCTTGCCCGCGGGCGCGGTGACGCCGGCGATGAAACCGACGATGGGCTTTTTCATGTGGTCCTTGGCCCAGCGCGCGGCCTCGGCCTCGTCGGGACCGCCGATCTCGCCGATCATGATCACGCCGTCGGTGTCGGGATCGTCGTTGAACAGCTTGAGCACCTCGATGTGCTTGAGGCCGTTGATCGGGTCGCCGCCGATGCCCACGGCGCTGCTCTGCCCCAGGCCGAGTTCGGTGACCTGTGCCACCGCCTCGTAGGTCAGCGTGCCCGAGCGCGAGACCACGCCGATGCGGCCCTTGCGGTGGATGTGCCCGGGCATGATGCCGATCTTGATCTCGTCGGGGGTGATCAGGCCGGGGCAGTTCGGCCCCAGCAGCAAGGTGCGCTTGCCCCCCGCGGCTTCCTTGGCCCGCATGCGCGCACGCACTTCCATCATGTCGCGCACCGGAATGCCCTCGGTGATGCAAATGGCCAGGTCGAGGTCGGCCTCGACGGCTTCCCAGATCGCCGCGGCGGCGCCCGCCGGCGGCACGTAGATCACCGACACGGTGGCGCCGGTGGCCGCCTTCGCGTCGGCCACCGTGGCGTGGATGGGAATGCCCTCGAAGTCCTCGCCGGCCTTCTTCGGATTCACGCCGGCGACGAAACAGGCCTTGCCGTTGGCGTAGTCCCGGCACATGCGGGTGTGGAACTGGCCGGTCTTGCCGGTGATGCCTTGGGTGATGACCTTGGTGTTCTTGTCAATCAGGATGGACATGGGATGTTCCTCGGCAAGGGTTCAGGCGGCGGCGGAGACGACCTTCTGCGCGGCCTCGGCCAGCGTCTCGGCGCTGAGGATGGGCAGCCCCGAATCGGCCAGCATGCGCTTGCCCAGATCCTCGTTGGTGCCCTTCATGCGCACCACCAGCGGCACCTTCAGCGCCACCGCGCGGCTTGCCGCGATCAGGCCCTCGGCGATCACGTCGCAACGCATGATCCCCCCGAAGATGTTGACCAGGATCGCCTTCACCTGCGGGTTGTTCAACATGATCTTGAACGCCGCCGTGACCTTTTCCGCGGTGGCACCGCCCCCCACGTCCAGGAAGTTCGCCGGCTCGCCGCCGAACAGCTTGATGGTGTCCATCGTGGCCATCGCCAGGCCGGCGCCGTTGACCAGGCAGGCGATGTTGCCGTCGAGCTGGATATAGGACAGGCCGTACTTGGAGGCCTCGATCTCGGCGGGATCCTCCTCGTCGAGGTCGCGCATGGCGGTGAGCTCGTCGTGGCGGAACAGCGCGTTGTCGTCGAAGTTGAACTTGGCGTCCAGCGCGATCACCGAGCCGTCGCCCTGCACCACCAGCGGGTTGATCTCGGCCAGCGAGGCATCCTTGTCCCAGAACGCGCGGTACAGGTTCTGCAGCGCCTGCGCGCCCTGCTTGCGGCTGCCCTCGGGCAGGCCGATCTTCTCGCACAGCGCCAGCGCGTCGGCGTCCTGCAGGCCCTGGCCGGGCTCCACCCACACCTTGTGGATCTTCTCCGGGGTCTTGGCCGCCACTTCCTCGACGTCCATCCCACCTTCGCTGGAGGCCATCAGCGCGACCTTCTGCGCGGCGCGGTCGATCACCAGGCCCGCGTAGTACTCCTTGCGGATGTCGGCGCCGTCCTCGATGAGCAGGCGGCGCACGGTCTGGCCCTCGGGGCCGGTCTGGTGCGTGATCAGTTGCATGCCCAGCATCTGCCCGGAGATCTGGCGCACCTCGTCGATCGAGCGCGCCAGCTTGACCCCGCCGCCCTTGCCGCGGCCGCCAGCGTGGATCTGCGCCTTGACGACCCACACGGGGCCGCCCAGTTGCTCGGCGGCGTGCACCGCCTCGTCGACCGTGAAGGCCGGGATGCCGCGCGGCACCGGCACGCCGAACTCACGCAGGATCTGCTTGCCCTGGTACTCGTGGATTTTCATTCGCTGTTCTCCAATGGGAAAAACGCTGGCTCGGGCCATGGCTCGCGGCCCGACCCCGTGCGGCCCTGGCGGCGCCGCGGCGGTGGTGCCGTTGCGCAGCCCCCCGCCGCTCGCCCGCTGGGCGCGCGGCAGGCGCGGGCTGCGCAACAGCACGTGGTCGACACGGGAAATTGATGCAGCGCAAAAGGCAAGTCTAGCAGCCCGCCAAGGCCGCGCGGCGGGCCGCGGGGGCCTCAGTCGCCGGTGTCGCCGCCTGGGTCCGAATCCGGGACCTGGGTGCCGCGCTTGCGCAACGCCGCCCGGATCGCGTCACCGCCGAAGCCGCGCGCTTGCAGGAAACGCATCTGGCGCGCGCGTTGCGCGGCGTCGGCCGCCGGCAGCGGATGGTGGCGCAGCAACAGGCGCAACGCCCGCTCGGCCTCCGGCTCGAGCTCGCCCAGCGCCTCGCCGGCCGCGCGCTCGATCAGGGATTCGTCCAGCCCGTGGCGGCGCAACTCGCCCAGCACGCGCAGGCTGCCGTGGCGGCGCGCCACGCGCCGCGCCAGGGCCTGGGCGAAGCGTGCCTCGTCGAGCAGGCCCTGCGCCTGCAGTTCGTCGAGCACCTGGGCCAGCAGCGCCGGCGGCGGCTCGGCGCGCGTGCCGCGGGGGCGCGCCAGCTTGCGTTCGAGTTCGGCGCGGGCGTGCTCGCGCAGCGCCAGCATGCGCAGCGCGCTGGCGCGCAGTTCTTCCCGGGTGGGCGGCCGGCGGCCGTCCGGGTCCATCAGCCCTCGGCCGCCTCGGCCTTGGCGGCGACGCCGTCGGTGGGCATGGCGCGCACGCCGAGCTCGGTGCGCACGAGGTTCTCGATCTCCAGCGCCAGCTCGGGGTTCTCCTTGAGGAACTCGCGGGCGTTGTCCTTGCCCTGGCCGATCTTCTCGCCCTTGTAGGCGTACCAAGCGCCGGATTTGTCGACGATCTTCGCGGCCACTCCGAGGTCGATGATCTCGCCCTCGCGCGAAATGCCCTCGCCGTACAGGATGTCGAACTCGGCCTGCTTGAAGGGCGGCGCCACCTTGTTCTTCACCACCTTCACCTTGGTCTCGGAGCCGATGACCTCCTCGCCCTTCTTGATCGAGCCGATGCGGCGGATGTCCAGGCGCACCGAGGCGTAGAACTTCAGCGCGTTGCCCCCGGTGGTGGTTTCCGGGTTGCCGAACATGACCCCGATCTTCATGCGGATCTGGTTGATGAAAATGACCAGGCAGTTGGTGCGCTTGATGGTGCCGGTGAGCTTGCGCAGCGCCTGGCTCATCAGGCGCGCCTGCAGGCCCGGCAGCGAATCACCCATCTCGCCCTCGATCTCGGCCTTCGGGGTCAGCGCGGCCACGGAGTCGATGACGATCAGGTCCACCGAACCCGAGCGCACCAGCGCATCGGCGATTTCCAGTGCCTGCTCGCCGGTGTCCGGCTGGGAGATCAGCAAGTCCTGCAGGTCCACGCCGAGCTTTTGCGCGTACTGCGAATCCAGCGCGTGCTCGGCGTCGATGAAGGCGCACACGCCGCCGAGTTTCTGCATCTGCGCGATGACCTGCAAGGTCAGCGTGGTCTTGCCGGAGGATTCCGGACCGTAGATCTCCACCACGCGCCCGCGCGGCAGGCCGCCCACGCCAAGCGCGATGTCCAGGCCCAGCGAGCCGGTGGACACGACCTGCAGGTCCTCGGCCACCTCGCCCTCGCCCAGGCGCATGATCGAGCCCTTGCCGAACTGCTTTTCGATCTGCGCCAGCGCAGCCGCGAGCGCCTTGGCCTTTTCCGCATTCACCGTGGTCTTGCCTTGTTCGATTGCCATCGTGGTCCCTGCCCGCGTCTTGTTGGTGCGGGGCACTGTAGCACAGGACTGTATGAAAATACAGCTTGAAAAGGGCGGCGGCTCCGCCGTGCCCGCTGCGCCCATCGTGCCCGCTGCGCGGACACTGTAGCCCAGGCGCGCGCCCCGGGCGCTCTCCTCAGTCCATGCCCGGGCCGGCGCCGTGGGCGGCGCGGCGCAGGCGGTCGCGCACGGCGTCCCATTCGGGCTGCGCCGGCAGGCGCTGCACCCAGATCTGCTCCAGGCCCATCGCGTCCAGCGCGCGCAGCGCCGCGTAGACCCCATGGGCATAGCCCCGCGGCTCGTCCGGCAGGCCCAGCCAGTGCGCATGCGCCCGCGGCGGCATGCCGGCCGGCGCGCCGCGCGGCGCCAGCACCCCGACGGCGGCCGCCCGGGCCGGCCACTCGGCGTCGATGTCCGCGGCTTCGCGCAGGCGCAGCGCGGTGCGCGGCGCATAGTGCGCGGCCAGCGCGCCGGGCACCCTGGGGGCGTCGGCGGGCCGCGCCGAGGGCTGCAGCAGTTGCGGGTCCGCGCCCAGCACCCTTGCCAGATCCGCCGCCGAGAGGCCTCCGGGGCGCAGGATGCGCGGGCTGTCGGCGCTGCAGTCGACGATGGTGCTCTCGATACCGATCGCGCATTCGCCCCCGTCGAGCACCATGGCCACCGCCTCGCCCAGTTCGGCGCGCACATGCTCGGCGCGGGTCGGGCTGATGCGCCCGAAACGGTTGGCCGACGGCGCCGCCAGCCCGCCCTGGCCACCGTGCAACTGCTCGAGCACCGCCTGCGCCACCGCGTGGTCCGGGCAGCGCAGCGCGATGGTGGACTGCCCCGCCGCGCACACCGCCGCCACGCCTTCCCGGCGCGGCAGCACCAGGGTCAGCGGCCCCGGCCAGAAGGCCTCGATCAGCGCGCGCGCCGCCGGCGGCAGGCTCGCCGCCCAGCGCAGGGGGTCGGCCCGGCGGTGCAGGTGCACGATCACCGGGTGGTCCGCCGGGCGCCCCTTGGCGGCATAGATCGCGCGCACCGCGGCGTCGTTGGCGGCGTCGGCGGCCAGGCCGTAGACGGTCTCCGTGGGCAGCCCGACCAGCCGGCCGGCCTCCAGCAGGCGTACCGCCTCGCGGATCTCGCGCGGGTCCGGCTGCGCGGTCTCGCGGCTGCTCATGGGACGATCCTCCTCGCCACGCTCACGGGGCCGCCTCGCGCACGACTCACAGGGACGGCAGCCCGAGCCGCGCGCACGCGGCGCGCGCGGCCGCCTCGACCTCGGCGAGCGAGGCCGCGGTGAAGCTCAGGTGGCCCATCTTGCGCCCGGCGCGCGGCTCGTGCTTGCCGTACAGGTGCAGGTGCGCGCCGGGCAGCGCCAGCACCCCGGCCCAGTCGGGCTCGCGCTGGGCGCCCTGCTCATCGAACCACAGTTCGCCCAGCAGGTTGAGCATCAGCGCGGCGCTGTGCCGGCGCGGCTGCGGCAGCGGCGCGCCGACCAGGCAGCGCCATTGCAGCTCGAACTGCGAGGCGTCGCAGGAATCGAGGGTGTGATGCCCGGAGTTGTGCGGCCGCGGCGCCATCTCGTTGGCCACCAGCCGGCCGTCGCGGGTGACGAAGAATTCCACGCACAGCACGCCGACGTAGTCCAGGCCCTCGGCCACGCCGCGTGCGGCCTGCACGGCTTGCCCGGCCAGCTCCTCGGGGATCACCCCGGGCGCGACGGTGCTGCTGAACAGGATGCCGTCGCGATGCACGTTGCGCTGCGGCTCGAAATGCACCATGTGGCCGTCGGCCCCGCGCGCCAGCACCACCGACAATTCGAAGTCCAGGTCCAGCCGGCGCTCCAGCACGCAGGCCACGCCGCCCAGCGCGCGCCACGCGGCCTCCAGGCCGGAGGCCTCGTGCACGGTGACCTGGCCCTTGCCGTCGTAGCCCATGCGCGCGGTCTTCAGGATGCCCGGGAACAGCTCACGCGTGGCGGCCTGCGCGCAGCTCGCGGCGTCGTGCACCACCGCGTGGGGCGCGCAGGGCACGCCCAGGTGCTCGAACAGGGCCTTTTCCTGCGCCCGGTCCTGGCACACGGCCACCGCCGGCGCATGCGGGGCCAGGCGCACGTGGCGCTCCAGCCATTGCAGTGCCGCCGCCGGGACGTTCTCGAACTCGATGGTCACGGCGCGCGCCGTGCGCGCCATCTGGTGCAGGCCGTCCACGTCGTCGTAGGCGCTGGCCACGTGGCGCGTGGTCAGTTGCGCCGCGGGCGCTCCGGCCTGCGGCTCCAGCACCACCACCTCGTAGCCGGCGGCCTGCGCCGATTGCGCGAACATGCGCCCGAGCTGGCCGCCTCCCAGCACCCCGAGCACCGCGCCCGGGGCGATGAACTCCCGCCCGGAGGGCGTCACAGCCCCACCCGCATGGCGCTGGCCTGCGCCGTCTGCTCGGCGCGGAAGGCCTCCAGGCGCTGCAGCAACTGCAGGTCGGAGGCGGCCAGCATGGCCGCGGCGAACAGCGCGGCATTGGCCGCGCCGGCCTCGCCGATGGCGAAGGTGGCCACCGGGATGCCCTTGGGCATCTGCACGATGGACAGCAGCGAATCCTGCCCCTGCAGGTGCCGGCTGGGCACCGGCACGCCCAGCACCGGCACGGTGGTCTTGGCCGCCAGCATGCCCGGCAGGTGCGCGGCACCGCCGGCGCCGGCGATGATCGCCGCCACGCCGCGCGCGCGCGCGCTGGCCGCGTACTCGAACATCGCGTCGGGCATGCGGTGCGCCGACACCACGCGCGCCTCGAAGGGGATCTGCAGGCGCTGCAGCATCTGCGCCGCGTGCTGCATGACGTCCCAGTCGGAACTCGAGCCCATCACCACGCCGACCAAGGCCGTATTCGTTCCCATCCCAGGTCCCCCACCGTGAAAAGCCCACCATTTTACCGGCGCCGGTATGCTTCACGCGTTCGGGCATCCGGGGCCTGGCTCGCCGCTTGCGCACCCCCCGGACTGGAAAACGCCGCCGCCCGCCCCCATATCCGGGTTTTGGAGAACCTATCGCCATGATCGACGCCAACCTAGCCAATTTCGAGACCGAGGTGGTCGAGGCCTCGCGCAGCCTGCCGGTGCTGGTCGACCTGTGGGCCCCGTGGTGCGGCCCCTGCCGCACCCTGGGGCCGATCCTGGAGAAGCTGGAGACCGCCTACGAGGGCCGCTTCAAGCTGGTGAAGATCAACACCGAGGACGAACAGGACCTGGCCGCCGCCTTCGGCGTGCGCAGCATCCCGATGGTGGTGCTGCTCAAGGACGGGCAGCCGGTGGACGGCTTCGTCGGCGCCCTGCCCGAGGGGCAGATCCGCCAGTTCCTCGACCGCCACGTGCCGCCGGCGGCGGAGCAGCCCGAGGACCTGCCCGAGGAGCAGGAACCCCCGCTGGACGCGGACGCGGCGCTGGAGCAGATGCAGCAGGCGCTGGCCACCAACCCGGCGGACGACGCGCTGCGCGGCCAGTATGTGAAACTGCTGCTGCAGGGCGGGCGCCTGGACGACGCCCGCCGCGCCTTCGAGCCCCTGGCGGGCAGGCTGGCGATCGATTCCCTGGCCAGCGCGCTCAAGGAATGGATGGACGCCATCGACGCGGCCGCGCAGGCGCCCGCGGACGAGGCGCTGCGCGCGCGCATCGCCGCCGACCGGCGCGACTTCGCGGCCCGCTTCGCGCTGGCGCAACGCGCGATGGCACAGCGCCAGTGGACCGCGGCGATGGACGAACTGCTGGAAATCCTCATGCGCGACAAGGCCTGGGGCGACCAGGCCGCGCGCAAGGCCTACGTGGCGGTGCTCGAACTGATGGCGCCGCCGCCGCAGAAGACGGCCGACGGCCAGCCGCCGGTGGTGGACCCCACGGTGGAAAGCTACCGCCGCCGCCTGAGCATGATCGTGCTCAGCTGAAGCCTCGAGCGGCCCGGTCCGGCGCGGCGAGGCCCGCCTCTGCCCGAGGCGCGGCCCGTGCCGGCGCCTACTTCGCGGCCAGGCGCTGCAGCGCCTCGCGGTAGCGCGCCGCGGTGGCCTCGATCACTTCCGGCGGCAGCGTGGGCGCCGGGGCGCGCTTGTTCCAGCCAGGCACCTGCTCCAGCCAGTCGCGCAGGTACTGCTTGTCGAAGCTCGGCGGCGAGATGCCCTCGCGCCACTGGTCGGCCGGCCAGAAGCGCGAGGAATCGGGGGTCAGCGCCTCGTCCATCCACACCAGCCGGTCCTGCGCGTCCAGCCCGAACTCGAACTTGGTGTCGGCCAGGATGATGCCCCGCGACTGCGCATGCTCGGCCGCGCGGGCGTAGATCTCCAGGCTGACGTCGCGGATCTGCGCCGCGACCTCCACGCCGACCATGCGCACCATCTGGCCGAAATCGATGTTCTCGTCGTGCTGTCCCAGCTCGGCCTTGATGGCCGGCGTGAAAATCGGGTGCGGCAGGCGCGCCGCCTGCTGCATGCCCTTGGGCAGTTCGATGTCGCAGACCTTGCCGCCGTCCTGGTAGTCCTTCCAGCCCGAGCCGGCCAGGTAGCCGCGCACCACCGCCTCGATGGGCAGCGGGCGCAGGCGCCGCACCACCAGCGCGCGGCCGCGCACCTGGTCGCGCTCGTCGGGCGCCACCACCGACTCGGGGTCGATGCTGGTGAGGTGATTGGGAATCACGTCCTCCAGCAGGCCGAACCAGAAGCAGGAGATCTCGGTCAGGGTGCGTCCCTTGCCGGGGATGCCCTGGTCCATGATCACGTCGAAGGCCGAGATGCGGTCGGTGGCGACCATCAGCATCAGGTCGTCGCCGACGGCGTAGTTGTCGCGCACCTTGCCGCGTCCGACCAGCGGCAGGGATTGGATGGTGGTGTTCAACAGCTCAGTGTCAGTCATGCGCGTGCGTCGGCGTGGCCCCGCGCACGGACCATCCGCGCCAGGGGCTTCATCACGACATTGTAGGCAGCCCTGCGCCCCACCCGAGCTCAGCTGGCGGACCCGGCCTGGGGACGGGCCCTTCGGGCGAGCACGGCCTCGGCCAACTCGTCCATCAGGCGCAGCGAATCCTCCCAGCCCAGGCAGGCGTCGGTGATGCTCTGCCCGTAGCGCAGCGCGGCCGGGTCGTGTTGCCCGGGGTTGAATTTCTGCGCGCCGTCCACCAGGTGGCTCTCGGCCATCACCCCGAAGATGCAGCGCTCCCCCGCGCGCAGCTGCGCGCCGATGTCGCGCGCCACGTCGAGCTGGCGCTCGTGCTTCTTCTCGCTGTTGGCATGCGAGCAGTCGATCATCAGCCGGCACTCCAGCGCCGCCGCGTGCAACTGTTCGCAGGCCGCGCGAACGCTGTGCGCGTCGTAGTTGGGCTTGCGGCCGCCGCGCAGGATCACGTGGGTGTCCTGGTTGCCGCGGGTCTGCACGATGGAGACCTGCCCGCTCTTGTGCACCGACAGGAAGGAATGCGGCCGGCGCGAGGCCAGGATGGCGTCGATGGCGATGCGCAGGTTGCCGTCGGTGCCGTTCTTGAAGCCGATCGGCGCCGACAGGCCCGAGGCCAGTTCGCGGTGCACCTGGCTCTCCGTGGTGCGCGCGCCGATGGCGCCCCAGGAGATCAGGTCGCCGATGTACTGCGGCGAGATCACGTCCAGGAACTCGCTGCCGGCGGGCACGCCCAGGCGGTTGATGTCGATCAGCAGCTCGCGCGCCATGCGCAGGCCGTCCTCGATGCGGTAGCTCTGGTCCAGGTAGGGGTCGTTGATCAGGCCCTTCCAGCCCACCGTGGTGCGAGGCTTCTCGAAGTACACCCGCATCACCACCTCGAGCTCGCCGGCGTGGCGCCGGCGCTGCTCGGCCAGGCGCTGCGCGTACTCGAGGGCCGCACGGGGATCGTGGATGGAGCAAGGCCCGATGACCAGCAGCAGGCGGTCGTCCTGCCCCTGCACGATACGGTGCACGGCGCGGCGGGTGTCGCCGATCAGGGTTTCCATCGCGCTGCCGGCGATGGGCAGGCGCTTGATCAGCTGCTCGGGAGTGGGTAGCGGGCGCACGTCCTCGACGCGCTCGTCGTCGGTGGCCGAGGTGCGCTCCGCGGCGGGGGGCACGGACGCCGCTGCCGGCGCTGCGGGCTGGGCAACGGGTTCGGGACTGGAGGGATCGAGCACGGACATCTCCTGGGGCTCCTGCTGGGGGATTGCGGCGCGGGCCCGGCGAAAAAAAACCGCCGGGCTTGGCCGGCGGTTTCTTGAGGAATTCGTGGGGTTCAGCTCAAACTCTTCCCTCTCCCTCCGCCGGCGCGGTGCGAGAACCCAAAAAAGCCGTAAAACCAGAAGCCGGTGGTATGCATGACGGGGAAGGTCTGAGCGCCCAGTATAACCACGGCGCCACGGCACCGCCAGGATCGGGGCCGTCGGGGCGGCCCGGCGCCCGGTTCAGGAACGCCGCGGCCACATGCGGCGCAGCGTGTCGTCGCGCTCGATCACCGCGTGGAACAGCGCGCCCGCCACGTGCAGGCCGATGGCGCCCAGCAGCACGTAGGCCACCAGCTGGTGCACGTCGCCCATCTCGTGCGCCCAGCCGGCGCCCGTGGGCGCCAGTGCCGGCAGGCCCACCAGGCCCGCCAGGTGCACAGTCCAGCCGCGCGACGAGGCGTTGATCCAGCCCAGCACCGGCAGCAGCAGAAAACCCGCATACAGGACCAGGTGCACCAGCTTGGCCAGGTGCTGCTGCCATGTGGGCCCCGGCAGCAGCTCCGGAGCGCCGGTGCCGGCACGCCACAGCAGGCGCAGCACCATCAGCCCCAGGATGCTGGTGCCCACGCCGATGTGCCAGGCGATCAGGCCCACCGGCTGGGTGTCCCGGCGCACGTCGGGCATCAGCCAGGCGAGCCCGAACTCGGCCGCGATCAACAAGAAGATCGACCAGTGCAGCGCTCGGGCGACCGGGTTATAGACGGTGGGTTGGGCGGTTTGGTTCATGAGCCACAGTTTGCCACCACAGCCTTAGCGCAGACTTAGCCTGCCTCAAGTTCAGGCGGTGCCGCCCACCGTGACGCGGTCGATGCGCAGCGTGGGCTGCCCCACGCCCACCGGAACGCTCTGGCCTTCCTTGCCGCAGGTGCCGACGCCCGGGTCGAGCTGCATGTCCCGGCCGATCATGCTCACGCGGGTGAGCACGTCGGGGCCGTTGCCGATCAGCGTGGCGCCCCTGACGGGGTAGAGCAGCTTGCCCTTTTCCACCCACCAGGCCTCGCTGGCGGAGAACACGAACTTGCCGCTGGTGATGTCCACCTGCCCGCCGCCGAAGTTCACCGCGTACAGGCCGCGGTCCAGGCTGGCGACGATTTCCTGCGGATCGCGGTCGCCGGCCAGCATGTAGGTGTTGGTCATGCGGGGCATCGGCACATGCGCGTAGCTTTCGCGCCGGGCGTTGCCGGTGGGCTTGCGCTTCATCAGGCGCGCGTTCAGCGAATCCTGCATGTAGTCGACCAGCACGCCGTCGTCGATCAGCACCGTGCGCTCGGTAGGGTGCCCCTCGTCGTCGATGTTCAGCGAACCCCGGCGCCCGGCCAGCGTGCCGTCGTCGAGCACGGTCACGCCGCGCGCCGCCACCTGCTGGCCGATGCGCCCGGCGAAGGCGCTGGAGCCCTTGCGGTTGAAGTCGCCCTCCAGGCCGTGGCCGATGGCCTCGTGCAGCAGGATGCCGGGCCAGCCCGAGCCCAGCACCACGCTCATCTCGCCGGCCGGGGCCGGGCGCGACTCCAGGTTCAGCACCGCCTGGCGCACCGCCTCGTCCACATGGTGTCGCAGCGTGGCCTCGTCGAAGCGATCCAGCGCCCAGCGCCCGCCGCCGCCGGAGGATCCGGTCTCGCGGCGCCCGCCCTGCTCGGCGATCACGCTCACGTTCAGGCGCACCAGCGGGCGCACGTCGGCGGCCAGCAGGCCGTTGGCGCGCATGACCAGCACCACGTCGTATTCGCCGGCCAGGCTGGCCATCACCTGCACCACCCGCGAATCGGCGGCGCGCGCCATTTCGTCGGCCCGCGCCAGCAGCGCCACCTTGGCCGAGGAATCCAGCGCCTGCAAGGGATCGAAGGGCTCGTACAGCTGGTGTCCGCCGCCGTGGCGCAGCGTCTCGCCCACGCGCACGCGGCCGCGGCCCTGGCGCGCGATGGCGCGCACGGTGCCCGCCGCCTGCATCAGGCGCGACTCGGAGATGTCGTCCGAATAGGCGAAGGCGGTCTTGTCGCCCTCGATGGCACGGATGCCGAAACCCTGCTCGATGCCGAAACTCCCGCTCTTGACCAGGCCTTCCTCCAGGCTCCAGCCCTCCGAGCGCGTGTACTGCAGGTAGATGTCGGCGTCGTCCAGCCGGTGCTCGAAGGCACTGGACAGCGCGCGCTGCAGCGTGGACTCGTCGATGCCGTAGGGCTCGAGCAACAGGCGCCGCGCCTCTTGCAGGCGCAGCAGGGCGGGTTCGGTGGCGGTATTCATGGCTCCATTGTAGGAGCCGGGGGCAACGGGCGCCGGACCACGACGCCCCCCTGCGCACGCGGGTGTGGAGTCTGCCGCGCGCCCTGCCGCCCATGCCCCCTATGCCTCAACCGCACACGCCGCGTCGGGGCATTGGCGCAACCTCCAGCAGCCGGCGGGTCGAAGCCCTAGCCTTGGGCACCCCGGCCCTGAAGCGCGCGCCCGAAGTCGCCGATCCATCGATGAAACCAGCCGATCTGTTCCGACAAGCTGTTCGGACCTTCGTCCGGGTCCGGACCGCGAGGCGCCTCGCCGCACTCGGCGGCGCACAGCCGGGCATGCGGGACATCCCGCGGCGCCGTGAAATGCCCGAGCAAGGATCAGGCCGGTGAGGCCTGCGCCCCCCCAGCCCCCGACTTGCCGCCATGCCTTTCCGACAGTTGAACGTCGGTGAGGCTCATGCCGCGGTCGGCGGCCTTGCAAATGCCCTAGCGTGAAAAGGTGCCAATCGGGGCATTGCCATGACCGCGGGCGGCCGGCGCCTGAAAGGCATAGCCTGTCCACTTTTTTGGATCTGCCGCCCTTCAACCTGATGAGACGACACCACATCTGCCTCGGCGACGCGACGACCGCGGGCGGTGTCGTGGTCAGCGCGAGCTCCACGGTCACCATCCTGGGCCGGCCCGCGGCGCTCGAGGGGGACACCGTCGACTGCCGCGCCTGCAAATCCACCGGGGTGATCACCTGCGCAGGGCCTCGTCACCACGAAACCTTCGGCGGCCGCAACACCGCGCTCGAAGGCGACCTTTGTGCCTGCCGTTGCCGCAAGCCGCCCGAACTGGTGGCCAGCCAGCAGGGCAGCTATCAGACCGTGGGCGGTTCCGGCGTCGGCATGCCACCTGGGGCAGCCACGCATACGGCGGCGCTTACGGCGCCACACGGCACCGACGGCAGCACCGCCTCCGATCCAGTGCACGACAGGCCATGGCTTGGCTTCCAACTCGACGAGACCGCGAGCTGCGAGGGTGTGTCATGCCGGGTCCTGTTCGACGACGGGTCGCACGCCTACGCGGCCTGCATGACGGGCAACCGCCTGCGCCTGCACGGCGTCGCGGCCCGCAGCGCGACGCAAGTCGACTACCTGCTGGGCGAGGTCCGTGCCGAGGCATCCCTGATCGCCTTCCTGCTCGAAAGGATCGCCACGTGAGAGCCCCGACCTCGGCGATCGGCGAGCCCGACCATCAGCTACCCCCACTGACTGGCCCGTTCCCCGTCAACCAGGAGCACGGTCTGCCCAGTCCGCTGCAACTGGCTCGCGATGAATTCGAGGCCGCCGGCAGTCGCTTCGCAACAGACGCAATCCGGGACGCCAGGCTGCGCCAACTCTACAAGAGCAACATCCAGCGCATCTCGCGCGAGGTCCAGGCCGAGGTCGACGCCGGGAGGGTCAGCGTCGTGGAGGGCGCGAGATTCTGCCAGCGCATGCGCAATCAGGTCATGGAAGAGACGCGCGTGGCATCCTCGGCACAAGGACGGGCCTACGCACAAAAGGTAAAGCCGACCGGAACGGCATTGGAATCGCTGCTGGACAAATATGCGAGCGAGCTTTTCAAGCGCCCCTTTTCCTCCCTATCCGAGTCCCAGAAGAGCCAGGTCTTCTACTCGATTGTCGCGTCCTCTGGACGCGACAATCTCGAATTTTCGACGGAAACCCGCCGGCTCCGCATCCTGGGCAAAGTCGGGCTGATCGTCACCGCAATCGTGGCGTTGCATGCTGTCGTGATCGCGGATGACAAGCCCCGGGAGATTATTCGGCAGGGTGCCGTGATAGGCGGCGGCATGGTCGGGGGTGGAGTTGCAGGAGCCCTGCTCGTCACCCCCATCTGCGGCCCGGGGGCGGTGGTCTGTGCCGTCGCGATCGTGTTGCTGGGTAGCACCCTCGGCGGTCTGGCTGCAGAGTTGGTGGAACGAACAGCCGAGGAGGAGTTGGAGGAATTCGCGCGATGGAATCTACGCTGACCGAGCAGCAACGGGAGGACGTCTGGGAAGCGCTGTCCGACGCCTTCATCGACAACGAAGTGCATTACGAATTCATTGCACGCCGGATCGCGGGAATCCCGAAAGCTGAGCTACAGGAGATCTTCTTCAACGAGGTGGCGCCCCAGTGTGGCCCGAACTTGCTGGCCACGATTCCCCCGATCTGGGCAGGATTCGACAAGGAGAGCCTGGCGAAATGCATCCGTGACATGCTGCAGAACAATCGCAGATCTCGATGGGCGCGAATCAGGCATCGAATCACGGTTGCGCTTTTCCGTCGGCGTTTCCGGCGCGTCTGGGAAAGAATTGAATTCGAATGGGCCAGAAAGGCCCAGCACACAGGCTCCTGACCCCTCGTTCCGCGCGTGCAGATCAAGGAGTTGCGTCCCCTGCCACCCAGTCCCCCGACTTGCCGCCATGCTTTTCCAGCAGGTGCACGCCGGTGATGGTCATGCCGCGGTCGGTGGCCGTGCACATGGCATGACGAACACATCGGGAAATCGGGGAATGGCCTTGGCCGCGAGCGGCGAGCGCCGCAAAGGCATAGCCTGTGCGCTTTGCGGCCCCGGCACACGCGCGCCCCCGTGAGACGACACCACATCTGCCTCGGCGACACGACGACCGCGGGCGGTGTCGTGGTCAGCGCGAGCTCCAACGTCACCATCCTGGGCCGGCCTGCAGCGCTTGAGGGCGACACGGTCGAATGCCGTGCCTGCAAATCCACCGGGGTGATCACCTGCGCAGGGCCACGTCACCACGAAACCTTCTGCGGCCGCAACACCGCGCTCGAAGGCGACCTTTGTGCATGCCGCTGCCCGCGGCCGCCCGAACTGGTGGCCAGCCAGCAAGGCAGCGGTCAGACCCTGGACGGTTTCGACGTCGGCATGTCGCCTGGAGCGGCGGCGCATACGGCGCCGCACGGCACGGACGGCTGCTCCGCCTCCGATCCGGTGCGCGACAGGCCATGACTCGGCTTCCAGCTCGACGAGACCGCGAGCTGCGAGGATGTTTCATGCCGGGTCTTGTTCGACGACGGGTCGTACGCCTACGCGGCCTGCATGACGGGCAACCGCCTGCGCCTGCACGGCGTCGCGGCCCGCAGCGCAACGCAAGTCGACTACCTGCTGGGCGAGGTCGGTGCCGGACGGGTCAGCGTCGTCGAAGGCGCGAGATTGTGCCAGCGCATGCGCAACCAGATCATGGAAGAGACGCGGGTGGCTTCCTCGGCGCAGGGGCGGGCGTATGCGGAGTCGATGAAAAAGGATGGGCCGTCGCTGAGGGCGCTGCTGGACAACTATGCCGTCGAGCACTTCCAGCGCCCGTTCGACGGGCTGTCCGAGGGGGAGAAGAGCAAGG
Organism: Thiomonas sp. FB-6; assembly: GCF_000377645.1. Lineage (GTDB taxonomy): Bacteria > Pseudomonadota > Gammaproteobacteria > Burkholderiales > Burkholderiaceae_C > Thiomonas_A. The sequence goes on along the minus strand of NZ_KB898495.1, from coordinate 5,366 downwards.
TTTTCTACAGCGTCATCGAGTCGGCGTCACGCGACCGCTCCAAAGTGAGCGCCGCCACGAGACGCCTGGGGGTTCTCGGAAAGGTCGGTTTGGTCGTTACCGCCATCCTGGCAGTACATGCGGTAGCCGTGGCGGACGACAAGCGCGCGGAGGCGATCCGGCAAGGAGTCCTCATCGGCGGCGGAATGGTAGGCGGTAGCGTCGCTGGCGCGGTTCTCGCGGCTCCGCTTTGCGGCCCGGGCGCGGTCGTGTGCGCGGTCGCCATCGTGCTGATGGGTAGTGTGGCCGGCAGCCTTGTCGCTGAATCCTGGGTGGGGACGGCCGACGACGAACTGGAGGAATTCCGGCGATGGGAACTGCGCTGAGCGACGAGCGCCGTGAGGATGTATGGGAGGCGCTGTCCGACGCCTTCATCGACAACGAAGTGCATTACGAATTCATCGCACGACGAATCGTCGGAGTGCCGGTTGCCGAATTGAAGGAGATCTTCTTCACCGAAGTAGCTCCCTACTGCGGCCAGAACCTGTTGACGGTGATCCCTCCCATATGGGCTGGGTTCGATCGTCAGCGTCTGGTCGAGAACATCCGCGCCATGCAGGCTCGCGGCAGGCGATGCCTGCTGGCGCGGTGGAGGATGCGGTGCTCGATGGCCTTCTGCCGCATCCACTTCCGTGGAATCTGGGCACGGATCGAAGCTGAACTGGGCAAAAAGATGGCAGCCCCCTATGCGGAACATTCGCCCGACGGCTGACTCCTGTCATTCGCTGCGGGAGCGCAGTACACGCGGGCGCCCGGCTTCGACGGAGCCCTGGTCGGCGCGCAGGGGTCGGGCTTCCTCGGCGTGGACCTCAACGAGGGCCTCGCCGCACTGCAGGAACCGATGGCCTGTCGCGACCCTCGCGGCGCCCGGGGGCATTTTCGGGCTGGACGACCCCTTCGACGCGGCCGACACCGAGCCGCGGCGCATGGCGGCTCTGCCCATCATCCTTGCCCAGGGCGCCACGGTCGAGAATCCGCAAGACCTGGAGGGGGGCTCGAAAAGCGGCAGGCTGCTCGGCGGCGACATCTACTACGGCGCAGCCACGCAAGGCACCAGCGGGGCCACGGTACTGGTCAGCGCCGCGGCAGCGTACGTGCTCGGCCACCATCCCACATGGACTCCCGCCATGGGCCGCCAGCGCCTGGTGGACGCGGCCTTCCCGCTGAAAAGCCACTATTGCACGGAAGCCGGCGCCCGCTGCCCACCCGGCGTGCTCGACGCACTGGCCGCCGTGAACGGGCCCTGAGGCGACGCGCCCCCGAAGCCAACGTTCCCCGTCGTTGGCGCCGAGCAGCCCTGCCCGCGCAGGGGCCAACCCGCACTGATGCTTCCGATGATGCATACTTGCATCAAACACGATGCCTCAAGGAGCGAACAGCATGCGCACCACCGTGACGATTGACGATGCGCTCTACCAACGCGCGCTTGAAGCTGCCGACCCGTCCATGAGCAAGGCCGAGCTGTTTCGCGAGGCGATCCAGACCTTTATCCGGGTCCAGGCGGCGAAGCGCCTTGCCGCCCTCGGAGGCTCGGAGCCGTCGATGCAAGAGATCCCTCGCCGCCGGGAAACGCACGCATGAGCGACGTGCTCGTCGACACCTCGGTGTGGGTGGAACACTTCCGGCGCGGCAACGCGACGCTGGCCGCATTGCTGGATTCCGACAGAGTGCTCGTCCATCCGATGGTGCTCGGCGAACTGAGCTGCGGGACGCCTCCGGACCGCGCACGAACACTGGCCGCCCTGGCCTCACTACGGCCCGCGCGGGTTGCCGGCCTGGATGAGGTCGGGGCCTTCGTGGAACGCGAACGCCTCTACGGCCAGGGCTGCGGCCTTGTCGACATGACGCTCCTCGCTTCGACGCTGATCACGCCCGGGGCCCTGCTCTGGACCCTGGACACCCGCCTCGCGAGGCTGGCACGAGGATTCGGCGCACTGCATCACACCGCGGGCCGGTGAGCCTCGGGCTCGACATCGGGTAAAGCCGCTACGCCGCGTCGCCCGCCACCCAGTCCCCCGACTTGCCGCCATGCTTTTCCAGCAGGCGCACGTCGGTGATGGTCATGCCGCGGTCGGCGGCCTTGCACATGTCGTAGACGGTGAGCAGGCCGACGTTAAGTCCTTGATTTCACAGGATCCAGCCGAAGCCCGAAAGCCCGTTTCCGGGTGCTTTTGGCCCTCCAAGTGGGACAAAACTGGGACAACGCGACGAGCTTCGCGATGCCCGACAACAGCATACCTCGCGGCTGCTTCGACAACGTCGAGCATCAAGCGCTAAGACTCGATGTGGCGGACGCACTTCGGCCCCTTCCTGAATGTCCCCGTCACAGCTCTGAATTCGGGGGACATTCGGGGTAATTGCAGGAGACTTTCCCAGAGCTGCGGGGCGGCTGTGGTCGAGTTCTGCCGGGGCGCCGTGGGAGCGCTGGTTCGGTATGTGAACGCCGTGCACGGACTGAGCCTGGAATCCCCTTTCACACGGTTGGCGGCGGCTGGCTTGCTTCCCGATCGTGCGAAACCTCGCGCCAGGGTCTTGCAGGAAGCCGACCTGCCAGCGTGGCGGGGTTCCATCGAAAAGTTGAACGAGAAGCAGCGCGACTTCCTGCTCCTGGCGCTCTACACGGGCTTGCGTCGCACAGAGTGCAGGGAACTACAGCGCCAGCACGTGGACCTCGCCACGGGCGTCCTCGTCGTTCCTATGACCAAGAACGGTAAGGCGCACACCTTGCCCGTAACGCCGTTGATGCGCGAGATCCTGGAACGGCGCTGCGACGGGCTGGAACCGGAGCAGGAACTGTTCGCCAGGGTCAGTGCCGAGCACCTCGCACGCGCCGCGATGGTGGTCGGTGCGCCCCGCTTCATGCTGCATGACCTGCGCAAGATGCTGGCGACGGTCGGGCAAAAGCTGGCGATCAGCGACGCCGTGCTGAGGCGCATCCTCAACCACACGCCGGCACGGGCTGACGTTCTGCACAGGCATTACGTGGCGTTGAGCGCAGAGGACGTGCGCGAGCCGCTGACGGTGGTGCAGGAGCGACTAGTCGAGTTGATGCGGGGCGCGGCTTGACAGGGGAGACCTGTCGGCGCAGGCTAACCGCTGACGTGGTCTCGGCCGCAGTTGGTCAGATCGTAGAGATCATCAACAGGGGAAGGCATGGCTTGGAGAACGTCAGACTCGATCAGCTTGATCTCCGCGCTGGCGGCCATAGCAAGTGCGATCTATACGGGGATGACCTACAAGGCCACGGTCGCGCTCAAGAAGCACGACTCTATCCTGCGGCTGCGACTCGCCGACGAGACGCTGCGGGCTGCGGTGTTAGCGCTGCCCGGTCTGCTTGAGCGAGCGCGAGATTCGCGCCAAGCCGTATGGGCCGCAATCGGCTGGGGTCGCAGTGGCCCGATGCAGGTATGGGAAGCAAGGGTCAAGGAGCTTGAGGCCGAAATACAGGCGCTGCAACGATGCCTCCCAGGTGAGGGCAATCTTGCCTCGCGGAGCCTTGAAGCCTTGACTGATCTCATTTCCGCGAATCACAGTTTGCAGCAACGCGCGTTCGCGGTGCGGGATGAACTGAATGAAGGTCTGCGCGCGGATGACCGTCAGCGCGACCACCTCCACGAGGATCATCGCGCCGCCATGGCTGCAAGGCTGGCACAGCCCGGCCGCTAAAGCCATGCATCTGGCCACGGGATTTGCGAAGGGGTGATCTGGCGGTGATCAGAGCAGGCCGGCCTCATTGCGCGGCCCTGCACGCCACGCGCATAGCCCAGCCGCCAACGCCAGCGAACCTCAAGTCGCCGGCGTGCCTGATGAAGCAGTGCCTGAGCCGCTAGGAGCGCTTCTGACGGGCTATCGTGAGCTGCTTGCACCCACCCTACGCTGAGCCGCAATTGCGGGCTCAGGCATCGAATTCTTCGGGATCTCAGTCACCGGTGACGGAAGGTCGGCGGGCCTCGAAAGCTCAGTGTGCAGTGACTATTTGCACTGCCTAAGAACGCTCGCTACCGTGGTGGGTTTCGCACGATTGACCCACCCCACGAAAGGAGCCCGCGCCCATGACCTTGAAGCTGATCTCCACGAAGCCGAAGCGTTCCCCTGCGCACCGCAGCGATGCCTATGCCGCACTGAAATTCCGTGCGGTTGTTGACTGGGTCGAGCTGCACGTCGTGACCGCCAGCCCGAGCAACTTCGACACGGCCCGGAAGCGCGTCGGCGTTCCCCATGTCAAGCCGGTGAACCCTGGGCCCGGTGGGGCCGCCACCGAGTTCCTGGTAAGGCTGCAGGAGCCCGAGAGCTGGCAGGACGTGGAAGAGGCTCTGGCGGGCTTCACGCATGACCATCCGCTTGCGGAGCCGGTGACCGTGCATGCGATCGAGATCGCCCTGGATGCCTACAGCCGGTTCAACAGCCGGGATGATCTGGTGGAGATGGCCTACGGGTTCTACAAGTTCTCCACGTTCATGGCGTCGGAGAACCGACGCATGTCTCGCGGCAAGCTGGACACGCTGAGCCTTCGCTCGCACCGGCTGCGCCGACATCACCTGGATGAGGGATACAACGTCTATGTCGGCGACAAGGGTGCCGACGTGATGCAGCATCTATACGTGAAGGAGACGACGATTCGAGAGGGCCTGCCCGTCTCGCTGCCCAGGAAGGAACACCGGGCACGGACGGAGATCACGTTCACGGGCAAGGGTGTCCCGGAAGCGTTGGTCTCGGACTGGAGGGAGTTCAACTTCACCGAGCTGTCCTCATACTTCAGCTACAGAAAGTTGAAGCCCATCTTGACGCCGCTCGTGCGGGTCGCGGTGGAGCATGTGGACCAGATAGGTGAAGCCAAGCTCCGGCGACGGAGGAACCGAGGCACGCGGCTGCATTCGGCGGCCACGTTGGCAGACACGGAGTTGAACGCCAGGGCCTACTCGGCGCTCCGGGAGCTGACGAAGAGGATGCGTGCTGGTGGCAAGCTTGGGAGCTTGGCTGCTTGACGTCGTTGCCGGCGTGGTGAGGATCAGGTGAAGGACTTCTGCATGGAGTCTTTCATCTGGTTGTGTTGAATGTTGTCAGTAGTGAGTTATCAGGGCGGCAGGGCCGGATCTTGACGGCTCAAGGACTTAGGGCAACGCTGAAGAAGGTCCACCGCCGAGGGGGCTCGTGCGTTGAAGGTAGATGAAGCAACAGACCCTTGCCATGGCCGCCGATCAAGCCGCCGGATTTGAGCAATACCGTAAGCCGACGAAGCGCGACGTGTTCCTGCAGACGATGGACGAGATCGTGCCGTGGGCGCAGTTGTGCGAGGTGATCGAGCCGCACTATCCCAAGGGCAAAGG